>CAJOJQ010000001.1 GCA_905234985.1 uncultured Christensenellaceae bacterium
TATTCTCAACTTTTCGCCGCTTTGAGCACCTTGGCCGCGCTTACGCACGGAAAATTGGCCGACGCAACCTAATATCGGAGGTTATTGGAGGTTGCCTATGATAATTCTTATTCCAATGAGTGCAATTATGACCACAATGGCCAAAACCTCGCTGCTGTCCCGATCCGAATCGCTGCTCGAATCGCTGCTCGAGCTCCAACTGGAATAACTGTCCGAACTGTCGCTCGAGTCCGAACCGCCGCCCCAGTCCGAATCACTGTCGAAATCGCCGAAAGCGATGCCGGGGAGGGGCGAAGCCAGCAGGCACAGCAGGAGCAGGGCCGTCAGAAGCGCCAGGGTTCTTTTCCGCGGTTTGCGCATGATGATCTTCCTTCCGAATGATTTGTTAGAGTGTATCCTGAACTGTTTGTGCGGATACCCGGCGGGAGGGAAAGCCCGGGATTCGATAAAAACAAGGGTGTTTCTTCCGTCAGCCGCACCCGCCGCAGGCCGCGCAGTTGCCGCTGCATCCGCCGCCGGTATTTCCGCCCGGGTTCAGGACGGCGGAAAGCTCGCCGTTCACCTGGGCCATCATATCGGAAAACTGCTTCCGGGCGGATTGGAGGGCTTGATACATGGGCATGGCCTTGATCTGCCCGTGCACTTCTTCCAGCTCCCGGGCCAAAGCGTCCATCTGGTCGAAATCCGGTTCCTTTTTCAGGGTGATTTCCTCGATGTCCCGGTGGATGCCGTCGTACTTTTTGTACAGGGCCTGCAATTGCTCGTCCTGGCCCGCCGCGTCCTCCGTGGCCCGCATGGCGATGTATTCCGGGGACTGGGCGATGACGCCCGCCAATTCTTTGGCCTTTTCGATGACTGACTGACTCATTGTGTTATTCTCCTTCTATGATTTTTCCCTTGAGGGTGGTCTTGCTGGCTGCGGTGATTTTCACCGGCACGATTTTGCCCACCAAGCCGGCGTTTCCTTCAAAGTTGACGCTGATGTTCCGGGAGGTTTTGCCGGTGATCTGGTTTTCGTTCCGTTTGGAAGCGCCGGTGACCAGGACGGACGCCGTTTGCCCGATCATTTCCGCGAAGCGCTTCTGGGTCATTTCCTCCTGGAGGGCGATGAGCCGCTCGATGCGTTCCGTGGCAAGCGCAGGGTCGATGCGGCCCGGCATGTCGGCGGCGCGGGTGCCCGTGCGGGGGGAATAGATGAAGGTGAAGGCGCTGTCGTACTGAACGGTGCGCGCCAAATCCATGGTGTCCTCAAAGTCCGCGTCCGTTTCGCCGGGGAAAGCCACGATGATGTCCGTGGTCAGGCCCACATCCGGGGCGGCTTTGCGGATCTTTTCCACCTTTTCCAAATAGCTTTCCCGGGTGTAGCGCCGGTTCATGGTCTGCAAAATGCGGTTGCTGCCGCTCTGTACGGGCAGGTGCAAATGGCGGCACAGGGCGGGATTTTCCGCCATTTCCCGGATCAATTCGTCGGATAAATCCTTGGGGTGGCTGGTCATGAAGCGGATACGGGGGATGCCGGTTTCCGAAACCTTATGCAGCAGTTGGGGGAAGGTGAGGCCGCCGGGCACGTCGTTGCCGTAGGAATTGACGTTCTGGCCCAGCAGCATGATTTCCTGTACGCCCTGCTTTTGCAGGCTTTCCACCTCCCGCAGAATGTCGTCCGGAGTGCGGCTGCGCTCCCGCCCCCGCACGTAGGGCACAATGCAGTAGGAGCAGAAATTGTTGCAGCCGTACATGATGGTCACATAGGCCTGGAAGGGGGATTCCCGCCGGATGGGCAGCCCCTCGATGAGCGTGCTTTGCTCCTCCGGCACGGCTACCGTCCGGCGGCGGGTGGAAGCGGCGCGGTACAGCAATTCGGGCAATTGATAAATGTTACCCGTGCCGAACGCCACGTCCACGAAGGGGTATTGGCGCAGAATTTTTTCCGCCATGCCCGGCTCCTGCACCATGCAGCCGCAGACCCCGATAAGCATTTCCGGGCGCTCCTTTTTGATCTCCTTGAGCCACGTCACGTTGCCCAGGGCTTTGCGCTCGGCGTTGTCCCGGATGCAGCAGGTGTTGTGCAGCACAAAATCCGCTTCCTCCCGGGTGGGCGCGGCGGTGAGCCCCATTTCCTCCAGCATGCCCGCTAACTTTTCCGAATCATGGGCGTTCATCTGGCACCCGTAGGTGACGATGTGATAGGTCTTCGGTCTGTCTGCCAGCGCTTCAAATTCTTTCGCAAACTGCCGCTGGGCCGCCATTTCCTCCGGGGAAACGCGGACAGCCTTTTCGTTTATCATCTGATTTGTTCCTCCTCGAAGAAAGTGAAAAGTGGAAAGTGAAAAGAGAAATCGATTTTGGTATTATAACGACAACAAGATATATTTCCACTTTTCACTTTTCAATTTCCACTTTAATTTTTCTTCCTCGTCATTTCCATCAGCCCCAAGGTGGTGAACCCGTGCACCACAGCCTTCACCGGGTCGTCCCTGAGGGCGTCTTCCAGGGCCTTCTGCACGGCGGCGCGGCTGTCCTCGCTCTGCATATCCACAAAGTCGATGATGACGATGCCGCCAACGTTCCGCAAGCGCAGGATGCGGGCGGTTTCCTGGGCCGCCTCCACGTTGAGCTTTACAAAGGTGTTTTCCGTGCCGGTTTTGCCGCCGGTGAATTTTCCGCTGTTCACGTCGATGACGGTCAGGGCTTCCGTCCGGTCGATAATGAGATAGCCCCCACAGTCCAGCCACACCTTGCGCTGCATGGATTTTTCCAGCTTGGCCCGCACGCTGTACAGGTCGAAGGGGTTTGCGCAGGAGCGCACGGGGAGGGACAGGGGCGGCAGGGCCTCCGGGGCGTTGGTTAGGATTTCGGAGATTTCCCCATGCTCGTCCCGCAGGAGCCGGGCAAGCGCGTCCTCCCGGCCTTTCAGGAGGCAGGGAGCCTGTGCTGTTTTCTGCTTTTCCTGAATTTCGTTCCAGGCGGCGGATAAAGCGTTTACGTCGGCGGCCATATCTTCTTCTGCCGCGTCCGCGCTTTCCGTGCGCATCACCAGCCCGCAGCCCGCTGGGGCCAGCCTGGCGGCGATGTTTTTTAGCCGCGCCCGTTCCCCTTCCGCTGTGATTTTTTGGGACACGGCGAAGCGAGCAGAGCAGGGTGTTAAGATCGCATACCGCCCGGCTAAAGCGATATCGGCGGTGAGGTAGGGCGCTTTGTCTCCGATGGGCGGCTTTTTCACCTGCACCAAAATCCTGTCCCCGGAGCGCGGTTTTTCCCTGCACTCGGAAAAGGGCAGGAAGCCCATCTGATCTTTGCCCAAACGCACGAAACAGGCTTCCATGCCTTTTACGATGCGATCCACCACGCCCAAATAGATTTGCTCGGCTTCGACGCCGCCTCCTGCATCCTGGAAAAAGGCCAGCAGACGTTTTTCCTCCATCAGGGCGATTTCCCGCTGCCCGTCCCGGATTTCCATCAAAATCTGCTTGCTCATAGCGTTTCCAGGGGCACCAGCGCCCCCTCCTTTTCACCCAGCAATTGGGTGCGGGTAATCAGCGCCCGGGGGCGTTCCGCGCCAGCGAACTCAAACAGGGAGGAAAGCAGTAAGTCCGGCTTGCAGGTAGCGCTTTCGCACAGGGCCAGCACCATGGTGAGGGCGTTGCCGTTCAAGGTCAGGCCGTAGATCATGGGCCGGAGGTCGCAGGGCTTCATGCCCGTTTTGGTTTTGCGGATGGCGGGGATTTCCTTTTGCGAAAGGTACCTTTCCACCGTTTCCGCAAAGCCCTCCGGCACTGTTTCCAGCTCCGCCTGATATATGGCGGCGGTGAGCAGGGCCATGGGGGCGGGGTGCCGGTCGTCTACGGGCACGGCGGAAATGGCCGGTAAATCCGGCGGCAGGGCGGCGGAGAGCTTTTCCAAGAACGCCTCCCCGGTCATTTTCCCCTCGATGGGCACCTCCATCACTTCCCTCTTCCCCGGCATGCCCACGGAAAGGGGCGCGGCGAAGGTGAGCAAAATATGGGGATTGAACCCCTGGGAATAGCGAAGCGGCAGGCCGCTGCGGCGCAAAGCCCGCTGCATGGCCCGCATCAGGTCAAGGTGGCCGATGAGGCGCAGGCGGGGGGACTTCTCGAATACGACGATCATCTTCATGCTGTTCAAACAACCTTTCAAAAGCGAAGCAAGAAATCAGATCAGAGTTGAGAGTTTAGAGTTGAGAGTTGAGATGAAATAGTCTGTACAACGGATTCCGAATCATTCAACTATATAAATCTCAACTCTCAACTCCCAACTCTCAACTCTTCTTTAATCGGCTAAGGGCGCGCTGGTCTGCTTTTTCCCCTTCAGCGGCGGATTCTTCACCCAGTCGCACACGCCCCAGGTGTGCAGGCCGCAGCCGTTGCAGCCGTGGCGGCAGTCCGGAGTGGTTTTCACCTGCTTGGCCTTTTCG
Organism: uncultured Christensenellaceae bacterium; assembly: GCA_905234985.1. Lineage (GTDB taxonomy): Bacteria > Bacillota > Clostridia > Christensenellales > Aristaeellaceae > RUG563. The sequence goes on from CAJOJQ010000001.1 coordinate 4,433, forward strand.
TTTTCCTTTTGCAGGTAGGCCATGGTGACGCCTGCGTCGATAAACTGCCAGGGCAGCAGCTCGTCGTAGGGCCTCTCCCGGTAGGCGTAGAAAGCTACGTCCAGGCCGCAATCGGCAAAGGCCCCTAACCATTGGTCATACTTGAAATGCTCCATCCAACTGTCCAGACGGCAGCCCCGCTTCCAGGCGGCGTAAATCACGTCGCAAATGCGGCGGTCGCCACGGGAAATGCAGGCTTCCAGCAGGGAAAGCTCGCTTTCGTGCCAGTTGAAGTGTACGTTTTTGAGCTTCAAATACTGCCTTAGCTTCGCCTGCTTTTCGTGTACCGTTTCCAGGGTGTCCTGGGCGGCCCACTGGAAGGGGGTGAAGGGCTTGGGCACGAACACGCTGGCCGAGGCCGTCACCCGCACGCCGTTTTTGCTGCGCTTTTCCTTGGGCAGGGAATAGTAGGCGTCCACCACCTTTTTGGCAAGATGGCCGATGCCCTGTAAATCCTCGTCCGTTTCCGTGGGCAGGCCCATCATGAAATAGAGCTTGACGCTGCTCCAGCCGCACTCAAAGGCGTCGGTGACGGAGCGGATCAGGTCTTCTTCGGTGACGCCCTTGTTGATGACGTCCCGCAAGCGCTGGGTGCCCGCCTCCGGGGCCAGGGTGAGGCCCGATTTCTTCACCTGCTGGGTTTCTTCCAGACTTTGCTTTACGATGTTGTCGATGCGCATGCTGGGAAGGCTTACGCTGACCCGCTTTTCCTTGTACCGATCCATTAAAGCCTGGATCAGCTGGGGCAGGCAGGTGAAGTCCCCGGAGGAAAGGGAAGAAAGGCTCATTTCCTCGTAGCCGGTGGACTGCTGCAGCTTGTCCGCCAGTTCCAGCAGCCTGTCCATACTGCGCTCCCGCACCGGGCGGTACAGCATGCCCGCCTGGCAGAAGCGGCAGCCCCGGGTACAGCCCCGCATGATTTCCAGCACCATGCGGTCATGCACGATTTCCGTATAGGGCACGGGGATATTTTCCGGGTACACGGCGGAGGACAAATCCTTCACCACCCGCTTTTTCACCGTTTTCGGCGCGGCGGGATCGTTGGGCGCAAAGGATTTTAAGGTGCCGTCTTCGTTGTATTCCACGTCGTACAGGGAAGGAACGTACACGCCTTCCAACTTCGCTAAATTACGGAGAATATCTTTCCGGGAAAGACCCGCTTCCCGCCCGTCCCGGATCACGTCGATCAGCTCCGTCGCCGATCATAAACGCGTCGATGAAGTACGCTAAATTTTCGGGGTTGAACGCGCAGGGACCCCCCGCCACCACGATGGGGTCGCCTTCCTTCCGGTCCTTGCCGAAAATGGGGATGCGGCCCAAGTCCAGCATTTCCAAAATGTTGGTGTAGCTCATTTCGTATTGCAGGGTAAAGCCCACGATATCGAAATGGTTCAGGGCCTTGCGGCTTTCCAGGGAAAAGAGGGGAATATGCTCTTCCCGCATTTTATCCGCCATGTCCGCGTCCGGCATAAAGAGCCGTTCGCACAGGGCGTCGGGGCGCTGGTTGATGAGATAGTACAAAATCTTCATGCCCAGGTGGCTCATGCCGATCTCATAGGTGTCGGCAAAGCAGAAGCCGAAGGTGCAGCGCACGCTGTTCCAATCCTTGCGCACGCTGTTCATTTCCCCGCCGATGTAGCGGGCGGGCTTCTGTACGGTTTCCAAAAGTTTCTCCAGGCGGGCGTTTTCCTGTTCGTTCAAGGGTCCTACCTCCCGAAAGTCAGCATAACATACCAATTTATATTGTACCATTTTATGGGCCGTTTGTCCATTGCCGGAAAGGACGGAAGCCGGAAAATTCAGGCGGCAGAAAGCGACCAAAAATCCCCCCGATTTGCATTTTTTGAAAAAAAGAGTATAATATACGAAGCCGGGAAGGGGCCAGGGCCTTTTCCCGGCTGAACATAAACAGAACGCCGGCAAAAGCGCGGCGAATACGATATACGAAAAACGGTTTTTGAAAATAAAAACGAAAGCGATTCGAGAAAGTGTGATCTATGAGTACAAACAAAACGATGATGCAGTATTTTGAATGGTATTTACCCAACGACGGTTTATGGTGGAAACGATGCGCCGCCAAGGCGGTGAACCTGCGCGACCTTGGCATTACCCAGGTGTGGCTGCCCCCGGCTTATAAGGGCACCAGCCAGGAGGACGTGGGATACGGCGTTTACGATATGTATGACTTAGGAGAATTCGATCAGAAAGGAACGGTGCGCACCAAGTACGGCACCAAAGAAGAATACCAGGAGGCAATCAGCGCGTTCCACAAGGCCAATATCCAGGTTTTCGCGGACATCGTGCTGAACCACCGCATGGGCGGCGACGGGACGGAGATCGTGAGCGCGGTGAGCGATTCGCCCGAAAACCGCAATATCCAGATCGACGACGCGCAGAAGGTGAAGGTCTGGTCCCTGTTCAAATTCCCCGGCCGAAATGGAAAGTACAGCAAATTCACCTGGAATCATACCCACTTTACCGGCACGGACTGGGACGAAAACACCCAGACCATGGACCGTATCTTCCGCTTCACCGGGAAGAAATGGGCCAGGAACGTGGACCCGGAAAAAGGCAATTTTGATTATCTGATGGGCATGAATGTGGACATGCAAAACCCCACCGTGGTGCGGGAAACCCAGAAATGGCTGGAATGGTACATCAATGAAACCCATTTGGACGGCCTGCGCCTGGACGCGGTGAAGCATATCTCCTTCCCCTTCTACGGAAAGCTGCTAAAATATATCCGGGGCGCCACCGGCATGGAGATTCCCGCCGTGGGCGAATACTGGAGCGGCGAACTGGACCGCCTGCTGCACTACCTGGACATGGTGGACAATGAAATGTCCCTGTTCGACGTGGCGCTGCATTATAATTTCTTCGACGCTTCCCAGGGCCGCCGCAACTTGAAAAATATTTTTGACAATTCCCTGGTGCAGGCCCGGCCCCAGAACGCCGTCACCTTCGTGGACAACCACGACACCCAGTACGGCCAAAGCCTGCAGTCCTTTGTGGAGGACTGGTTCAAGCCCCTGGCCTACAGCCTGATCCTGCTGCGGCAGGACGGCGTGCCCTGCGTTTTCTATTCGGACTATTACGGCAATCCCGTCCAGAATCGGCCCCTGGTGCCGAACTTAGGCAAGCAAATCAAGGTGCGCCGCTGGTACGCCTACGGGGAACAGCAGGACTACTGCCTGAACGACCATGTGATCGGCTGGGTGCGGCGCGGGGACATCGAACATGAAAACTCCGGCGTGGCCGTGGTCATGAGCGACGGGGACGCGGGCACGATTCCCATGGAAATGGGCGCGGCCTTCGCGGGGGAAGCGTTCTATGACGTGATGGGGATGTGCCACGAACCGGTCATCATCGACAAAAAGGGCGTCGGCGCGTTCCAGACGGCTCCCCGGGGCGTTTCCATCTGGGTGCGGGAAAAGGCCTTTGAGGATATCATCATCAACGAGTGAGCGGCGGGAAAGGAAGAAAAGTATGAGCGGCATCATCATCCGCCCCTTCCGTCCGGAGGACGAGGACGGCATTTTGGCCGTCTGGAACGCCTGCGTGGGCGCGGGGGACGTGCTGTACTATCCTTTGACCCGGGAATACTTTGAACGGAAGCTGCTGCGCGGCGACGGGTGCGAAGCGGAAAACCTGCTGATCGCGGAAACAGACGGGCAAATCGAGGGCCTCATCCACGGCGTGGCCCCGGAAACCTTTCCTCTGGCGAAACCGGGCAGCGCTTACTTGACCTGCATCTTGACCGCCCCCGCGTACCGGGGCCGGGGCATCGGAAAAGCTCTGCTTTCCGCCCTGAAAGCCCGAATGAAGGAAAGAAAAGCCCATACCCTGTATATTTCCAGCCTGAACCCCGTGAATCTGGACTGGCGCATCCCCGGCACCCCGGGCCACGACCACAACAACATGCCGGGGCTGGACGCCGGCTGCGCGGGGTACGGCTTTTTTCCGGCTCAGGGCTTTCAAGAAAAGTACCGGGAAGTGAGCCTGTACATGAACCTTGCGGATTACCGCATGCCAGCCGAAATTCCGGAAATCCAAAACTGTCTGGCGGACGAGGGCATTTATACCGGGCCTTACGACGCATCCTGGAACTGCGAATTTGACGGCATGTGTGATCGGGTGGGCAGCGATTACTGGCGGGACGTGCTGCGCACCGAAACCGCCGCCTGGAAAGCAAATCAGCCCAACGCCGACCCCCGCTTCTGGGCGGACGGCATACGCCCCGCAGGCCCCCGGCCCCTGCTCACTGCCGTGCATGACGGGCACATCGTGGGCTTTACCGGTCCGGTGGACAGGCAGCAAAGCGGTCGGGGTTGGTTCACCGGCATCTGCACCGATCCGCTGTTTGAGCGCCGGGGCGTCGCCACCGTGCTGTTCAACCTGCTGATGCAGGCGTTCGTGGAAGAAAAAGCGGCCTTCACCACCCTGTTCACCGGGGCGGACAGCCACGCCCAGAAGGTGTACCGCCGGGCCGGGCTGCGCCCCGTGCGGGAATTCGCTTTGATGGCGCTGGATTTGACGGACAAGGAGGAAGCGCAATGAGCAAAACCATAATGGCCGTGGGCGCCCATACCGGCGACGCCCAATTGACCTGCGGCATGCTGCTTGCCAAGCACGCCATGAACGGCGACCGGGTGGTGATCGTAGATCTGACCGCCGGGGAACGGGGCACGCCCCAGGGCTGGACCGTATCGGATTTCCGGGCCTATAACGCGGAATGCGCCGGGAAATTCGCCAAAAAGTTAGGCGGCGTTTCCATCGTGCTGGACACCCCGGACGGGGAACTGTACGACACAAAGGAAGAAGAACTGCGCCTTGCCGATCTCATGCGGGAATATCAGGCTGACGCGGTGCTGTACCACTGGAAAAACAGCCTGCACAAGGATCACGAGGCCGCCCACCGCATCACCGATAACGCCATTTTCTACGCTTCCCTGCCCACTTTTGAACGCCCCCTGCCGCCCGCGCCCATCAAGCGCTTCATGTGCGCCGAAAACTGGGAGGACGAGCCGGAGTTCACGCCCTATTACTGGTTCGACGTGACGGAGGCGTTTCCCCTGTGGAAGGAAGCGATCAAGGAGCTGTGGCTCGCGGAGCATTCCGCCAGCTTCAAATATTTGCGCTATTACGAGGCGCTGAGCGTGGTTCGGGGCGCTCGCATCGGCGTGGACCACGCCACCTGCTTCGGCACCTCCCCCAGCGCCAAGCGCCAGAAATTGGATCTGCTGTGATATACTGAAAAAACCAGGAAGGGAGCGGGAAGAAATGGCTGGAAAGGGATCAGTGATCGGGCTTGCGGCCCACGTGGACGCGGGGAAAACCACCCTGTCCGAATCGCTGCTGTTTCTTTCCGGCGCGGTGCGCAGGCAGGGCCGGGTGGATCACGGCGACGCTTTCCTGGACACGGAGCGCATGGAAAAGGAGCGGGGCATCACCATCTTTTCCAAGCAGGCGGTGCTGACCTGGAAGAAGAAAGAAATCACTCTCATGGACACTCCCGGCCACACCGATTTTTCCGGGGAAACGGAGCGGGTGATGGGGGTGTTGGACGCCTGCGTGCTGGTGATCAGCGCCGTGGACGGGGTGCAGAGCCACACCCGCACCCTGTGGAAGCTGCTGGAACGCTTCGACGTGCCCGTTTTCCTGTTCGTGAACAAAATGGATCGCTTTCAGGGGGACAAAAACGCTTTGATGACCGGGCTGCAAAAGCAGCTTTCCGAGCAGATTGTGGATTTAACCGACCGGGACGACGAAAAGCTGGCCCTGTGCGACGAAGTGGCTCTGGATTATTATTTGAAGGAGGGCAAAGTGCCCGATTACCGGGTACAGCAGTTGATCCGGCAGCGGCGGCTGTTTCCCTGTTATTTCGGTTCCGCCCTACGCAACGAGGGCGTTGAAAACTTGCTGAATGCCCTCGCCGATTTCGACCCGGAAAAGGAATATCCTTCGGAATTTGGGGCGCGGGTGTACAAGGTGGCAAGAGACCCCCAGGGGGCGCGGCTGACCTTTCTGAAAGTCACCGGCGGCGTATTGAGAGTGCGGGATTCGCTGTCTTTAAAGGACGAAAACGGCGAAACCCTGTGGGCGGAAAAGGCAGCGGAACTGCGCCAGTATTCGGGGGCGAAGTACACCCCCGTGCAGCAGGCGGAGGCGGGCAGCCTGTGCTGCGTGGTGGGGCTTAGCAAAACGGCCCCCGGCGACGGTTTGGGCGCGGAAAAGGCGGGAAAGGAAGCGTTCATCCAGCCCTGTTATTCCTGCCGCCTTACGATCCTGGATCAAACGGACATCCACCATGCCCTGGATTATCTGCGCACCTTGGAGGAAGAAGAGCCGCTCATGCGGGTGGAGTATATCGAGCAGAAGCGGGAAATTCACATCCAGTCTATGGGCGACGTGTACTTGGAGGTGCTGAAACGCCAGTGCCTGGATCGCTTCGGCATGGAGATCGACTTTGCCGATGAAAGCGTGCTGTACCGAGAAACCATCTTGGGGCCTGTGGAGGGGGTGGGCCACTACGAACCCCTGCGCCATTACGCCGAGGTGCATCTGCTTTTGACTCCCGGCAAACGGGGCAGCGGCATGACCTTTTCCTCCGCAGTATCCCTGGACGATTTGGCGGTGAACTGGCAGCGCCTCATCATGACCCACCTGAAAGAAAAGGTTCACGTGGGGGTGCTTACCGGCTCGCCTATTACGGACATGAAAATCACCCTGATCGGGGGAAAGGCCCACCTGAAGCACACCGAGGGCGGCGATTTCCGCCAGGCCACCTACCGGGCCATCCGTCAGGGACTCATGAAGGCGGAAAGCGTGCTGCTGGAACCCTATTTGAACCTGGAGCTGACCCTGCCGGAAGAAAATTTGGGCCGGGCCATGACCGATCTCACCGCCATGGGCGGGGAATTTGAGGCCCCGGAAGCGGCCCCGGACGGGCTGCTGACCCTTCGCGCCCTGGCCCCCGCCTCCAAGTGCGCGTCTTACGGCAAGCAGGTGAGCATTTACACCAAGGGCCGGGGGCACATGGCGGCGGAATTTGCCGCGTATTTGCCCTGCGCCGACGCGGATGCGGTGATTGCGGCCAGAGCTTACGATCCACGGGCCGATCTGTACAATTCCCCCGATTCCATCTTCTGTTCCCATGGAGCGGGCTTTGACGTACCCTGGGATCAGGTGGATGCCTACGCCCATCTGCCCTTATTGAAGGAGGCCAAAGAGCGGGCGGCACAGGAAGCGGAAGCAGCCCCCAAGCCCCCCGTCCGCTATCAGGGCACGGCCAAGGAGGACGAGGAATTGATGGCGATTTTTGAGCGCACCTACGGACCCGTCAAGTCCCGGCAGCTGTTCGCGCCGGTGAAGCCCAACCTGCCCAGTGCCGCCCCTGTCGCCCCCGGCGTATCTCCCCAGCGGGAAATTCTGCTGGTGGACGGCTACAACATCATTTTCGCCTGGGAGGAATTGAAAGCCCTGGCGAAGGACAATTTACAGGCCGCCCGGCAGCAGCTCATGGACATTCTGTGCAATTACAGCGGCGTCACGGGCAAGGACGTGATTTTGGTTTTTGACGCATACCGGGTGCCGGGCAACGCGGGATCGGTGGAAAAATACCTGAATATTTTCGTGTGCTACACCAAAGAAGCCCAAACCGCCGACGCCTTCATCGAAAAAACCACCTACGAAGCCAAAGGTGCCGCACGCATCCGCGTCGCCACCTCCGACGGGCCGGAACAGACCATCGTGCTGGGCAACCGCGCCCTGCGTCTGTCCGCCCGAGAATTTGAGCGGGAGGTGGAGGGCGTGCAGGGCAGCATCGCCGCTTTTTTGGAAAAAAATAACCGCGTCCATTCTGCTCCTGCCTTAGAAACAGCCTATAAGGCCGCCTGGCGGCAGAAAAAGCAGGAAGAGGCGGAAGAAAAATGAAGCGGGAATTGGACGCCTGCCAGCTGGCGGAGCGAAGCGTCAGCAAAAAATACCGCAAGGAAATCTGGAACCCCTTCATCGCGGCGGTGAAGCGCTACGAGCTGGTGGAGCCGGGGGACAGAATCGCCGTGTGCGTGTCCGGCGGCAAGGACTCCATGCTGCTGGCGAAGCTGATGCAGATGCTGCAAAGGTACACGGAAACGCCTTTTGAATTGGCTTTTTTGATGATGGACCCCGGCTACGCCCCGGAAAACCGGCGCTTGATCGAGGAAAACGCGGCGCTGCTCCGCATTCCCCTGACCATCTTTGAAACCGACGTTTTCCAGGTCGCCAACGGAACGGAGAAGAATCCCTGTTACCTCTGCGCCCGCATGCGCCGGGGGCATCTGTACAGCGAAGCCCAAAGACTGGGCTGCAACAAGATCGCTTTAGGTCACCATTTCAGCGACGTGATCGAAACCACCGTCATGGGCATGCTGTACGGGGCCCAATTGCAGGCCATGCTGCCCAAGCTGCACAGCGACAATTATCCCGGCATGAGCCTGATCCGACCCCTGTACTGCGTACACGAGGACGCGATTTTGGCCTGGCGGCGCTACAATCATTTGCGCTTCATTCAGTGCGCCTGCCGCTTCACCGAACGGGAGGCGGGGGACGAACACGGAGGCAAGCGCAAGGAAATCAAAGAGCTGATCCGGCAGCTCAAGCGCCAAAATCCCGACGTGGAAAAAAGCATTTTCGCCAGTCTGCACAACCTGTGTTTAGACACCTTCCCCGGCTATAAGCACGAGGGGGAGGAGCATTCTTTTCTGGAACGGTACGACCGTCAAAGAACAAGCGGAGGTGCTTGCCATGGAAAACCGGGTCAAGGTAACGAACGCGGCTGAAATCCCCAGGGCGGTGGCCCTGGCCGAACAGTGCGCGGCGTCCGAAAAGGACGTTTCTCCGGTCTGCCCCCTGGTCTGCGAAGAACTGCTGGTGCGCCTGCTGAACATGGGCTGCTCCGACATCAGCGTGTCTTTGAAAGGCCGCCTGTTCAGGCATGTGGAAATCAGCGCGGCGGGCGAGCGGGCGGATGCGTTTTAATCGGCCCCGGATACGGAAGGGGACGTAATCGGCGCGCAGCTGGGCGACTGCCTGCTGGAGAAGTACGCGGATCGCTTCACCTTCCGGTATCGGAAGGACGAAAATCTGTACAGGATCCATGCCGGAAAACGGGACAAAATGGATCTGACGGAGGAAATCTACGGCTTTTATCAGACCGCCGATCCCGAAAAGCCCCAAAAACCCATGGCGGCCCTGCTGCATATCGCGGGCGTGCATAAGGGCTTCGTTTCGGCTTCGCTGCTCATCCTGCTCCTGCGGCATTTGGCGGCGCTGATGCTGCCCGTGTTCGTGTCTAACATCATCATCAATCTGGTGACGGAAACCGGCGCCTTCTTTATCTGGCCCGTGATGGCGAACATAGTATTTTCTGTGATCGCGCTCATGGTGAACCTGATTTGCTTCTGGTTGGACAGCCGTTTTTACCGGCGGTTCGCAAGGGCCGTGGAGGCGGGCTTTCGGATGGCCCTTGTCCAGAAGCTGCAAACGCTTTCCATGAAGTTTCATCAGGAAACGCAGTCCGGCGCGGTGCTTTCCAAGCTGATTTCCGACGTGCAGTTCATTGAAATGCTGATCTATGACCGGCTGGTGGAAGTGCTGGTGCTGTGCGAGGATGTGGTGTTCATCATCGTTATGGCGCTGCTGAAATTCCCCCTGATGCTGGCGTTCTATATCGTGATCGTTCCGGCGGCGGTGTTCCTGCTGCGCCGTTTCTCCGGACCCCTGCAGGAAAAGCGGGCGGTCATGCGGCAGCAAAACGAGCAAGTGAACGCCGCCATCAAGGAAATGCTGGAAATGGAAAGCCTGACCCGCGCCCACGGCCTGGAAAAAACAGAATACAGAGGCATCCTCAAACGGGTGCGGGTTGCGCAGCGGGCGTCCGTTTCGTATGACCGGCAGACGGTGGGCCTCAATAACGTCACCTTCGGTGGCTTCCAGGGCCTGCGGCTCCTTTCCCTTAGCTTTGCCGCCCTGCTGACGGCCATGGGCCGCATCGACGTGGGCACGCTGGTGCTGTTCCAGTCCATTTTTGAACTGATTATCGGCAACGTGCAGCGCATGCTGGACGCGGTGCCCATGATTACCCAGGGCTACGACAGCCTGAAAAGCGTCAACGGAATTTTGTACGCGGATGACGTGGAGCGGAACGGAACCCAGCGCCAGCCCAGCCCCGTCCGGGGAGAAATCCGGTTCAGCCGCGTTTCTTTCAGCTATGACCCTGCCAAGGAACCAGTTCTCGACGATATCAGCTTTACCGTGCCCGCCGGGGGCAGCGTCGCCTTTGTGGGAAAATCCGGCGGGGGGAAAACTACCCTGCTGAACCTGATTTTGGGCCTGTACAGTGTCCAGCAGGGCGAAATCCTGATCGACGGCGTGAACCTGGACGCCCTGGAAAAGGCCGCGTACCGCCGCCATATCGCCGTGGTGCCTCAGCATACGGTGCTGTTTTCCGGGTCGCTTTGGGATAATCTGGTCTATGGCCTGGGGTATGTGAGCCATGAAAGCGTGACGGACGTGATCAACCGGGTGGGGCTGAAGGAGCTGGTGGAATCGCTGCCGGAGGGACTGAACACTCAAATTCTGGAAAATGGAAGCAGCCTGTCCGGCGGGCAGCGGCAGCGCATCGCCATTGCCCGGGCGCTGCTTCGGAATCCCAAGATCATCCTGCTGGACGAAGCCACCAGCGCCCTGGACGCCGTCAGCGAACGGCAGGTACAGGAGGCCATTGACGCCATGATGGGCCGCTGCACCGTGGTCATGGTGGCCCACAGGCTGGGCACCCTGCGCCGAGCGGATACCGTTTACAGGGTGGATCAGGGCAGACTGTACCGCTATGACAGCTTTGATCAGGTCGTCCGGGATATGGAAGGCGGTGAAAAAACATGATCGACAAACAGCGGGCGGAAACGGCGTTTCAGGCGTATACTTCTCAATACGATATGAGCAACGGTATGATTCGCCACAAGGTGGAGCATACGCTTCGGGTGGCGGAAAACTGTGAAAGGATCGCCGCGAGCCTTGGCATGAATGATGAGGACGTGACGTTTGCCTGGTTTTTGGGCCTGCTGCACGATATTGGGCGCTTTGAACAGGTGCGCCGATATGGCACCTTCATTGATTCCGTGTCCGTGGATCACGCGGAATTCGGGGCTGATTTGCTGTTTCATGAAAGACTGATTGACAGCTTTCCCGCCGAAAACCTCCCGGAAAAGGAATTACGCCTGTTGGAAACGGCCATCCGGCTTCACAACAAGCTCACGCTGCCCGAAAATCTGGATGAAAGAACACGGCGCTTCTGCGAGATCATCCGGGATGCGGACAAGGCAGACATCTTTCGCGTGGTGGCCGAACTGCCCTTTGAGGAACGCATCGGAACAAGCCGCGGGCTGATTCAGGAGGACGGCGAGGCCAGCGGCGCGGTAATGGACTGCGTGCTTGAGCATCGCTGCGTGCCCCGGGCCATCCGAAAAAACCGCTTCGAGGGCTATATCTCCCACTGCTGTTTTGCTTTTGAACTTGTATTTCCGGAGACCCGGCGCATCGTCCGTAAGCAGGGCTTTTTGAATTGTCTGCTGGCGGAACGCGGCGCGGACGGGAAGGTACTATGGAGCGAAAAAGAACGGGCCCAGCTGCGCATAGTGCGGCGCGAAATCGAAGCCGCTTTTGGAGAGCCTTTGGAAGAAGCGTGACCGGCGGGGGAGGGGCTGACGGATTACGCCTCGTGCTTTGCGATCAGCTTTTTCAGCTCTTCCAGCACCTGATGCACCGGATAACCGGCCTTTTTCGCTGCGTCCCCCACGGTGGCGGTGCGGATGAGCAGCTTGCCGATGGGGTTATTGATGATTTTGAAGCGCCCGTCGATTTGCATCAGCGCTTCCGGCAGCCAGGGATAGGCGGCCAGAATGTCCTTGAGCCTGGTTTGTTCGTTGATTTCCATGGTTTTTCCTCTCAATCGTCGTAATCATCCAGAAAAGAGACTTCTTTTCCCTTGTATTTCCACCCCGCCATGGTGTCCAATTGCACATTGTGGATGCTGCCGAAAATGTTTTGCTCCACCACGGGGTTTTCCGCATGCAGCCTTTGAATCAGGCGCTTGACCTCCAAGCGCTTGCTTGCGTGGGCTTCCGCGTCGGCCCGTTCGGTGAACCGGCAGGCGCATTGGATGAAGGATAGGCCCATGGCGTCCTTCCAGGCGATGATATCCTGCTCCCGCACCATGTACATGGGCCGAATCAGTTCCATGCCGGGGAAGTTTTTCGCCCGCAGCTTGGGGGGCATGGCCTGCATCTGGCCCCCGTAGAGCATGCTGATCAGCACCGTTTCGATCACGTCGTCAAAATGGTGGCCCAAGGCGATTTTGTTGCAGCCAAGTTCCTGCGCCTTGCCGTACAGGCAGCCCCGCCGCATGCGGGCGCACAGGAAGCAGGGGTGCTTTTCCTGGCTGGCCGAGGCTTCAAAAATGTCGCTTTCAAACAGAGTATAGGGGATTTCCAGCTTTTTTGCGTTGCTTTCCACTTTTTCCCGGTTTTCAGGGTTGTAACCGGGGTCCATAATGAGATAGACGGCCTCGAAGGGCACTTCCGAATGGCGGTGCAGCAATTGAATCAGCTTCGCAAGCAGCATGGAATCCTTGCCCCCGGAAATGCACACGGCGATCCTGTCCCCCGCCTGAATCAGCCGGTAGCGCTTCACCGCCCGGCAGAAGGGCTGCCACAGGGCTTCCCGGTATTCCGTCAGGATGCTTCTTTCCAAGCGCTGGATATAGGTAAACTCCCGGCCCACGCTGCCACCTCTTTTGCTTCTGAATACCGCTTCATTATAGGCTTTTTCCTTTTTGCCGTCAACCGCTTGCGAAAATGGGCTTCACAAAGGGGAACAAATGTGCTATACTGATCCGGCGACACCAACCAAACGGAGGACAGCATGGAAGACAAGATCATCGTCCGGGGCGCCCGGGAACACAACCTGAAAAACGTGAACATCACCATTCCCCGCAATCAAATGGTGGTGTTTACCGGCCTGAGCGGCTCCGGTAAATCCTCCTTAGCTTTCGATACCATTTACGCCGAGGGCCAGCGGCGCTATGTGGAAAGCATGAGCAGCTACGCCCGCATGTTTTTGGGCCAGATGGACAAGCCGGACGTGGATTCCATCGACGGCCTGTCTCCCGCCATTTCCATCGACCAGAAAACCACGGCCAAGAACCCCCGTTCCACCGTGGGCACGGTGACGGAAATCCACGATTATCTGCGCCTGCTCTACGCCCGCACCGGCAAGCCCCACTGCCCCAACTGCGGCAAGGAGATCAAGCAGCAGACCGTGGACCAGATGGTGGACGCCATTCTGTCCCTGCCGGAGGGGCAGAAGCTGCAAATTTTGGCCCCGGTGGTGCGCTCCCGGAAGGGCGAGCATACCAAGTTGCTGGAGGACGCCCGGAAAAACGGTTTCGTCCGCGTGCGCATTGACGGGGACATGTACGAACTGGACGACGTGCCCGCGCTGGACAAGCAGAAAAAGCACCAAATCGATTTGGTGGTGGACCGGCTGGTGGTGCGCTCCGGCATTCAGCAGCGGCTGACCGACAGCTTAGAAACCGCCATGAAGCAGTCGGGGGGTCTGGCCTCCGCCCTGCTCACCCCCAGCGGGGAGGAAATCGTCTTTTCCCAGAACTACGCCTGCCCGGACTGCGGCGTGAACATTGAGGAATTAGCCCCCCGCATGTTTTCCTTCAATAACCCTTACGGCGCGTGCCCCCATTGCTCGGGCCTCGGAGAAACCATGAAGGTGAGCCCCGATTTGGTCGTTCCCGATCCTTCCAAATCCCTCAACGAAGGGGCCGTTTCCTGCATGGGCTGGAACAGCAGCGGAGACCAAAATACCGCCTCCCACAGCATGTTCCAGGCGTTGGCCGACGCTTACGGCTTTTCCATGGACGTGCCCTATTATACCCTGCCGGAGGAAATCAAGAAAAAAATCCTGTACGGCACAGGCGCGCAAAAGCTGAAAATCGTCTTTGAAACGGGCACCTACCAGACCACCTTCGAGGGCGTGATCCCTTCCCTGGAGAGGCGCTATGCCGAAACCCAGAGCGAGAGCATGAAGGCCGCCTACGAGGAATACATGGCCCACGAGACCTGCCCCGTCTGCAAGGGCCGCCGCTTAAAGCCCGAATCCTTAGCCGTCACTGTGGGGGACAGGAACATCGCCGAAATCAGCGAATGGAACGTGAAGGAGACCAAGCGCTTTCTGGATTCCCTCACCTTTTCCGAAAAGGACGGCATGATCGCCGCGCCCATTCTGCGGGAGGTGGACGCCCGGCTTGGGTTCCTGTGCGACGTGGGGCTGGATTATTTGACCCTCTCCCGCGCCGCCGCCACCCTGTCCGGCGGGGAGGCCCAGCGCATCCGGCTGGCGACCCAGATCGGCAGTGGTCTGGTGGGCGTGCTGTACATTTTGGACGAGCCTTCCATCGGCCTGCACCAGCGGGACAACGCCCGGCTGCTCAAGACCCTGCGGCATTTGCAGGAATTGGGCAATACCTTAATCGTGGTGGAACACGACGAGGAGACCCTGCGCAACGCCGATTATTTAGTGGACATCGGCCCCGGCGCGGGGGAACATGGGGGCTATGTGGTGGCCCAGGGCACGGTGGAGGACGTGATGAAGGAACCGCGCTCCATTACCGGCCAGTATTTGAGCGGGAAAAAGAGCATCCCGGTGCCGGAAAAACGCCGCGTGCCCCAGGGCTGGCTGACGGTTCGGGGAGCCAGGGAACACAATTTAAAGAACATCGACGTGAATTTTCCCTTAGGCGTGTTCTGCTGCGTCACCGGCGTGTCCGGCAGCGGCAAAAGCAGTCTGGTCAACGCCATCCTGTACGGCGCTCTGGCCCATCTGCTGAACCGGGCCAAGCCCCGGAAAGCGGCCTACGACGGCATCGACGGCGCGGAGCAACTGGACAAGATCATCAGCATCGACCAGTCGCCCATCGGCCGCACGCCCCGCTCCAACCCCGCCACCTATACCGGCCTGTTCGACCTGATCCGCAAGGTGTTCGCCCAGCTGCCGGAAGCGAAAATCCGGGGCTACAAGGAAAACCGCTTTTCCTTCAACGTGAAGGGAGGCCGGTGCGAGGCCTGCTCCGGCGACGGTCTGCTGAAAATCGAAATGCACTTCATGGCGGACATTTACGTGCCCTGCGAGGTCTGCCGGGGCAAGCGCTACAACCGGGAAACCCTGGAGGTCAAGTACCGGGGCCTGTCCATCGCCGACGTGCTGGACCTGACCGTGGAGGAGGCCATGGGCGTTTTCGAGGCGCACCCGGCCATCATGCAGAAGCTGCGCACCCTGTACGACGTGGGCTTAGGCTACATGAAGTTAGGCCAGCCCAGTACCACCCTTTCCGGCGGCGAAGCCCAGCGGGTGAAGCTGGCGACGGAATTGAGCCGCCGGGCCACGGGCCGCACCCTGGTGCTGCTGGACGAACCCACCACCGGCCTGCACATGGACGACGTGAGCCGCCTGGTACACGTACTCCAGCGCCTCACCGACGCGGGCAATACGGTGCTGGTGATCGAACACAACCTGGACATCATCAAAACCGCCGATTACATCATCGACCTAGGCCCCGAGGGCGGCGACGGCGGCGGCACCATCGTGGCCCAGGGTACCCCCGAGCAGGTGGCGAAGGAAAAAAGGAGCTATACGGGAAGGTTCCTAAAGGGGATTCTATAAAGAGCTTTGTCGGTTTACCGCTAAAGAACAGTTTAAAGCAGGTAGGAGGTAGGAAGTAGGAGGTAGGAGGTTTTATCTTGTTCATCAAGATGCATGCTCCCGTCCTTTTTGTGGACCATATACACTTCCTACCTCCTACCTCCTACTTCCTACCTTAAAGTGCCCTTTCAAAAGAAATGAGGAATGAGGATGTCAAACACCGCGCGGCCCATGCGCCTGCTGCTGACGGTCAGCTATGACGGCACGAATTACGTGGGCTGGCAGTTTCAGGAGAATGGTCCAAGCATCCAGCAGGCGTTGGAGGAAGCGCTGGAAAAGGCGTTGGGCCGATTTTGCCGGGTCACGGGGGCCAGCCGCACGGACGCGGGGGTACACGCCTTAGGCCAGCGGGCGCACGTGGACGTATGCGCGTCCATCCCGCCGGAAAAGTACCCCTTCGTGCTGAACCGCTGGCTGCCGGAGGACATTCGGGTGACGGCAGCGCGGCAGGTCAAAGACGATTTTCACGCGCGCTTCATGGCGGCGGGCAAGCTGTATACCTACCGCATCCACAACGCCCCCCACGCCAGCGCTATTTTGCGGAACTGCACCGCCCACGTGCCGGTGACGCTGGACGTTGAAGCCATGCGCGCCTGCGCCAAGGCATTGATCGGCACCCACGATTTCGCCGCCTTCGCCGCCGCCGGGGGCCAGGCCAAGACCACCGTGCGCACCATTGACTTTTTTGATATCGCTCGGGCGGGGGAGGAAATCACCCTGCGGGTACACGGCAACGGCTTTCTGTACAACATGGTGCGCATCATCGCGGGCACGCTGATCGACGTGGGCCACGGCAGGCTGGACGTCGGCTGCATGGCCCGGGCTATCGAAAACAGGAACCGCCTGGATTTAGGCGTGACGGCCCCTGCCTGCGGGCTGGAGCTGACGCGGGTGGAATACGATTTTGAACGGGAGGAAGGAAGCCGTGCTTGAGGACGTTTTATTGCAGCAATTCATCCTGTACCCCAAAATGGACCCCCAGGACGCGGTGAAGCTGATTTACCAGCAGGAATTCGGGCCGGAGCATCTGATTTCCAATGAAAAAAAGACGCTGGCGCAGCTCCGGCAGGAAATGGCCGTCCTGGGTCCCGTGATGGAAGGGGAAGCCCTGTATGAAAGCATCGGCAACGGCCTGTGCCGCCTGAACCTGCGGCCATGCCTGCGGCGCGGCGTCCCGGCGGAGGATATCTGCCGCATGTTCGTGGAAACGGCCCAAAGCGCGAAAGGGGACAAAAAGCGGTTCTGGCAGGGCGTCCGCATCCTGCAAAAGTTAGCGGAGGAGGGGGAAACGCCCTTCGATCCCGTGGAGCTGGACGTGTTTCTGGTGCATTACCCGTCCCAAGCCCCCGCCGTGCATCACAGCCTGGTGTACCAGATCGCCTATCAGCCCGCCTATCGGGTGATCGCGCAGAAAAAGGTGAAGGATTATTTTACCCGCGTAAGGGAAAACGGATAAGGTTTTAAGAAAAACTTCATTTTTTTCGATTGCATATGCACGCTTTTTCTGATATAATAAGCGCAAGATGGCCTGAAGGGCCGTCCACATTACAATATGGGAGGCACGATTCATGAAGAAGATCCTTGCTCTCTTCCTGGCCCTGGCTCTGTGTCTGGGCGTCATGGGCGCTCTGGCCGAAGCTGTCAACCCCGATGACATCGAAGACAACATGACTTCTGCGGACGGCAAATATGAAATTGCGTTCGTGACCGACGTAGGCGACCTGAAGGACAAGTCCTTCAACGAAGGCACCTGGAACGGTGTGAAGCTGTACGCTTATGACAACGGCATGAGCTACAAGTATTACAAGCCCGCCAACGATAAGGCCGCTACGGACGATGACCGCTACGACGCCATGAAGGCCGCCGCGGAAGCGGGCGCTAAGGCGATCGTTGCTGCTGGCTGGATGCAGACCACCGCCCTGGCGAAGGCCGCCGCGGAATATCCCGATGTGAAGTTCATCTTCATCGACGGATCGGACATGGGCCTGGACAACGAAGTGGGCGTTGCGTTCAAGGAAGAACAGTGCGGCTATCTGGCCGGCTATTCCGTGGTCATCGATGGCTTTGAGAAGCTGGGCTTCTCCGGCGGCGGCGGCGGCACCAACCCTGCCTGCATGCGCTATGGTTACGGTTTCATCCAGGGCGCCAACGACGCGGCTGCCAAGCTGGGCAAGACCGTGGAAATCAAGTTCAGCTGGGCTTACGGCGCTGCTTTCTCCGCTTCCGCTGAACTGCAGACCCTGATTGCCGGCTGGTACGAAACCGGCACTGAAATCGTGTTTGCCTGCGGCGGCCCCATGTTTGATTCCATCACTGCCGCCGCTTCCGCCAACGATGCTTACGTCATCGGCGTGGACGATGACCAGTCCTACCTGTCTGAGACCGTGCTCATTTCCGCTCTCAAGGGCGTGAAGCAAGGCGCTTATCAGATGCTGACCAAGGCTTTTGACGGCACTTGGGAAGCCGGCGCCGTCACCCTGGGCGCCGCGGAGAACGCTGTGGGCCTGCCCATGGAAACCTCCAAGCTGGAAAGCTTCACTGCCGCCGATTACGAAGCCATGATGGCTGACATCGTGTCCGGCACGCTGGTCATCGACAACGAAGCTCCCGAAGGCGACCCCAACGTCAAGGGCCCCTGGACCAACGTGGTTGTGGACTACATCGAATAATTGCAATTAAAACCAACAGGGAGGGCCATGGGGTCCTTCCTGTTTTGCTGTCGGGGCGGATTTTCCGCCCCGGCGGCGAAACCGAAGAAGCAAAAAGGGGGTGGGCGTTTGGATCACGAAAATGATTATGTGATCGAAATGCTGCATATCACCAAGGAATTCCCTGGCATCAAGGCCAACGACGATATTACCTTGCAGCTTCGCCGGGGCGAGATCCACGCGCTGCTGGGAGAAAACGGCGCGGGCAAATCCACGCTGATGAGCGTGCTGTTCGGCCTCTATCAGCCGGAGCAGGGCGAGATCCGCAAGGACGGCAAAACGGTCAAAATCAGCAATCCCAACGACGCCACCGCCCTGCACATCGGCATGGTGCATCAGCATTTCAAACTGATCGAAGTTTTTACCGTGCTGGACAATATCATCCTGGGCGCGGAAGATACCAAGCTGGGCTTCGTGCAGCGCAAAGAAGCCCGGAAAAAGATCGAGGAGCTGTCCAAGCGCTATGGCCTGGCGGTGGATCTGGACGCCAAGGTGGAAGACATCACCGTGGGCATGCAGCAGCGGGTGGAAATTCTGAAAATGCTGTACCGCGAAAACGAGGTGCTGATTTTCGACGAACCCACCGCCGTGCTGACCCCCCAGGAAATCACCGAGCTTATGCAGATCATGAAGGGGCTTGCCAAGGAAGGAAAGTCCATCCTGTTCATCTCCCATAAGCTGAACGAGATCATGGAAGTGTCGGACCGGGTCAGCGTGCTGCGCAAGGGCCGCTACATTGGCACCGTGAACACAAAGGAAACCACCCCTCCGGAGCTGAGCCGCATGATGGTGGGCCACGACGTGCAGCTGGTGGTGGACAAAGCGCCCGCCAAGCCGGGGAAAACGGTGCTGAAGGTGACGGATATGCACGTGGCCTCCAGGCTGTACAAGCACGACGCCGTGAAGGGCGTCAGCTTCCAGGTGCGGGAAGGCGAAATCGTGTGCATCGCGGGCATCGACGGCAACGGCCAGACGGAATTGGTGTTCGGCCTGTCGGGCCTGGAAAAATGCACCGGCGGCAAGATCGAAATCAATGGCGTGGATATCACCCACGCGCCCATCCGCAAGCGCAGCGAGGCGGGCGTCAGCCATATCCCCGAGGACCGGCACAAGCACGGCCTGGTGCTGGATTTCTCTCTGGAGCAGAATATGGTGCTGCAGGCCTTTGAGGAGCCGCGCTTCGCGCATATGGGCTTTATTCGGTTCGGCGAGGTGCGCAAATACGCCGAACGCCTGATCGAGGAATACGACGTGCGTTCCGGCCAGGGTCCGGTGACGGTGGCCCGCTCCATGTCCGGCGGCAACCAGCAGAAGGCCATCGTGGCCCGTGAAATCGACCGGGACTTGCCCCTGCTCATGGCGGTGCAGCCCACCCGCGGTTTGGACGTGGGCGCTATCGAGAACATTCACAAACAAATCGTGGCCCAGCGGGACGCGGGCAAGGCGGTGCTGCTGGTTTCCCTGGAGCTGGACGAGGTGATGAACCTGTCCGACCGGATTTTGGTCATGTATGAAGGCGAAATCGTGGGCGAGCTGGATCCCAAACAAACCACGGTGGAGGAATTAGGCCTGTACATGGCGGGTGCGAAGCGGCAGCAGCCGGGGAAGGAGGCGAGCGCATGAAGAAAGATTCTTTCTGGGATAAGGCCGGTACGCGCAGCGTGCTGGCGTCCCTGGTCGCCATCCTGATCGGCATGCTGGCGGGCGGCCTGATCATTCTGATCGTGGGCCTGACCAACCCCAGCTTAGGCGTAGGCGGCGCGTGGGAAGGCATTCGACTGGTGGTGGCCGGCCTGTTCGCCAAGGGCCGCGATACCACGGGCGCTCTGGTTTTCGGCTTTAATCCCGCTTCCTTCGGCAATATGCTGTTCCGGGCCGTGCCCCTCATCATGACGGGCCTGTCCGTGGCCCTGGGCAACAAGGCGGGCCTGTTCAACATCGGCGCGGCGGGCCAGTATCTGGCGGGCACGGCGGCCAGCCTGTATGTGTCCCTGTCGCTGCCCACCAATGTGCTGCCGATTTGGCTGGTGTGGATCATCGCGTTCCTGGCGGGCATGATGGCGGGCGCGGTATGGGGTTCCATCCCCGGCCTGCTGAAAGCCTACCTGAACATCAACGAAGTGCTGGCCTGCATCATGACCAACTGGATCGCGGCCAACGCGGTCACCTGGGTTTTTGAAGGCAGCAACCTGAAAAATGTGCTGGAGGGCACCAAGTCCGGTTACATTTACAAAACGTCCACCGTGATGAACGACGTCGTGATCGACGGCGTGCGGCAGACCGTGGGCGCGGCGGTGCCCGAGGGCGCGCAGGTGGTGGCTACCCGGGGCGGCGTGGCTACGGCCAAAATGGGCCTGGATCAGCTGTTCTCCGGCAGCCAGGTGAACGCGGGCATCCTGGTGGCGATTCTTATCGCCATCGTTATTTACATCCTTCTGTCCAGAACCACCCTGGGCTATCAGCTCAAGGCCTGCGGCGCGAACCGCTACGCCGCCCGGTACGCGGGCATCAAGGACCGGCGGAACATCGTACTCACCATGGCCCTGGCGGGCGCTCTGGCCGCGGCGGGCGGCGCGCTGTACTACCTGTCCGGCAACACGGAATTCTTCTGGAACACCTATCAATCCCTGCCCTCCGAAGGGTTCAACGGCATCCCCGTGGCCCTGCTGGCTATCAATAACCCGGTGGGCGTGATTTTCGCGGCGGTCTTTATGTCCATGCTGCAAATCTGCGGCCAGAAGCTGACGGAACTGACGGCGTTCAACGAGTATATCACCAACGTCATCATCGCCGTGATCGTGTACCTGTCCGCGTTCATGCTGGTCATCAAAACCTGGATCGGGAAGCTGCGCAGCAGAAAGGCGGTGAACAAGTAATGCCGTTTCTGATTCGTCAAACTCTGGTTTACGCGGTACCGCTGATGCTCGTCGCCCTGGCGGGCGTGTACGCTGAACGCAGCGGCATCATCAACCTGGCCCTGGAGGGCATCATGATCTTCGGCGCGTTCATGGGCGTGCTGTTTGTGCGCTTTGTGCAGGAATGGGGCTGGTTCGCCGAAGCCTACGCCGCCAAAAACTATTTGGCGCTGCAAGGATTCTGCGCCTTGGCGATCCTGTTCGCCGCCATGATGGGCGCTGTGTTCAGCCTATTGCTGGCTTTTGCGGCCATCAACCTGAAAGCGGACCAGACCATCGGCGGCACGGCGCTGAACCTGCTGGCCCCCGCCGTGGTGCTGTTCTTTATCCGCATCATCGCCAACCAGAACACCCTGAACATGTACACCGGCGACGCCGCCAGCTGGTTCATGCTGAAAAAGGCCATGTTCGGCTACGGCCGCAAGGATGAAATGAGCTTCCTGGGGTCCACCTTCGTGGATAAGGTGTACGTGGCTACCTACATCTGCATCCTGGTATTCGTGATCATGGCCATCATCCTGTATAAGACCCGGTTCGGCATGCGCCTGAGGTCCTGCGGTGAAAACCCCCAGGCCAGCGCGTCCCTGGGCATCAACGTGGTTCATATGCGCTACGCGGGCACCGTGATTTCCGGCGCGCTGGCGGGCATGGGCGGCTTCGTGTACGTGCTTACCACCGCCAACTGCTCCGCCAACGGCGACGTGGCGGGCTTCGGCTTTCTGGCCTTAGCCGTCATGATCTTCGGCAACTGGAAGCCGCTGAATATCTGCGGCGCGGCCCTGCTGTTCGGCCTGTTCAAATGCGTCGCCGCCTCCTATTCCACCCTGGATATCAACGGGGACGGCGTGTATCTGCTCAAGAACCTGAACATCAACACCAACATCTACCGCATGTTCCCCTACGTCGTCACCCTGGTGGTGCTGGCCTTCACGTCCAAGAGTTCCCGGGCGCCCAAGGCCGAGGGCATCCCCTATGATCCGGGCAAGCGGTAATCCCCTGTTTCCATACGGCAGGCAAGGGCGTTCTCCTTTTGGGAGGCGTCCTTTTTTCATGGCGAAATCAGAATTTACAGGCTGGGGGCTTTTCCCGCTGGACAAGCGTTCCCGTTTCCTTTATAATGAGAATGAAAACCGCCAGAAACCGCGCGGTGAATCGGGAACGGAGAAGGAAACGCTTTGCCCATGACAGATTACGCCCTCGAAATCGAGCATATTCCCACAGCAGGGAACGGAGAAGGCCTGCTGAAGGCGCGGCCTGGGGAATTTCGCGCCGCGCTGGCAGAGCCGTCCCTTTGCGCGCTGCTTTCGGCGGAGCTGGGGGGCTTTTCCCGTGGGGGGGAAGCGGAATATACGCTTCACGGGCAGCCTTTTTTCCCCCGTTCGCCCAGGGCCGCGCTGAAAAAGGGCGTGGCCGTGGTGACGCCGGAGGGCGCTTTGGCCGGGGAATTGAGCCTGACGGACCATATTCGTCTGCTGCCCGGCCTGCTGTGCGGGAAGAAAAAGGCCCGGCAGAAGGCGGAAGCCCTGTGCGGTGAATACCATTTTTCCGCGGATTTGACGAATCCCGCCGGAAATCTTTCCGCCGGGGATCGGTATCGGGGCGAGATCCTGCTGGCCCTGCTGCGAAACAGCGAAATCCTCGTGCTGTGCCAGCCGGAAGCGGCCCTGACGCCTTTGGAATTGGAACAGCTGGCGGCGGGTCTGCGCAAAGCCTGCCAGCAAGGCAAAACCGTGCTGCTGCTCACTTGCCGCAAAAGCGCCGCCGCCCTGGCGGACGCTTACGACGCCCTTTCCCCGGAACCGGACGATACGCCCCCGGACCGGCTGGACATCGCAGTGGGCAGCGTGGTGCTGGAGGCCAGGAGCCTGACGGGCGGGGGCCTGAAGGACGTTTCTTTTGAAGCCCGGGCGGGGGAGATTTTAGCCGTCGCGGGCCTGCCCGGCAGCGGCAAACAGGCACTGCTGGACGCCCTGACCGGCGCGCTGGCCCTTTCCGGGGGCCGCCTGCGGCTGAACGGGCGGGAAATCGACGATTATTCCGTGCGGGAGCGGGTGCGGGCGGGCGTCGCCTGCGTGCCGGGGCCGGACATGGATTACGGTTTTCCCTTAAAAAACGTTTCGGCGGGGGAAAGTATGGCCCTGCGTCGGTACAGGGAACCGGCGTTTCAGGAAAGCGGATTTCTGCGCAAGGGCGAAATGGGCCGGTACGCCGGGGACGCGCTGGCCTGGCTGAACATTCAACGGGGAGAGGAAGGGACCTCCGAAAACCGGCGGCGCTGCGCCCTGACGCGGGAAACGGACGGAAACTTTCACGTTCTGGAGGTGCTGAACCCCACCAAGGGCCTTTCAGACGACGCGGCCCGGGATATCTGGAACCGGCTGATCACCCTGCGGGATGAACGGCGGGCCGTGGTGCTGTTTACCGCCGACGCCCGGGAAGCGCTGCTGGCGGGGGACCGGGTACTGACCCTGTGCCGGGGCGAAATCACAGGGGAATTCGACCCTGCCGTGACCACGGAAAAGGAATTGGGCCTGTACATGACCGGGCGGCGGCAGGGCGGAGAGGAGCGCTTCGATGAAGAATAAGGGCTTCCGCTCGCTTTTGCGCGCGCTGCTGTGCCTGGGCTTAGGGCTGCTCTTGGGCGCGGCGGTGATGGTCGCCGCCGCCTGGCTGACCCTGGGGGAAATCCGGTGGGAAACCGTCTGGCAGGAGGGGCTGCTGCCCCTGTGTACAGGCGGGTGGCGGGAAGGCCCTCTTGCTCTGCTGGGCAGGGCCGCCCCGGACGCGCTGCTGGCGCTGGGTATTTCCCTGGCCTGGCAGGGAGGCATGCTGCAATTGGGCGGCGCGGGCCTTTACGCTTTGGGCGCTGCCGCCGCCATGCTGTGCGGTTCCCTTTTGGGCTGGCCCTGGTACGCCTGCCTGGCCGTATCCGCTCTGATCGGAACCCTGTGGGGCGCTGTGCCGGGCCTGCTGAAAGCGAAGCTGCGCCTCCGGGAAGCCATGGGAACGGCGCTTACCGCCTGGGTGGCGATTTACGCCTTGCAGGCGTTTTCCTCTTTGATTGCGTGGGAACAGCCCGCGAAGACAGATTTGCTTATTCCCGCCCCGCTGATTGCGGTAGCGCTGGCCCTGCTTGTCTGGCTGGGCGTGAGATTTACCGTGTCGGGGCTGGATCTTCGGCTGCTGGGAGAATCGGAAAATACGGCCCGGTACGCGGGCGTGGACCCGGGGAAAACCGCGTTTTGGACCCTGTGCCTGTCCGGGCTGCTGGGCGGCGCGGCGGGAGGGCTGGATTACCTGCTGGGCGGCGTGAACCAACTGCCGGACCTGTCCCTGGCTTTGACCGGGCCGGGACTGCACGGTCTGGCTGCCGCCGCGCTGGCCGGGGGACGCCCCTTGGAAGCCGCGCTTGCCGCCGTGGCGGTGAAATACTTGTCCCTGGGGGCGGGAACCGTGAACGGCGCTGTGTTCTCCCCGGAAATGGGCGAAGCGATCCTGGCGCTGATCCTGTATTGCTGCGCCGCCATCGCCCTGGGGCGCGGGAAAGGGGGAAGGAGAGCATGACCTTTACCGCTTCTCTTTCGCTGTTTTTCGCGGCCCTGCTGCTGGGCGCTTTGGCCTCCGTTATTGCCGGGCGGGGCGGCAGGCCCCTTTACGCCTTGGAGGGCGTTATGCTGTGCGGCGGCCTCACCGGCGTGCTGCTTTCCCATGAACCCGCATGGATTTCCCTGCTGGCTGCGGGCGGCGCGGGCATGGGGGCAGCCCTGTTGTGGGGCCTGCCGTTCCTGCGCCGCCGAAACGGTCAGGTTCTGGCGGGGATCGCCTTTAACGGCTTCGCCGCCGCGGGGTCCATGATCGCCGCCCAGATCATTGGCGGCGTCAGCTACACCCGGAAGGGCTATTGGCTGGAGATTTACGGGGAAAACGTGACGGTGTTCCTGCCCGTTGCCTTGGGCGCGCTGCTGGCCGTTTGGCTGCTTGTGCATCACAGCCGCTTTGGGTTTCGCCTGCGTTTATGCGGTCAGAGCGCCGCACCGGAAAGAATGGGCGTACACGTTCGGTGGACGGGGGTTCTTTGCCTGGCCTTTTCCGGGCTGCTGGGCGGCGTCGGCGGGCTTTCCGCCCTGCTTTCCCTGGGCGGCGGCTGGCGCATGGCCTGGGGCGCGGGCGGTTTGGGCTACGCGGCCATGGCCCTGGCCTTTGCGGGGAAGTACGGCCCCTTCCGTTCCTTGGGCCTTACGCTGCTGCTGTCGCTGCTCTACGGCGGGGCGGCATGGCTCGGCGCGCCGGAAAGCGCGCTGACGGCGCTGCCCATTTTAGCGGCCCTGATGCTGCTGGCCATTGCCGGACGGAAACGGCCCACGGATGAACGGATGGAGGTATTATGAAAAGACGGCTGTTCTCCAGCCTGATCGCCGCCGCGCGGCTTTTGCCCCCTTACGCGGAGGAAGCAAAAAGCGCCCCGCTGGCATACCGGGTCACGGATGGGGCGGGACATGCCCTGTATCTGCTGGGCACCATCCACGCGGGCAGACCGGACATGTATCCCTTGGGCGGCGGGGTGGAGGAAGCGTACCGAAACGCTGATATCCTGGCGGTGGAGCTGGATTTGGACGCCCGGGCTGGCCGTTTGCCCGGCGCGCCGCTCCTGTACGGACCCCAGGACAGCATTCAAAACCATCTGTCCCCGGAAACCTTCGCCTTGGGCGCGGAAAGGCTCGGCGTGCCGGAGGCCGCGCTTCGGCGCATGAAGCCCGCCATGTGGTATTCCCTGGCGGAAAACCAAGTGATTTTGAAGGCGGGGCTGGACGCCGCGGCGGGCGTGGACTGCCAGCTGCTGGAAAAGGCCCGTCAGGACGGGAAGCGGATCGACGAGCTGGAAACTGTGGAGGCCCAGATGGCGGCCCTGCTCGCCATTCCCGAGGACGTGATCGACTGCGAGGTGCGGGCCATGCTCGCCTGCGCCGAAGAATCCGCAAAGGGGTTGCGGGCGCTGTTTGAAGCCTGGCGGCAGGGGGACGAAGCGGCCCTGCTTTCCCTGCTGGAGGAATCCGCGGAAGAGGAAGACGACCTGAGCGACGCCCTGATCGACAGCCGCAACGACGGCTTTGAGGAACAGGCGCTCAAATATCTGAACAGCGGGGAAACGGCGCTCATCGCCGTGGGCGCGTTTCACATCATCGGGAAAAACGGATTGGCGGAAAAATTGGCCCGGAAGGGCTTTACAGTGGAAGAAATCGGGAGGGAATGAACAAATGCTGCTGGATCGTTTGCTGGATTTGCTGGAAGAAAAGAACCTGATGCTGCCCGAGGATCGGGCCTACACCCAAAACCTGCTGCTGGACGCCCTGCACCTGGACGCGCCCGCGGAAGGGGAACTGACCGGCGGGGACATTCCGGACTGCTTAGGGGAGCTGGCGGAATGGTCCGCGCGAGCGGGCGTGATCGCCGACACCAACGACGAAAAGGACCGGATCATCGCCCGGCTGGCGGGGGCCTTCACCCCCCACCCGGCGGTGGTGCGGAAGACCTTTTACGAGCTTCTGAACGGTCAGGGCGCGGAAGCGGCGGTGCATTGGTTCTATCAGCTGTGCCGGGATATCGACTATATCCGGGTGAAGCGCATCGCCCAGAACATCCAGTATAACGCCCCCTCGCCCTGCGGCGAGCTGGAAATCACCATCAACCTGTCCAAGCCGGAAAAGGATCCCCGGGACATTGCGGCGGCACGCACCGCCCCCAAGTCCGGCTATCCGCTTTGCATGCTGTGCAAGGAAAATCCCGGCTACGCGGGCCGGGTGGGCTTTCCGGGCCGGGAGAACCATCGCATCGTGCCCCTGAATTTAGCGGGGGAGGAATGGTATTTCCAGTATTCCCCCTACCTGTATTTTGACGAGCATTGCATCGCGCTGGACGGGGTACACGAACCCATGAAGCTCACTTCCCGGAGCTTTGACCGGCTGTTTGATTTCGTGAACAAATTCCCCTTCTATTTTATCGGGGCCAACGCCGATCTGCCCATCGTGGGCGGCTCCATCCTCACCCACGACCATTATCAGGGCGGGCGGCACGTGTTCCCCATGGACAAGGCCCCCGTCAAGTGGCGCTTCGACGGCCCCGCCGAGGCCGGGGTGGTGGACTGGCCCATGACCTGCCTGCGCTTTGTAAGCAGCGACGCGGCGGAACTGAAGGGCATCGCCATGAAGGTGCTGGAGGCCTGGCGGAAGTACAGCGACCCGTCCCTGGGCATCTACGCCGAAACAGACGCGCCCCACAACACCGTCACCCCCACCTTGCGCGTCCTGCCGGATGGGCGGTACCAGATGCATTTGGTGCTGCGCAATAACCGCACCAGCGACGAGCATCCCTTGGGCATTTACCATCCCCACGCCAACCTGCATCACATCAAAAAGGAAAACATCGGCCTGATCGAGGTCATGGGCCTGTTCATCCTGCCCGGACGGCTCAAGACGGAGCTGGTGGCCCTGGAACCCTATCTGATGGGCGCCGGGGATATTCCCGAAGGCAGCAGCCACGAGGAATGGGTGAAGGCCCTGGCGGAAAAGACGGGCCGAAATCTTACGGCGGAACAGGCGGAGGAAGCGCTGCACCAGGCGGTGGCGGACACCTGCTATCAGGTGCTGTGCGACGCGGGCGTGTACAAGCAGGACGAAAAGGGGCAAGCGGGCCTCAAGCGTTTCCTGGATACTGTGTTCTGAGCATGGAAACGCACATTTTTATCTGCGGGGCAAAATCCGTGGGCCAATACGGCGGATATGAAACCTTTGTGGATAAGCTGACCCAGTACCACCAGGACCGGACCGATCTTCATTATCACGTGATGTGCAAGGCCAACGGCGCGGGCCGCATGGACGAAAGCAGACTGCCGGGAGCGGAAAGGATCGGCGAAAACGAATTTCTGTATCACAACGCCCGGTGCGTGAAGCTCCGGGTGCCGAAAATCGGCCCCGCCGCGGCGATTTGGTATGATCTGGCCGCCCTGCGGTACTGCCTGCGCTATTGCCGGAAGCATCAAATTCAGCGCCCGATTTTTTACCTGCTGGCCTGTCGCGTGGGGCCGGTCATGGGCTTTGTGAAAAAGCGGGTACACGCCCTGGGCGGCGTGCTGTACGATAATCCCGACGGGCATGAATGGATGCGCGCCAAGTGGCCTTTGCCCGTGCGGCTATACTGGAAGCAGTCGGAAAGGCTGACCGTGAAGCACGCCGATTTGCTCATTTGCGACAGCCGCTTCATCGAAAGCTATATCCGGGAAACCTACGCTTCCTTCCGTCCCCACACCGCCTATTTGGCCTACGGGGCGGAGTTGGGGCCGTCCCCGCTTTCCGACAGCACCCCGCGCTTTGTGGACTGGCTGAACCGATGGGACGTAAAGCCCTTTGAATACTACCTGGCGGTGGGGCGGCTGGTGCCGGAAAACAACTACGAAACCATCCTGCGGGAATTTATGGCAAGCTCTACCCCGCGCGCCCTGATCCTGATCACCGATCAAAACGGGGCGCTGCTGCGCAGGCTGGAGGAAACGCTGCGTTTTTCCGGGGACGGGCGCATTCGCTTCGCGGGCGCGGTGTATGACGAAGCGCTGCTGTACAAAATTCGGGAAAACGCCTACGCCTACCTGCACGGCCATTCGGTGGGGGGCACCAATCCCAGCCTGCTGGAGGGAATGGCCGCCACGAAGGTGAATTTGCTGTACGACGTGGTGTTCAACCGCGAGGTGGGCGGGGACGCGGCTCTGTACTGGCAAAAAGAGCCGGGCAGCCTGCGCGCCCTGATCCAAAGGGCGGAGGAGATGCCCGAAGCGGAAAGGGAAGCCTTGGGGCGGAAAGCCAAAGCGCGCATCGGGGAGAACTACCGCTGGCAGACGATCGCGGACCGATACGCGGAGCTATGGCGAACCGCATTTGAGGGGAAATAGCAGATTGCCTCTTTTCACGGCGCTGATTTGATGGTATACTATAGTTGGTAAGCTATTTGTCTGCCGAGGTTATTTGACTGCCGCCGGATTTCGGCGCGCAAGGAGAGGGCATCGCCATGATTTTTAAATGTCCGCGCTGCGGAAAACAGTACTGCATTACCAACGTTCGCGACCCCCAGATGATTCTTCGCTGCGTCGATCACGATTGCCGCCATGTTTTTACCATTGCCCAGGCGGAGATCGTTACCACCGACGATTCCGCCAGGATCGAAGAAGAAAAAAAGGTGAGGGCCGCGCCGGTGGTTACTGATATGGAGCAGTTCGTGAATGATCAGGCGGGCGTGGCGAAAGCCCTGGCCCAGGATTATTTTTCCGATCTTCCCGGCGAGAACGCGGGCGAAGCGGCCCCCCAGCCTCCGGCGACGGAGGATTTAGGGGAAGGAACGCCCGAGCAGCAGCGGCAGCGGCTGTTACAGTTTGCGCAGGAACACCCGGGCAAAGAGAAAGAGCGGGAAATGCCCGTCCAGCCCCGGGAAAGGAAAACGATCAGCCCAAGGCTGGTGCATGAAAAAAAGGGGCAGCGCGTCGGTTGCCACATTCTGCTGTTCTTCGCCATGGCGATTTTCGCCGGCAGGGTGGCGCTGACCCGGATGCAGGGCACGGAACAGCAGTTCAGATATTTGGAGGCCCAAATCGTTCCCTCCTGCCTGTACCTGTGTACGGTATTGGCGGTGATCGTGCATGTGCTGCGCTACACGGCCAAGCCCAAGTGGATTTCCGCCGTGCTGATGCTGCTGCCGCTGGCGGCGGACGCCTGGTATATGTTCCCGGAAACGCTGAACCTGATGCCCGCCGAGACCTGGTTTCTGGTCAACAGCGGCGTGAAGGTCGCCTTTTCCCTGTTCGGCCTGCTCAGAAGCATCCGGGCGGGAAAACGCCCGGCAAAAAAATACCGCGCCTCCCTGTCTTAAACGGGACGCGCTTGTACCGGGAACCCTGTTCCCGCTGAAAAACCAACAAAAAGGCGGAAGCTGTTCATGAACGCAGTAAAGGATTTTATTCGGGATATGCTGGACCGGGCGCTGAATCTGATCTATCCGGGCGTTGAATTTGATACGGCGGGGCTGGCCGGGATCGTGACCTCGTGCCTGATCGTGCTGGCCGGCGCTGTGGCGATTTATCTTCTGCTGAAGTGTTTTCCGGATATTCGGAGATTCGCCCATGTGACGGTGGTGGCGGCGCTGACGCTGCTGATCGCCGCCAGCGCGTTTTTCCCCGGCGCCCTGGTGCAGGCGGGGGATTACGCGGGCGATTGGTTGGAACAGCATTATTGGGCGCAGAAGGAAGAACCGACAGAGGAAGGGGAAAACCCGGAGGGAGAAGCCGCCGAGGAAGGGGAAGCGCCCGACGGGGAACAGGACGAGAGCGCGGGCCGCCAGTTGACGATCATGAAATAGATAAAATTTGGACGCCGGAGCTTCACGCCCCGGCGTCCCGTTATTTTTGCGGTTCTTCGCAGACAAACACGCGGTTACTTGGAAAAGCTGAACACGGGCCAGAAATCCGCCTGCCAGACCCAGCCGTCATCATAGCGGCCCGTTCGGAAGGAGGTAATGGGGTAATTCGCGTTCAGCTCCTTGGCGCAGACCCGATAGGGGCCGAAATTGCCGTCCAATTCGTTCTGTTCAAAAAAGAGCGCAAGCGTATCCCACGTTCTTCCCACCTCCCGGCTCCTGGCCGACAGCTTCTCCGGCTCCGTCGTCCACATCAGCAGCTCCAGGTGGGTGGAGCGGTCGGGATCAAAATCGAACCCTTCTTCGGCGATCCAGTACAGGCTTCCTTCATAGAAATACACATAGATATGATTGGCGGGATCGTAAACCCGCAAAACCCCGCCGGATACGATGCTTTCCAAATCGGTATTTTTCGTTTCCGGGGGGCGAAACAGGCTGTCGGGAACGGAATGGATATCCACAGTTCCCTGGGGACCCGCTTCAACCGTCAGATACACCCCCGTCGGGAGGAAACGAAGCAGGCCGAAATCCAGCATGATTTCATATTCCTCGCCCGGCTCGATTCCGGTTCCTTCCGCGCGAAAGCCGCCCTTCACGCTGTCCAGGCCAAAGTACGCCGCCGCGTCGGGCCGGGGAAAGCCGGTTTCCGTTTGCAGGGGACGCTGTTCTCCCGTTCGCGTGGATTGCAAAACCACGGTGCAGTTCTTTGGAATCCGGTCATACCAGAAGCAAACGCCCTCCAGGCGCAGCTCACCGTCCGGGCAGGAGGCGTCCTCCACCTGGAAGCACAAGCCCTGGGAAAGCGGGGCGAGGGAATCCCCGGCGCTGCTTTTTGAAAAGGCGAACACGCCGAAGCAGATCAGCAGGGTTCCCGCCCCCGCCGCCGCCAAAAGGCTGCGCTGCGGCTTTTCCGGCGTCCAGCGCCTGACCGCCAGGAAAACCAGAATGCCGAGAAGCGCGCCTAAGGTGTTGCTGCATACGTCGTCAAATTCAAAGCAGCCCCGCATGGTGACGTACTGCGTTGTTTCGATCAGCAGGGAGAAGGCCGCGCCCCCCAGAAAAACGCAGACAAAGCCCCTGGGCCGCCTGACCTCCGAAAGCGCGGAGATCAGGAAGCCAAAAGGAACAAACATGGCGACGTTCGCCAGGATCTGGCGGCCATACTGCCATCTGCCTTCAAACCACAGCCGATAAGACCAGAACAGACGGAAATGGGCGGGATAGTATCCCGCGCTTCGCATCCCGACGGTGTACCACAGAACAGCGGTCAGATAAACGGCCAGGCAGCCCAGCAGAAGGGCGCGCAGCGGAAATCGTTTCGCGGCGATGGCGGGGACACCTCCTCCTTTTACTGATGGGCGGCCTTTTCACCCCGGCACGGGGGAAAAAGCCGCCCATTGATTTGCGTCAAAGAACAGGATCACTCCTCAGCGCCGTCCCCGGCCATATGCAGATAGAAGGAACCGCCCAAAATGAGTACATAGCCCTTGCCTTCATCCTTGTTTTTGGATCGGATGGGGGTTTTGCCGGAATAGATGGTATAGCTGCCGTCGAAGATGCGCACGCTGTCCTTGCCGCTGATTCCCCGGCCCTCGGCGTGGATTACATAAACGCCGCCGCCGAACTTCACATCATCATTGCCGACGATGCCGTGCTTGGCGGAGGCGACGGTCAGGGTGCCTTCGCCGTTGAAGGTGATATCGTCCTTGGCGTACACCGCGCCGTCGATTTCGCCGTTTTCGTCAAAGCCGTTGCTGGTCAGGGTGTTTTCCGTGCCCTCCGCCAGGGTGATGAACACCTTGTCGGCATTCTTGACGAAAATGCAGGCGGAATTG
The DNA here is from genome assembly GCA_905234985.1 of uncultured Christensenellaceae bacterium. Lineage (GTDB taxonomy): Bacteria > Bacillota > Clostridia > Christensenellales > Aristaeellaceae > RUG563. The sequence goes on from CAJOJQ010000001.1 coordinate 37,193, forward strand.
GCGCAGGTGATGGAAACGCCGTTCAGCACCAGCTGCACCTTTTCGTCGCTGGCTGCGTCCACGGTCAACGTTCCGTCGGCAATGACGCCGGACAGCACGTACACGCCGCCTTCGGTGATGGTCAGGCTTTCGGTCAGGGCGATTTCCTTGGCGTCGTCCTCGTCCCATTCGCCGGACAGATCACGGCTGGAGAAGTAATCCTCCAGGCGCACACCGGACGCCGTGATTTCCGCCTGGGCGAAGCCAACGCTTGACAGGAGCAGAACCAGGACCAGGAGCAGAGAGAAGATGCGGTTTTTCATGAGAGAAGCCTCCTTTGATGGATGATTATTCAAAACAATAGACGGGACGATAGAAAGCGGTTCCGCTATTGTTTTTTTGCGGGCGGGTGCGATTCGGCTTTTATTGGGCGGCGGGCAGCAGGAACTGGCTGTCCATCCATTTGAGCCGTTTTTGCAGCCATACGATCACGTTATACGCGCTGCTGACGGAACTGCTCTTCCAGGACGTAAAGTCTTTTTTATACGTCTCCATCAGACTGATTTCCTGGTCGATACAGCCGCTGACCGCGTTCGTTTCCGATAAGGCCGTCCATTTTTCCGCGGCCAGACGATGAAACCAATCCTGCTTGATCAGCAACACAAACCAGGGATTTGTCCGGTCGCCGTATTTATCCTTGAAATAATCGTCGCAGTAGGTTTCGTGCAGCCAGTGCAGGGCGTAATACTGGCCGTTCAGATAAATGACCACGGGCCGCACCCCTTCGCCGATGCCGATTCCCGCTTTCCGGGCGATGGTGTGGGTCAATTCGTCGCGGATGAAAGCCCATTGATTATCGTTTCTCACGTTGCGGGCCACCAGGCGCTTGTATTCGTGAATGTATCCGCCCCGGGCTCTGGGCGCATTGAACAGGTTATAGGCAAAAATCTTGTTCTTTTTATCGTAGCTTTTCCGTGCGTAGAATTTCATGGATTTGATGGGGTGCTTCCGGCTTTCGCCGCCGAACACCCGGATGCCCGCGGTCTGGGAAAACAGCACCTCCCCATCGCTGGAAAACGCCTAAAGATAGATTTCACGCTCCGTTTCCGATCCTCTCTCCTGTGCGTTTTCTCCCACGAAAATGGCGTCCGGCCCATAGGTCAGATCAAACCGATCGCCGATTACCGAAAAAATCAGGGCCGTAAACCGTGTTTCGATTTCTGTATCCAAAAAATATGAATTGGAAAAAACCGGCGATTTCGTTCCGTCAGGGTAGTAAGCCACGACACGGATCACGATGCACTTGGGCAGATCAGCGTGGGAAGCGGCAAGCACGATGGGCCGGGTATACTCGAAACTGGTATAGGAGGGAATCGCACCATCCATGGTATAGAAAATGCCAGATGCCCCTTCGGCGGTAAGCTCCAACTGATGGTCCTCGGCATAAAAACCGCTTTCCAAGGAAAACGATACCTCGGCTTTGCTGTTTTCCTGCGCCGCCCGGTACATCTTCAATCGGAGGGCTTTGGCTTCCTCGGGGGTCAGGGTGGGCGCGGGGGTTATTTCCGGGGTAGGTTCTTCTGTGACCGGTTCGGGGGTGGGGGTATAAGCATCCTCTCTGACTGCTGGTGTGCTGATCACTGTGTCCACCTTCACGTGGAGGCCGCAGCCTGACAGCAGGGCGCAGCAGACTGCCAGCAGACAGAACAGCGGGATTTTGACGGAACGGATCAAAATATGCCGGTCCTTTTGCTCGATCATGAGAGCTCCTTTCATTCCTGCGCTTCTTTCCGTCCAAATATCCGTTTGAATGTTTCAGAAATCAGTGCCCACAGGGTTTTATACGCGAATGTCACAAGCAGTCCCAACAGCAGCGCGGCCAAAATTTGCACCCATGTGGCGAAATATAAGCCGGTCTTTGCGCGAAGTAAATTTCTGACGCCCACGGTCCACTTGCGGAAGAATCCTTCAAGCAGATATACGCCGAAGGTGTAGCTGCCGATGTTGAACAGAATTTTTCCCAGCCGTGGGGAAGCGGGAAGCCGGATGAACCACAGCTTGGCGCCGTAATACACCAGAATGGACGGGAATACGATGATCGAATCCAGATAGACTTCCGTGTTGCTGCTGTTCCAGCCGCCATCCACATTGACGCGCCACTCCTTCATAAGGCAAGTCAGATAAATGGACATGAGCGTAAGGACCAGGAGCTGCACGAACCCCTCCGTGGTATATTTCTCGTCGGTCATTTTGTTTTCCATGTAATAGCCCAAAAGGGGATAGAGCACGCCCCGTGTGGCCGTAAAGAACGTAAAGCTCCAGGAGTGGGACGCGCTTCCGCGGAAAAAGAAATAGTCCAAAAAGGCGACCGACGATTCGATCAGCTGCAGGACGATCAGCCAGTAAAAGTCCATCTGTTCCATATGCTGCGCGATTTTGCGCATGAACGGGATTGTCATCAGCAGACAGATATACGCGTATAAATACCACAGATGGGTAGCAATGTTTCCGCGGTACAGCTTGGTCAGAAATTCAGATATGGAAAAGCTGGCGCCTGATTTGAGATTCAATTGATAGGTGATGACGGAAACCGCCAGCAGCGTGAACACGAAGCGCAGAACGCGCTTGCTCAGCAATTTGGCGTACGGCTCATTCCTGCCCAGCAGCAGAGCGCCGGAGGACATGAAAAACAGCGGAACCGCCGCCTTGATGAATACGGAATGGGCCAGCATCAGCCAATGGGCGATGGTGCCGCTTTCCGTGGTATACTGGGTAAATAGATTGGAGCCTGTATGATTCAGCAGCACCAGGAAAATGGCGAGGATCTTGATAGCGTCCAGATGGGATTTGGGCCTGGCCGGGGCTGAAAACAAGCCGTGAAAAATGGGGAATTTGGCTTTCAGGATGTCTGTAAGCCGCACGTTCTTATAATCCACCTGAGATTCTTCGGGTTCCTGATCCTGTTCTTCGATCTCCTGCGGGATTTGTTCGGATTCCGGGAGCTGCTGTTCCGGTTCGGGGTTCTGCTGAGGCGAATTCATGTTTCCTGTCTCCTTAAGCGAATCATTTATGATACAAAAGCTGTTTTTCCTTTATTTCACTTTGCGGAGGATCGTATTCTTGATCTGCACCACGGTTTTCTTGAACAGAGGGTTCCGTCCATACACGGCGAAGAAAATGAGGTTGGGAAGCGCAAAGCTGATGCAGGCGCAAATGATCAGCGTGGGCCATACGGGCAAATGCACGATATTGCAAAGGAGCAGGGAGCCGACGCTTGATAAAAGCGCCAGGGCGACAAAGCCGCAGAAGAAACGGATATACCGCCATTTGTACTGGATGGGGAACACTTCGGCGAACAGATTATGCAGCAGCCAGGGAACCTGTACCACCACGATGGAAACCACGGAGGACAGCAGCACGCCGTACAGGCCCAGCCACTGCACCGTCGCCAGGTTCAGCCCCAAATTCACCAGCGCGCCCACCAGCGGCCGCCACCTGTCCTTGCGCCAGATGCCCGCCGCGTCCTTGAACATGTTGATCAGCTTGTTGATCCCCATAGAATAGAAGTAAATGGCGAAGCAAATCACATAGTTGAAGGTGAGCATGTTTTCCTCGCCCATCCAGATCTGCATGAAGGGCTGGTACATACACAGAAGCATGGCGGTGGCCACGCCCATCATCCAGCCGAACAGAATGGTGAATTTTTCCAGATCCAGATAGTTCTTTTCCTCGCTTTCGGTGATCAGGCTGTTGCCGATCCCGGCGATGCACGCCCCCACGATGCCGTCCAGCAAGATGCGCAGGGAAGAAATGATGTAATAATAATTCTGGTAAATCGCCAGCGCCGTCAGGCCCATGAAGGCGGAAATGACCAGCGTATCCGCCGAGTTGAAGATCACGTAGGAGAATTTGGAGGTGAACATATCCCGCACGCGCTTGGCGATGTCCACCACCTTTTCCTTGGGCAGGGAACCCCGGGGAGAATAGTTGGGATACAGCTTGGATACCCGGACGGCCGTGACCAGGTTGATGGCGACCTGGGCCAGCAGCTGGATGATCATATACACATAATAGTTGTGGAATACCATCAGGGCAATGATTTTGACGATGTATTCCACAAAATGGACCATCAGGCTGACCTTGCTGCCCACGTCCCTGCGCTGGTGCGCCTGGAGCAGACAGTTTTTGTAGGCGAACAGCCAGTAGGTCAGCACCGTGTTGCCCAGGTTCATGAAGTACAGGATATACAGGTTCATATCGGCGGGCAGATCGCCCTTGATCAGATTGCGCAGAAACGGTACCAGCGCGATGCCGATCACGGCGATAAACAGGCCGATGATCCTGTAAAAAAACCTGTACAGCTTCATCAGCGCGCAAATGGATTCCTCGTCGTCCTCGGCGATGGGCTTGTACATGCTGAACACCATGGCGTCGCCCACGCCCAGCTCGGCCAGGTTCAGGAAGGACAGAATGGATCGGAAAAGGCCGTTGAGTCCCAGGTATTGCATCCCTAAGAAATTCAGGATGACGGAGCGCATGATGAAGGGAACCACGATGTTATTGACCCGCAGCGCCCCGTCAAATAATAAATTGCGCATGGCGTTTTTTGTGCGTTGAATTTTCATAGGAAAACGATCCCCTCCTTTACGCTTTGATCGTGGATTTGCGGGCTTTGATGGCGCACAGCAGCATAGCCGACGTATACAGGCGCAGCTTGAAAAGCAGGATCAGGATTTTGGGGTTTGTGGGCAAGCCCTTTAGCGTGATAAATTGAAGCATGCCCGTCTTTTTCAGTCCGGTTTTGACGGTTTTTACCGCCTGGAAAAAGGTCTGCTTTTTTTTCAGTTCCCAAATGGCGTTTCGGATGATGAGATGAACGGGGTAATCGTTCAGCTGCCTGTCCATGGACGCGCTGTAACCCCGCATGCGCTGCTGCATGTAGGATACCAGATGGGTGTAGCTTTCCGTCAGATAATTCATTTTCCCCTGAGCGATGATGGAACCGGTGTTCATTTGATTGTACAGGTACAGAGGCTCGTTGCAGATATAGACGTTATGGCAGTTCAAAAGGATCTCGTAAGTCATGGGCACGTCCGTGAACATGCGAATTTTTTCATCCCGCACATAATTGTCCACCTGCAATTCCCGGCGGCTGGGCTTGTTCCAGGCGTGGCCTAAGATCATGGTGCCGATAAAGAAGCCCTTCCGGCGGTCGCTGAGCAGATAGGGGAAGATTTCTTTTTCCAGCCGTTCCCGATCGTACCAGCCCTCCGGCACGGCGTTTTTGATATAATCCGTATGCCCGTCGTTATATACGTTTTCCGAGGCGAACATGATCATGTCCACCGGTTGATCGGATTCGGCGATCCTGTCGTGGACGAACTGCAGCAGGTTGGGCTTGATCCAGTCGTCCCCGTCCACATAGGTGATATAATCGCCCTTTGCGGCAAGGATGCCCGCGTTCCGGGCGGAAACCAGGCCGCCGTTGGGCTTGTGGATCACCCGCACGCGCCCGTCCTTTTTCTCGTAATCGTCGCACATTTTCGGACAGCCGTCGGGTGAACCGTCGTCCACCAAAATGACTTCAAAATCCGGAAACGTCTGGGCCAAAATGCTGTCCACGCATCTTTCCAGGTATTCTTCCACCTTATAAACGGGTACGATCACAGTAAACTGCAAGGCCATGCCCCCCTCTTTGCCTCATTCGTTGTATCATCCGCTATGCTTGGCCGGCTTCCTTTTCCCACAGCCCGCAGATTGCCTCCAGCCGTTTTTCAAACAGTTCGTCCGCGGGGTATTCATCGGCTATCCGCCGTTTGTACGCCGCCAGCGTTTGGGGCGCCGTCATCCGTTTGATTGCATCCGCGAGGGCTTCCGGCGAATCGTCGGCGAGGGCGCCGAACCGCAGATCCAGAGATTCCGCAATGCCGGGGCAGTTCACCGCCGCCACCGGCACACCCAGCACCAGCGCTTCCTGCACGGCCAGTCCGTAGCCCTCCGTCACAGAAGAGCTCACGAACAGATCGGCCTGCTTCAAATAATGGAAGGGATTGGTCTGGGTGCCCAGCAGCTTTACATTCCCCAAGCTCTCCCTGTCGATATACTCCTGAAGCATGGGGCGTTCTTCCCCGTCGCCGATGATCCACACGTCAAAGGCCAGGGAATCCTTCAGCATTTTGCAGGCCTCCAGCAGCGTGATATAATGCTTTTCCGCCACCAGCCGCCCAACGGAAACCAGCAGCAGTCGGTCTCCGTCCCGCTGCAGGGGGCAGGGAAGCCCGGCCAGCTCCCGAATGCGCCGGCAGTCGATGGGATTATACCGCACGCACAGGTTGCCGGGATCGCCGATGCTGGCAATGACGGAATCCATGGTGGTTTTTGATACGCAGACCACCTTTTCAAACTGCTTCATGCAGGCCAGTTCATCCCCCGGATGAGGAAAAGATTTGCTCACATTGTGATCCAGGCGGGTGGAATAATCGGTGTGCACCCAGGCAAATTTCCTTTTGGCGCGGATCTGGCTGGTACGCCGCATGGTCTGCTTTTCCTGGGTGGCGATGGCGATGTCGAAATTCAGGAGGGAAAGATAGGCGTTCAGCAGCGCGTCGTATACCCTGCCGTAGGAGACGTCCAAAAACCACAGGGGCGTTCCTTTTTTATAGTGCCTGCGGCGGTGATAGCGCTTGATGAAACGGACGCCCGGCGGCAGCTTTTCGTTGGGGTCGTTTTTATCCCAATAAACAGCGGCGACGGTAATATCGTACTGATCCTTGGGAAGGTAATTGATCAGGTTCATCATGAACACTTCCGCGCCGCCCCGCGCCACAAACAGATTGTCAAACAGGATCCTGCGCTTTTTCACGCGCCTTCCCTCCTTTCGGGCTTATTCGCAGCGGCGGAGCGCTTCCCTGGTATACCAGCCATCGCGCAGCTTTTCGCTGATCCTCTCGGCATTTTCCCGCATCTGGGCGTATTCCTCATCGCTGACCCGGTTGATGGCCCCGCGAAGGTCGTACAGGGAGTCCACCACGATGCCCACCTTGTTTTTCCGAACGAAATCCGCCTGAGCTGCGTGGCTCCAAATCGCCACGGGGATGCCTGAAACCAGATACAGCGACGTTTTATGGGGGCAATTGATGCGCAGATAATCGCCGTACATGTCGGAGCAGGTTTCAGCCAGCCTGCCGTCCCACACCAGACCGAAGCTGCCCTCCATCACGTAGGGGATCTGATCCGACGGGAACGCGCCGAAATACTTGCTGGACCCGTGGAGCCGTCCCCCATAATCCACGCCGTAGAGGTTAAAGTCGCAGTTCGTGGGCAGATTATAGGCGTAGCCCACTTTTTTGGGGCGGAGGTTCCCGGCGATGATGACTGGCTTTGTCTTTTCCGTTTTGTCCCTGCGTTGGGAAGGATCAAAACCGGGAAGCAAGTAATCGAAGAGCCCTATCGGCACCATCTTTTTCTTATCCACGCCCACGGCCGCAAGGGTTTCGAGCATTTTATCGTTGTGTACGATGATTTTGGAGGCCGTTTTCAACACGCTGATCTCTACGATCTTCATTTTGATTTTCCGCAGAATACCGGTGGATTTCAGCCGGCCGGAGCGAAGCGTTTCCAGATCGTGGATCAGCGTGATATAGCGGACGCCTTTGGCGCGCAGCCGCCTGATCAGAAAAGGATAAAGAAAGGAACTCTGCTTCAGAGGAAACTGAACCACGTACATATCCCCGTTTTTCAGAGGAGCGCAGGATGTTCTTAGGCTGTTGAAAATCCTGAACTGATTGATCAGCTTCACAAACACGTTTTTGGACTTGTTTTCCTCCGGATAATAAACGGGCAGATCCTTGTAGCCCGCCATTTCCAGGATGCTGTCCACATCGTCCCGCGCTTTCTCGCCCGCTGTCATCCGGGCGTTCTTATTCACATACAATTCCTTGCTATAATACTTCACTTTCGTTATCCTCTTTCAAGCAGTATTTCGTTCTCTTTTCTGACTGTCCGTTCCGCGGGAAAGCGGTTTCAGACGTCAGCTTACTTTTTTTCGCAGTAACGCACCGCGTCGATAAAGCCCTGATACATTCGGTCGATGCTGACTTCCGCCTCGTATTCCTTTTCGCATTCCCGCTTCATGCGGGCAAGCTCCGCTTCGTCGCTGAGCAGGGCCAGCAGCTTTTTCTTGTATTCCGCTTCGTTTTCCACGATATAGCCAGTTTTTCCGTCTTTCAGGAAGTAGATTTCCGGCGGCTGGAAGCCCTTCATGGTCACGATGGGCATGCCCCAGAAAATGGCCTCGTTCACGCCAAGGCCCACGCTGACGGGAATGGAGAACACGTCGCCCATGGCCCAGACTTCTTTTCCTTCCTCGCCGTAGCGCTGGCCTAGGTAATACAGATTCGGCGCGGAATCGAATTTGGCCTGCAACTCCGGCGTGATGCCCGCGCCCATAGCGGCCACGGCGATATCCGGCTGATTGGCCAGGGCGTCCAAAAGCACCTCGATGCGCTTGGACTGTTTCATCCGGCTCACATACAGCACCACCTTGCTTTCCCGGATGCCGTACTTTTCCCGGAGGGCCGCTTTGTCGTAGGCGGATTTGTCGATGTCGTGACAGTCCACGGTGTTGTACGCCACGAACAGCTTTTTGCGGTTCTTTTCCTGGAAATTGGCGATCATGTCGGGGGTGTAGGTCACGATGGCGTCGCAGCGGTTGTGGATGTGGTGGTAGATCATGTTTTTGATAGGATTGTTGGGGTCCGTATCGCTGGCCCCCTTGTTCCAGAAGATCACCGGGATTTTCTTCTGCATGCAGTAATACATGAGGGGGATTTCGATTTTGTCCTTGAGATGCAGGAACAGAATCACGATGTCCGGGCCGATCTCACGGATTTTTTGGGTATAGCCCTTCACGGAAAAGGGCAGGGTGTGGGCCTGAAAGCGGTATTCGTAGCCCGCGGGCTGGTATTCGTTGGACAGAACGTGAAATTCATATCCATCCTGGGAAAAGCGCTCGGCGAAATAATTATAATTCTTCTCCCGATAGTGGAACACATAATTGGAAATGAGCAGGATTTTTTTCATATGCGTCCTCCTTCGCCGGAAACCGGTCAGCCCATGGCGGCAGGCGCTTTTCCGGCGGGAGCGCGCTTTTTGCCGTCAAAGGCCCCGGTAAAGAATTTGTCGTAGCCCTCCAGCAGCGCCTGGCTGGTATGCTCCCAGCTCAGTTCGTTGATCACGCGGTTGCGGCCGAATTCGCCCATGCGCTTCCGCTTTTCGGGATCGGCCAAAAGCTCCTGGATCTTTTTCGCCATATCCACCCCGTCGTTGTTCTTGGCGTAAACGGAAGCTTCCTGGGCGGAATAGCGGCCCTCGGTCAGATCGAACTGCACGATGGGCTTGGCCAGCGCCATGTATTCCAGGATCTTGTTCATGGTGCTTTTATCGTTCATGCTGTTGTATTTGTCGCTGTTCACGCACACGTCGGCGGTGTTCAGGTATTCCAGCAGCTGCTGGTCGGGCACCCGGCCTGTGAATTCTAAGCAGTCGTCTAAGCCCATGTCGCTGGCCTGTTTTTTCAGCGCGTCCAGGTGGGGGCCGCCGCCCACGATGCCCCAGAACACGTTGTTTTCGTGTTCCTTGGTGTACTTGGCGGCTTCCAGAATGTATTCGATGCCCTCCTGCTGGCCGATCACGCCCACGTAGCCCACCATGTATTGGTAGCCCCGCTTGATGGCGGGCACGGGGTCGATGATGCGCATGCGCTCCAATTTGGGGCCGCTGCGCAGCACGATCACCCGCTCCGGCGGCATTTTGCCCCGCTCGATGGCGATTTTCTTGTAGCTTTCGTTGGTCACGAAGGCGAAGGTGCAGTGCTTGTAGGTCTGGCGCTCAAAGAAAAGCTGGCTCCAGTACAAGGGGCCGCCCGCGTGGCCGAATTTGGCCTCGAACAGCTCGGGGCAGATATCGTGATGGTCGAACACGTATTTCACGCCGTACTTTTTGAACCGGTTGGCCACCAGGTAAATATCGTCCGGCGGGTTGCAGCCGTGGATCACGTCGAAGCCGATCTGCTGATAGACCTTCTTCGCCAGCCGGATTTCCTCTTTCAGCACAAAAGTGTATTCCTGCAGATAGCCGATGGCCCCGTTGCCCTCCACGGGCAGGTCGTGGCGGAAGATATGCACACCGTCGATGGTTTCTTCCTCCGCGGTGTAGCCCTTGCCCTTGGGGCAGATCACGCTGACCGTGTACCCGTTGGCCACCAGGGTAGTGGCCTCCTGCCACACGCGGGTATCGAACGGAACGGGAAGATTTTCCACGATAATCAGAACTTTCCGTGACGCACTGCTCATACTGCAGCCTCCTCTATGATGTATTTTGCGGCTTGTCATTTGATCCGATTGACCGCCCACTGGTACTTGCCCCGGGTACTCAATTGCACTTCGTCCACGAATTTGATTTCCACGTCCAGCAGCCCTTCACACCGGCGCACGATGTATTCCCGCACCCGGCGGATCTCCTCTTCCGTCAGGGGCGTTTCCTGCACGATGCAAAGGTCCGCCTTGCCCGGCTCCGTCTGGACGTACTGATAACGCTTGATCTTTTTCAGCTCCTCCACGTGGAGGGTCATGGCCCCCTTGAATACCTTCTGCCCGTTTTTGCTGATCAGGTGTACTTCGCTGCGCTTGTGGCCCACCAGGCGCATGGCTCCGTTTTCGTCGATCTGCACCACGTCGTCCGTGGCGTAGCGGATCAGGGGCATTTTCTTGCTCAGGAACCCGGTACACACGATGCGGTATTCGTTGGCCGTCTCGGTGGGAATCAGCTCCGTTAGGCCGTAATAATCGTTGAACACGCAGCCAGTGTCCCGGATTTCCGCGAAGCAGGCCCGTTCCGTGTGGCCGTAATAGGAATCCACCGGGCAGCCCAGCACGCGCTCAATGTATGCCTTTTCCTCCGGGCTGCAGTTTTCCGCGTAGTATACCACATGGTCAATGTGTATCTTCCTGTTGGCCTTTTCCAGCATCTGAGCAAAGAGATAAATGGCCGAGGGATAGCCCATGATATAGGTGGCCTTGAATTTCTCGATGTCCTGGCAGATGGATTCCAATTGATTGCCCTTGAACAGCCGGAAGGGAGAAATAACGATCTCGTTTTTCAGGGGCGAGTAATAATAATCCTGATCCTTGTTGTGGCCCCAGAAAGCGGCGGTGCGGGTGCGCAGGGGATCATAGCCGAACTTGGCAAGGAAATGGGTCACCACGGCGCGCTCTTTGTAAATGGACGCCTTATCCAACAGCACGGTCAGGGCCTGGCCGCTGCTGCCGCCGGTGAAGGTTTTATAGTAGGGCAAATGCTCGTCCGTGCTGTATAAATCATTTCCGGCGGCCACGGCGTCGTTTTTTTCCAGCAGCGGCAGGCAGGCAATATCCGAAAGCGCTTTTACGCTCTTGGGGTCAAAGCCGCACTGATCGAATTCCCTGCGGTAATAGGGCACGTGTTCATAGGCGTAGATCAGGGTTTCCTTGAGCGCCTTTAACTGGTACGCCTTTCTTTCCGCTTCGTTCATCCGGTCAAACTGATCCAATTCTTTCCAGGTCTGAACAAAGGTTTTGTTTTTCACCATGAATCGGATAAAAACCGGGGCGAAAGCGTATTTCACACCCTTGGGAATTTTCTCATAAATGTTTTTCAGCGAATCGGTCATGCCCATAGCTTTTCTCTCCTTCGTATTGGGGATTGGAAAAGGCAATGCCTCATTTCAGGCGGATCACGGTGGTCAGTTCCTTGGTAAAGGCGGCACGGAGGGCAAGGGTCTGATTTTTAACGCCGTAAGCCGCCGAATACTCGCAGGAAGTGAGCCGCAGCTTTTCCGGCGGCGTGGAAAGCTCCATGGAAAAATCTCCGGCGAAAACGCGGGATTCCTTGGGCGCAAGCGACGCCCCTGTCCCCGGACCGAACACGAAGCAGGCTTCCCCTTCCGCCTCCGAGGTCAGTTCGTCCCGGATCGTGATCGTCTGGCCGCCGTCAAATTCCAGCGTACGGCGGTGAATCACGGGCTGGTAGCCGTCCTGGGTCATCACCAGCGCAGCGCCGCCGTCCTTTTCCTGATAATCCACCAGCACGGCGCTGGCCTTTCTGCCCCACAGGAAGGCGCCCAGCATTTCGGATTGATTCTTTCCGCCCACGCACACGGTATTGTGATTGCGGGTCTCCCGGAAGGCGTTGCGGCTCTTGAGGTCGCAGTGATAGATACACGTGCCGGGGTCAATGAGCAGAGGCTTCCCCTCAAAATACACCTGAAAGCTCAATGCGTCCGCATGCCCGTGGGCGCAGATGCTGCCAAAGCCTAAGGCGGCGTGATCCACGCCAATGAGCAGCTTCCGGTCCGCGCTGCGCAGGATGGTGTTGCCCCCCTGCCGGTAGCAGCAGTATTGGGGCGGTACATACCGTTCTTTTTTCGCCGCCCGCGCCCATTCTTCCTCCGTGAAGAGCCAGCGCAGGGTTTCGCAGCTGAGGGCGTTCAGGTCCGTATACTGTTTGTCCAGGAGCAGACTGAGCATACCCAGCACATACCGGTAATGGCCCGTGTGATCGTATGCCGCGTCCGGGCCGGAAATGCCCGCCAAATCCAGGATCTTCCCCTCGTCGTCGTCCCCGAAAATCACGATTTCCCCGTAATCGCCCATGCAGTCTTTTACATACCGGCCCATTTTGTCCAGCATGTCCTGCCAAAGGTTGGGCACGGCCAGCCCGTTCTTTTTCAGCAGCCGCAGCATCAGGCCCATGGCTTCCATATAGAAGGACTGGTAGTGCAGGGACTGTTCTTTGTTTACCCCGTCCGGTTCGTTCTGCAAAGGCAGCTCCCGGGTCAGGATGTTCACCGCCAGGTCGATCCAGGGCTGATGATGGAACAATATGCCGCTGTGGCCGATGGCGCAGGCCTCCACGATCAGATGGTTGTTGGCGGAGGAATAGCGGGAATAGTGGCTGGCGATGTAATCCGTCATGTTCAGGACGCCGGTTTGCAGCGCTGTCAGCAGCGTTTTCGGCGCCGGCGCCTTTGTCCCCGCCAGGAAGCCATAAGCATAAATCCAGTTGACGCACCGGATGGCGATTTCCATCACGCTGGTCCAGGAAATGCCATGGAGGAAGGGATTCTTTTCGTTCCAGTCCGCAAACAGGTCCGTAAGCTCCTTCAGGTATTTTTCGTCGCCGGTGGCGGCGTAATCCTTCGCCAGCAGGGCGAACTGAAAATGGCGGTTCAGCTCCCAGTTGGTGCGGGCGTCGCCGATCTCGTCCTTCTGCTTGTATTCCAGATCGTAGGAAAAAGTGTCCGGCCATTCCTTATCCGTCTGGAAGCCCGCGTTCCAGCGCTTTTTGTACTGTTCGTAATCCGCCCCGGACAGCAGATGAATGGCGGTATTGCAGGCAAAGGCCGTATTGCCGCCGTTCAGACGCAGACGGCCCGCGTCGGCCTTCAATCCGGCCAGAGCGGGGCGGAACACGGCGCTTGTGATGGGCCGGCTCTTTCCCTTGAACGCCGCTTGCTCCCGCTTTTCAATGCTCTTTTGGGAGAGGCGCCAGACCACTTCCGGAATACTCATCGCTTTCAATCGCCTGATCAGCCAGGAAATATTGGGCATGACGCCTCTCCTCCGATCTAATCGCATGTTCCTGTTTCTTTGGATAATCAATCGAGAAACGGTTTGCGAGGGGGATTGTCAAGGGGCGCTCCCCTTGACTGTAATCCGCACCGGCGGCGTGTACGCCGGGAGGACGGAAAATTTCTGTAAGGAGCGTAGACGACTGAAAGAAATTTTCCAACCTTGCGGTTTTTCCGCCCGGAAATCTCAAAGAGATTTTAGGAAAAACCGTGCGGGGGGCACGCGGGGGGTATGCAATACCCGCCCGCGCATTACTGCGAAGCCGCAGGCTGAGCAGTAATTTAGAACTCAGTCTTTGCCATATCACGGTCCAGCTTCATTTCCTGGGCGGGATTGTGGTTGATGTTGCCCCAACTGATGCCCTCGTAGTTGCCCGCGTAGTCCACTTCCTTGAACTGGCGCACCAGGTCCACGATGTACTTGTTGGGGTACTTTTCGGGCACGTTCGCGAATTCCTTTTCTTTGTTGGTGATCACCAGCACGTCGCAGGCGCTGCACACGGCGTCCAAATCATCGGAAATGATGTCGTGCAGGTGGGGCAGCTTGGCGGCGATAAAGTCCGCGTTGGTGCCGGTGAGCTGGGACACGCGCACGTTCTTATCGTAGATATGGATCTCGTAGCCTTTGCCGTACAGCACCTCGATCACGTCCACGATGGGGCTGTTGCGCAGGTCGTCGGTGCCCGCCTTGAAGCTCAGGCCCAGCACGCCCACCTTCCGGCGGCCCTTGCTTTCGATGATGTCCACGGCGATTTTCTTTTGCAGCTCGTTGGAGGGGTCGATGGCGCTGATTACCGGGGTGGTCACGTAGTAATCGTGGGCCAGGGTGCGCAGGGCCTTGGAATCCTTGGGCAGGCAGGAGCCGCCGTAGGCGAAGCCGGGCTTGAAGTAATAGGGGGAAATGTTCAGCTGCTTGTCCTTGCAGAAGATTTCCATCACCTTGTGGCTGTCGATGCCCAGGGCCTTGCAGATATTGCCCACCTCGTTGCCGAACACGATTTTCAGGGCGTGGAAGGTGTTGTTCACATACTTCATGATTTCCGCCACTTCGATGTCGGTGGAAATGAATTCGGCGGGGATATCCTTGTACAGTTCCCGGAACTTGGCTTCGGCGATGGGGCTGTCGGTGCCGATGAGGGTCAGGGGGGGATTCATGTAGTCCTGCACCGAAGTGCCTTCCCGCAGGAATTCGGGGTTGGAAACCACGGTGAAGTCCTTGCCCCGCACCTTGCCGGAGGCTTCCGCGATGATTTCGCCCACTTTCTTGTTGGTGCCGGGCAGCACGGTGCTGCGGATGGCGACGATGTGGAAATCGTTCTTGTCCCGCAGGGCCTGGCCGATCTGCTTGGCTACATTGTAGATGTAATTCAGGTTCAGGTGCCCTTCCTTGCTGCTGGGCGTGCCCACCACGATGAAGGAAACTTCGGAATTGTGTACGGCGTAGTGGTAATCCATGGTGGCTTCCAGCAGGCCCTTGTCGTGGGCTTCCTTCACCAGCTCGTCGATTTCCGCCTCGATGATGGTGGGCTTGCCCTGGTTGATCAGGTTCACCTTGTTTTCGGACACGTCGTTGCCGATCACGTGGTGGCCCAACTTCGCGCAGCACGCCGCGCCCACGCAGCCCACGTAGCCCAAACCGAAAATACTGATGTTCATTCCCCATACCTCCATTTATATATTTTTAATTTTTTTATTTGATAATCAATGCTTCCGGCAGCGGATAGATGGTTTTATCCTTGGCGCTGATTTCCTGGCCCATCTGCACCTCGATGGCGTACATATCCGTATCGGCGATGATGATATGCTTGGTGCCCGCGGGGATGGTGATGCTGTTGCCTGTGCGGAGCTGCTGTTCCACGCCGCCTAAGATGATCCGCCCCTGGCCGGATACCACGGTGAATATCTCCTGCCGCATTTCGTGGGCGTGGTAGGTCATGCGCTTTCCGGCGCGCAGATGCACCTTGATGGTCATGGAATGGGGCTGGGCGTCGATCACCGTGTAGGTGCCCCAGGATTTTTCGGCAAAGCGCGCGTCCAAGTCGATCTTTTCCACATAGGGCTTCATGGCGCCGCTGCGCTCCTTATCGGAGACCAGGATGCCGTCGCCGCTGGCGGCCACCACCAGGTCCCTGCAGCCCATGACCAGAATGGGGATTTCCAATTCGTTCACCACATGCACGTTTTCGCAGGTTTCGTCTAAGATCACGTCGCCCATGGTGGGTTCGGGCATGACCTCGGCCATCATGTTCCAGCTGCCCACGTCCTTCCATTCGCCCGCGTAGCGCATCACCTGGATGGACGGCTCTTTTTCCACCACCGCGTAGTCGAAGGAGATTTTGGTCAGGGTCTCATACTTGCCGAACAGGTCCTTGTAGTCGGTGAAATCTATCATGCTGTGGGCTTTTTCGATCAGGTATTTCAGCCGGAAGGCGAATACGCCCGCGTTCCACAGGGCTCCCTGGGCGATGTACAGCTTGGCGGTTTCCTTGTCCGGCTTTTCCTTGAATTCCTTCACGGGACTCACGGTTTCCCCGCCCTGCGGAATGATGTAGCCGTACTTTTTGCTGGGCACGGTGGGTTCGATGCCCATGAGGGTCAGGCTGGCGGCGTCGCCCTCCACCAGCTTTTCAAGCCTTGTCAGGGCTTCAAAATAGCTGTTGTTCACATAGGGGTCCACCGGGCACACGATCACAGGCTCCTCCGGATCCACGCCCAGCACGTCCTGCAAATAGACCGTCGCCAGGGCGATGGCGGGGAAAGTGTCCCGCCGGGCAGGTTCCACGCAGATGGACACGGCGTCCCCCAACTGATTGCGGATGGAGGAAACCTGGGTTTTGCTGGTGGCGACCGTCACCTTGGCCCCCGGGTCCACCGCGGTGATCTGGCGATACACCCGCTGCACCATGGATTCGTTATTGCCTTGGGCGTCCCGGAAAATCCGAATGAACTGCTTAGAACGCACGTCGTTGGACAGGGGCCACAGACGTTTTCCCGATCCGCCGGACAAAAGGATAATATTCATGGTCTGTCTCCTTTCCCGTGTTTTGATTGAATGAACGAACAGAACAGCGTTCTTTTAACGCTGTGAAGAACCGATCAATTTCTGATAAATGCCCGCCAGCGTCTGCGCGGATACGGGCCAGCTGTATTTCGTGCGGCACAGCTCCTGAATATTTTCCTTCATGCCGCCTTTTTCCGCTTCGGAGAGATCCGAAAAACGCTGAATCGCTTCCGCTAAGCCCCGGTCGCTTTGAGGATCGTACAGCAGGCCGGTTTTTCCGCCGTCGGTTTCTTCCACGAAGGTGGGAATGCCGCTGGCGATCACCGGTTTGCCGAAGGTATAGGCCAGCAGCAGCGCGCCGCTGCCGTAAATCACCTTGTAGGGGAACAGGCAGCAGTCCGCGCCGTTGAAATAATCCGCCACCTCTTCGTCCGGGACGCGCCGGAGCTGAAGCTCCACGAAATCCTCCAGGCCGTATTGCTTCAGCAGGACCTGATAATCGGTATCGTCCAGCTCCCTGCGCTGGTTGCCCGCGACGATGATGCGGATCTTTTTCCGGTATTCTTCCGGCAGCAGGGACGCCGCTTTCAGCAGATCGTCGATGCCCTTATATTTGCGCACCATGCCAAATTGAAGGAACACGGTTTTTTCATGGGGCGTTTCCTTGACGGAAGAATCGTATTCGCTGAATGTGCCGTGGGGCACCACGTGAACTTTATTTTCGACGGAAGGCTCGAAACCCACCAGCACCTTTTTGCTGTGTTCGTTATGGACGATGATGGCGTCGCAGGTCCGGTACCATTTTTTCAGCCTGTCCGCTTCTTTTTTTCCGCCGCTTTCGTGGGGCAGGATGTTGTGGGCGGTGCAGACCAGCTTCTTGCCGGTCAGGCGGCGCGCCAGCAGATAGGCGGGCATTTCATACCGCTGCTGCTTGAACGCCTGCAGGTGGATGACGTCGTACCGGCCGAAAAGGATGGCCCCATACAGCGACGCAAGCCCCCGGAAATAGGAAAGCATGCCTAACTTTTTCTCTTTTACCTTGCTTTCCAGCACGCTTTTGCACCGGAACGATTCATTGTCGGGGTGATAGTACCGGTTGGTAATGAGCGTTAAATCCACGCGCTTGCTCAGGGGCCTTGCCAGCTCCAGCACATAGGGCTGATTGGGCAGCCAAGTATCGGTCATCAGTACCTTCATTTGCCTTTCCTCCTGTACATAGGGGAGCGAACAGCCCCTTTTATTCGTCGTCGAATTCCTTGAGCAGGGATTCCAGCTTGTTTTCCGTCTCCTCCTCGTCTTCGTCGCGGACAAACCGGCGCGCGGCTCCTCGGGGCGGCGGAGGAATGGGACGGGATTCCGATATATTGCTGAACCGCATCTGGAATGCCGCCATATCGGACGAGGTATCCTTTTGCTGGGTCGTATCCATGCTGTCGTTCACAAAGATGCGCGCTTTTTTCCGGCTTTCCAGCTTGTGCCTGTCAAACGCCTGATACATCATGGCTAAGATGACAAAGCAGCCCAGCGTGTAGATGGTGGAAGGGTCCGTCTGCCGTTCGGTAAGGGAACGCACCGTGAACATGACCAGGAAGGAACTGGAGAACAGGTATTGATCTTCCTTCAGATATTTGATGCCGCGCTCCGCCAGGATGAACATGAAGTAGAATATCGAGACGCCCACCAGGCCTTCATTGCACCACATTTCGATCATCATGTTATGGGTGCTGGCCGAGGAGGTGGCGGCCCAGGAATACTGATCGAAACCGCCGTGGAAAGCCTTTACGGCCGAGGGGGTTTTCCAGAACATTTCCAGGCCGTAGCCGAACAGGGTATGGCTCTCCTGCATCACCACGATGGCCTGGTTCCAAAGGGGCACACGACCGGTGAGGGATGCGTCCTTCCCCAGAGAATTGAGAAACGGCTCCAGGGCCTGCAGCACCGTCAGCGCGAAGAACAGAAAGCCGATGGTGACCACAATGAACAGCATGCCCAGGGGCAGCCGCTTGGGTTTCTTCTTTTTGTTGCCCCTGCTCTTCAGGCGGTAATACACCACATAACCGATGCACGCCATGGTGATCAGCAGCGCGCCCATGTTTTTGGTCATCAGCATGAACACGAACTGCACGCCCATGGTAGCAAGGAAAATAATGGAAATTCTGGATTTTCTTTGCAGATAAATGTTCAGCAGGATGATCTGTACAGTCATGCCGAAGGCCAATTGCGTGCCGCATTCGTTTTTTGTGGCAAACAGGCCGCGGAAGGTATTGGAACCCTGATAGCGGTAAAAAGTGACTTTTGAAAAGAGTACGGTGCTGACCAGGGTGATGGCCATGAAAAGAAACTGGGCAATGTAGAAGAGGGTCAGCATCTCTTCGATATCGTACTGTTCCACCAGCCACAGGGCGAACATGACCGTCAGGATCAGGTGCAGCACGGTCATGACCACCGTTTTTCTGTCGATGGACACCACCATGGATATGCCGGAAACATAGGCGACGTACAGGTAGGGCAGCCAATAGCAAGGCTGCAGATTGATCAGCTTGATGCTCATCACGTCGTTGCCTGTGGCCAGCATGACCAGCAGGAACTGCAGGCCAAAGGCGAAATATTCCACGAGCTTGGATACTCCGCCGCCGATCACCTTGCTCAGCGTGCCCGGAAAGCCAAGGAAAACGAGCAGCACGAAAATGACCATCACGTTTCGGATGGCCTTGAAGCTGGCCACCTGGGCGTCGATTGCTTTCTGTACGGAATCTTGAATTTGCCTGTCTCTGCGAAGGCCGGTATCCATGCGCCCGTCCTCCTTTCCGTGAAATTACTGCCGGGCCGCGCTTTAGGCCGCGTTAAGGCCGGGCTTACGCTTCGTCTTCGTCCTCATCCTCGTCTTCATCCTCATCGCTCCGGTTCCTGAAGTAGAACGCCGCGCCCACCTTGTACAGGATAATGCCGATGATCGCGCCCGCCGTGTTGGCGGTAATGTCCTCGATATCGCACTGACCGATGGTCAGGAACATCTGCGTGGCTTCGATCATGGTGGAAAGCATCAGGCCCAGGGCCGCCACGTAGGTCATCTTTGCCAGACGCGAGGGGCGGATCAGCGGGAACAGGACGCCCAGGGGAATGAACATGACGGCGTTCAGGAACAAGTGCTGCAGCGGCTCCAGGGATTTGATGCGGATGGCCTCCCGCAGCTGGTCGAAGCGCAGCAGAATGGCCCTGCTGTGGCCCTCCTCACGGGAGAAGATGGTCACGTAGGAGATCATCAGCAGATACAGGATGAACAGCACCAGCATCTTTTTGTTCAGATATTTGAAATTGACAAACAGGCCGTACAGCGCCACGAACAGCACACTGCAGGCCGACAGCATCAGCAGGGCCAGCAGCATGAAGCTGTTGCTGCCCATCTGGCTCAGCACGATCATCAGCGGAATGGCCACGGCGGCGTAAACCACCAGCAGCACGAACGCCAGTATGGGAAGGGATTTTTTGTTGCTGATGCGGGCGCACATGACGCGGAAGATAAACAGGTAGCCGCACAGCAGCAGGAAGCCCATCAGCGCGTAAGTCATGATGTCGATATTCAGCATCTCCAGCAAGCAGGCTCATCCTTTCCGTTTCACTTATAAATCATCAAACAGGTTCTTTTTTCCGCTCTTGCCGTGGGCGGGGGCCGCGTTTTCGCCGTCCTTGCCCTGCGGCTGATCCCAGCTGCCGTCCAGGCCCATGCGCACCAATTCCTCGGTGATTTCGGCGTCGCTTCTGATGAGCGGCTCGGCGGCCGCCTCCTCGTCCATCAGATCGTCGAACACGTTGCGGTTGGCTTTGATCACGGCGGCTTCGGGCTTGATATCCTTCAAGGGCTGGGGGGCTTTCGGCTTTTTCTCGATGCCCAGGCCCCAGAAGCCTCCGCCCGGTTTCTTTTTCTTCGCGGGTTCCGTTTTTGCCTTCTTTTCGGCGGCGGCCTTTTCCTTGACCGGCGCTGCCTTGGGCTTATCGGCCTTTGCGGGCTTTTCAGCCTTTGCGGGCTTTTCGGCCTTTTTGGATGCGGAGGCCTTGTCTTTTTCAGCCTTCGCGGGCTTTTCTTTCTTGGTTGTTTTTTCAGCCTTCCCGGTCTTGCCGGACGAATCCTCGAACAGGAATCCGAACAGTCCGCGCTTCTTTTGGGGCTGTTTAGGCGGCAGGGCGACAGGCTTCACAGGCTCCGCCGGTGCGGAGGAGACCTGTTCGAGCGGGCTGAGGGCGGTTTCCTCGCCCGCGGGGATAGGCGGCGCTTCCTCCGGGCTGATGATTTCCGGCTCGGGGAGGGAGACCGCCTGCTCCGCTTCCTCCGGGCTGATGATTTCCGGTTCGGGGAGAGAGGCCGCCTGCTCCGCTTCCGGCGGAGTGTCGGCGGGGGGCTGGGGCCGTTCCTCCGGGCTGATGATTTCCGGCTCGGGGAAGGAATCGGCCTGAGGAGGCTGTTCCGCTTCCGTGGGGACGTCCACAGGCGGCAGGGGCCATTCCTCCGGGTTGACGGCTTCCGCTTTGGGGAAGGCGGCGGCCTGAGGCGCCTGCTCCGCTTCCGAGGGGATATCCACAGGCGGCAGGGGCCATTCCGCCGGGTTGACGGCCTCCGGTTTGGGGAAGGAGGCGGGCTGGGCCGGTTCCGGCGCGGTCGTCCGCGCGGGCGCTTCCCGCATGGCGGGCGGCAGATCCATGTCCTCCGCGTTCCCGGTGGCTTCCGTGGCTTTTTGCTTGTTGATCAGCGCCAGCAGGGCGGCGTCGTTCTCTTTGCTTTCCGTCTTCTCGGTCTGGGTCTTTTCGACCTTCGGCCCTTTCTTCTTCTTTTTCTTTTTCTTGGACGAGGGCTTCTTCTTTCCGGCGGCCGCGTCCTTCTTCTCCGCGTCCTTTTTGCCTACGCCCATCATCACGTTCTTGGAGGTCTGCACCGCGTTGACGATGCAGCCCAGCACACGGGTGCCGGATTTA
This sequence comes from uncultured Christensenellaceae bacterium, assembly GCA_905234985.1. Taxonomy (GTDB): domain Bacteria; phylum Bacillota; class Clostridia; order Christensenellales; family Aristaeellaceae; genus RUG563. The sequence continues at coordinate 58,807 of CAJOJQ010000001.1, forward strand.
TCCAGCTTTTCCAGGGCGGCCTGGATTTCGGGAATGGAAGCCGTATCGTACCGGGCCACGAACAGCACGGCGTTGGCCACCTGGTTCAGGCTCAGGGTTTCGGATTCCTTGCCTACGGGCGGCGCGTCGATGATGATGAAATCGTACCGCTCCTTGAGCTGGGTGATCATCTCCACGATGGTGCTGTCCAAATAAATCAGGTTATGCTCCATCACCATGGGCAGCAGGTCCAGATAGCCGGTCATGGTGGTGATGGCGTCGTTTATGGTGATTTCGCCCCGGTACAGGGCGTTCAGGGAACGGTCGTAATCAATATTATTCAGGAACAGGGAACCCAACATGGGGTTTTTATAGTCGAAGTCGATCAGCAGGGTATGCTTCTCCATATCCGAAAGCTCGATGGCCAGGCTGGCGGCCACCGACGTGCGGCCTTCCTGACCGGTTGCGGACGTGATATAGAAGCAATGGCATTTATCCTTGGACCCCATGCGGTTTCGCAGGATGTATGCCGCCGCCGAAAAGCTTTGCGCCACGTCGGACGACGCTTTATCGTCGGTGACCAGGATGGAGGATCTGTCCCTAAAAAACGCGCTGTCGTGGGGGATAATACCGATGGTTTCCAGGCCGAACACCGTTTCCACGTCTTTTACGTTGATCAGCGTGGGACGCATCATCAGCTCGATCACGGCGAAGCCCATACCGGCGGCGAAGCCCAGCACCGGCAGGATCATCCAGGTTTTGATGTTGGCCGTGCGGGAGTTGATCAACACTGCCACCGGTTCGTTGAAAATGCGCAGGCGGCCCACCTGCAAAAGCTGGGACAAAAGATCGTTGGCGGCGTTGATGATATCCTGCCACAGCGCCAGGCCTTCCTCGCCGTGATCCCACGTCAGGCGCATGGTGATGATGTTGGTATCGCTGTACTGGGCAATGGACAGCCCGTTGCGGATATCCGAAGCGGAAACGCCCAAAAGCTGTTGGTCGTTAATGACCTGATAAAGCAGCCGGTCGCTGCGGAGCAGATAGTAAACCGTATCGTACAGCTCGGTAGCCATGGTCAAATCGGTCCGATTGGGCGCGATGCTGTTGCCGGAATACCGGCCCTGGCTGTCTACCGGGGCAATGATGAAGGAACCGTCGATCTGGTAATCCTCAACGGCGGACTGCACGTAGTTCATACCGGACAAAAGCAAACCGAAAACCAAACCCATCAGGGTAAGGGAGACGATGATTTTCCAGCGCTTCTGCACCGCGAACAGCAAATCGCTGATGCGCAGCTGAATACCGACTGTATTCAATGCATCGTCTCCCTTCTTTTTTTGCTCCGCGCTTTAGGGCGGGCCGGATTGATTTTAGGATTCTTCCTCCGCCGCGGCGCGTTTTTTGCGCCGGCGGACGATGATGATCACTACCACGACCGCCACGATCACCACCAGGGCCGCGACGCCCGCGATGATGATGTAATGCAGCAGGTAAGAGGTCTGCAGGTTGATGTTCTGCACTTCGGCGATATCCCTGACCTGGATATCCAGGCGGGTGGATCTGTCGTCTTCACGGATGATATAGTAATTTCCCGCCTCCAGATCGGTGAACATCAGCGGCGCGCCGGTGGTGGTCCATACGCGGATCAGGGTGCCGCTGGCGTCGTACAGCGCCAGGTTCACGTCGGCCACCTGGATATCGCTGAATTCGTCCGTCAGGCCGATGGACACGCGGATCATGTGATTGAACAGGTTCAGCTGCGCTTCGCCTTGCCCGTCGATGCGTCCGTCCCCGCTGACCTGGAAGGAATAAACGGATTTATCCAGCACGTAATGCTCGTTGGAGCTGGTCTGCGTGATCTGATAGGTGACGCCCTTTTCCAGAGAATCCAGCAGGATATCGCCCGAACCGTTGGTGACGGCCTCGATGGCGGGATCGGCGCTGCCCTGCTTGGAAACGGAGAATGTGGCGCCCCGAATGGCGCGGGTGGGGTAGAGTTCATCCTTCAAGGAGATCCGGATTTTTGTGCGAACGCTGGAAAGGGCGTTGGCGGGGGGCAGGGAGCCGGTTTTCTTTTCCACTGACACTTCCAGCTCCGTTTCCAGGCCGGTGTAGTATTCCGGGATCACGCGCTGGCGGAGCAGGTAAGGCCCTAAATACACTTCCTCGCTTTCGCCGCTGCCGTTTTCGCCGATGATGATTTCGCTCACCGTCTGGCCCACTCTGTACCGCAGGGTGCCGTCGCTGGTGATGATGTTTTCCGCCGCGATCACGTCGAATTCCGCGCCCGAGAGGGGCTGGCCCGTTTCGGCGTCGGTCATCCGCAGGCGGATGATGTTCCGGGAGGGATAGATGGGCACGCGCACCACCAGGGGGTCGGCCCAGTCGTAGGTTTCGGTCAGGTGGAATTCCACGTTGTCTGCCGCGTCGTAGCCCTCGGGTTCCGTCAGCTCATGCAGCTCATAGTCGCCAAGCGTCAGTTTTTCCGGCATATAGAAGGTGCCGGACTCGGTGGTTTCAAAGAAGCGGAAGGAGATCCTCTCGGGGTAGTACACGTTGAGTACCTGCAGGGCATGGCTTTCGCCGTACAGCTCAAACTGCACGCCCTCTTCCTTGACGGACCTGTCGGTTTCCGCGTCCACCATGATCACGTAGACGGCGGATTTCATGCCCATATCCGGCTCGTCGCCCGGCCCCTCGCCCATACCGTTGCCGCCGCCGTCGCCGCCGCCCCCGCCGCCGGAGCCGGCGCCGGGCAGATCAGGCGTGGGGGTGGGAGAAGGCGTGGGGGTGGGCGTCAGGGTGCTGGTTTCCGTGGGCGTGCTGAGGGGATCAATGCCCTCCGACACGTACCAGCCGTCGCTGCCGCCTCCGCCGCCCCCGTCGGGGAACCAGACGAAGGCGGTGGGTTCCGGGGTTTCGGTGGCGTCGATATCGCCATTGTCGGAATCGGCGTAGGTGTTGCCCGCTTCGGGGTCCTTGAGGGTATATTCGGGAATATGCACAAGGTAAAGGCCGAGCAGCAGGATCACGAGCATCAGAATAAGCAGCAGGGCGCTGAACATATCGGACGCCGGCTGCCAAAAATTGATTTCTTCGTCTGTGCCGCGCTTTCGGTTTTTCTTCATTTACCGGACTCCCTGTTGATTAAGTCTTGTTGATTACGTCTTCAAATTCCTTGATGGAAATGGGCTTGGAAAGATAGAAGCCCTGGCCTTCGGTGCAGCCGCACTTGCGCAGCATGTTCATCTGCTCCATGTTTTCGATGCCCTCGGCGGACAGCGTCCGCTGCAGATTGCGGGCCTGATCGAAAATGGAATTGAGCATGCCCTGGTTCACCTTCCCGCCGAAGCGGCGCAGGTCCAGCTTCATGGCGTCGCAGTTCACGTTTTCGATGGAATTCATGGCGATGAAATCGCCGTCGAAGCCGTCCATCACCACGCGGAAGCCGTTCTGGCGCAGCTTTTCTTCGGTTTCGATCACCACATGGCTGGACTGGATATAGGCGTTTTCCGCGATTTCGATTTCCAGATAAATGGGGGGGATGCGGTATTTTTTCAGCATTTCCGAGAAGAACTCGGCAATGTCGATGGCCAGGATGTCGGTTTTTGTCACGTTGATGGAAATGGGCACCGGGCGGAAGCCCGTATCCACCCATTTGCGGATGGTGATGCACACCTGCTCCCAGATGTACTGGTCCAGCTTGGTGATGTAGCCGTTGCTTTCCAGAATGGGAATGAAAACGGCGGGGGAAACCATGCCCAATTTTCCGTGGCTCCAGCGCACCAGCGCTTCCGCGCCCACCATTTTGCGGGTGTTCAGGTCAAAGCGCGGCTGGAGATAGAAGATAAATTCGCCGTTCTTCAGGCCCTGCAGGATCTGGGGCATCAAAATCTGCTCGTTGCCGGTGTTCTGGGCCGGAATGGAGGGATTGGCCGCACCGCCCGCCACGGTAAAGGTGCCGCTCTTGGGCAGGCGCTCCAGCAGCTGGGTGATCTGCTTCATTTCCCGGCGTTCCCGGTAGCGCAGTTGCTCCTCCACGGGCGGGATCACGTTTTTGTGGAACTCGTCGATGAACAGGCCCAAATTCCGAATCATCATGTTCCAGGTGATGCGGTAAATAATGTTGAACACAAGGGACAGAATAACGCCCGCGATGGACGTATAGAAAGCCACGCGGATACCGGCCAGCAGCGTCTGCACGCTGGACAGGGCGGCGTTCACGCTGCTGAACCCGATGCCCTGAATACCGACGATCAAACCGATGAAGGTACCGAGGATGCCAAGACCGGTCAGGGTGCCGGGAAGCTGCTGCACCACGTTCTGCCAGCTTTTCAGGCCTAAGATATCTTCGTTGATGTAATCCTCGATATCCGACAGCACCTGGCCGGAATCCCGCTGGGCCTGCACCTTTTCCTGGTACTCGCGGAACTGTTCGTCCATCACCCGCTGATGGAAGAATTCTTCGATCTGCACCATCACGGACCAGGTGGAGCTGGTCTGCACCTCCAGTGCCCGTTCGATGTTTTCCAGGCCCGTTTCAAAGGCGCGGTAATACTGGATCACCGGGAACACGCCCAAAAGCACGCCTAAGAAAACGATGCCTTCCATGATCACGATGAAAACGGTGGATATCTCATCCGGCGCATAAGCGGTGAGAATCACACCGCCTATGAGGATAAAAATAACCAGAAAATAAATCAGTCTCCTCATCCGCGTCGCTCCTACAAATCTATTTTGACCGTCCGCCCCGCCGCCTTGGTCTTGCTCCGGCTCCCCCCCGGACGGACGGGAAAGAAGGTTGCCTCAACAAAGGGTCAAAAAACCCCACCTTCATTATAGCATATCAAGGCGCGGAGCGCTATACCGTTCGGCAAAAAATGTGGGTCAAAGTGGAATATAATGGTAAAAAAGCAGCAAAAAAGCAACAAAAAGGCAACAAAAACGCCCCGCCGCGGGGAGCGCGTCAGGGCGAAAGGAGGAGACGGTTCATTTCATAAAATTTCTATCCGGATCAGAAAGCAGTGAACCGGGGGAGGCTTACTTTTCGCCCCGGCCCCGCCGCTCCGCTTCGTGCAGGCAGGCGATCAGCTGGGCGGTGGTCAGTTCCCGCTGGCCGAATTTTTCTTCGCCCACCACGCCCGCCATGCCGTGCCACAGGCAGGCCAGGGCGGCGGCGTCCAGGGGTGCGGTTTGGACGAGAAGGACGGCAAAAATACCGGTCAGGGCGTCGCCGCTGCCGCCTTTGGCCAGGGCGGGGGAACCCACGGTGTTGAGCATGAATTCCGGGCCGTCCTCGCCGATTTTGCAGATCACGGTCACGTCGCTTTTCAACACGGCGGTGCAGTCGAATTTTTCCGCTAAGGCCTGGGTGGCGGTGAAACGGTCAGCCAGGATTTCTTCTGCGCTTCGATTCAAAAGCCGCGCCGCTTCGCCGGGATGGGGAGTAATGACGGCATTTTTCCCTAACTTCATGGGATGCTTTGCCAGCAGGTTCAGGGCGTCCGCATCCCAAACGGATTTTTTGTCAGGATTCCAGAGCTTGATGATATTGCCCCAGATTTCTTCGCTTTGCCCTAAGCCGCAGCCCAGAGCCAGCACGTCGTATGCGGGCGGGTTTTGAATTGCTTCCCCGATCTCCATGCACATGGCGTTGGGAACCAGCGTCTGCAAAACAGGAATGATTTCCTTCTCACAGGCCACGGTGGTCAGTCCCGCCCCGGCGGTGACGGCGGCCTGGGCGCACATGGCGGCAGCCCCGGCCATGCCCATCTTCCCGGCGTAGATCAACACCCGCCCGCAATTGCCCTTGTGGGCGTTTATGGAACGGCCTTCCATCAGGCGCAGGGCGGATGGAGCGAGAGTTTCGCAGCGCAGTTCAGGATCGTCCAGCAGCAGCAAATCGCTGTTCCAGGGCATCATGTCCCATAGCCCGATGTCCGCCACCACGATTTTGCCCACGGCTTCCCGTTCCTTCGTCAGATACAGGCCGGGCTTGGGGGCGTTGAAGGTCACGGTCACGTCGGCGTGAACGAAGGGCCATTCAGCCTCCCCGGTTTTTCCGTTGATGCCGCTGGGAATGTCCACCGCCACGACGGGGGGCATGTGGGCCATGCCCAAATGAAAATCGTGGTACGGGGCCAGCGTCATGCGGGACAGCAGGGGGCTTTCGATGCGTCCCCGGAAGCCGGTGCCCAGCAGGGCGTCCACATAGCCGTCAAAGGGCTGCATAGGGCTTTCCCCGTCAAAGGGCAGTTCATTTTCCGGCAACTTGGCCAGATTCAAAATTTTATCTTCCCGCACTACCAGCCGAAGCCAGCGGAGATTGATCCGCGCGTCCGGGGTTTTCGGTTCCCCGTACAGCCATACGGTGGGAAGCCCGCCCCGCATTTTGAACAGCCGGGCAGCGGCAAAGCCGTCCCCGCCGTTGTTGCCCGTGCCGCAGAGGAACAAAACCCGCTTCTCCGCGCAGCTTCCGCCCAAGACCTTTTCCAGCTCGTCCACCACGGACAGGGCGGCGTGCTCCATGAGCAAAAGGCTGGATACGCCCAAAGCAAAGGCTTTCTGCTCCGTGCGGCGCATATCCTCCGGGGTCAGCACAGGATAGGAATCCATGGTCGTATCATCGTACAGCATACGGCATTTCTCCGATCGTTTTTTGTGAAGCAATAATATGCATGTATTACCCTGCCGTTTTCCCTATGGCTTTCTTGGAGGGGACGAACCGCCGATGACCGCCTGTGGCGGAAATCTCATCGGCGGTGAGATCAGCCGAAAGGGAGCAATCTCTCCATGAAGGAGAGTTGCGACCATTGAGGCTGCGGAAGGGGGGAACCGTTCTTTGGCCTCCAAAGAACGGTTCCCCCTGCAAAAATTTTCACGCCTCAGTCCTTCCGTTCCGCCACGCACACCGCGGCGGCCATGCCGCCGTCGTGGGTGATGGACAGGTAAAAGGAGGATACGCGTTTATCCTCCGCCAGACGGGCGTATTCCCCTTGCAGCACGTAGGAGGGCTTGCCGTACCCGTCGTGGGTCACGCCGATGGTGTTCAAATCGGCGGAAACGATGCCGCAGCCCAGGGCTTTCACCAGGGCTTCCTTGGCGGCGTAAATGCCCGCCATGGTCTGGGCCGCGCCCTTGCCTTTGCCGTGGATATAGGCCTGCTCCTCCGGGCTGAAATACCGGGCCAGGAAGCGTTCGTCCTCCATCAGCTTTTCCATGCGCGAAATCTCACACAGATCAATACCAATGCCCGCGATCATAGCTTTGTATACAGCAGGGCGTTGGCGATGGCCCGCGCCGTTACTTCGGCTGCCGCTGCGCACAGCTTCACGAAATTCACTTCCGCGTCGATCCGGCCCGTGGCTAGAGCAAACAGGGTGTCGCCGTCCATCTGGGTGTGTACCGGACGGATGGTGCGGGCCAGGCCGTCGTGGCTCACGTCGGCCAGGCGGTTGGCCTGTTCTTTTGTCAGCTTGCAATCCACCGCCACCACGCCGATGGTGGTGTTGCTGCCGGGGGCGGGGATGCGGATCTGCTGGGGTACGGGGGCGTGGCCGTAGAGCAGACCTTCCGCCAAAACGCCCGTACCGTCGGGCATGTGGGCGCAGCCCAGCACTTCCCCGGTTTCCGGGTGGTACACGTCGCCCACGGCGTTGACGGCTACCACCGCGCCCACCGTCACGCCCTCGGGGAGGGTGATAGACGCGGAACCGATGCCGCTGTCCTGGGGCACGGAACCGGGCACCAATTTACCCACGGTAGCCCCGGCGCCAGCGCCCGCCTTGCCCTGTTGCATGCCCTTCTGGGCGTTCATGCAGGCGGATCGGCCCATGGCCGCGTCGGGGCGGATATGGGGATCGCCCACGTTCAGATCGTACAGCACGGCGGCGGGCACGATGGGAACGCGAGCCACGCCCATGTCCATGCCGCAGTCCATCTGCTCCAAATAGCGCATCACGCCGCCTGCCGCGTCCAGACCGAACGCGCTGCCGCCGGAGAGTACCACGGCGTTGACGCATTCCACCAAATTGCCGGGGCGCAGAAGATCGGTTTCCCGGGTGCCGGGGGCCGCGCCGCGCACAGAAACGCCGCCGACGGCCCCTTCCTTGCGGCACAGTACCACCGTCACGCCCGTTTTGCCGCTGACGCTCTGGGCCTGGCCCACCCGGATGCCGTGCACCCGGGTAATATCGCCGGGATAGGGATTCATGAGATCACCTCGTTATCTCTTTCAATTAAAGCCCATCGAGACAGGCACTTCATGGTTTTTCCCCAAATCAATTAAACAGACAGTGTCTGTTATTTCTTTTCAAACGGGGAAACCGTGACGCGCACGGTATCCCCCGGCTGTTTGCCGATGGCCTGCCGGATGGATTTCAGCACGCCGATGATGTAACAGATTTCGCCCGTTTCGTCTTTGACGCCCATATTCACGATGCTGCCGTCGTAGGGGACGCCGTCGAATTCGGCGTGTACTTTGACCCTGCCTTTGCCGAATTCCTCCCGGATGTTCCAGGGAAAAACCACGTAAGCGCCGCCCTTATCCGGCACGGCTTGCAGCACGGCGTCAAAGATGTAATTGCCGTTTTCTTCCCGCTGTTTCATGCTCACGGCTGGTACAGGCCGACCTTTTTGTATACCTTCCGCAGGGTCTTGGCGGCCAAATACGCCGCCCGTTCCGCATTGCGCTTGAGCATAGCGGCCATGCCGTCCTTGTCGGCGATGATGGCGTTGTAGCGCTCCTGAATGAGGGAGAGTTCGGCGATGACCGCTTCGGACACGGCCTCTTTCAGCGCCCCGTAGCCCAGGCCGGACAGGGAAGAAACGGTTTCCTCCATGCTCTGCTTTTTCAGCACGGAAAGAATGGTCAGCAGGTTGGAAACGCCGGGCTTGGCTTCCGGATCGTAGCGGATCTCGCCGTCGCTGTCGGTGACGGCGCGCTTGAGCTTGCGGCGGATGTCCTCGGGCTTGTCCAGTACGGCGATGAAGGTGTCTTCGGGGTCGGACTTGCTCATTTTCTTCGTCGGTTCGGCCAGGCTCATGATTTTCGCTGTGGCCTTGGGGATGTAGGGTTCGGGAATGGTGAACACGTCGCCGTAAATGCCGTTGAAGCGCTGGGCGATGTCCCGGCAGATTTCCACGTGCTGCTTCTGGTCGGCTCCCACGGGCACGATGTCCGTCTGGTACAGCAGGATGTCGGAGGCCATCAGCACGGGATAATCGAACAGGCCCGCGTTGATATTATCGGCGTGCTTGGCGGATTTATCCTTGAACTGGGTCATGCGGGACAGCTCGCCCATGTAGGTGTAGCAGTTCAAAATCCAGGCCAGCTCCGCGTGGGCGGGCACGTGGCTTTGGCAGTAGATGATATTCTTGTCCGGATCCAGGCCGCAGGCCACGTAAATGGCGGCCAGGGACAGGGTACGCTTGCGCAGGTCGGCGGGGTTCTGGCGCACGGTGAGGGTGTGCAGGTCTGCCATGCAGTAGAGGCAGTCCGCGTCGTCAAACAGGGTAAAGTTCCGCAGCGCCCCGATGTAGTTGCCCAGCGTCAGATTGCCGGAGGGCTGGATGCCCGAAAATACGACCTTGCGCTTTTCAACGGTTTTTTCCTGATTTTCCATGATTTCATTTCCCCTTTTGTTTTTATATTTTCGTTGTTATTGTATAGCGTATTGAAGCACACCCCAAGGGGGGCCAGGGGGCTCACCCCCTGAACGCAATCCGCACCGGCGGCGTGTACGCCGGGAGGACGGATAAATTTCCGGCGGGAGCGAAGACGACCAGAGGAAATTTTCCTTCCCTGCGGATTTGCCGCCCGGGAGAACCGAAGGTTCGACAGGCAAATCCGTGCGGGGGGAACGCGGGGGGTATGCAATACCCGCCCGCGCGTGTCTGTTCAGTCAATGACTGAACAGACACATTTAGTTTTCAATCTCGATCACCCCGTCCAGCACGTAATGGAAGGAGGGGGCGGAGGATTTTTCGTTTTCGATATAACCCTTATTGAGGTCAATGGTGTCGGCGGGGTTTTCCGGGTTCGTGCCGGTATAATTTCCTTTGAACACGCTGACGCTGCCCTTGCGGAAGGCTTCGGTGAGCTGGGCGATTTTTTCAGCGGTGCCCTCGGCGGCGATGGACTGGTTCAGCTCTAAAATTTCCACCCAGTTTTTATCCAGCCCGGCGCTCATGTCGTTGCCGTGGACGGCGCCGTCCACCGTCTTTTCGATGGGCCTGTGGGCCAGCACCGCGCCCACCGCCCCGGTGACGTAGGGCGTCCAGTTGATGCGGGTGCTGAGCAGGGAAACGGAGGGGGCCAGGTCGATCATGCTCTGGTTATACCCCACGTGAATCACGGTGAGGAATGCGGAGGCTTCCTCGCAGGCCACGGCGGGGCCGGTGGTGTTGGTGTGCTGGGAGATCACCGCGCAGCCCTCCCGGATCAGGGCCTCCGCGGCGGCTTTCTCCTTGGTGTAGCTGCTCCAGGTATTGGTGTAGCGCACCTTCATGGTGGCGTTGGGCACCACGGAGCGCACGCCAAGCAGGAACGCCGTGTAGCCGGAAATGACCTCGGCGGTGGGGAAGGCCCCCACGAAGCCCACCAGCGCCTTGTCAGGGCCGATGACGCCGCTGTCCATGAGCTGTTTCAGCTTCATGCCCGCCGCCACGCCGCACACGTACCTGCCCTGGTAGATTTCGCCGCTGAACGTATGGTAGTTGGCGGGATCGGCGCTGGAAGCGTCGCTGCCCACGGAAATCTGGCAGAAGGTCACTTTGGGGTATTCTCGGGCCATTTCCCGCACCTGGGTGCTGTCGTTATTGACGAAAATGACGCCGCAGCCCTTTTTTACCAGCTCCCGCAGGGGTTCCTCCGTTTCGCTGGCCCGCACGTTGCTGCGGGACAGGATATGCACCTGATCGGGATACAGCCTTTCCAGCGCCTCCTGGGCCAGCATAAAGCTGTAGGTAAAGGGCGTGCTGCCGTCGTTTTCGTAGATAAAGCCCACCTTCAGCGTTTCGTCCGCCGCCTGGGGCGTCCAGGCGTCGTATACGAAGCTGAAAGCCAGCAGCACTGTTAGGGAAACGAGCAGCGTGGTGATATAGTATTTTTTCATGCTGTTTCACCTCCGCCCTTACCGCGCTTTGGGTTCCTCTTTGGGTGCTTCTTTCGGTTCTTCCTTCTTGGGTTCCTCTTTGGGTTCTTCCTTGGGCCGCTCCTGGGCGGGGTACAGGGTGTTCAGGTCGATTTGCCCCTCGTCGATGAGCTGGAGCAGGATGTCCGCCATTTGGGGATCGAACTGCGCGCCCCGGCCCTTTTGAATTTCTCCCAGCACGTAGCTGAAATCCATCTGCTTGCGGTATACGCGGTTGGCGGTCATGGCGTCGAAGGCGTCAGCCACGCCGATGATGCGGGCGAACAGGGGGATATCCTCGCCCTTGATGCCGGAGGGGTAGCCCCTTCCGTCGTAGCGCTCGTGATGGTACAGCGCCCCTTCCACCACGTGGTCGATCAGGGTGAAATCCTTTAAGATTTCCGCGCCGCGCAGGGTGTGGGATTTCATCACGGCGTATTCCTCGTCGGTCAGCTTGGCGGGCTTATTCAGGATGCTGTCCGGGATGCCGATTTTGCCGATGTCGTGCATCAGCGCCGTTTTTCGGATGCTTTCGCAGTCCTTTTCCGAAAGTCCCAAGCGGCGGGCGATCATGGTGGAGTACTGGCTCACGCGCTGGGAATGCTGGCTGGTGCGCTCGTCCTTGGCGTCCACGGCCTTGGCGATGGCGAAGATGGTTTCGTTGCCCATCTGAATCTGCTGCTGGGCCAGGGCCAGTTCCCGCTTCTGGATATCCAGGGTGCGCTGCACCTGGGTGCGCATGATGTACCAGGTGAACCAGGAAACGGCCAAAATCAGCACCGCCAGCATGTAGATCACGAACCAGGGGTGATCGTAGAACGCCTTTTCCTTCACCAGGCTGTAGGTTCTTTCGGTGATGGGGGTTTCCCCGGCGCTGTCCATCACCGCCAAATGGAAGGTGTAGGAGCCGGAGGGCAGGTTGGTGTACACGATGTTGTTCAGGCTGCTTTGGGGCATCACAGCCCACTCGCTGTCAAAACCCTCGATATAGAAGCCTATCATGGGGTCCTGGATGGAGTAATTGATGATTTCGGGGTAGATATCCACCTTGTACGCGCCGCGGCTCAGGGTGATGGCGCTGCCGTCGGCCATGTTCACTGGTTCGCCGTCTTCCTTGACGGAGGAAAGCATCATGCGGTAGGAATGCACGCCGGTATCGTACCGGCCCGGATTGATGACGTACACGCCCGTATCGCAGGGCAGGAACAGGCTGTCGCTTCCCGCGTCGTAATGGTTCCAGGAGTTGGCGGTCAGGCTGCTGGTCAGGCCCCGGCGGGAATCCAGCAGGTCGTAGTGCATATCCTCTTTGCCGGAAAGCAGCTCGTCGTGATCCACCACGTAAATGCCCGCGCTGCTCATGACGAACAGGGTGTCATTGTTCCTGATCCACACGTCGTAGTTGTTGAAGTAGGGGAAATTGTTCAGCGTGCGCACGCCGCCGTTTTCGTCCATGTAGCAAAGGCCGTTGCTGGTCACAATGAACAGGCCGCCGGTCTTTTCGTCCTTCACCGTGCGCAGGATCACTTCGCTGCTAAGCCCGTCCTGCCGGGTGATCATTCGCGTCACCTGGCCGTCGGTCAGCTCGGCGATGCCGTCGCCGTCCGTACCCACCAGCACCCGGCCCGGCTCCATTTCCGTGGCGGTCAGGATCATGGAATTGATCAGGCCCTCGGCGTAGCCGATGGTACGCAGCACCTGATGGTCCCGGATAAAGCTGATGCCCGTATCGCCCCCCGCCAAAATGGAACCGTCGGAAAGCTGGGTCACCAGCCTGGAACGGTTGCCGAAGGAGCCGTTTTTGGCGTTGTACCAGTATTGCTCCCCTTCCGGCGTGACCTCCAGCAGGCCGCTGCCGTAGGTGCATACCCACAGATGGCTTTCCGCGTCCACATACATGCAGCGGATGCGGGAGCCGGAAAGCAGCTTTGTCAGATCGTTTTCAATGGCCCCCCGGCAGTTTTCGTCCACGATGTCCAGGCCTTTGTCGGTGCCGATATAGTAAGCGCCCTGCCACTTTACGATGGTGTTCACCACCCGGCGGCTCATGCCGGCGGTGCTGTACACGTCCCGGAAGGCGGAGGGGGCCAGGCGCAAAAGGCCCAGCCGGGAGGAGGTAAACCACAGGTTGCCCTGGTAGTCGATGAGCATATTGTCGATGGAGTTGTTGAAATCGTTGGTGTTGATGCGGTGGAACTCGCCCTCCCAGTCCATATAGCCCACGCCGTTGTCCGCGCTGATGAACAATTCGCCGTTGTCCAGCCAGCTCAAATCCTTTAAGCTGTTCAGCCCCTCGCAGATCATCATCCCGGCGGGTTCAAAATACCCTTCGGAAATATCGAAAAGATAGATGTGGTTGGAAGTGGTGCCCGCAAGCAGGCGGCCCTGGCCGTCGAAGCAGCAGGATTTGAACACTTCCTGGCCGTTGGTGATCTGGCGGGAGCTTAAAATGCGCCCCTCCTTCATCAGGAACAGCCGCCCGTTGGAGGTCACGGCGGCCACGTGGCCCGCGCCGTCGGCGGCCACGTCGTCGGCGTAATTCACTTCAAACAGGGTGCTTTCCGTTTTGAGGCCGCTGTTCAGCGTGAGCACCTGCATGCTGCTGGTGGTGCCGACGTAGTAATACCCGTCGGCGCTCTGGATGATGGAGCGCACGGAATTGGAGGGCAGCCCCTGATCCTGATCCACCACGTTGGCGATTTTTTCCCGGATGCAGATCGATAAGCCGTTGTCGTTGGTGCCGATCCACAGGCGGCCTTCCGCGTCCACGTACAGGCAGTTCACATTGCGCACGGACTCATAATTGTCCATCCACAGAAATTCACGGCCGTTGTAGCGGTACAGGCCCGCATAGGTGCCGATCCACAGGATGCCGTCGTTGGTCTGGGCGATGTCGTTGGCCTCGCCGCAGGGCAGGCCGTTGCCGCTGCTGTACACCGTCTGCACGTAATCGGTGTAATTGTTGGCGTCCGGGGACAGGGGTTCCGCCGCACGGGCGGGCGCAGCCGCGCCCAGAACCAAACCCAGGGCCAGCAGGGCGCACAGAGCTTTCGCCGCCTTTCCCTGGGGCTTGCCCTCCGGCTGTTCTTCCTGATCCAGGCCCCGCTGTTTCATGATCCAATGGTATACCCGCAGGGCCGCATACAGCAGCAGCAGCGTCACCAGCCGATCCAGGAAATCAATATAAAATTCCCCCGTGATGATGCACAAAAACCACGGCACGCCGTTCTCCTGCAAAAAGTGGATCACGCCGTCGCCCCATTGGTTGCTGGTCATGCCGCCGTAAAACAGCACGTTCAGCGCCGTGGCGATGGCGGCGGAAAGCAGCGTGGCCTGGGATACCACGCTCATGGTGCCAAACAGCGTGTCCATTTTCCGCTTTTTCGCCGCGAAGCCCACGATCACGCCCACGGTGGCCCCGGTGAGGCCGTAGATGGAGGACACGTGGTTTTTCATGCCGAAAAGCAGGTTGCCCGTCATGCCCACGATGCCGCCGCACACCGGCCCCGCCGTGTAGGCGCACAGGGCGGTGCCGAAGCAGTCCAGCCACAGGGGAAGCTGAAAATGGGCCGCGAACAGCCGGAAGAAAAAGTTCACGATGATGCAGAACAGGATGAATAACGCAAACAGGGGCGCCTTCATATTTTTGAATTTCATGTTCATTCCCCCTTTGCGTGCCAGCACGCATTCTTTTTAGCGCTTTTCCGCCTCCAGCTCCGTCGCCAGCTTCTGGTATTCGTCGTACCATGCCTGGTACTGTCCGGAGGAAAGCACCTCGTCGATCACGCCGTTGACGAAATACAGCAATTGGATTTCGCCCTTGCGCCCGGCGATGCGGTCGCCCTCGAACTGTTCGTCCAGGTCGAACTGCACGCCCTCCACCACCGTCAGGCCGGAGGTGGGATGGTTCTGAATATAGGCCACGGCCGTTTCCAAATCCACGATGGCGGCGTCGGCCACGCCCTCCCGCACCGCGCCGTACACCTCCTGCATGGTGGAAAGGCGTCGGAATTCCTTGTAGGCCAGCACGTTTTCCGCCGTCTGGCTTTCCTGCAGGGAGCCGCTTTGGACCACGATCACCCGATTGCTCAGGTCTTCGATGGTTTTGATTTCGTCCCGATCCGCCGCCCGGATCACCATGCCGCTGCTCACCGTCTCGCCGGAATAATAATACCCCTTGGAAAGGGTCATCATCACGGCGCGGGAGGGGGTGTAGGCCAGGGCGGAAACGGCTAAATCGCATTCCCCGTCTGCTACGGCAAACAGCACCCGGGAAAACTCCATGGGCACGATTTCCAATTCAACGCCCATACGCCGGGCAATCAGCTTGGCCAGCTCCACGTCCGCCCCCACGTATTGCGCCTGGCCCGTTTGGGAAGGATCAATAAATTCCTGGGGCGGGAAATACGGCTCCATGGCCACCAGCAGCTTGCCCCGCAGGCGAATGCGCTCCAGCGCCCCCACCGCGTCCTCCGGGATGCCGTGGGTTACGTCCATGGAATTCTCCACGAAATTCCATTGGTTTTCCACGTATTGCGCTTCCGTTTCCTCCCCCAGGGCGGCGAAGGAAAAGCAAAGCAGCAGCGCAAAAAGCAGCGCCAGCAGCGTTTTATGATTCACGGCGGTCACCTCATCGCTTTCGTCGGCAAAAAACCGCAAAAAAACGGCACAAACCCATTATACCAGCATTGACGGAAAAAAGCTACTATAAATGAAGTTTTGTTGAAAATGATTTCTTGATTTTGGAAATAAATTTATTTTGAAAAATGTTGATTTTGTTATTGATTTTTCAGGGGGGGAGGTGTGATATGATGAAATTGAGAGTAATTCCGGAAGACGAAAGGAGAATTTACCCATGAAAAAGAATCTGCGCACCCTCCTGGCCGCCCTGCTGGCCCTGATCCTGATCCTGATCCTGTCCGCCACCGCCGCGCTGGCGGATGAACCCGATAGCAATTCCGGAATACCCATCGGCGAATTGATCAACCCCGCCAGCGGCGACAACAACCCCGGCAGCGGCCCCAGCGAGAAGACCGGCGCTGCGTACCTCAGCATCCCCATGAGCGGCGAGGGCGTGGGCGAACTTAAATTCGTTTCCACCCGCAAGTGCCTTGTTGCGAAGGACGGCTACAGGGAATATTTCGGCTTCCGGGTTGAAGACGGCAAGCTGATCTTCACCAACGCCGACGGCGTGGATACCGAAGTGGCGGTTGGCGAGGACGGCAGGGGCGCCCTGGAAGTCGCCCTGGGCAACGGCGAAACCTTCACCACGGAAATTAACCGCACCATGCTGAATTACATCGTCAATAACGGCGTGTTCCCCACCGAGAAGCAGAACGCACCCAAGTAAACCGTGAATAGCGCCCCGCCCGGTTGGGCCGGATAAAACGATTCCCCTGTGCGAATGAACCGCACAGGGGAGTTGCATTTTTGGGGGCGGCATATACCGGCGCATCTGATGAACCCAGGCCGAACGAAGGCGAAAATACCAATTTGCGTTGTAGGGGCGGATAATATCCGCCCGCCACCCGTGGAATGTCGGTTCCGTTGGATTTCAAAACATTCATTCTATCCGCCCGCCACCCGTGACATGATCGGAATGTTGAATTTCCGGCGTTCATGACATCCGGCAATGGGCGGGCGGATCATATCCGCCCCTACGCCATTTCATTGAAACCATCGCCTTCGTTCAGGCTGGGTTTTGTTCGCTGCCTTGGGTTTACAACGATGATATTTACCCAATTTCCGCGCCGTCGGGCATGATGGGATCGGCGGTGAGCAGGCGCAGGGTTTCGCTTCCGTCCTCATTCACCTTCACGGCGGACAGCAGCATGCCCTGGCTTTCGATGCCCATGATCTTCCGGGGGGCCAGGTTCGCCAGCAGGATCAGCTTCTTTCCCACCAAATCCTCGGGATCGTGGAACTTGGCGATGCCGGAAAGCACGGTGCGTTCCTCGTCACCCAAGGACAAACGGAATTTCAGCAGCTTTTCGCTCTTTTCCACCCGTTCGCAGGAAATGACGCGAACCACCCGCAGCTTGATCTTCTCGAAATCGTCAAAGCCGATGCAGCCCTCGGGAATCTCCACCTTCTTCTTTTCCTTTTCCTTCTTTTCGGGCTTCTTTTCTTCTTTCTTTTCAGGCGCGTTTTTTTCTTCCTTCTTTTCTTCCTTGCCGCTTAAGGCTTCCAGTTCCTTTGTCACGTCGATGCGGGGGAACAGGGCTTCGCCCTTATGCACTTTCAATCCCTGGGGCAGCGCGCCGAAAGAAGCCAGGGAATCCCAGGCTTTCAGGGCTTCGTCCTGTACGCCTAACTGTTCAAAGATGCGGGCGGGGGTGGAGGGCATGAAGGGTTGGATCAGCACGGCCACGAAGCGCACGCATTCCGCCAGGGTCAAAAGAACGTTGGCGAGCCGGTCCTTCTTCTCCGGATCCTTGCCCAGCACCCAGGGCTGGGTCAGGTCGATGTACTTGTTGCATTCGCCGATGACCTTCCAAATCTCCACCAGGGCCTGGGAGAACTGCAGCTTGTCCATCTGCTCCGAAACCAGGCCGGGCAGGGCGGCGCAATGCTCTTTGATGGGATTGTCCAGCGCTTCGTCCACCGCGCCCGTCCAGGCGGGAGTCACGCCGTCGAAGTATTTTTCGATCATGGCGACCGTGCGGGACACCAGGTTGCCCAAATCGTTAGCCAAATCGGCGTTCATGCGGGTCAGGAAGGATTCGTTGGTGTAGTTGCCGTCCGCGCCGAAGGGCATTTCGCGCATGAGGTAATAGCGCAGGCTGTCCACCCCGTAGCGGGCCACGATGGGCTGGGGATAGACCACGTTGCCCTTGGATTTGCTCATGCGGTCCGCCCCGAAGAGCAGCCAGCCGTGGCCGAACACCTGCTTGGGCAGGGGCAGGCCTAAGGCGTGGAGCATGATGGGCCAGTAAATGGTATGGAAGCGCACGATCTCCTTGCCCACCAGATGCACGTCGGCGGGCCAGTACTTCTTAAAGAGTTCGTCGTGATCGGTGCCGTAGCCTAAGGCGGTGATGTAGTTGGACAGGGCGTCGATCCACACGTATACGGTATGCTTTTCGTCAAAGTCCACCGGGATGCCCCACTTCACGCTGGTGCGGCTGACGCACAGGTCCTGGAGGCCGGGCTTTAAGAAGTTGTTGAGCATTTCGTTGGCGCGCTTGGCGGGCTGAATGAAATCGGGATGGGTCTCGATGTAGTCGATCATCCAATCCTGATATTTGCTCATACGGAAGAAATAGCTTTCCTCCTTCATGGGCTGGCAGGGGCGGCCGCAGTCGGGGCACACCTTTTCCCCGTCCTTTTCCACCAGCTGGGTGGGGGTCCAGAAGGATTCACAGGGGGTACAGTACATGCCTTCATACTCGGCCTTGTAAATGTCGCCCTGCTCGTAGAACTGGCGGAAGATTTTCTGCACGATCTTGGTGTGCCGCTCCTCGCTGGTGCGGATGAAATCGTCGTATTCGATGTTCATCAGCTTCCAGAGCTGCTTGGTTTCATCCACGATCTTGTCCACGTACTGGATGGGGGAAACGCCCGCTTCGGCGGCCTTCTTTTCGATCTTCTGGCCGTGTTCGTCGGTGCCGGTGAGGAAATAGGTATCATACCCCTGCATCTTCTTGAACCGGGTCATGGTATCCGCCGCCACGGTGGTGTAGGTGTGGCCGATGGTCATGTTGCCCGAGGGGTAGTAGATGGGCGTGGTGATGTAGAAGGTTTTCTTGTCAGCCATATGATCTTCTTCCTTTCCATTGATGCGGTAAGAAAAATCCCCCGCATCGATTGATTTCTCGATGCAGGGGCGTAAAAATACGCTGTACCACCCTGATTCGCGCGTTCCCGTCCCCTTATGGCTTTCTTGGAAAGGGGCCTGGGGGAAACCATTCTTTGGCCCCCAAAGAATGGTTTCCCCCAGAAAACTCATTCTCAAACGCGCCTTCATTCAGCGGATATCGGCGCTGCCCGGCGGGGGCTGAACGTGCTTGCCCTCGCATGCTCCGGGGCCATGTTCCCCTGCCGTCCGCCGCCGCGCTTCCACCTGTTCGCGGCTCTCTTGGGGCGACCTTGCCGGGTACTCTTCCCTTCCTCGCATGTGCCTTATATCTTACCGATTTTCAGCGCAATTGTCAAGCAATTCTTGCGTTTCTTGCCAAAATCCCTTATAATGGCTGGTGCCCATTTTTTCTGGAAGCGGAGGACTTGCATGCGCGCCACGGACATGACCCGGGGAAAACCGGCCCGGCTGATTATGGCGTTCGCTCTGCCCATGATGGCGGGCAACGTGTGCCAGCAGCTGTATACCATCGTGGACGGGGCGTTCGTGGGCCGGTTCGCGGGCATCGACGCCCTGGCGGCGGTGGGCGCGGCGGACTGGCTGTGCTGGATGTTTTTGGGCGTGGTCACGGGGTTCACCCAGGGCTTTTCCGTGCTGATTTCCCAGCGCTTCGGCGCGCAGGATACGCAGGGCGTGCGCCGGGCGGCGGCCCAGTCCGTGCTGCTCACGGCGCTGATTGCCGCAGGCGTGATCGTGCTGAGCCAAACGCTCATGACGGCCATTCTGCGGGGGGCGCTGCATACCCCGGAGGATATTTTTCCCCAGGCGGTGCTGTACCTGCGCATCATCATGTGCGGCGTGCCCATTTACGCGGCGTATAACGTGATGGCCGCCATGTTGCGGGCGGTGGGCGATTCCAAAACGCCCCTGCTTTCCATGCTGATCGCGTCCTTTGTAAATATCGCCCTGGACGGGCTGTTCGTGATCGCGTTTCGGTGGGGCGTGGCGGGGGCCGCGGCGGCCACCCTGATCGCCCAGGCCAGCGCCGCCCTGTATTGTCTTTCGCTGGTGCGCCGCCTGCCCGCCCTGCGGTTCGGGCGCGAAGACATGAAATGGGATGGCGTGCTGGCCCGCCGCCTGATTTTTTTAGGTTCGCCCACGGCGGCCCAGAACGTCATCATCGGCCTGGGCGGCATGGCGGTGCAGCGGGTGATCAACAGCTATGGCAGCGTGTTCATCGCGGGCTTTACCGCCACCAATAAGCTGTACGGCATCATGGAAATGGCCGCCGTTTCCTACGGCGGGGCCATGGCCGCCTATGCGGGGCAGAATTACGGGGCCGGGCAGAAGGAGCGGCTGAAAAACGGCGTGCGGGCCGGGGCGGCGATGGCGCTTATCACGTCCTGCGCCATCGCGGCGGCCCTGTTCCTTTCGGGGCGGGCGGTGCTTTCCCTGTTCGTGGATCCGGAGGCCGCCCAGCGGGAGGAAGTGCTTTCCGTGGCCCTGCGGTATCTGCATATCATGTTAGGCGGGCTGTTCATCCTGTATTTGCTGTATGTATACCGCAGCGCCCTCCAGGGCATGGGGGACACGGTGACGCCCATGCTGTCCGGCGGCGCGGAAATGGTCATGCGCGTCAGCGCCGCGCTGCTGCTGCCCGCGCTTTTGGGGCAGGACGGCATTTTCTTCGCCGAACCCGCCGCGTGGACAGGGGCGGAGGTGCTGCTTATGATTACCTACTATCGGACGATTAAAAAACTGTCCTTTTAAGGAGGAATTTGCTTTATGGATTTCGTTACCATTCTCGCAAAGGAATTCAATTTGCGACCGGAACACGTGCAGGCCGTGATCGAAATGTTAGACGCGGGGAACACCATCCCCTTCATCGCTCGCTACCGCAAGGAAAAAACCGGCTCCATGGACGACCAGACCCTCCGCGATTTGGCGGAGCGGCTGGAATACCTGCGCAATTTAGAAAAGCGGCGGGAGGAAATTACCAAGGCATTGGAAGAGCAGGGCGTGCTGACGGATGAACTGACCCTGGCCCTGCAAAAGGCCCAGACCTTAGCCGAATTGGAGGACATTTACCGTCCCTTCCGGCCCAAGCGCCGCACCCGGGCCACCATCGCCAAGGAACGGGGCCTGGAACCCCTGGCCCTGTGGCTGCTGCTGCAGCTGCCCAAGGGCGACGTGCAGACCGAAGCGCAGAAGTATATCAATCCCGAAAAGGAAGTGCCGGACGCCGAAAGCGCTTTGGCGGGCGCGCGGGATATTCTGGCCGAGCAAGTCAGCGACGACGCGGCCCTGCGCAAGGAAATCCGCGAAATGCTGCTGCGGGAGGGCGTGATCGAAACCAAGGCCGCCAAGGAAGAAGACAGCGTGTACAGCATGTACTACGATTACAAAGAACCGGTGCCCAAAATGGCGGCTCACCGCATCCTTGCCATCAACCGGGGCGAGCGGGAGGAATTTTTGAAGGTTTCGCTCACCGCCCCGGAGGGCAAGGCGGAGCTGTCGGTGCGGAACGCTTTCGTCAGGGGCCACGCCCCCGCCTCCGAGCAGGTGGCTTTGGCCTGCGGCGACGCCTGGGAGAGGCTGCTGTTCCCTTCTTTGGAACGTGAAATCCGCAATGAACTCACAGACCGGGCCAACGTGCAGGCCATCCATGTATTCTCTCAAAACCTGCATCAATTGCTCATGCAGCCCCCCATCAAGGGCAAGGTGACCTTGGGCGTGGACCCCGGCTTCCGCACGGGCTGTAAATTAGCGGTCATCGATGAAAACGGCAAGGTGCTGGACACCGGCGTGGGCCATTTCACCCTGCCGGGGGCCGAGGCCGGGAAAGCCGCCGCCGCCAAGCTGATCAAGGGCTTTGTGAAAAAGTACGGGATCACCGCCATCGCCATCGGCAACGGCACCGCCAGCCGGGAAAGCGAGCAGTTCATCGTGTCCCTGCTGCCGGAATTGCCCGGCGTGGCTTACATGATCGTCAGCGAGGCCGGGGCCTCCGTCTATTCCGCCAGCAAATTGGCGGCGGCGGAATTCCCCGATTTCGACGTGACCCAGCGCAGCGCCGTTTCCATCGCCCGCCGCATGCAGGATCCGCTGGCCGAGCTGGTGAAGATCGACCCGAAAGCCATCGGCGTGGGCCAGTACCAGCACGATTTGAAGCAGAACGAGCTGACCGCCGCCCTGGACGGGGTGGTGGAGCAGTGCGTCAATGCCGTGGGCGTGGAAGTCTCCACCGCCTCCGCCGAATTGCTCTCCCACGTGGCGGGCATCGGCCCGGCCCTGGCGAAAAACATCGTGGCCTATCGGGAGGAAAACGGCATTCCCTCCCGCGCCGCCCTGAAAAAGGTTCCGAAGCTCGGCCCCAAGGCCTTTGAGCAGTGCGCGGGCTTCCTGCGGGTGATGGACAGCAAAAACCCCCTGGACGCCACCGCCGTCCACCCGGAAAGCTACGACGCGGCGAAACAGGTCTTATCTACTTTGGGCTATGAAGCCAAAGACGTGAAAAACGGCGGCCTGCCGGGCATTGCCCTGAAAGCCAAGGAGTACGGAGTAGAAAAGCTGGCGAAGGAACTGGATGTCGGCCTGCCCACCCTCAACGATATTCTCTCCGAATTGCAGAAGCCGGGCCGCGACCCCCGCGACGAGCTGCCCAAGCCCGTCCTGCGGACAGATGTTTTGGACATGAAGGATTTACAGCCCGGCATGGAACTCACCGGCACCGTGCGCAACGTCATCGACTTCGGCGCCTTCGTGGACATCGGCGTGCATCAGGACGGCCTGGTTCACATCTCCCGCATGGCCGACCGCTTCATCAGGCACCCCTCCGAGGTTGTCAAGGTGGGCGATATCGTCAAGGTCTGGGTGGTCAGCGTGGACGAAAAGAAAAAGCGCATCGCCCTGACCATGGTCAAAGGCAGGACGTGAATGTGATTGGGGGAAAACCTCTCTTTGCAGCCAAAGAGAGGTTTTCCCCCAAACCCCCTTTCCGAGAAAGCTATAAGGGGCTAGATAATATATGTGCATTATTTGTTATATGACGATATATTATAAGACTGGGATATGAAGGAGGAAGCGACATTGAAGCGCATCGTATTGACCGGCGGGGGCACGGCGGGCCACGTGACGCCCCACATGGCGATTTTGCCCCATCTGCTGAAAGAGGGCTATGACGTACACTATATCGGCACGGAAAACGGCATCGAGCATAAAATGATGGATTTGCCCGGCGTTACTTACCACGCCGTGAAAAGCGGCAAGCTGCGCCGGTACTTTGACTGGCAGAACTTCATTGATCCCTTCCGGGTGATTCATGGGGCCTTTCAATCCGCCCGGCTCATGGGCAAGCTCAAGCCCGACGTGTGCTTTTCCAAAGGCGGCTTCGTGTCCGTGCCCGTGGTGGTTGGCGCGTGGCTCCATAAGGTGCCCGTGGTCTGCCACGAAAGCGACCTGACCCCCGGCCTTGCCAACAAAATTTGCTCCAAATTCGCCCGGAGAGTGGCGACCACCTTCCCGGAGTGCGCCAAGGCCTTGGGTGAAAAGGGCGTTTGCACCGGCACCCCCATGCGCCCCGCCCTGTTTTCCGGCACCCGGGAAAAGGGCCTGAAGCTCACCGGGTTTTCGGGGAACAGACCCATTTTGATGATGATGGGCGGCTCCATCGGTGCCCAGAAGGTGAACGAAGCCCTGCGGGCTGCTCTGCCGCGCTTACTGGAAACCATGGACGTGCTGCACCTGACCGGCAAAGGAAATTTGGATGAAAGCCTGAACACCCTGCCGGGCTATAAGCAATTCGAGTTCCTTTCCGACGACCTGCCCGACGCTCTGGCCTGCGCTGACCTGGTGCTGTCCCGCGCTGGCAGCAACGCCATCTGCGAGTTCCAGGCCCTGAAAAAGCCCATGCTGCTGGTGCCCTATCCCAAGGGAGCCAGCCGGGGCGACCAGATTTTGAACGCCGAGTCCTTCCGTCAGCGGGGCCTGTGCCACGTGCTGGCCCAGGAAAACATGACCGCCGATTCCCTGTACGAAGCCATTTTGGAATTGCAGAAGGACAAGGATAACCTGATTCGGAACCTGACCCAGGCCCCGCCCGCCGACGGCACGACGCCTGTTCTCAAACTGATCCACGAAGCGGAGAAGAAAGGGTGAGCGCCGCTTTCCGGCACGCATCGTTTGATACGAACCCCAAAAAGGAGTTCCGCCGAAGCGGAACTCCAATTTTTGGCTTATTTTGGATTACAGGGCCTTGCCCAGCGCGTCGTTGACAGCTTCCTTGTAGCCGTCCAGGGTCACGGTGCAGCCGGTGATCACGTCGATGTCCAGGCCGTTCTTTTCCACGGTGGCCTTGGCGTATTCGGGCAGCGCCACGCCGCCCAAGGTCTCGGTTTCGTTATGGCTGAGGACTTCCACGTCGGCGATCTTGCCGTCCTTGATGGTGACCTTCACCTTGATCTTGCCGCCGATGCCGGTGCCCTCGCCTTCATATTCGCCGTCCTTGAAGGCGCCGGTCACGTTCTCGCCCGCGCCCTTCACTTCGCTGATGGGACGGGTGGTGCCGGGAGCGTAGATATCGCCAACCCAGGTGGTCACAGGCGCGGTTTCGCTCTTGAATTCGCCCTTGGCGCGCTTGGCGGCGTTGGTGCCGGAGATGCGGCCGAACACCATGGTCTCGCCCAGGTTGCCGGAGCCGTTGTACATGTCGCAGAAGATGGAACCCATTTCACCGGCTTCAAACAGGCCTTCGATGGGCAGGCCGTCGGTGTTGATGACCTGGCCGTACTTGTTCTTCCGGGGGCCGCCCTGGGTGTTGAAGTAGGTGGGGCCGATCTTGGTGGCGTAGAAGGGGCCTTTCTTCACGGGCACCATGGTGCTGAAGGGACGGCCATAGTCGGCGTCTTCGCCCGCGTCATAGCGCTTGTTGTAGGCGTTCACAGCAGCCACGAAGCGTTCGGTGCTGAAATCGGGGGCATCCTTGCCGCCCTCGGACTTGCGGATGGCTTCGGCCAGGTCTTCCAGGGTTTCGCCCATCAGCACTTCGCCGGTAGCCAATTCGTCCACATAGCCGTCGGAGAAGGCGCTGACCAGCTTGTTGCCGGCGGCCAGCTGATCGGAATCCTGCACCAGATAGGCGGGCAGGGGCATGGGGGTAGAGATCCAGCGGCCGCCGATGTAGATGCGGCCATGGCGGGTAGCGGCGGATTCATCCATGAAGCGGTCGCCGCCTAAGCCCACGTAAATGCCGCACTTGGCGTTGGGGCCGCCGAACAGGCTCACAGCGTCCAAATGGGGCCGCTTGTGGGTCCAGGTGAAACCGGCGGAGTTGGACATATGCCACAGGTCGGCACCAGCGCCCAAAGCCATCTTGATGCCGTCGCCGTCGTTGTACAGGCCGCCCTGCTGATGCACATAGGGCATCTGCAGATAGCTGGCGATCATTTCCTGATTGTGTTCAAAGCCGCCGCAGGCCAGCACCACGCCGCCGTTGGCCTTGATTTTCAGATCCTTGCCGTTCTTGTTGATGATCACGCCGATGACGCAGCCGTCCGCGTCGGTGATCAGTTTTTTGCCGGGAGCGGAGAACCACACGTCGATGGGACGGGCTTTCACGGCGTTCTGGCACAGGTTGTAGTAGCCGCGGTCAAAGCGGGTGCCGGTGGCGGTGAGGCACAGGCAGTGCTTGCTGGAGGGGATTTCGGGGAACTCGGCCCAGTTGTAATACCAATAATCGTTCTTGCCCAGCTTGTAGGGGTCGTTCAGGTTGCCTTCGCTGCCAGCCAGCTTCCAGTCGCTGTTGTTGGCTTCCATGCCGGCGGAGGGATGATCCACGGGGGAAATAACGGCGGGATCGCCGCCCATGGGGCCGGTCATCCAGTTGTAGTTCTCGGCGCAGCCCTCGCAGTAAGCGCGGACGGCTTCGGGATCCCAGTTCTGGAATTTGCCCATCAGGGTGGTCAGATAGTCATACAGGCCGTCGGGATCGTCCGTCGCCATGACGAACTGACCGGAAACGGCGGTGTTTCCGCCCTCAGCGCCTTCGGGCGCTTTTTCAGCCAGCAGCACCTTCGCGCCGTTCTCGTAAGCGGCAACGGCCGCGTTGGCGCCAGCGCCGCCGTAGCCCAGCACCACGACGTCATATTCTTCGTCCCAGGCGATGGATTCTTCCGCCCGACCGTTGGAAACGTTCAGTCCGGCGCCCGCGATGGTCAGCCCGGCAGCGCCGATTGCCGCGCCCTTGAGGAAGGAACGGCGGGAAATGTTTTTCTCCATGACAAAATTACCCCTTTCATATTTGGCCGAAACCGGCTTTTCTCACACGCAGATTATAAATCTTCCGGGCTTGCATTAGAAGAATATTTCTGGTATGATAGTGAAAAGGGAAACCTTTTTACCCTGATGATAAACGAGGCAAACCATGAACACCAAGAATCTGGACACCTTTATCTCCGTATCAAAATACACTAGCATCAACGCCGCCGCCGAAGCTCTGTTCATTTCTCCCCCCGCCCTGCAGCAGCAGCTGAACCGGCTGGAGAGTGAAATCGGCTTCCGCCTTTTGGACAGGCACCCAGGCGGCATCCGCCTGACCCCCGCCGGGGCGGCCTTTCTGGACGGAATCGAAAAAATGCGCTCCGGCATGGAGTTGCTGTTGACTCATTGCCGGGAGCTGGATTCCCTGAGCAGCTGCATCCGCATTGGGGCGATTTTGGGCCTGCAGCCCGACCTGTTCCCCCGGGTCAGCGGCCTTTTTTACCAGAAATATCCCGAGGTGATCCAAAAACCGGTGATGGAAAGCGAGGATCAGCTTTTCAGCGACCTGGACAGCGGCGCTTTGGACGCCATTGAGTATTTCGACTGCCCCAAGGCTCACGCCGCCGGGCGCGATTTTGAAGCGCTGATCTGGGAGGGTCGGGATTGCCTGATGTCGCCCAAACATCCCCTGGCCGCCCGAAAAGAGCTGACCATGGACGATTTGAGGGGCCAGCACATCATCGTGTACCGGTTCGACCGCATCCCCGGCTTCCGGGAATACGTGGAGGAATGCTATCCGGACATCCGGCTCAGCGAGGACACCCGAACGGTGGATTTTTACACCATGGTGCGCTCCTTTGAGGACGGGCATGTGGGCCTGATCCCGCCCCATTGCGCCAGCCAGTTCCTTCCCCTCAGGGCCGTGCCCCTGGTGCTGGATATGCGCTGGGCCGTGGGCCTGGTGTACCGGGAACCCCGCTCCGCCCTGATGGAGCAGTTCATCCAGGTGGCCCGGCAGGTGTTCCGAAGCCCGGCGGAGTAAAACAGGTAGGAGGTAGGAAGTAGGAGGTAGGAGTTTTATCATGTTCAACAAAAACACTTGCTATCGCTTTTGTTGGACTATATATACTTCCTACCTCCTACCTCCTACTTCCTACCTGATTTTAAGTGTCCTTCAATCCTTGTCTGTCAGTGTGAAAAAAGCTGTGTTTTCCGTTGTGCTGTCCAGCCCGATCCACACCTGGAAGTCCCCCGGTTCGCTTTCCATGCGGCGGCTGATCGTCCAGAAGCGGAGCATGGGTTCCGTAATGGCAAAAACGACTTCCTTTTCTTCTCCGGGCCGGAGCGTGATTCGCCGGAAGCCCTTTAGTTCTTTGACCGGGCGCACGCGGCTGCCCACCAAATCCCGGATATAGAGCTGCAAAACGGCGGTCCCGGCCCGTTTTCCGGTATTGGTCAGGGTGACGGCGGCGGTGAGTTCGCCTGTTTTGGACAGGGTTTCACTGCTCAATCGAATTTCCGATACCCGGAAATCCGTATAGGTCAGGCCATAACCGAAGGAGTACAGGGCTTCGTTGGGGCAGTCCAGATAATGGGACGTAAAGCTGCCGATCCCCTCCCTGGGCCGGGGCCGTCCGGTCATGTACTGGTCGTAATGCAGCGGCTCCTGGCCCACGTGGCGGGGGAAGCTCATGGGCAGCTTGCCGGAAGGCGCTTCCTTGCCCGTGAGTACGTCCATCACGCCGTGGCCGCCCTCGGTGCCGGGGAGCCAGCAGATCATAAGGGCGTTCGACGCTTCGCTTTCCGCCTGCAGGGTCAAAGGCCGTCCGCAGAAAATCAGCGTCGTCAAGCGTTTGCACAGGGGCCGCAGGGCGTCCAGCAGCCGCTTTTGGGGCGCGGGCAAGCCGATATCCACCTTACTGGCGCTTTCGCCGGTTTGGAGACGATGCTCGCCCAAGCAAAGCACCACCGCATCCGCCCAGGCCGCCGCTTCCTTGGCTTCCGAAAGCAGGCGGGCGTTTTCCTGTTCCCAGTCCGGATGGGCAATCACTTCGATGGAAGTAAATGTTTTGTCCGCCAGCATCATACAGCCGGGGACACAGCGCGGCTCGACATCCTGCCCGAACGCTTCCTTCGCCGCCTGCCAGAGGGTAACGGTGTTCTCCGGATCAGCCGAAATAGCCCAGGCGCTCCGCAATTCCTTTTCATCGGCGTAGGGGCCGATGAAAGCGATTTTTCCGCCTTTCAGGGGAAGGGTTTCCTTTTCGTTTTTGAGCAGCACCAGGGATTCCGCCGCGGCCTTCCGGGCCAGTGCCCGATGCTCCGCAGCGCCTAACACGGCCTTCGCTTTTTCCGGGTCCGCGCCGTGGAAGGGGTCTTCAAACAGGCCCAGTTCGTTTTTCAGCCGCAGCACCCGCAGCACCGCCGCATCCAGCATATCGAGGGAGACCTTTCCTTCCTCCACCAGCGCCTGCAAATGCTTTTCGTAGCAGCCGGAACACATGTCGATATCAATGCCCGCCCGCATAGCCAGCAGGGCGGCTTCTTTTTCGTCCTTGGCGATCCCGTGAGGCACCAGTTCCCCCACGGCGTTCCAGTCGGAAATCACAACCCCGTCAAAGCCCATTTCCTGCCGCAGCACCGTCTGCATGAGCCAGGGATTGGCGGAACTGGGCACGCCGTCCCAGGTGTTGAAGGAGGACATGACCAAGCGCGCCCCCGCTTCCACCCCGCACTGATAGGCGGACAAATACTGCTCCCGCAGGGTATGCTCGGAAAGCTCTGTGTTTTGGTAATCTCGCCCCGCTTCCGCCGCACCGTAGGCGGCGAAGTGCTTCACGCAGGCGGCCACGGAATTCCCTTCTGTAAGGGTCTTCCCCTGGTAGCCCCGGGTCATGGCGGCGGCCATGCGGCCGTTCAGGTATTTGTCCTCCCCCGTAGATTCCATCACCCGGCCCCAGCGGGCGTCCCGGGAAAGGTCGGCCATGGGGGAAAAGGTGACGTGAATGCCGTCGGCGGCGGCTTCCCGGGCCTGCACAGCAGCGGCCCGCTCCGTCAGTTCCGGGTCGAAGGAAGCGCCCTGGCCCAAGGGGCAGGGAAACACGGTTTTGTGGCCGTGGATCACGTCAAGCATCATAAGCAGGGGGATATGATGGGGATGGTTTTCCATGTATTGCCGCTGCAGCCGATTCAGCTTTTCCGCGCCCCATATGCCCAATGTGCTGCCCGCTAAGCGCAGGGTGCGGGCCTTGGCCGTATCATTCAGCAGGCCGGTCACCGCCGCGCCGCTTTCATAGGCCACGCCGGGCAGCTGCACCAGCTGCATCACCTTTTCCTCTAAGGACAGATCGTTCAGCAGGGCGGTCAATTCCTGTTCTTTCATTTGTGTTCTTTCCTTTCCGTTCCGTCTGTCCATACCAGCAGGAAACCGTTGGGCCGGAGGGTGACCAAGGTCACGCCCGCACGTTCTGCCAGCGCGATTCCTTCATTGGTGGGATAAGTTTTGGAGGCCATGAGGGGAATGCCCGCCCGGGCCGCTTTCAGTACCATATCGGCGGGCATGCGCCCAGTGGTGAAGAGATAACACTCCGCTCGGTCAATGCTCTGAATCAAGGCATAGCCTACGGCCTTATCAATGGCGTTGTGCCTGCCGACGTCTTCCCGGCAGCACAAAAGCTCGTCCCCCCGGCCCAAATAGCAGCCGTGAACCGCGTGGGTGCGGCTGTACAGCGGTTCTTCTCCCCGCATGCGCTCCGCCGCCCGGCGCAGCCAGCTTTCTTCCCAGGGCTGGGGCGTGATGGCAGGGAATTCCTGGGGCGCGGCGGGGCCGTTTGCCAGCGTCACGTCGGCCCGCAGGCCCCCTGCCCCGATTTCAATGGAGCGAATATCCTCCCTTTGCCGCGCCCATCCTTCCGTGACCAAATGCCCCGCCGCCAGCTCCGCCAAATGCTCCGGCGTACACACCATATGCAAGGCAAAGCGGTCGTCAATATATAAATCCATCTCGTGTTCCGAGGCGATTTCCACGGGAGCCGGGGCGTTCAGGGAGGCTGCACGCATAGCGCACGGCGGCAGGCCGGTTTCCGAACAGTCAACAATACGCATATTTCCCTCTCGCTGAATAAAAAGTGGAAATTGAAAAGTGAAAAGTGAAAATATGAATAGACGGCGCTTGGACTTAGCGAGACATGATAGAATTCCACTTTTCACTTTCCACTTTTCACTTTTGAATGATTCGCCAAGTTTTGACTTACCGTTACTTCTTCCCCAGCCCCGTCAGCGCTTCCAGAGCGCCGCCCAGCAGGCTGCCCACCAGGCTGTCCGAGTCGCTGTCCTCCTGCACTTTCTTGGTGCCCTTGAGTACGGCTTCGGCGTCTTTCCGGGCGGCGCTGGTGGCCGCGCGGTACAGCTCCAGGAATTTCTTTTCCGTCGCGGTGAGCTTCACGCTGCTGTCGGTGGACGCGGTTTTTTTCGCGGCGGTGGACGCGGCGGGTTTCTTGGCGGTGGTGGACGCGGCGGGTTTCTTCGCGGTGGACGCGGCGGGCTTTGCAGCAGTGACCAGCCCCGCCGCTTCCAGCAGGGATTTCTGGGTGACGCCGCAGATTTTGGCGATGGCCTTTAATTCCGCAGCGGTCAGATCCTTTTCGCCCCGCTCCGCTTTGCTCAGCTCGGAGGCGGACAGCCCCTCGACCATTCCGGCCAGCTTTTCCTGACTCAGGCCCTTTTTGGTGCGGGCGTCTTTGATCAGTTCCCCAACCTTCTTCTGTGCCATATGAAAACGCCTCTTTCCATTTTTTCTTTCATCATACCACAGGGATGGCCTGAACGCAAGGACACTTTAAGTAAAAAAAGTGGAAAGTGAAAAGTGAAAATTAGGATAGTCAGCGCTTTGATTGACGACCATTATTGAAGACTAAATGAAATATCACTTTTCACTTTCTGATTAAAAAATGTTCATTCATGCCTGCATTTATGCATCATGAACGTCTATCCCCTGTGGTTCCGGTTGGGTCCCCGCAGGAAATCCCCTTCCGCCGCGGGCGGCGAAGGAATCAGCACCCGCTGCCCGGCGATGGACACGGTATCCATCTGTTCGCCGGTATCGCAAAGGGTGATGCTTTCCACCGGGAAGGATACGGGTCCCTGGGGGCGCAGCAGATCCAGAAAATCGCCCACGTAAAAGCGGTTTTTTACGTGCAGGGTGGCGACGCCGTCTTTCCATTCCTCCACCCGGGCCACGTACTCCATTTCCTGGGTGAACCCCGCCGCCCCGGACGCGGGCTGGGGCGCGCCGAAGTAAAAGCCGGTGTTGAAATCCCGATGGCTGGCCTTGCGCAGTTCCCCTTCCAATTCCGGCAGCAAAGCGCGGTACGCTTCCTCGCTTTCCTTGAAAGCGTCCAGCGCCCGGCGGTAAGCCCCCACCACGGTGGCGACGTAGTATTCCGTTTTCATGCGGCCCTCGATTTTGAGGCTGGCAACGCCCGCCCGAATCAGCTCCGGCAAATGGGACAGCATGTTCAGGTCGTAAGCGGACAAAAGATAGGTTCCCCGCCCGTCTTCTTCGATGGGCCAGTATTCGCCGGGACGCTTTTTCTCCACCAGGGCGTATTCCCACCGGCAGGGCTGGGCGCAGGCGCCCCGGTTGCCACCCCGGCCCGTCAGATGGTCGGACAGCATGCACCGGCCCGAATAGCTCATGCACATGGCCCCGTGCACGAAGGCCTCGATTTCCAGGGCGGGGGGCAGACTGTCCCGCAGGGCGGCGATGCGGGAAAGGGATAATTCCCGGGCCAGCACGATCCTCTCCGCCCCGTGTTCGTAATAGAACCGGGCGGCCTCGGCGTTCAGGGTGTTGGCCTGGGTGCTGATATGCAGCTTCAAATCCGGCGCTTCCCGCCGAAGAGCTAAAAACGCACCCAAATCGCTGACCAGGGCCGCGTCCACGCCCAGCTCTCCGGCCCGGCGGGCCGTTTCGATCAGGGCGGGCAGTTCGTCCTCATAGGGCAGGATGTTCAGGGTGAGATAGAATTTCTTCCCCTGCGCATGCACCAATGAAAGGGCCTGATTTAGTTCTTCCCAGGTAAAATTCCCCGCGAAGGCGCGAAGGCCAAAGGCTGGCAGCGCGCCGTAGACCGCGTCCGCCCCAAAGCGCAGCGCGGCCTTCAATTGGGCCATGCCCCCGGCGGGGGCCAGCAATTCCGGTAAAGCCATGCTTTCCTCCAGGTTTCTGTTTTCAAGATCATGATAAAACACGAACCCGGGAAAAGCAAGCGGGAAAAATCATTGCAGGCCGAAAAAACGCAGCAGGCTTTCCCACAGGGGCCAGACGAAAACCACTTTTGTTTCGTCCTCCGGGCTTTCCCCGTCCGCTTTTGCCAACAGCAAAGCGTCCCCGTACATCGCGCCCCACCAGGCGCGGTTTCCGGCCCCCGTCCGGCGATATTCTCCCAGCGCTCTGCCCGCCGTCCCCACGGCCAGCGTGAGGGCCAGCGTTCCCGCCGCAATCCGAAGCATCCGCACAGGCGATCCCTCCTTCCATGCGTCAGCATGCCCGGAAGGAGGAAAAATATACCTTTTCAAAAGAGGAGCTTCGACGGAATTTTTTTGCGCGAAAAATTTCTTCATGTTGCGTTTTCCGTGCTATGCTGTGTCTAATGGATGAAAGGGGGCGAGGCTGCCGTGGAAACTGTCAAGGGCCCTGACAGCAAGGAAGAAAGAATGGCGCGCATGGTGGCCCTGTACCAGCTTCCCCTGCTTCGGCTGTGCATCCTGTATCTGCACGATGAAGAGCTGGCGAAGGACGCTGTGCAGGAAACATTCGTTAAAGCCTATCGGAATTTGGATGGGTTCCGGGCGGAAGCAAGCGAAAAGACCTGGCTGACCCGCATCGCGGTGAACACCTGCAAGAACGTGTACCGGTCAGGCTGGTTCCGGCACGTGGATCGTTCGGTAACACTTGATATGATCGCGGAAAAGTTTTCATCCGCGAACGATGAAGACAACACGCTGACAGAAGCGATCATGCGCCTTCCCCGCAAACTGCGGGAAGCCGCCCTGCTCTGCTGGCTGCAAGGAATGACTTATGAGGAAGCCGCCGCGGCCTTAGGCATATCCCGCCAGGCCGTCGGCAGCCGGTTGAACCGCGCAAGACGAAAGCTGCGCTTTGCTTTGGAAGGAAGTGAAGAACATGACCCTGCATGAGGAACAGGAAAGAGTACAGAAGGCCGTGAGCAATTCTCTTTCTTTTGTGCGGGAAGATCCATGGCTCGCGCAGCGGGTTCTTGCCAAGGTGAAAGGAGAAAAACCCGTGAAAAAGAAAATATCTGCCGCGCTTGTACTCTGTATTTTGTTAGGGTTGTCCATTATCGGAACGGCTTACGCCTTATCTTCCTCTCAAGTGGCCGAGTTTTTCGGCCTGCACTGGAATCAGGAATTGGGGGAATCCCTGAAGGAAGGCAAGGTCGCCCAGATCGGCGAATCGGTGACCATCGGGGACGTGGTGTTCACCCTGGACGAAATCGTATACAAAAACCGCGCGCTGTATGGCGTGGGCACGGCCCGGCCCGTCCATGAAAACGACGTGATCATTCCCATGGATATAGCGGAGAACCCGGAATATTTCACGATCAGCGAGGAAGCGCGGACGCTTGTTGAAAAAGCCAAAACCTCCGGCGGGAAAATGCTGACGACGGATTCCATGCCGACCAAAATCGGCGTGGATGAGGGCACCATGCTGACGCCCGGCACGATTGGATACTATGATCTCGTCAACGGCGACGGCTCCGTGACCTTCTCCTTTGAAGCGTCGGACGGATTCGCCGTCAATGAAGGCACCAGCTACCAGATTCTGATGGAAAGCTGGGTCTGGCAAATGAACGAAAACGGCGAAAAGATCGACGGGACCAGAATGCAGGGCGATTGGACGGTTTTCTGCATTCCCACCGTCCTGAACCCCTCTAACGAAAAAAACGAAACGCCCGCTGTGACCGTCATCGAACAGGATGGGTATGAGCTGGTGGTTCCCGAAGCGTACAGGCAAACGGGCACCCTCCCCGTCTATCGGGCGGTGGAGGCGGATTTCACCAAAACCGTAAACCCGGCATGGTTCAACCGTTCTGGCGCGAAGGACGGCGCGGACGGCATGGATATTCGTTTGAAGGACGACAGGGACGTATTGTTTGCGGACCACGCCAGGCTATCCCTTTCCCCGGAAGCCCTGTACTACAAAGAATACGCGGACGACGCTTACGCCAATTCTGATTCCGGCGTGATCGTTGACATCATATGGATGCGGAAATGGGAAAACCATCGGGGAGAATTCGCCCTGGAAAAAACGGAGTTGTCCGGTCTCACGCTGGAAGAAGCCCAGACCCAGGCGGAAGAACTGATGGAGAAGTTGGGCATCGCCTGCAATCAGTATATCTGCGACGAAGCGCTGGACATGAGCTTGGAACGCATTCAAACCATGGGCGCGATTTGGGAAAAGGCTATCGTGGACGGGGAGCTGCTGGTGGACGACGATTACCAGCCCTATGATTACAGCGCCATTCCCGCCAGCGAAGAAGGCTATTATCTCCATTATAGCCCCTTGGGTGTGGATGTGTCGGCGGCGGGCGGGCGGTACGGCGTGAGCTTCTATGTAAACAGCCGGGGCATCGTTTACGCCAATATCCGGAATCAATTCAACCGGGGCGAAATTGTCGCCACGCCGGAAAAACTAATCACGCCCGACGCGGCCATTGAAAAGCTGGCGGAGGCGCTGGGCCGTTCCCTTTCCCGGTACGACAAAGAGATCAAGGCTGTTCAGCAGGTGGCGCTGACCTATGAAGCCGTCCGCGCGGAAAACAAATCGGAGGGGATGATTTTTGTGCCGACATGGATGATCCTGTATCAGGACGCGTCCGCCGCCCGGCAAAACTATTCCTGCTATGCCCTGCTCAACGCCATGGACGGAACGCTGATTGACGCGACCTTCCAATAAACTGCAAACGGCAAAACTCCCGCAAGGCTCATGGCCCTGCGGGAGCTTTTGCTTGTCAGTATCACGATCCCAAGTACGCCTTTTGCACGGCGTCGTTGTGCAGCAGTTCTTCCGCCGGGCCCTGCATGGTGATGAGACCGGTTTCCATGACGTAGGCCCGGTTAGCGACGCGGAGGGCCATTTGGGCGTTCTGCTCCACCAGCAGGATGGTGGCCCCGCCTTCGTGCAGCTCGGTGATGATGTCGAAAATCTGTTCCACCAGGATGGGGGCCAGGCCCATGGAGGGTTCGTCGAGCATCAGCAGCTTGGGGCGGCTCATTAGCGCCCGGGCCATGGCAAGCATCTGCTGCTCGCCGCCGGACAGGGTGCCCGCGATTTGCTTTTCGCGTTCCTTTAAGCGGGGGAAGCGCTGGAACATTTCTTCCAGGCTTCCTTCGATTTCCGTGGCGGGGCGGCTGAACGCGCCCATTTCTAAGTTTTCCTTTACGGTCATCTGCTGGAAGATGCGGCGGCCTTCGGGGCAGAGGGCCAGGCCCTGGAAAACCATTTTGCTGGCGGAAACGCCCTGGATGGGCATGCCGTTCAGCTCGATGGTTCCCTGCCGGGGCTTGAGCAGCCCGGCGATGGTGTTCAGGGTGGTGGTTTTGCCCGCGCCGTTGGCCCCGATCAGGGTGACGATCTCGTTTTCGTACACATCGAGGGAAATGCCCTTGATGGCGTGGATCGCGCCGTAGTAAACGTGAATATCGTTGACCCGAAGCAGCGGGGCCGCCTGTTGGACGTCCGTCATGGTCAGCCCTCCTTCTTCTTGCCCAAATAGGCTTCGATCACCACGGGATTGGCCTGAATCTCGCTGGCGGTGCCCTTGGCGATGACGCGACCGAAGTTCAGCACGCAGATGCCCTCGCACACGCCCATGACCAGATTCATGTCATGCTCGATGAGCAGGATGGCAATCTGGAACTGGTCGCGGATCTTGGCGATGTTTTCCATCAGCTCCTCGGTTTCCCGGGGGTTCATGCCCGCCGCCGGTTCGTCCAGCAAAAGGAGCTTGGGGTCCGTAGCCAGGGCGCGCACGATTTCCAGGCGGCGCTGGGCGCCGTAGGGCAGGCTGCCCGCTTCCTCGTCGGCCAGCTTTTCCATATCGAAGATGTGCAGCAGCTCCAGGGCTTTTTCGTGCTGCTTGTTTTCCTGGATCCAGTACCGGGGCAGGCGCAGGATGCCGCTGAACATATCGTATTTGATACGGTTGTGCAAGCCGATGCGCACGTTTTCCTCCACCGTCATTTTATCGAACAGGCGGATGTTCTGGAACGTGCGGGCGATGCCGAGCTTGCTGGCCTGGGTGATGCTCAGGCCGTGCAGGTCGCGCCCGTTGATGAGGGCCGCGCCGCTGGTGGGTTCGTACACCTTGGTGATCAGGTTGAACACGGTGGTTTTGCCCGCGCCGTTGGGGCCGATCAGCCCGGCGATTTCCGTTTTGCCGATGGTCAGGTTGAAATCGTCCACGGCCTTGAGGCCGCCGAACTCAATGCCCAAATGGCGGGTTTCCAGCACGGGAATATCGTTGATGTCGCGCTCCGGCACGATGCTTTGGGAAGGGACGGGCACCATTTTTGTGCTGCTGCGGCGCTTCACTTTCTGCTGGCTCATTGCGCGTCACCTCCCGGCGTGGATTCTTTCTTTTTGAAGGGAGCGATCAGCCGGTTCACGAAGGAACGGATGGTGGGGTTGTTGGTGAAAATCATCACCAGGATCAGCACCACGGCGTACACCAGCATGCGGTAATCCGCGAAGGCGCGCAGCGTTTCGGGCAGGATGGTGAGGAAGGTCGCGGAAATGACGCTGCCCAGCACGTTGCCAAGGCCCCCTAAGACCACGAACACCAGCACGTTGATCGACTGGTTGAAGGTAAACTGGGTGGGCACTATGGTGGAGGATTTGAGGCCGTACAAGGCCCCGGCCATGCCCGCCAGCACGGCGGCGGTGACGAAGGCCGTCATTTTGTACTTGGTCACGTTGACACCCATGGATTCCGCGGCGATGCGGTTGTCCCGGCAGGCCTTGATGGCCCGGCCCGCCCGGGAATTGATCAGGTTCAGCACCACCACCAGGGTAATCAGGACCAGGATGAACCCGGCGGTAAAGGTGGAAATGGGCTTGATTTTCACCGCGCCCTTAGCCCCGTCCACCAGCATCACCACGCCCTCGGGCAGCTTTTTGGTCAGGAAGGAAAAATACAGCCGCCCGTCGCCCGCGCCGATGTACAGCACGTTCACCAGGTTGCGGATGATTTCACCGAAGGCCAGGGTCACGATGGCCAAATAGTCGCCCCGCAGGCGCAGCACGGGAATGCCGATCAGCGCGCCGATGATCCCGGCCATCAGGCCCCCCGCCACAATGGCGATGGCCAAACGGGCGGTGACGTCTTCGATTTGGTACACGTTCAAAAGCAGGCCGCTGACCACCGCGCCGGTGTAAGCCCCCACGCTCATGAAGCCCGCGTGGCCCAGGGAAAGCTCGCCGGAAATACCGACCACCAGATTCAGGGAAACGGCCATGACGATCCAGCAGCAGATGGGAACCAGCTGGCCCTTTAAGGAACGGGTGATGGTCTTGTTTTCAATCATGGATTGCAGCACGATAAAAGCGATGATCACCAGGGCGAAGGTGACGATGTTGTAAATCAGGCGGTTCCGCTTGGCTTTGGTCATCTTCATCCTGTCACACCTTCTCTCTCACCGGCTTGCCTAACAGTCCGGAGGGCTTCACCAGCAGCACCACGATCAGCACGGCGAACACAATGGCGTCGCCTAATTCTGTGGAAATATAGGCTTTGCC
Organism: uncultured Christensenellaceae bacterium; assembly: GCA_905234985.1. Lineage (GTDB taxonomy): Bacteria > Bacillota > Clostridia > Christensenellales > Aristaeellaceae > RUG563. The sequence continues at coordinate 96,794 of CAJOJQ010000001.1, forward strand.
GAAAATCTCGATCACGCCTAACAGCACGCCGCCGAGCATGGCTCCGGGAATGGAGCCGATGCCGCCGAACACAGCCGCCGTGAAGGCTTTGATGCCCGGCATGGAGCCGGTGGTGGGCTGCAAAATGGGATAGGAGGAACACAGCAGCACCCCGGCGATGGCCGCCAGGGCCGAGCCGATGGCGAAGGTGACGGAGATGGTGCGGTTCACGTTGATGCCCATCAGCTCTGCCGCGCCCCGGTCCTCGCTGACGCAGCGCATGGCCTTGCCCATTTTGGTTTTGGCCGTGAACAGGGTCAGGGCCACCATGATGAGTACGTTGGCTAAGATGGTGATGATGGTGGCGCTGGAGATGCTCATATCGCCCAAGTTCAGCGTAGCCCCGTTGATAAAGGTTTGGGGGAAGGTTTTGGGATTGGCCCCCCAGATCATCAGCGCCACGTTTTGCAGCAGATAGCTCATGCCGATGGCAGTGATCAGCACCGCTAAGCTGGCCGCCTGCCGCAGGGGGCGGTAGGCCAGCCCCTCGATGGTGATGCCCAGCACCGTGCATACCACCATGGCGGTCAGGATGGACGCTACCGGGGGAAAGCCCCAATACTGCATACCGCAGTAGGAAATGTACGCGCCGACCATGATGACATCGCCATGGGCGAAGTTCAGCATTTTGGCGATGCCGTACACCATCGTGTAGCCCAAAGCGATGATGGCATACACGCTGCCTAAGCTCACGCCGTTTATGAGAAAACGCAGGAACGCCGTCACGATTTTCCAACTCCTCACAATACAGAAAAGTAATCAACCCCGGGCCTCAAACCGCCCGTCCGTTGATTACTGTTTCTGTTTTCAAGAACAGTAAATAAAGATATTCCGGTCCCGGGCGTACCGGGACCGGTTGGCTGCAAAAACGGGAATTACTTGGCAAAGGGCACGTAAGCGCCGTTCTGGATGACGTAAGCGGCGGGCAGCTTGTTGACCGCGCCGGTCTCGTCCCACTGCATGGTGCCGGTCAGGCCGGTGTATTCCATCTGGGAGAACTGATCAATGAGCAATTCGCAGGCGTCTTCCGCGGAGGTTTCGCCGGTGATGCCGGCGTTCACGCAGGCCTGGTACAGAGCGCCCACGGCGTCATAAGCGTCCGCGCCGAACTGGTTGGGCACCACGCCGCCGGAAACGGCGGTGTACTTTTCAACGAAGTTCACCACGGTTTCATCCGTGTCAAAGGCGGAGAAGGGGGTCAGCAGGATCACGCCCTCGGCCAGGGTGGCGTCAAAGTTTTCCAGAGCCAGAATGCCGTCCATGCCGTCCACGCCGAAGAACACGGGCGCGTAGTTGATATCCTTCGCGGCGCGCAGGATCATGGAAGCGGGGGTGTAGTAGATGGGCAGGAACACCAGGTCGGCGCCGGCAGCCATGGCCTTGTCCACCTGGGTCTTATAGTCGGTGTCGCCTTCGGTGAAGGTGGTCACGGACACGATTTCCAGACCCACTTTTTCGGCTTCCGCCTTGAAGGCTTCGTAGATGCCGGTGGAATAGTCGTCGGAAATGTTATAGATGATGGCGATCTTGGAGCCGATCTTGTTTTCCGCGATCATATCGGCGGGAATGATGCCCATCTGGGGATCCTGGAAGCAGATCTGGTACATCATGTCCTTATCGGCAACAACCAGGTCGCTGGAGGCGGAGGGGGTAAGCATGAATACGCGATCTTCATTGGCCAGAGCGCTCACGGCCAGGCAGGGGCTGGTGGTGGTGGTGCCCGCGATCATCTGGGCGCCCTTGTCCATGGCGTAGGTGTACGCGTTCACGGACTTTTCGGGGTCGTGTTCGTCGTCGACGCAAATCAGTTCGATCCGCATGCCGCCCTGGGCGTTGATTTCATCGGCGGCCACCTGGGCGCCGTACTGGCAGGCCAGACCGTAGTTGGCGGCGGGGCCGGTGAAGGGGCCGATCACGGCGATTTTGATGGACGCGTCTTCCGCCAAAACAGCGGTGACGGACAGCAGCATCATGGCGGCCATCACAAGAGCCAACAGTTTCTTCATTACAGTTTTCCTCCTTAAAAAATTCAATATACAGGGTCAAAACCCCGTAATGCGTATATTATAATGATCGGAATAGGGTTGGGCAAGTGGAAAATCTGTCTTTTCCCTGTTTTTTCAGAAAAAACATGAGGAAAGGCGGAATCATTTGCCGGATGGCGCGGAAGATTTTCCGAAACGCGGGCGGATTAACCAATATTTGCCTGAATTGGCGCGTTTTAGACGAAAAACGTATATTGTCACCGGATTCGGGCTATGATAAGATAGAAACCGCGCCGGATAAGGCGCTTGTTCAAGCAACCTGCCCCAAAGCAGGCAATGATGGAAGGAAGAAAACGATGAAAAAGGTCATTTGCAAAGTGGAATACGATACCGAAGCGTCCGAACTGATCCAGAAGAAGACCAGCGGCGTTCCCGGCGATCCCGCGGGCTATGAAGAAAGCCTGTACAAGACTGCGGACGGCAAGCTGTTCCTGTATGTGAACGGCGGCCCCGAATCCCCCTACACCGAAGAAGGCATCAAGCGCATGTCCGCCGCCAAGGCCGAGGAATGGAAAAACGCCTGATCCTGACCGGAAAAATGGAGAAACAGCTTCCCTGCGGAGGCTGTTTTTTTATGAATCCATTGTTCAGTCCTTGACGGATGCGGGCGGGATTTGCTATAATACCGCCATATGGCCTGTTTGGTTTATTATTTTATTTTTTTGGAGGGGTACTTATGAACTTTCAAGGCAAAGCGGTTCTGGTTTATTTAGAGGAAGACAACATCGCCCGGGCTTATTTCCGGGTGCAGCCTCTGATGACGCAGGACGGTCCCGTAGGCCCCATGGCGGCGGAATATCCGGACGACGGTTTTCTGCGCATCGTGCCGGACAAAAACGAACAGCATACCTTTAAGGAGCGGATGCGCACCCTGACGGGCCTGTGTCTGGTGGATCTGCGCTTATTCTCCATGGAGGCCAACAAAATCCGCACCAACAAGAATTATTCCCCCTCCCGGGGCGAAACCAACCAGTTCATCGTGTATTCCGACGCCGTGCGCGCCCTGCCGGAGGATTTATTGTATCAGGTGGTGGGCGAAAACGAAGTGAAAAACGCCTCCACGCCCCTGGTGTACATCCGCAACGGCGCGAATATCCAGGGTCCCTTCCGCCGGGAGGACGGGCAGAACGTGGGCGAAACGGTTCAATTGCCCCCGGACAGCAGCGAAATCCATTCCCTGACCGTGAACGGCCAGGAGCAACTGTTCTACTGGCCCCGGAAGGCCGAACGGGAAGCGCCCAAGCCCGCGGAACCGGCGGAAGCGCCCAAGCCCGTCGCTCCTGCCCCCGCTCCGGCTCCTGCGGCGGCGCCGGCAGCGCCGGAAGCCCCGGCCAACGCCTTTGACCAGATTCAGTCTTTGAACGAGCAGCTCAGCCAGAACGCCAACCGGCTGAACACCCCCGCCGCCCTGCCCGAGGATTTTATGCCCGAGCAGCAAACCAAGGCCCTGGTGGGCACCCGGCTGTATCAGACGCCCCAGAAGCAGGTGAACCCCCGCAGGGCGCATAATTCCCTGATGGAGGTGGTGGAAAACCAGCGCTACGCCGCCCGGTATGAATCCCGCTATGAAGCGCCCGGGGCCACCATTCCTCAGAATACGGAACTCAAGGAAGTGCATAACCCCGCCGACGCGCTGAAACGCGCCCTCCAGGGCATGAGTCATTCCCCGGAGACCCAGCGGCAGGCGGCGGACGTGATTTTGTCCCAGTCCGGCATGCGGATCACTTTGAGCAAGGCCCTGGCCCATGAGACCAACGACCTGACCCTGGCCGCCATGCAGAGCCAGCTCCAGGAATTGGAAGCCGAGCGGCTCATGACCCTGATGCAGCTGGACGACGCGAAAAAGAACTTAGCCGCCGCCCATGAAGAAGCCTTGGGCAAGCTGAATCTGGCCGAGCAGAAGAAGCTGGATCAGCTGCACATCGCCCAGCAGACGGCGCAGAATGAAATTGAGAAGCTGAATAAAGTTCTGGAACCCCTGGAAAAGAAGCGCCAGGAAATCGCAAAGGCCATCCAGGAAGGGCAGAACATCACGGATGATCGGTATCTCTGCGCCCCCGAGGGCAAGGATGTGTCCAAGGAAGAGCTGACCGACCGGGTGGAAAAGACGTTCAAGGCCGCCGGGTTCGTCATGGAGGAGGGCGATGCCCTTTCCCTGCTCACCGCCCTGGCCCTGACCAAGGATGTCTTTGAATTCCGTTCCGAAACGAAAGCGGACGCGCAGGAGGCCCTTTCCGTGCTGGCCCATGCTTTGGGCGCGCCGCTGAAGGACTCCGCCCGCTGGGGCGACGCGCTGGTGATGCTGCCCGGCGGCAGCGCGCCGGTGCTGGTGCAGGATAACGACGCCGATTATCCCCTGGTGTGGAAGGTGAACGTCAACAGCCTGCCCGACTGGGATGAACCCCAGGGCTGGCGCACTCCTTATGCCAGCGTGCCCGTGGCCGTGAATCAGGACGCGCTGCCGGTGGCGCTGCCGGAATACGCGCCGGTCACCAAGGACTGCATCCTGAAAGCGTTCGTGAAGGATTCTGCCCTGAACGAAGAAACCAAGGCCGCCCTTTCCGCCCTGCGCAAGGGCCTCCGGGAAGCGGGCGCGCCCCTGCCCGTGACCGCGGTGGATATGATGTGCCGCTTTATCAGCGCTACCCAGAACGAAGTAAAGGGCGGCGTGGCCGAGGCCATTGACAGGGCGGCATGCCTGTACATCGTGCCCCATCTGCTGGATAACAAGGTGGATCAGGACGGGGTAAAGAGCCTGCTCGCCGCCATGCCCCGCACCCTGAAAGCCCTGAAAGCATGAACGAGATCATTACCAGCCTGCAAAATCCCCAGGTGAAGCTGTGGCGCGGCCTGAATAAATCCCGTGCCGCCCGGGTGGAAGCCGGATTGTTCTTGGCCGAAGGGGAGCATATGGCGGGCGAGGCCATAAAAGAACAGAAAGCCCGGGCGCTGCTGATCGACAGCGGCGCTCGGGAAAAATACAGCGCCCTGGCGGATTCCGCGAAGGGCGTTTCTGTGTTTTATCTGGCAAGCCACGTCATGGAAGCCCTGTGCGACGCCAAGACGCCCCAGGGCATTATTGCTGTGTGCGATTATCCCCAAGCTGCCGGAATTTCCGGCGATCTCCTGGTGGCCCTGGATGGGGTGCAGGATCCCGGCAACGTGGGAACGATCCTGCGCACCATGGACGCGGCGGGGTACGATTGCCTGCTCATGGACGAAAAAACCGCCGACCCCTACGCCCCCAAAGCGCTGCGCGCCACCATGGGCGCGGCCTTCCGCATCCCCGTGATTCGCTGCGCCGATTTGCCGAAGACCTTGCATGATTTGGCGGAAAGCGGCTATGACATCGTGGCCGGAGATTTGCACGGCGAACCCTTCTATCAGCGGCGCAAAGCCAAAGACAAGCTGTGCATCGTCATCGGCAACGAGGGCCAGGGCGTTTCTCCCGCCGTGTTTGCCGAAGCCACCCTGCGCCTCAAGCTCCCCATGCCGGGAAAAGCGGAATCCCTGAACGCCGCCGTGGCCGGGGCTATTATGATGTATGATTTTCTAAGGGAAAGACAAACACGATAAGAAAAAATGTACTGCGTGGCATTTATCGCACAGCACGATTTTTTTTGTTCCTTTTGCGGCTTTCTCGGAAGGGGGCGCGGGGGAAACCACTCTTTGGCCCTCAAAGAGTGGTTTCCCCCGCTGAATTTTTTCAATCTTCCAGCAGGTTTTTCAGCACTTGCTGGCGGTTGTTAATAAACATTTTGGTGATGCGGTAGCTGTCTGTGTCCTCATAGGCACAGGGGTGGATGGAGCCGCCGTCGAAGCTCCAGATTTCCGCCCCGGGCAGGCCCAGCAGGATGGGGGAGTGGGTGACGATGATGAACTGGGATTCCTCCTTGGCGCATTCGCTGATTTCAAAGAGCAGGGAAAGCTGGCGATGGGGGGAGAGAGCGGCTTCCGGCTCGTCCAGCAGGTATACGCCGTTGGCGCGGAAATTGTCTTGGGCCAGGGCCAAGAAGCTCTCCCCGTGGGACTGCTGGTGGAAATGATGGGGCCTGCCGCCCAATTTGGCGTATTCTTCCTCGGCGGTGGCTACGTTGTAAAAGCTCTCCGCCCGCAGGAAATAACCCCAGCCGGGGCGGTAAATGCCTTTTGTCAGGGAAATAGCGTCACACAGCTCCGAATGGGAATCATAGGTGGAAAAATGGTAATTCCGGGTGCCGCCCTCGGGGTTGAAGCCGTAGGCCACGGCGATAGCTTCCAGCAGGGTGGATTTTCCGCTGCCGTTTTCGCCCACGAAGAAGGTAACGGGGGCGTGAAAGGTGAGGAAATCCACCTCCGCGATGGCGGGAATGTCCCGCAAATAACTGCGGGGGCTGATCTTGTCCCAGTGAATGTCCAGGCCCCGGATATGCAGTTCATGCTCTTCATGCATGGAGCATCGGCCTCACTTCCTGCCCTTTTTTCATATGCCGCCAAATCAAAAGGTACATGGTGACAAAGCACGCGGTGGCCCCGGTGAGCTGGCTGATAAATTCCGCCCAGAAAACGCCCTCCACACCCAGGCCCAGCCCCGGCAGCAACAGGGTAAGCGGCGCCACCAGGCCAATTTTCCGCAGCATGGAGAAAAACAGGGCGTGCTTGGGATAATTGAGGGCCACAAAGGTGGATTGGCCCGTCATTTGCAGCGCCATAAAGGGGAACGCGCCGAAATAGACGCGGGCGCACCGCACCGTTAGATCAATCAATTCGTTGTCGGAGGAAAAAATGCGGATCAGGGGTTCCGGCACGAACAGGATCAGCGCCCACATGAGCAGGTTTACGGTCAGGCTGCACAGGAAGGTGAAGCGGATGCTGTCGGACACCCGGCGGTACAGCTTCGCCCCGTAATTGAAGCTCATCACGTTCTGGCCCGCCGTGGTCAGACCGCCCACGGGCAGGCTCATGATCTCCCGCAGGGAATTGATGAGGCTCATGGCCCCCACATAGAGGGAGCTTAAGGGGCCGCCCCAGGCTTTCAGCATGATATTCACGATGGCCTGGGTGACGCTGTTGGTCACCTTAAAGGTAAAGCCCGTCACGCCCAATTTTACGATGGACAGCAGCTGCACGCCGTCCACGCACAGCCTTTTCAGGCGCAGGGGCGGCCTGTCGCTCATGAGAAAACGCAAGGCCCAAAGGGCGCTGACCGTCTGGGACAGCACCGTGGCGACCGCCGCGCCCTGAATGCCCATGTTCAGGGCGAAAATGAACAGGGGATCCAGGACGATGTTCAGCGCCGCCCCGATGATCACCGTCAGCATGCCCACCCGGGGAAAGCCTTGGGCGTTGATGAAGGGATTCATGCCCAGGCTGATCAATACCGGGATCGTTCCCAGCACGTAAATGCGGAAATATCCCAGGGCCAGGGGCAGGGTTTGTTCGTCGCCGCCCAGCAGGCCCAAGGCCCAGGGGGCGGTGAGGTAAAGCAGCACGGTCAGGGATGCCCCGATCAGCAGCAGCACAGTGAAGGCGGTACACATAATGGTTTCCGCCTTTTTTTCGTTCCCCTCTCCCCGAGCGATGGTGGAAAGGGTGGCCCCGCCGGTGCTGCACAGGTTAGCGAAAGCGCCGATCAGCGTGATCAGGGGAAAGCAGACGCCTAACCCCGTCAGGGCCAGGGTGCCGCCCTCTGCCATGTGGCCGATGTACATGCGATCCACGATGCTGTACAGCACATGCACCAGCTCCGCCAGCATGATGGGCAGGCCTAACTTCACGATGATGCCCGATACCCTGCCCTGGGAAAAATCACCCTTCCTGGCCTGCATGGCGTTTTTCTCCTTCCCCGGATCGTTTGGCAAGCCACACATTGTACAGCACGATGGAACCCACCACGATCACCGAACCGATCACGGAAAGTGTGGAAACGGCCTCCCCGTAAAACAGCGCCACCCACAAAGGGTTCATGATCGGCTCCATGCCGGTGATCAGGCTGGCGGTGATGGGCGGGGTGCGTTTGATGCCGATGGAAAACAGGATGTACGCACCGCCCACCTGCACCGCGCCCAAGGCAAAGACGGCCCACAGAGTAGGCGCGGAAAAATCCGTTTCCCCGAAGCACAGGGGGGTCAGCAGCACGCCCGCGGTCAGCTGGCCTAAGAAGCAGGAGGAAATGGCGTCGGCCTTTTCCCCGGTGTTCATCATGAATACCCCGGCATAACAAATGCCGGACAGCACCGCCGCGATATTGCCGGGCAGATGGCCCGCCTGAATACCGTCCACAAAAAACAGGATCACGCCCAGCAGCACCGCTCCGCATGTGAGCAGGTCGGCCCGCCGCGGCTTTTCATGATACAGCAGGGCCATGAGCAGGATCACAAAGGCCGGGGCGGTGAATTGCAGCACGATGGCGTTGGCGGCAGTGGTCATCTTATTCGCCAAAGCGAATAGGGTGGTCACGCCAATCATGGCCGCCGCCCCGATGAATACCGGACGGCTGAACACCAGCTTGTGGCGGGTGATGAGCAGATACACCCCGATCACCGCCGCCCCGATCAGGTTCCGCGCCCCGTTGATGGCAAGGGCCTGCCAGGGCACCAGCTTGATGAACAGGCCGCCCAGGCTGAAACACACGGAGGCGAGGAATACGCACAGCACCGAGGCCCATTGCTTTTGTTCTGGTTGTTTCATTGGTTCATCTCCGCATTAGAATTAGAGGAGAGTTTAGAGTTGAGAATTGAGATGATATAGTGTCCACAACAGGGAGCCAAAGTTGGTCAACTATATAAATCTCAACTCTCAACGCTTCACTCTCAACTCTCTATCCAACAATTCCAACAATTCCTAATCTCCCCACCCGTCCATGATGGCGCCCGCCCGTCCCCGTCCCACATAGCTTCCCCGGCGGAAGCAGGCGTCGCACAGGGGATAGGGCCAGTTCCAGGGCAGGCGCTTTTTGCAGGAACGGCAGGTTTTCTGCTGCAATTTCTGGGTGGACAGGATATAGATGATGCCCTTGGAAATCAAATCCTTCCGGCACTGGATTTCTTCTAAAATGCTGTCCGGGTTTTCCAGAAACAGCCGGGCGTAATTGTAGTACAGGTCGCATTGGCGGTAATCCGCTTCCAGCAGGTCTAACATTTGGATGGTGCAGGCTTCCGGGTCCATGGCGTGGGGGATCATGGTCAGCACGTCCACATGCTCCTGCCTGCATTCCGCCTGGTACATGGCCTTCCAGCGGGCAAGCAGGTCGGGGTCGGTTTCGTCGAAGGGGATGCACAGGAAGCGATAAAGCAAATGCTTGTCCGTGCGGGGCGTTTCCATCATCTTCGCCAGCCCCTCCATGCGCAGGGTGGAGGCTTTGGAAAAGAAGGTTTTGTCCTTCATGGCGATCCATTGGTTGATGATTTGCGTCAGGGGCAGGGGGATGTCCAGCAGGGATTCGGGGAAGCGGATGATGGCTTCCGTCAGCGGGTACAAGGGCCTGCCCAAAGCACGGGCCACCAGCCCCTTGAAGCCGAAGGCGTTCACATAGCCGATATCGTAAATGCCGTAGCGCCCTGCCCGTCCGGCGATCTGCTTGATTTCCGCGTCGGTGAGGGTGCGCACCACGTCGCCGTCGTATTTTTCCGATTCGAGGAACACCACCCGTTCGATGGGCAGGTTCATGCCCATGGCGATGGCGTCGGTGGACACCACCACGTCCGTATCGCCCCGGTGAAAGCGTTCCGCCTGATCCCGCCGCACGTCCGGCGGCAGCGCCCCGAAAATCAGGGACACCCGGTAGCCTAAGGTGCGCAGCTCCGCCGCCACCGCCAGCACCCGGGCCTTGGAAAACACGATCAGGGCGTCCCCGGGCCGCACGGAGCCGGGGAACTGAAAGCCCTCCTTTTCCATTTCCAGGGGGGTCATGCGCTCGTGGCGCACGATGGTGTATTCGTCGCCGCAGTCCTGCACCATGCGGATCAGCAGCGCTTCCGCGTCCGGGGAGGCGCAGGCGTGGATTTCATCGGCGCACAGGCCTAAGATGGCCGCCGTCCACGCGCCGCCCCGGTCCCGGTCGGCGATCATCTGGCATTCGTCGATGACCGCCACGTCGTAATGCTCTTTCAGGTCGGCCATTTCCACGGTGGAGGACTGCACCCGGCTGTTGGGCACGCGAATCTGTTCTTCGCCGGTGACCAGGGAACAGGGCACGTCGTCCATGTTCAGGGTTTCAAACTGCTCGGCGGCAAGCAGGCGCAAAGGACCCAAATAAATGCCGTTCAGCGCGCCCCGCAGGCGGCATACGCCCTCGTAGGTCTTGCCCGAATTGGTGGGGCCCAAATGCAGGATGAATTTGCGGCGCATCTGCCGGGCCAGGGGGTATAAGTCCTTGTAATGCTCGGGGATAGCGCTTAAAAGGGCGGTATGAAGCCGCTTTTCCTGGGCCGCCGCCGCGTCGGCCTGCTTTTGCAGGGCTTTCAGGGAGGCGTTTTCCGTCAACAGCCGCCGGATGCGCTTGGGCGGGAACCGTCTTTTGATTTCCCCGATCACGGCATATTTCGTCCGGGAGATTTCAGCCTTGACGGCGGCGGAAATCTTTTCCCCGTTTTCCATGCACACCGCCCCGCAGGCGGCGAGCCGGGGAAGACCCTTTTGAATTTCCTCCTGGAGCGCCTGGCCCAGGGACTGGGGATGATAAGCCGCGTCCACCGTGCCGCTGGTCACGCCGTTTTGAAAGGCGGTTTCCATGAGCCTTTCCACGATGTGGCGGGGATTCTTTTCCGCTTTTGCCAGGGGGGACAGGTCACCTGCCCGGAGGTAACGCTCCACCTGCCGATCCGCGTCCTGAGTCAAACGCTTCATCTGGGCCTGCAAATTTTTTCGGGGCAGGTGGTCTTCGATTTGCTGAACGGCTTTATGTGCGCTGCCCAGGGTGATATGGCTTCGTTCCACCGAGCGGAGGAAGGGCAGGACGATGGGGTTTTCGTGCTTCAGCTCGCTTTGGATCAGGGGCAAAAGCTGGTCAAATTCCGCCTGCTGGTATTCCAGGGTCAGTTCTCCCCGGCGCAGGGCCTGATACACCTTATCGGCCCGTTTCAGGTGATAGAGTGTGGATTGGAACGCCTGGCTGTCCAGATACTTGTCCTTTTCCGCCGCGGATATTCCCCGCAGGGCCGCGCCGCTTTTCTTTACCGCCTGCTGATATAAATACTGTTCCCGTTCCTGGGATAACGCCTGGCAGTACGCTTGCAGCGCTTCCTGCCGGTCCATGCCCTCACCTCCTTGGGCGAACCTCGCCGCTTCTATTTTGAGTCCTTCCCTCCCTGAATATAGCATATTTCCGCGCATTTTTCCAGACTCGTTTTGAATGCTATTGAAATCTGCCGCTTTGTATAGTATCATGGAAGTGGGGGTGGAAAATATGGAGGGACAAAAGCAGACGATCACCAAAATCGTGATCACAGGCGGACCCTGCGCGGGAAAGACCACGGCCATGAGCTGGATCCAGAACGCCTTTATCCAGAAGGGGTACATGGTGCTGTTCGTGGACGAAACGGCCACGGAGCTGATCGGCGGCGGCGCGCCGTGGAAGTTCACCAAATGCAACCGGGATTATCAGTTCCGGCTGACCCAATTGATGCTGGCCAAGGAGCTGGCTTTCACGGAAATTGCCAAGACATTCGACGCGGAAAAGGTGCTGATCGTGTGCGACCGGGGGGCGCTGGACAACCGGGCGTACATGAGCGACGAGGAATTCAAGTATGTATTGAAGCGCCTGGACACCAACGAAGTGGCCCTGCGGGATCATTACGACGCGGTGTTCCATCTGGTCACGGCAGCCAAGGGCGCGGAGCAGTTCTATACCTTAGCCAACAACGCCGCCCGCTATGAGACCGTGGAGGAAGCCCGGGCGGTGGACGACGCCCTCATCGCTTCCTGGACGGGGCATCCCCATTTGCGGGTGATCGACAACCGGGCGGATTTCGATGAAAAGATGCTGTACCTTATCAAGGAAATTTCCGCATTCTTAGGCGAACCGCGCCCCATGGACACCCGGCGGAAGTTCCTGATCGCCTATCCCGACGTGCGGGAGCTGGCCCAGCGGCCCAACTGCCAGAGCGTGGATATTTTGCAGGCGTACTTAAAGAGCGAAATCCCCGGCGAGGTCATCCGCATCCGCCAGCGGGGCCAGAACGGCAATTATATCTATTTCAAGACCCGCAAGCGCCAGATCGAGGGCATGAAGCGCATCGAGCTGGAGGAGCGGCTCACCCAGGACGAATATTTGGAGCTGCTCATGCAGGCTGACCCCGATTACCGGCCCATTCGCAAGCAGCGCTACTGCCTGAGCGAAAACGGCCTGTATTATAACATCGACGTGTTCCCCCAGTGGACGGATCAGGCCCTCATGGAAATCGAGCTGTACAGCGAGGATCAGGAAGTGAAAATGCCCGAGGGCATTCAGGTGATCCGGGAAGTGACCGGGGAGGACGAATTCACCAATCCGTATATCGCAAGGATCAAAAAGAAAGAATAAAGCAAGCTGCCCCAAAGCTTCTCTCCTTCGCTGCACGGGAGTGACGGCGGTTTGCCATGATGAAGAGTGTTTTTTATCCGATTCTTTTGGATGCTGGATAGTGGACGCTCTTCATTCATATTTGGTCGGGTGTGTGTCCCTGAATGTTAGGATCAGACGGATTATGTCAGGTCGACTTTTCCTTTTACACGAAAGCTTCTCATGGCGTTGGATTTCTTTTTTTCGCTTGTCCGGAGCCCATTGCTCTCTTTCGTGGAAACGAACTATTAGGAGGAAAACATTAAAGGAGTATGTGTTTTTGGATTGGTCCTAATTCCTTTTTATGTAAGATTTCATTCCAACTGTAGACGTATTCTGTCATAGTATGGTATCATTACTGCTGGGAGGTGCTTCCACAGTGCGCGGAAAATATAGATATGTCAATGTAGGCGAAATGATTGCTCGAAAAAGAGAAATAGATGAGCGCATAAACCGCCTTATGGACAATACTGCTGACCCCTTTTCATTCGGGCAGATTGATGCACTTCGGGAAATGCGAGATACAACGCATAGTAAAATTGTTGCCAAGCTTGTCACAACCAAAAAAGAAATTGATAACATTAACGATTCACAATTCCTTGACTTTGAGGAACCGTATCTGCGCGGTTATCTTAATGGACTTGAAACAATTCTGAATATAGATAGAAGTCTTTTCGGGTTGCAAATCAACTTCGTTTTTTTCATCTTTGCCATGAATGACAGCATTGCCGACCGTTATGATTTTTCTTTTGCAGCAAATGAAAATTTCGTTAAATTCCCTGGGAATGGAAAACGCCTTCAATATTTTGTTGCTACAACCGAAGAAATTTTAAAGGATGCCATTGATCGCATTAGCGACGAAGATTATGTTATTGCTCTGGTTTATGAATATGGAGTTTCCTTCCCACCCATTTCGTTGCTTGAGGTGCTATCCCAGGTCTCCAGAGAACAAATCTTCCTGATTCGGGAAAACGAGAATGTGTCTATAGATGAAATAATAAAACGAGTTTTGAAATCAACAATGGTCGATCCGTAAGGAAAACCAGAGTCCCTATTTTCTTTTGCTATATTTTTCTAAGTGGCCATGTATCGTTTTTTTAAGAATATTTTGCTGCGATAGCCAGTCCAAATCCTCCTGCCATTTTTCGACTGCTGAAAGCATCTGGTATTTGTTTTTGTTAAGTCTAACAAGCATTGCAATTTGATCCATTGCCTGTTGTTGTGTTACATGTCCACTTGAAATTGCTGATGAAAGGATGGATTGCCGTACTAACGTAGGGAGCTTATCTTTTGCGCTAACATTATATCCAAACTTATGTAAATCTGATTCAATCAACCATCCTGTTTCGTCAAAAGAAAGTGATGATGGATCGCCTTCTTCTCCATTAAACCAGAGTTTTCCATAGTGTTTTTCTTGGAGTTCCAATACTTCTTTTAGAATAAAATAGTGCTGACATTTGATACATTTTTGAATTGGTATTGTTACAGTACCATGTGTTTTTTCATCCCTAACCTGCGCGAACATCCCTTTTATTCTGTGCCCCATAGTTATGCATCCAAGATGTCCTGAAACGATATAAATTACCGATTCTGTTTCAACAAGCGTGTTCAAAACATCATTTGTCTGATAGTGAGATGGGGCTGCATTGATTGTCGATAATAAGCTATCTTCACGCGGCGAACAATAGTAATCTATTTCAGAGAAGCAATCCGACAACATTTTCCAAATTTCGGGATTGAACCATGAACGAACAAAATCTTCTACAAGTATAAGTGTTACAGAAGATGTTGTTGATGAAAAGAGTTTATTGGCTTTTACAATTTCTTCTTCGATAGTTTTGCTCTTTTTTGCCATGATAATAAAAACATCAGTATCACGATTGTCTGGATTATTGCCGGTTGGGATATACCATGGGGCTTTATGAATACGAAAAAAACTTATCTCATCAATGAAGCGAAGTCTGGTTTTTCTGAAGTAAATGTATATGGCTTTTCCATGGCTTACATCACATATAATATTTCTTTCCTCTATTTGATATAAGAGGTGGGAGAACAATTCAGCGAGTTGTTTTTGATAAAAAATGCTAAGTTTACTGTATTGCCGCTCGGCGCTGGTTTCTTCAGATAATGAGTAATCAAATAGTGGTGTGGGATAGTATTTGTTATCCTGTCTTTTCGGATTATAGTAATATCGATCCATAACAGAATTATAAAAGCTGTCAATTGCTTCTTTAGACTGGCCTTGAATCACAATACTTCTCCTCTCTATCCCTTCTGAAATAAATTGGATTTGGTTTTTAGCTTTTCTATGGCTTTGATGAGATTATCAAGTCCCTTTTTGTAAGATTCTTCACGTTCAAATGGTGGTAAAGATGCGACATCTGACTTTGAGAAATCAACAGCGCGCGGCGATGAACCGCGCGCTGTAGCTTTTTGCGGGTTTATTTGATTTTCAGGGCGTTAGCGCAGAAAGCGGGCAGCTTGTCCGGCAGGGAAACGGTGAGCAGGCCGAACTCCTTGCGGAAGGGCACGGGGCCGTAACCCAGCAGCTCCACGCTGTGGACTTCCTGATCCTTGAAGCTGCGGAGCACGGCGGCTTCCCCGCCCTTGAGGCCCAGCATGAAGGCGTACACCGCGCCGTCCTTCTGGGTAAAGCGGAAATCGCCGCGCAGCCAGTCGGTTTTGTCTTCCCGGAAGCCCTCGATCTTGACCAATGTGTCGCCCTCGCCGAACACGCGCCATGGGCGGGTGCCGTACACAGCTTCGGCGCAAATATGGAACCATTCGCCTAACTTTTTCAGAATAAACTCCGCGTCGTCGTCGATGGTGCCGTCGGGGCGCTGGAGGATGTTGAGGAGCATCACGCCGTTCTTGGAAATGATGTCCACCAGCATCTCGACGATCTGCTCCGGCGTCTTGTAGGGGTTGTGTACGTCATAGAACCAGTTGCCGATGCAAGTGTCGGTGTGCCAGGGGGCGGGCACGATGCCGGGGAGCTGGCTCTTTTCGATGTCCAGCACGCCCACATTGAAAATCTCGGTCCGCCGATCCTTTTGCAGGTATACGGCGCGGTTTTCACCGTGCTTGTCCATGGAGGCGTTGTACAGGTTCGCCACGGCCTGGAGGCCCAGGGCGTAATCCTCGTCCCGGATGGGGCGCTGGCCTTCCTCGTTCCACCAGGCCCCGCCGAAGGGCAGGGAGCCGTCGGTATACAAAAGGTCTGGGGTGAACTTTTCGATCATTTCATTCACGCAGCGCAGCCAGTAATCCCGGAACGCCTTGTTTTCCGTGTACCAGGGGGACACGTTCTGGGGATCGTCGACGCCGTGTTCCTGATTGGCGTGGTAAAAGTCCTGCCAGGCGGGGTCGCTGCCGTCGTAGGGCACGCCCGCGTAGGGGCCGCGCTTGTCGCAGCCCTTGTTCACGCGCCACCAGGAGAAAGACGCGCCCAAATGCTCGCTGACGCCGAAGGGCATGCCGCGCTTGTCCGCCGCCGCTTTCCACAGGGCCAGGATATCCTTGCGGGGGCCGACCTTCACGCTGTTCATGCGGTTGATTTGGGAATCGTAGTTGAAGAAATGGTCGTGGTGGGTGCCCTGGGACATGAAGTACCGGGCTCCGGCGCGCCAGTATTTGTCCATCAGCCCCTCGGGGTCGAAGTTTTCCGCCTTCCACAGGGCGCAAATGTCCTTATACCCGAACTTGGAGGGGTGGCCGTAGTGGCGCACGTGATATTCGTACTGGGGGGTGCCTTCGATGTAGATGTTCCGGGCGTACCAGTCCCCGAACATGGGCACGCTCTGGGGTCCCCAATGGCTCCAGACGCCGAATTTGGCGTCCTTGAACCATTCGGGCACGGTATACTGGCGCAGGGATTGGAAGGTAGGCTCGAAATGCTTGTCCATGGCGTTTCCTCCGCTCGTTTTATTCGTTTTCATTATAAGGCGGATGGGAGAAAAATGCAATTCAAATTCTGTTAAGACCGGAGTTATGCACGAATCACAAATTGAGATTTGTCGATGGGCACGTTGGGGACTCTCCGCCCCCAAACCCCCGACCAAAGGTCTTCGACCTCTGGACACCAATAGGCGAATAAGCTATGTTGGGAAAAACAGACAACCTCCGCCTGCTGCTGGAGAATACGAAATATAGAGAGCTTCTGGCCCAAGAAAGCCGGGAAAATCCCAGAGGGAAAGCTCGCTTTCCCCTAAGGGATTATTCCCCGGCTTTCCCCGGATGCGAAGCATCCGGGATGGCCGCCAAAGGCGGCCGGGCCAGAAGCACAACGGCAGCAAGTTTGGCCGTTTCCCTCAAACAACAGCGGGAAGCTGCTTTGTTTCCGTGTCAGGTAATATCCGCAGGAGAGGGTGCAGGGGATCATCCCCTGCCGCGGGGTCTGGGACCGCGGAGGCCCCAGGGTAGCCCGTAAATCCTGCTGTTCAGGCTTTTTCCTGCGCCTTCTTTTCCGCAAGGGCTTTTTGAAATTCCGGCGTCATGCTCCAGTAGCGCACGCCCCAATTGTCAAAGCTCCATTCCTCCATGTAGGCGTTGCATTCGTAGTCGATGTACCAGAGCAGACCTTCCCGCGCCACGAAGTTGGTGGGGTAATAGTCGATATTCAGCCCGGCGGCCCGGGCCTGCTCCGCCATTTGGCGAATCTGGGGGAGGTACGCTTCCACGGAAACGCCCCGGGCCACCAGATCAAAGATGATGTCCCCTTCGATGTATTCCTTCACGATGCGCTCGGCCTCGATATCGCAGGCAATCATTTCGGGGATCCGGATGCCCGCCGCCCGCAGCCGTTCGTAATCCCGCAGCTCCGCTTCGATCTTGTTGCCGAACTGGTAGTAAGCGCAGGGTTCGTGATGGATTTGTTTCAGCACGAACTGCTTTCCGTCCGCCTCTGCCAGATAGGAATAGCCGCCCTTGCCGTGGCCTAAGAGCTTCACCACGGTATACGTTTGGCCGTTCACATCCATCTTCTCTGCCATTGCCTTATCCCCGGAAATTCCATGCCAGCAGCGCCAGCACGATCACCTGGAGCGCCAGCAGCAGCGGGAAAAACAGCTTGAAATACCAGTGCTTGGTCTTGTGGCGGCATAAAACCATCCCTAATACACCGCCCAAGCCCCCGAAGCAGGCCGTGGCGAGAAACAGGGTCTTTTCCGGCACACGCCATTTGCCCGCTTTCGCACATTTCTTGTCATAGGCCATCAGGCCGAAGGAAAGCGCGTTCAGCGCCGCCAGCACGATGGCTATGATCACATACAGGTTCATTGAGTAAGCACCTCTCCCGTCGTTCGATATTGATGATCGGTTCTCAGAATCCCAGGGAATCGTTGACCAGGATCACATGCATCCTGTCCTTGTGCCGGGAATACCGCGTCATCAAAAACTGGCAGCAAATGGTGTCCGGAGATTTGCAGTCCATGCACGCGCCGGTCTTGGCGCAGGGGGTGGACAGGCCGAAGCGTTGGGCGTTGATGGGCGCGGCCACGTTCCTGGCCCGTTTCATGGCGCTGTCCACGTCGTTGCAGACCTTGTTCATGCCCACGATGAAGATCACTTTTTTCGGTCCCTGGGCGATGGCGGACACGCGGTTGGAGTTTCCGTCGATATTGATCATGACCCCGTCTTCCGTGATGGCGTTAGCGCTGGACAGAAACACGTCCGCGTCGTAGGCCATGAGCATAGCTGCCCGTTTGTCTTCGCAGGCGTCCCGATCAATGAAATTGTATTTGCCGTTTTTCAGCACGTCCACCAGGCCGATTTCATGGGCGCTCATGGCCCCGCCCATGGTGACGGTGCTTCCTTCCGGGATCAGCGAAAGGGCCAGTTTCAGCGCTTCTTCTTTGGACGGGGCGTAGTACCCGGTCATGTTCCGGGACTGAAGGCCCTTGATCACTTTCTGCGCCAGCAGCTCGTTCCGTTTGAAGATGTTTTCGTTCATGATGCTCCTCCCCGTTCCTGTTTTTTATAATGCAAACGCGATCAGCAGACGCAGCGTGTTTTCCGCGCCGTCCCGGTGGCTTCTCTCGTAGCCGTGGGAAGCGTATACGCCCGCGCCGATCAGCCCATGCTGCAGGTCGTTGCCCGCACGGAGCGTCGCTTCCACGTCGCTGCCGTAATGCGGATAGATATCCACCGCGTAATCCGCTCCGCAAGCCTTGGCTGCTTCGATCAGCCTTTTGACCATGGAATAGCTGTACGGCCCGTGGCTGTCCTTGGCGCAGATGGAAACCTGCTTCTCCGTACACTGCAGGCCTTCGCCGACGCACCCCATATCCACGGAAATCGCTTCCGTGCATCCCGCGGGAACGCTGCCGGAGCCGCCGTGCCCCACCTCTTCATACACCGTGATATGGGCGTAAAGTGCGCGCTTGGGCACGATTTTTTCATCCCGGATATATTTCGCAAGCCCCAGCAGGATGCCCACGCTCAGCTTGTCATCCAGGAAACGGGACTTGATGTAGCCGGATTTCGTGATCCGCACGTTCGGCTCAAAGCACACGATATCCCCCGCGGCGACGCCGAGCTTTTCGGTATCTTCCTTGTTTTTTACGTCCTCGTCCAGAACGACCTCGCAGGTATCCCAATCCCGTTTGATGTTGTTGTATTCGCCGTTCACATGGATGGAAGCGTTGCAGAGCTGGAAAGTGCCTTCATAAACGCCGCTGAACTTTGTGACCACGCGAACGTTTTCCGTTTCGGCATTGTTGGGGTTCATGCCGCCTAAGTTGGTGAGCCGGAGGTGGCCGTTTCCTTTGATTTCCGCGACCATCCCGCCCAGCGTATCCAAATGCGCTTCCAGCAGCAGGCCGTTTTCCCCGTCGCCGCCGCCGAAGGAAACGAGAACCCCGCCTTTGTTGGTCAGGGTTGCTTCAAAGCCTAACTTTTCAAACTCGCGCTTCACCCAGGCAGCCGCGTCTTCCGTATACCCTGTGGGAGAATCAATGTTCAGAAGCGTTTCCGTTTCTTTTACCAGAAAATCCGTGTATTGCTTCAAATTGATCTTTTCCATGCCCGTTTCCTTTCCGCGATCAAAAGCATTTCGCGCTGTATCGCATGATTGATATTCGCCCAAAAATCAAAAAATCCTGTAAACAGAAAACGCCAGCCCTGCATCAAGGTTGGCGTTTATGGGTGGCACCCCCAATGGGATTCGAACCCATGTTTCCGCCTTGAGAGGGCGGCGTCCTAGGCCTCTAGACAATGGAGGCAAAATGGCTGGGGAACAAGGATTTGAACCTTGACAATACGAGTCAGAGTCGTAGGTGCTGCCGTTACACCATTCCCCAATACCAGCGACAGAGGGCATTTCCTCAACCGCGAAAGTAATCATACTACAATTTCCGCTCCCTGTCAAGCATTTTTTTAAAGTTTTTCAGGCAAATTTCTTCCAAAAATTGCCATTCCATGATAACGTTTTGCTTGAAAAAAAGCGGGGGCCTTTGTATAATAAAGGCGCCGGAGGGCAAAGGGGGCGTCGTGATGCGAAGCATTCGCCGGCGGCTGGAGAGCCTGCTCGCCTCGGATCAATTCACGTATCCGGAACTGCGGAAAATGTTTTTGACCCTGCTGCTGGATCAGTTTTTTATTTTCTTTATCGGGCTTTTGTCCACCATGCTGGTGTCGCGCCTTGGCGAGGCGGCCATGGCGGCGGTGTCCCTTGTGGGCACGGTGAACGGCATGGTGTCGCTGCTGTTCACCTCCCTGGCGACCGGCGGAGCCATCGCGGTGGCCCGGACCAAGGGCAGGGGAGACGCCGTTGAGATCCGCCACGCCATCGGCGAGGTGACGGGGGTGTGCTTCACGGTGGCGCTGGTGCTGGGATCGGCCCTGTATTTCGGGGCGGACGCGGTGGTACAGCTGCTGTACCCGGACGTGGAGCCGCTGGTGACCGATTACGCCGTGCGCTATATGCGCATGATGTGCATCTCCTTCATTCCCTTTTCCGTTTTCAACGCCATTTTTAATATTTTCCGCAATTTGGGCGATACAAAATCCAGCCTGCTGCTCACCATCGTGATCAACGTGGCCCACCTGCTGCTGAGCCTGCTGTTCATCAACGGCATGGGGTTAGGCGTGATGGGATCGGGCCTGAGCTACATCGTGGCCCGGGTGATCGGCATGGGGCTGGCGATGATCTGGCTGCTGGCGGTGCATAACACCTATGAGGTGCGCTTCTGGCATTTCTTCCACTTTAATCCCCAGGCCACCCGGGATATTTTCGCCTTAGGCATGCCCCTGGCCCTGGAATCCCTGCTTTTGCAGGGCGGCATGCTGATCGTGAATATTTATTTAGCGAAGCTGTCCACCATGGAAATGGCGGCCCACGCCCGGGCCAACGCCATCATCAGCCTGTACAACACCACCGCCGGGGCCATTACCGCCCTGACCAGCACGGTCTGCGGCCAGTGCTACGGCGCGAAGAAGTACGACATGACCCTGACCTATGGCCGGAACCTGATCCGCGCGGGACGCTTCGCCATGGCGGCCACCTCCCTGATCCTGTACCCCTTAACGCCGCTGCTGCTGGCCATGTACGGCGTGCCCCCGGAAAGCACGGGCATGATTTACGTGGCCCTGGCCATCGCCGCCGTGGGCATGCCCCTCTTCGCCGTGGACAGCAACGTGACCGCCATGGTGCTGCGCGTGGCGGGGGACGGGGTGTTCACCGGGGCCTGCGCCGTCGCCGCCCTGGCCCTGGGCCGCTGCCTGTTGGGCTATATCCTCACCATCCCCATGGGCATGGGCGTGCCGGGCATCTGGATCGCTCTGGCCTTTGAATGGCTGCTGCGCACCGTGGTTCAGCGCCTGCGCCTGCGGGGCAGCGCGTGGCTGCACAGGAAAGAATGAAAAATGTAAAAGTCACGTACCACCGACTCAGCCGGTGGTACGCGGCTTTTACACTTTTTTATATATGATTTCTTTGACCGTCAGCGTATTCTCCCGCACGGAAAACCGGACGTCCATGCCGCCATAGGCCATGCCGTACACCCTGTCCGGGTCGTTCTGGTAGGAGGGGCGGGGATCCTGGGCCAAAATTTCCAATAGAGCCTGCCGCTGGGCCTCGGGAATGCGGGAAAGCAGCGCCGGGGCACAGTCTACTTGCAGCAGCCGTTCCCATTCACTGGCCGCGAAGCCCCCTTTCGCCTCCGGATGGCTGTCGGCATAGGGCAGGTAAGGCTTGATATCGAAAATGGGCGTGCCGTTCATGAGGTCTGCCCCGCTTACGATCAGTACCGGGCCGTCCTCGGCGTGGGGCTGGATTTCCACTAATTTCACACAGGAAAGCCCGATGGGATTGGGCCGGAAGGGGGAACGGGTGGCGAACACCCCCATGCGGGTATTGCCCCCAAGGCGCGGCGGGCGCACGGTGGGAGACCAGTCTTCCCGCTTGGCTTCGGAAAATTCCCAAATCAGCCACAGGTGGGAAAAATCCTCCATGCCCCGCAAAGCGTCGGCATTGCGGTATTCCGGCTCGAACACCACGCGGGACAGGGCGGAGGGGGCCAGCCCGCTTTGCCGGGGAATGCCGAACTTGGAGGAAAAATCGTTCTGGATGCGGGCGATGATCTTCACGCCTTATTCCTCCGCCACCTGGGCCAAATATTCCGCGAATTCGTCCGTCAGGCCCAAATCCCACAGCACGGAGCAGCACATGTATTTGAGCCGAGCGTCCCGGGCCCCAACGAAGGCGTTCACCGTGTCTTCTACGGAAATGTCGATGTCGGAGGGCTTCACGGGCATACCGGTGCTTTTCATGAGGGAAAGCAGGGCCTTTTCGTCGGGCAGTTCCTCGTTGACGGCGGCCAAAATGCCGTCCCAGTGGTTCAGGATGCGGTTCAGCCGTTCTTCGTGGGCGGCGGGGTCGTTCTTCCGGCCCTTGCGCTCCATTGCAATGATTTCCGGTGCGGTCTTGCCGAAAATGCGCCGGATTTGGGCTTCCCATTTTTCTTTCGTCATGGCCTGCCAGTATGCTTCCGCCTGGGTCCGGTTCGGGGTGATTTCCCGGAACTTGCGGTACAGCTTCAGCATCATGGCCGTGCCGACGCCCACCTGGATGCCGTGCAGGTCGTAGGGCTGATTCCGCTCCAAAGCCATCATTTCCCACATATGGCTGAAATAATGCTCCGTGCCGGAGGCGGGGCGGGAAATTTCCGCGTAGGCCATAGCAATGCCGGAAATCACCAGGCCCTCGGCGATGGACTGAATGGCCTCGGGCTTCCTGTCCGGGATGCCCGCCGCCGCGTCCACCACGCGCTTGAGCGCCGCCCGCATGAGTACGGCCACGGCCTCGCAGTAATATTCGCCGGTGACGATATGGCTCATGCGCCATTCGCACAGGGCGATATATTTGGCCAGCATGTCCCCGAGGCCCGCCCACAGCATGCGCATGGGGGCCTGGGCCAGAATTTCGGTGTCCAAAATCATGCCCTTGGGGGCGCGGTTGAACAGGGTCATTTTCACATGGTTGATTTCCATGGCGGAGGAATTGGAGGCGTAGCCGTCCATGCTGGGGGCGGTGCCGATGATGGCGCTCTTTTTGCCCAGGGCGTTGCCCACCACCTTGCAAATGTCGTTGATGACGCCGCTGCCCACGCCCAAGATCAAATCGCAGGCTGGGTCGTAATGCATCATCACGCTGCCCACCTCCCACTCCGCCGGGGCGATCTTCTGCCCGGCGCAGGGAATCACGTACAGCTGATGCTTAATGCCCGCCGCGGTCAGCAGTTCGTCCACTCGCTTTCCGGCGGCTTCATAGGTGTTTTTGTCGCACACAATAAAGGGCTTTTCGCATCCCATGGCCCGCACCATGTCCGGCGCTTTCGTGATAGCCCCCGGCCCGATCTCCAGAAAATCCATGGCGCAGGCGTGATGCTTCCCGCATTCGCAGTCATAGCCCTCCGGGCGAATCAGTTCCTGTAAGGTCATTTCGTCAAAACGGAGCATTGAAGCCGCCTCCCTGCGTTTGTTTACAAGAAAAATTATATCATAACTGGCCGGGCCGTCAAGGATAATTCATTTGGAACAGATAGCGAAAACAGAGCGCAAAATCTGCATAAAAAAACGATATAAAATGTTTTGCGTTTTTCTTGCATTTTTGGCTTTTTTCAACTACAATAGAGGTAATCGTTTCCCCAGGATTTTTTACGAAGGGAGCAGGATGAAGTTGCAATATCTGATTGGCGTGGATTTGGGCACCTCGGGTACCAAAACCGTGTTGTTTGACGTACACGGCAAGGAAATCGCCTCCGCCCTGGAGGAATATCCGCTGTATCAGCCCTATAACGGCTGGGCGGAGCAGGAGCCGGAGGACTGGTGGAACGCGGCGGTGAACACCATCAAAGCCGTGATCTTGAAGAGCAAAGTAAATCCGAAGGATATCGCGGGTCTGTCCCTGTCCGGGCAGATGCACGGCCTGGTGCTGACGGACGATAACGGCAAGGCCCTGGGCCGGTCCATCATCTGGTGCGATAACCGCACCATCGAAAGCTGCGAAGAGTTCACCCATTTGGTGGGCGGCAGGGAGCGGCTGATCCAAATCAGCGCCAATCCCGCCCTGACCGGCTTCACCGCCGGGAAAATCCTGTGGGTGCGCAAAAACCAGCCCGAAATCTGGGAAAAGGCGCGCCACATCCAGCTGCCCAAGGATTACGTGCGCTTGAAGCTCACCGGCGTATACCATATGGAAATGAGCGACGCCTCCGGCACCAACCTGCTGGACGTGCCGCGCCGCTGCTGGAGCGAAGAAATCTGCGAAAAGACCGGCATCCCCATGAGCATGCTGCCCCCCCTGGTGGAGAGCAGCGACGTGGCGGGCCATATCACCGAGGAAGCCGCCAAGCTCACCGGCTTGCCCGTAGGCATGCCCGTGGCCGCCGGTGCGGGCGACAACATGGCCGCCGCCATCGGCACCGGCGTGGTGTGCGAGGGCAAAGCCTTTACCACCATCGGCACCAGCGGCGTGATCTTCGCCCATTCCAATTCCGTGCAGATCGACCCCGCGGGCCGGGTACACACCTTCTGCGCCGCCGTGCCGGGCTGCTACGTGGTCATGGGCGTGGGCCTGGCCGCGGGCCTCAGCCTCAAATGGTGCCGGGATCAGTTCTTCCAGGCCGAAATTGAGGTCGCCAAGGAAATGGGCACCGATTCCTACGTACTCATGAACCAGGAAGCGGCCCGCAGCCCCATCGGGGCCAACCGGCTGATCTACCTGCCTTACCTCATGGGCGAGCGCAGCCCCATCCTGGACCCCGAAAGCAGGGGCGTGCTGTTCGGCCTTTCCGCCATGCACACCAAGAAGGACATCGTGCGGGCGGTCATGGAAGGCGTTATGTACTCCCAGTGGCACAACCTGAACGTGCTGCGGGGCATGCACGTGGCCCCCAACGCCATGCTGGCCTGCGGCGGCGGCGCGAAATCTCCCTTCTGGCGGCAGATGATGGCGGATATGTACAACATGCCCGTTTCCACTTTGCAGAACACCGAAGGCCCGGCCTTAGGCGCAGCCATCTTAGCGGGCGTGGGCGCTGGCATCTATAAGGACGTGCCCTCCGCCTGCAAGGAACTGCTCAGGGAGAGCGAACCCCTCCTGCCCGACGCGGACCGTCACGCCGCCTACGAACCCTTCTTCGACCTGTACCAGAAGATTTATTTGGACCTCAAGGACGAGTTCCATACCCTGGCGCAGCTGTAAAAAATCAAGGTAGGAAGTGGAAGGTAGGAGGTTTATATAGCTGGATAAAGAGAGAAACCCAGCGCTGCACGAAAATGTAAAGCAAAACAAAACCTCCTACCTCCTACTTCCTACCTCCTACTTCAACTGATGGAGGTAATTACCATGCAGATCATTCCCGTAACCGACAAGTCCTTCGCCCCCTATGGCCGCATCGTGGAAGGCTATGACGTGAAGGGCATTTTGAAAGCCCTGGAAGAAACCACTCCCTGCCCCGACGGCGTGGTGTACTTCCCCAAGGTGGACACCCTGCACGCCGCGGCCGGTGCGGAAGAATTAGGCGAGATCCTGTTCGGCGGCATGCCCTTCCAGCTGGGCTGCTGCAACGGCCATAACACCAAGCTGAACTGCTTAGAATACCATCGGGACAGCGAATTCAACTTAGGCACGGAGGATTTCATTCTCCTGCTGGCGAAGCAGGGCGAGATCGAAAACGACGTGCTGGACACCGCCAAGGTGAAGGCCTTCTTCGTACCCAAGGGCGTGCTGGTGGAGGTGTACGCCACCACCCTGCACTATGCCCCCTGCCACGCCAACCCCACCAAGGGCTTCCGGGTACTGGTGGGCTTGCCCCTCAACACCAACACCGATTACCGCCCCGGCACCGGCAAGAACACCCTGGACAAGAGCCTCTGGGCCAGGAACAAGTGGCTGCTGGCTCACGCTGACAGCAGCGAAGCCAAGGACGGCGCTTACGTTGGCCTGAAAGGCGAAAACATCGACGTCGCCGCCGATCTGCCCGTCTGAGATCAAACCCGTTTCCGTATCCTGCACACACAGAAAAAGGAGGACGCTACCCATGAAGAAGCTCGTTTCGTTCCTGCTCGCGGTCTGCATGCTCGCCGCCTGCTCCGTCGCGTTCGCAATGCCCAAAAACGTCGCCTACGCCAACACCATCCGCTTTCTGCAGGCGCTGGAGGCCGACGACATAAACTACAGCTATTTGGGCATCGACCAGGATGACGACGAACACGTCAGGCTTGCCTTTGACGACGACGTTAAAATCAACTTCTTCTTTACCGAAGACAACGAGGAATGCAACATCCGCGTATGGAATCTGGTGGAACTGAACCCGGAATCCATTGAAGATGCTTATCGGATTTGCAATGAGCTGAATAATAATTACAAATTCTGCACGTTCTATGTGGACACCAGCGACAACACCGTCACCATGAGCATGGATCTGATTCTGCGGGACAGCGACGACGTGGGCGATATCTGCTATGAAGCCCTGATCCGCGTTCTCAGGATTTATGAAAAAGGCCATGAGGCGCTGCTGGCCGTGGCGAAGTGACGCGGCCCAACCGCAAAAGTAAAAACTGTAATGGTTTTTATATATAAACTGAAAAATGGAGGAGATTACAATGGCTTGCAACATTCCCGAGGTCAAATTAGGCATCGTCGCCGTATCCCGCGACTGCTTCCCCATCGGCCTGTCCATCGCCCGCCGCGAGGCTATCAAGAAGGCTTACAAGGGTGAACTGTACGAGTGCCCCGTCACCGTGGAAAACGAAGCCGACATGCTCAAGGCTGTGGCCGACGTGAAAGCCGCCGACTGCAACGCCCTGGTTGTGTTCCTGGGCAACTTCGGCCCTGAGACCCCCGAAACCCTGATTGCCAAGAACTTTGACGGCCCCTGCATGTTCGTGGCGGCTGCCGAAGGCGACGGCGACCTCATCAACGGCCGCGGCGACGCCTACTGCGGCATGCTGAACTGCTCCTACAACTTAGGCATGCGGCACCTGCAGGGCTACATCCCCGAATATCCCGTGGGCACCGCGGACGATATCGCCGCCATGATCGCGGACTTTGTGCCCGTGGCCCGGGCCATCATCGGGGTTAAGAACCTGAAGATCATCACCTTCGGCCCCCGTCCCCAGGACTTCTTCGCCTGCAACGCCCCCATCAAGGGCCTGTACGAGCTGGGCGTCGAAATCGAAGAAAACAGCGAATTGGACCTGCTGGTTTCCTACAAGGCTCACGCCGGCGACAAGCGCATCCCCGCCGTCATGGACGATATGGCTAAGGAAATGGGCGAAGGCAAGTACTACGCCGAAATGTTAGAGCGCATGGCCCAGTTTGAACTGACCCTGCTGGATTGGGCCGATCAGCACAAGGGCGCCCGCAAGTACGTCGCGTTTGCCGACAAGTGCTGGCCCGCCTTCCCCGAGCAGTTCGGCTTTGAACCCTGCTATGTGAACAGCCGTCTGGCTTCCCGTGGCATCCCGGTTGCCTGCGAAGTGGACATCTACGGCGCGCTGTCCGAATACATCGGCGCGTGCGTGTCCGGCGACGCCATTACCCTGCTGGACATCAACAACTCCGTGCCCGCCTCCATGTGGGAAAGCCAGATCAAGGGCAAGTTCGATTATAGCCTCACCGACACCTTCATGGGCTTCCACTGCGGCAACACCCCCTCCTGCAAGATGTGCGACAGTCGTGCCATTAAGTATCAGCTGATTCAGCACCGCCTGCTGGAGCCTGCCGGCAGCGAACCCGACTTCACCCGCGGCACGCTGGAAGGCGACATCGCTCCCGGCGAAATCACCTTCTACCGCCTCCAGTGCGACAGCAACGGCGACCTGCGCTCCTACATCGCCGAGGGCGAAGTGCTGCCCGTGGCCACCACCTCCTTCGGCGGCATCGGCGTGTTCGCCATCAAGGAAATGGGCCGCTTCTACCGCCACGTGCTGATTCAGAAGCGCTATCCGCATCACGGCGCGGTGGCTTTCGGCCATCACGGCAAGGCCTTGTTCGAGGTCTTCAAGTTCCTGGGCGTCAAGGACATCGCTTACAACCAGCCCAAGACCCTGCCCTATCCCACCGAGAATCCCTGGGCGTAAGTTCTTTGAAATTTTTTCAGGGGGAAACCTCTCTTTGCAAGCCAAAGAGAGGTTTCCCCCTTTTCCGCATCCTCAATCGGCGCAAGTCCGCTTCATGCGGACATTGCTTGTTTCGGATGATCTCACCGCCGATGAGATTCCCGCCACAGGCGGTCATCGGCGCTTCGTCCCCTTCCGAGAAAGCCACAAAAGGTTAAGCGTTATTCCGGCTGTCGCGGTAACACGGCGGCCTTTTTTGATGCAAAAATTCATTCCCTTTTTTCCATGGAATAACCATATATTCAATGATATAATATGAGATAAGAAAACCCATTTGGAAAACGGAGGATGACGCCATGAGAAGGATTATTTGCCTGCTGTTGGCTTTTATGATCCTTGTTTGCTGCACCGCTTCGGCTTTGGGGGAAAGCAGCGCACAGCAATATGAGAAAGCGATGGAACTGCTGAAAGAAAACCAGTACACGGAAGCGGGCCGTTCCTTCGCCGCGCTGGGAACGTATGCCGATTCCCCGCGCTATACCATGTACTGCAACGCGATTGCGGCGGGAGAAGCCGGGTTTTATTCCGTTGCCGTGGACAATCTGAACAGCCTGAGCGGATTTCTGGACAGCAATCTGCTGGCCGTTTACTACGCGGGGCTTAGCTGGGAAGCCGCCGAGGATTATGAACGCGCCAGCGAGGTTTTGAGCGGTATTACTCTGTATCGGGACGTTGCGACGCGCGTGGCGGGTTATCCGGCTTTGATAGAAGCGAGGGATGCGGCGGCGGCGGAGCGGGCCCGCGCGGACGCTTACGCGGCGGCTGATCGGGCGGAACAAAGTGGGGATTATGACACAGCGTATACAGGATTTGTAAAACTGGGTGATTATAAAGACAGCGTGGGCCGCGCCGCCAAGCTGAAAACAGTGATCGAGGAAAGGGACGCGGCAGCAGCGGAGCAGGCCCGCGCGGTCGCATACGCGGCGGCTGACCGAGCGGAACAAAACGGTGACTATGCCGCAGCCTATACAGGATTCAGCGAATTGGGCGATTATAGAGACAGCATGGCCCGTGCGGCAGCCGTTCAGAACAAGGGGAAATACGCCCAGGCCATGCAATACGCCATGGCGGGGGAATACGCTTCCGCGTATGCTCTGTTTGACGCGCTGGGTGATTATGAGGACAGCGCGTTAAAAGCCTATATTCTCAGCGTAACAACTTTTGCGACGGTAGAGGATCGCGGAAATGGCATCGCGGCGTTAAAGTTCCACGATACATGGGGTATCCTGAATGTGAACGACAACGTTATCTTGTCTCCCCTTTGGGACAGTATTGGTTCGTTTGACAGCCTCGGCCTTGCCAAGGTTTCCCGAAATGACAAGTACGGCTATATCAACACCCAGGGCGAAGCGATCATTGCCTGTGAATGGGATGAAGTCAGCGCGTTCAGCGGTTCTCTTTGTACCGTTCGTCAGAATAGTTCCTTCGGATTGGTTGACGCTCAGGGCCGCGTCATTTCCGAGGCTCAATGGAAAACGCTTGGCGGTTCATGCAATGTCCATTATTCGTATTATGTGTATGCCCCCGCTTTCAGCGAGGAGAAAATCAAAGTGCAGGACAGCAATGGGAAATGGGGCTTTATTGATACAGATGGAAAACTGGTAGGAGAAGTTGCCTGGGATGAAATTCAGGACTTTTCCGAGGGGCTTGCAGCCGTAAGCCAAAACGAGAAATACGGTTTCATTGATAAAAACGGACAGATCGTCATTCAGCCGCAGTACACCGCAGTCCGTTCGTTCCATGAAGGGCTGGCGGCGGTACAGGATGGCGGCGAATGGAAGTATATCAATGCAAAGAACGAAACTGTCATTCCTGCCCGTTATTCACAGGCGTTGGATTTCTCCGATGGAAAAGCTGATGTATTCCTCCCCGGAACAGGCTGGCAAGTCATTGATAAGGAAGGGTCGCTCGTTTATTTTATATCCTCGGAAATGATAACCGATTACAATCTCGCGGTGAAGCTGGAAGAAGCCGGGGAACTGGAGCAGGCGTTTGCGCTTTTCAGCAGGATGGATTACAAGGATTCTGCGAAAAGAGCGCGTAAAGTTTTGTATAACCTCGGAACAAAAAAGCGAGAAGCCCAGGATTGGGAAGGGGCAGTACAGGCATTTGAACAGGCGGAAAGCTACAGCGACGCGGCGACGCAGATCACAGAAACCCGGTATCAGCAAGCCGCAGCTCTGAACAAAGCGGGAAAATATGAGGAAGCCTACGCGATTTACGCGGCGATTGCCGGGTATAAAGATGTTGACAGCATCGTGAAAACGGATGAAAAAATTGCAGGTGTTGCTGCAAACGCTGCTGCTGGTGCTGCTCGCGAGGCGATGATTGCGTCCTGCAAAAAGGCTGGAAGTTATGTAACTTTCGGCACGTATCCGCAAACGCCAAGCGGCACGGACAGCACGCCCATCGAATGGATGGTGCTGGATTATGACGCGGCAAACAATCGCGCCTTGCTGATCAGCCGATATGGGCTGGACGCGCAGCCATACAATGAGAAATCCGTGGAAATTACCTGGGAGAAATGCACGCTGCGTACTTGGCTGAACAGCGCCTTCTATAACAAAGCGTTCAGCACCAGCGAACAATCCGCTATCCTGCCGACCAACGTGGACAACGGCAGCAGCCAAGGCTTCAGCTTATATAGCACCAGCGGCGGAAACAACACGCAGGACAAAATCTTTTTGCTGAGCGTTGCGGAAGCATACAAATACTTCAATGTGCAATATTCGGTTTCAAACAATACAAAATCCACCAATACAAAATCCCGCGTCCAACCGACAGCTTATGCCCTTGAGCAGGGCGCGTATATAAGCAACGGCAACAAGACAGCGGAGGGGACCGCCGCAGGGATTTGGTGGCTTCGTTCTCCTGGCAGTGTTCAGGACAGCGCCGCGTTCGTCAACTACGACGGTTCGCTGCTCTCCTGCTATGTGTACTTCGCGTCCTGCGCTGTCCGCCCCGCTTTCTGGCTGGATCTGAACGCGGATATTTTCTAATCGTATATCTCGAAAAACTGTTAATCAGAAAATACCGGCAAGACCGGACAGAATAGAGGGAGGCGTTTTCATGTTCGATTTTCAGTCTTATTTGACTTCCATGCTGGCGGAAGGAAAAGAAAAAGGGGCGTTTCCGTCCGCCGCCGCCGCCATTGGCGCAAAAGATCAGGTATTGGCAAAGGCTTTTATGGGGGAAGCGCCCCTGCCCGGCGACGCCCCCGTGAACGAGCATACCCGGTGGGATATGGCGTCCCTGTCCAAGGTGCTGGGTCCCACCATGATTGCCTTGAAAGCGCTGGAGGATGGAACGCTCTCTTTAGAAGAACGGGTGGGGGATTTTTTTCCCGACGCGCCGGAGGACAAGCAAAATATCACCGTGTTCATGCTCATGACCCACACCGGCGGGTTCAATCCTTCCTTCCGGCTGGATCATCTGCTCACCGACCCCAAGGACGTTGCTGACTGCATCCTGCGCTATCCCCTGGACGAAACGCCCGGCAAGCGGCCCATTTATTCCTGCATGGGCTATATCCTGTTCGCCAAAATGCTGGAAAAGCGCTTCGGCAAGCCTTTGAATGAATTGGCAAAGGAGCGGGTGTTCGGCCCCCTCGGCATGACGGAAACGGGCTATTGTCCCGACTCCGCTGCCCAGTGCGCCGCCACGGAAGTGGATCCGGCGTCCGGCAAGCCCTGGATCGGCGTCGTTCACGATGAAAACGCTCGGTTTCAGGGGGGCGTGTCCGGCAACGCGGGGGTGTTTATGCCCCTGTGCGACGGGATTCGCTTTTCTTCCATGCTGGCCCGCGGGGGAGAAGGCTTCCTGAAGCCGGAAACCCTGCAAAAGGCTATCCGCAATTACACCCCCGGCATGGACGAGCATCGGGGCCTCGGCTTCCACATCGCGGGCACTCCGGACTGCTTTTTCAGCACCGGCGTGCCGGAATGCTGCTTCGGGCATACCGGCTTTACGGGCACCAGCCTGCTGGTGGAGCCGGAAACTGGATTCTGGGTGCTGCTGCTCACCAACCGGGTCTACCCCACCCGGGAAAGCGCCGCCCTGTTCCCCTTCCGGCGAAAGCTCCACGCGGAAAGCTGGAAAGCGTACAAAAATGGCGAAATCATGGCGTAATGCACGCGTTTTTTCTTTCGCGCTTGACAGGATTTTTCCATTCGCGTATAATCTTTTTTGAAGGCGACGCCCGATCCAAAGGCGTTCGGGCAAGCGCTTTCAACGGAAGAAAGAAGGGGAAACACCAATGAGCGATTTTATTCTCAGCTGCTGCTCCACCGCCGATCTCTCCCAGCGGCATTTTGACGAACGGGATATTCACTACATCTGCTTCCATTTTTATCTGGATGGCAAGCCATACGCCGACGACCTGGGCCACAGCATACCTTTCGCGGACTTTTATCAGGCCATGGCGAACGGCGCGGAAACCAAAACTTCCCAGATCAACGAGGGCGAGTTCGTGGATTACTTCACGCCCTTCTTGGAGCAGGGAAAGGATATCCTGCACGTGTGCCTGTCCAGCGGCATTTCCGGCGTGTACAATTCGGCGGTGCTGGCGCAGGAATCCCTGAAGGAAAAGTATCCCGAACGGAAAATTTATATCGTGGATTCCTTAGGCGCGTCCTCCGGTTACGGCCTGCTGATGGATACCCTGGCCGATCTGCGGGACGGCGGCATGGATATCGACACCCTGCACGAGTGGGCGGAAACCCATAAGCTGGAAATGCACCACTGGTTTTTCTCCACCGATCTGACCTTCTATGTGAAGGGCGGCCGCATTTCCAAGGCCGCGGGCTGGTTCGGCACGGCGCTGAAAATCTGCCCCCTGCTGAATATGGACAATTTGGGCCGCCTGATCCCCCGGGAAAAGATTCGCACCAAGAAAAAGGTGATCGCCCGCATCGTGGAGCAGATGCAGGCCCACGCGAAAAACGGGGCGGATTACAACGGCAAATGCTTCATCTCCCAGTCCGCCTGCGAAGAGGACGCCAAAGCCGTGGCGGAATTGGTGGAGACGGCCTTCCCCAAGCTGAACGGCAAGGTACTCATCAATTCCATCGGCACCGTCATCGGCAGCCACACCGGCCCCGGCACCGTGGCCCTGTTCTTCTGGGGCGACAAAAGGACGGAATAAATGATCGGCTTTATACAGAAGGTAGGAGGTAGGAAGTAGGAGGTAGAAGGTTTTATATTGTTCAAAGAAAGTGAGCGAACTCATGTATCTTTGACAAACAAGATAAACCTCCTACTTCCTACCTCCTACCTCCAACCTGTCTCAATCCATCAAGGGGGGCTTTGCCATGTCGTCCACCTACCGGCAGTATCAGGAAGCGCGGGATACGGCCTGGCGGGCGCTGCTGCGGCTGGAGAATAAGCGCCTGCCGGTAGAGCCGGAGGAATTGGCGGCCTTGCTGGGCGTGGAAATCCATCCGTTTCCCGATCCGAAGGAAAACAATCGGCTGTGGACGCTGACGAATCAGGTGCGGGGCGTGGGCGTCTCCCTGCGCGTTGAGGGCGCGTGGCATATGTTTGTGCGGGACGACGTTTTGGACGCGGCTCAAAGGCGGTTTGCGGTGGCTCATGAATTGGGCCACCTTTTGCTTGGGGCGAAAACCAAGGCCCTGGCTCCTGGCGTGCGCTGTTTTGAAAGCGGGGACAATCAGGGCGACCTGATGGAGGATCCCCAGGAGGCGGCGGATTACGCGGCGGACATTTTCGCCATCCGCCTGCTTGCCCCGGCCTGCCTGCTGCATGAATTGGGCGTGGACGATGTGGGCGGCATCATGGCCCTGTGCGGTCTGCCGCCCAAGGCGGCGGCGCTCCGGGCGGAAAGAATGAAGCTGCTGAACCAACGGAACGCCTTTTATTCCAATCCCCTGGAGCGGCAGGTGCGAGACGCTTTCCGCCCCTTTCTGCTGTCCCGGATCACGCCCAACCCGCCCAATCGGGCCGCCGTCCCGCTGGTTCTGCCGGAACGGAAGCACCCGGATGCGCGGACACCGCGCCGCCGCTTTTCCCTGGGCTTTTGGCAGCGGCGGGCGCTGTACGTTTTGCTGGCGCTTGCGGCCCTGGCCCTGCTGTTCCTGCTGGGAAAACGTGGATAGACGATGCAGGAAAAACGCCCGGCGCGGCGAAAATAGAAAAAAGAGATCATTCCGGCTTTTTCGGAAGGAGGAAAAACATGCGTCCGAGAATCAAGCTGATTTATGTGCTGGCCATCGCGTTTGTGATCGCCGCGGGCGGGATCATGGCAATCAACCGTTTGAACGGGGAAATCGCCGATTGGGAGGACCAAGTGACGCAGAGCCGCCTGGAACAGGCCGCCGTGAACGCCAAAGGCAGCGAAATGGAGGCGGAACTGAGCGACGTGGACTCGGACAGTTATATCCGCAATAAGGCCCGTACCATGTACCACTATCTGAGCCAGGGGGAAATTCTGTTCGTGGTGGAAAATCCCGAAGCGCTGTATGAGGACGGGGAAATGCCCCAGGAGGACACGGCGGAGGATACGGAAGGATGACGCGCGCGGCCATTGCCATCGGCTCCAATTCCACCCGCATGCTGGCGGCGGACAGGCAGGCCGGCGCGCTGTGCCGCGTCCTGCGGGGCCGGGAGGAAACCCGACTGTTTTTGGGCCTGGACGAGCAGGGCAACATTCGCCCTGAACGCATGGAAAGCACGGCCCAGGCGGTGCTTCGTTTGGCGATCCTGGCCCGGCGGCATGGGGCGGAAACCATTGATCTGCTCGCCACCAGCGCCACCCGGGACGCAAAAAACGGCGACGCTCTGGCGGACAGGATTTTTGCTTTGTGCGGCTTAAAGCTCCGGGTGATTTCCGGCCAGGAGGAAGCGGCGCTGGCGTTTCGCGCCGTATCGGAGGGGCAGCGGCGGCTGGTGATGGATATCGGCGGCGGCTCCACCGAATTCACCGTGGGGGAAAACAACGTGCCCCAGTGGAGCGTGAGCATGCAGTTAGGGGCCTCCCGGCTGTTGAAAATGGGGGAGATCAACAGCCTTTCCGACGCGGAGAGGACGCTGGATATCGCCCGGCAGATCATGGCCCCTTACGCGGCCCAGTACCGCGCCCTGCCTCCCGCCCCCGCCCTGGTGGGTTTGGGCGGAAGCTGCACCACCTCCGCCGCTATGCTGATGGGACGGGAAGCCCACGATGAAGGCGTGGAAGGGAAAACGGTCACGCTGGATTGGGCGCGGAATCAATTGCGCCTGCTTTCGTCCCTTACCCTGGAGGAACGCATGCGGGTGCCCGGCCTGCCCCCCGCCAGGGCCGCCCATATGCCCCACGGCCTGTGCATCCTCATCGCCGCCCTGGAAGCCTGTGGGTTCGATGATCTAACGGTATCTGGCAGAACCAATTTGGACGGGTATCTGCTTTCTTTGGACAACTGAAACACGAGGGAGAAGTTATGGCGCAGGAACTGAAAACCCGAAACGAAATGGACAAGCGCTATCAGTGGCGTTTGGAAGATATTTTCCCCACGGACGATGCCTACGAGCAAGCGTATGCCCGGGCGGAAAAGGCCATCGAAAGCATGGCGGCCTGGCAGGGAAGGGTGCAGGAAAACCCACGGCAGGCCATCCGGGACGCCGACGCCCTGGCCCTGCAACTGGATCATTTGGCGGCTTACGCCCTCATGCGCAGAGACGAGGACGGCTCCGACCCCGAACGCCAGGGCCGGGCCATGCGGTTTCAGACCTTAGGGGCCAAGGCGGGCAGCACCCTGTCCTTCCTGGACCCGGAGCTGCTGGCCCTGCCGGAAGAAACCCTGCGGGCCATGATGAACGACCCGGATTTTGCCGATTACAGCGAAAAGCTGCGTCTTTTGCTCCTGCAAAAGCCCCACACCCTGCCCGCCGAGCAGGAAAAGCTGCTGGCCCAGGCGGAGATCGTGATGGACGTGCCGGGCGACGTGTTTTCCATGTTCAGCGACGTGGATCTGCCCCTGCCCGAAGTGACGGACGAAAACGGGGAAAAGGTGCGCTTAACCCACGGCAATTACAGCACCCTGCTGTTCAGCCGGAACCGGGACGTGCGCAGGGAAGCCTTCGAGGGCATGATGGGCACGTTCAAGGCCTTTTCCTCCACCATGGCCGCCTGCTACGCCGGGGCCGTGAAGGCCGCCGTGTTCAAGGCCCGCGCCCGGCGCTATGATTCCGCCCGGCAGGCCTCCCTGGCCCCCCTGGAAATCCCCGAGGGGGTGTACGATAACCTGCTGGCCGAGGTGGAAGCGGCCCTGCCCGCTTTGACGGACTATCTGAATATCCGCAAAAAGCTGCTGAACGTGGACGAACTGCACATGTACGACCTGTACGTGCCCATGATCGCGGATTTTGATATGAAGATGACCTATGAAGAAGCCTGCGATCTGGTGTGCGAGGGCCTGGCGCCCTTGGGCGAGGAATACGTTCTCAGGCTGCGGGAGGGCTTTGACCGCGGCTGGGTGGACGTATACGAAAACAAAGCCAAGCGCAGCGGCGCGTATTCCTGGGGCTGCTACGGCGTACATCCCTATGTGCTGCTGAATCATACCGACGATCTGGACGGCGCATTGACCATCGCCCACGAAATGGGCCACAGCATGCACACCTGGTACAGCAACGAAAACCAGCCCTTCGCCAAGGCCGAATATTCCCTGTTTGTGGCGGAGGTGGCTTCCACCTGCAACGAAGTGCTGCTCATGCGCTATTTGATGAAAAAGTATCAGGACGATCCCAAGGCGTCCGCGTACCTGCGCAATCAGCTGCTGGAGGCGTTTCGCACCACCGTGTTCCGCCAGACCATGTTCGCCGCCTTTGAAAAGGAGGCCCACAGCCTGTACGAACGGGGCGAGGCTCTGACAGCCGACGCCCTGAACAGCCTGTACTTGGGCCTGAATGAAAAGTATTACGGCGGCGGCGTACAGGTGGACGAAGTGATCGCCTGCGAATGGATGCGCATTCCCCATTTCTACCGCAATTTCTACGTGTACCAGTACGCTACCGGTTTTTCCGCCGCCGTGGCCATCGCCGACCGCATCCTGCGGGAAGGGGAAAGCGCCGTAAAGGACTACAAGAAATTCCTGTCCGCCGGCTGCTCTGTGCCGCCCATCGAAGCCCTGCGCTACGCGGGGGTGGATATGGAAAAGCCCGACGCCGTGCGCGGGGCCATGCGGGTGTTCGCCCAAACGGTGGAGGAAATGAAAAAACTGATCTGATGATTTGAGCATATAAAGAACAGGCTGGCGTCA
Organism: uncultured Christensenellaceae bacterium; assembly: GCA_905234985.1. Classification (GTDB taxonomy): domain Bacteria; phylum Bacillota; class Clostridia; order Christensenellales; family Aristaeellaceae; genus RUG563. The sequence goes on from CAJOJQ010000001.1 coordinate 134,275, forward strand.
CATTGCTGACGGCCTGCCTGTTTTTGTGGGCAGAATCACTCGAAGGAGCAGCGGATGCCCATTTTGGTCACGCGGCTGTTTTCCAGGTAATAGCTCAGCGTCACCTTGCCGTTGTCCGAACGGTAATAGATGTAGTCGATGCGGTCATTGAAAGCGTCCAGGTGCGCCATCATGGCGTATTTCTTGTTCTGTGAATCGAAATAGATGCTGCGGCTGCCGTCCTGGTTATGAAGCTGCTGCATATCGCGGAATTTTTCGGTGATTTCCGTTTCCGTCATGCCAATTTTGGTTTTTCGGGGACCGGTGACGGTGGCGCTGGAGGTTTCGATGGCGTACAGGATGTAGCCCCTCTCGGTCATATAGAAGCGCGCTTCGCCCCAGCTGTAGGTGAGCAGGATGGCGCTTCCGGGCACGGAATCGTCCTCCAGGCTGGTTTCCGAGCTGGGCGAGCCGTATTTCTTCACAAAGGCGTCCCGGCCGGTTTCCATGATGGTGAAATCGGAGAAATTGTCGCTTTCACTGAAATACAGCTTGAAGGGCAGCTTCACTTCATAGGTGCGCTCCATTACGTTGCTCGCCTTGCCGTATCCGTTCACGGCGATGGCCTTTACGGTGGACTTGCCTAATGGCAGCAGGAAGGATTCACCCGTGTATATGGGGGAATTGGCGGTGGGCGTCTGGCTGTCCAGCGTGTAATAAATCGTCAGATCCTTGAGCTTGGCTAAGTGGGCTTCCTCCTGGGCGGTCCGCTCCCGCTTTCCTTCCAGCAGGGTCACATCTTCAGTGGGATTATATTTCAGCCAGATACGCTGCCGCCGTTCGTACACGCCCGGGGCCAGGGAGGCGTAGGGCGCGGCGGGGCGGGGCAGGCTGATGTTGTACTGAATGCGCAGCTCGTCGCTTTGCAGATCGTTGGTCACGGCGATGGCGCGGATGATATGGGGACCCTCGGCCAGATGGATCGGCCCAGTATATTGCTTGCCATCATCCGGGAAAACGCCCACATCATCGTCTAACATAAAAATGATTTCATAGCCCTCTGCGGAGATCAGCTCCACGTCCTGCTCCGATTTGCTGGAACCCGCTTCCTTGGAGGCGGTGGGGGTGGAGGGCAGCAGCTCTTCCCGCTGGCGGCGGAAGGTAATGTCGCCGGTCTTTTCATAGGCCAGCTTCAAAAAATTGGCCAGCTCCATCAGGCGGTTCTGGTTTTCCAGCAGCTGCGCCACATGGCGGTAAACGGTGGGATCCTCCGGGGCAACGTCGGTGTACAGCTTGGTATAGATCCGTTCGGCGTCGCCGACCCGGCCCACCGTTTCATAGGCGTCGGCCAGCTGCAGCAGCCGCTCGTAGATGTCATTCCGCTCTGGCTCCATTTCGTAGGCCTTCTCCAGCACGGAAACGCATTTCTCCAGGTACCCCTGATCCATCAGCTCCTGGCCGTAGATCCACAGGGCGGTGGCGCTGGCCTCCCGGCCCATGCGGGCCAGGATCAGCTGGCCCTGATCCGTCATTTTTAAAAACACGTAAGCGCCGCCTATGGCAAAGACCGTCAGCACGATCACCACGGTCCACAGCAGCGCCCAGTTAATCATGACCCGGCGCATGGGCCGCTTGCGGGTATGGTGCTGCCGGTCCATGGTCCGGGCCGCCTTGGCGCTTTTGGGCGCGGTGCGCTGCGGGGCGGCGGCGCGGCCCTCGCTGCGGGAGGGGCTGCGGCGCGCGGTGGGCGCGTCCCGCAAATCGGGTTCCGAGGGGGTCATGCTGCCCATTCGGCCCCCGGCGGATTTTTCCGGCCTGCCCTGACGGCGGGCCGCGGCGCCTTCGCCCCGGCGCGGACGGTTCACCTGCGCGCCGCACTGGCTGCATACCGCCGCGCCCTCCTCCAGGATATTGCCGCAATGCTCACAAACCATAGGCGTTCCTCACTGCATATTGCGCATGGCCTCGTAGGCCGGGTCTTCCGCGTCGAAATTCCTTTCCGGCGCGTCGCCGCCCAGGGCCTCGATGGCGCTGCGCAGCTCGATATAATCCAAATACGGGGTTTCCTCGCTGGCGGCCAGGGCGATCAGGGCGGGCAAGGCCCGCTCGTCGCCTAATTTGCCTAAGCACCCGGCCAGCACGGCGGCCCGGTCCCGGCGGGTTTTCAGCAGGGAAAGGGCGGTTTCCAGCACCTGTTCGTCCCCCGGATAATCGGAAAGCACGGTGAGCATGGCCTCCTGCCCGTCGGGGGAACACAGGGCCAGGGCGGCGCGCATGGCGTCCACGGCCCTTTCGCCCATGGAGGATAAGCTGTCCAGGGCGTTGTCGGCCAATTCGTCCTCGCCCTCCTTGCGGATGGCCTGGAGGCCGATGTAGTATTCCAGGGGCGCGACAGAATCAATTTCCCGCAGCAGGGTCACGGCGGCCATGCGGATTTCCTGGGTGGCCTTTTCCTTTTTCAGCAGGTTCATGAGGGGTGCTTCCGCCGCGAGGCCCAGCTCGGCGATGCGGTTCAGCAGCATGTCCGGCACGGGAATGCGCTGCTTGAAATAATCCTCCATCCAATTGACCAGATGCAGGGCGTTGTCAAACTGGGCGAAGTATTCTCCCGGCTTGGCTCCGGACAGCCAGTTCACCGGCGTGTCCAGAAAGGCCGCGTACACGTCCGGCATGGCGGCTTCCATTTCGTCGTAATTGCGGTATTCCTTGGCGTGTTCCTTCATCCACGCGCCCACGTACCGCTCAAATTCCTTGTCAAAATTGATGCACCGCATGATCGTATCTCCTTCTTAAACCATTTCACGCCCGGGCAAAGCGTCGTAAAAACCGCAGCAGCCGTTTTTTACCGGGCGAGCGCTCAAACAGCTCCCGGGCGTCCTTGGGGCGGTTGGCGGCCAGCAATGCGCATATGCCCAGCATGGCGGGATAAAAGCGGCCGCGCCGGTCGTCGCAGACCCACTGCTCCGCCGGGGTCATGGCGCGCCACAGGGGCGGCACCAGCAAATAAATTTCCTTGGGGGTGAGCAGGCCGTCCATGCCGATCACCAGTTCATGCAAGATCCTGTTCAGGGGGCTTTCCTTCCGGGGCGGGATGCTGGCATAAATCAGGCTGCCCAGCACGGAAAGCATCATATACCGATCCTCGGTCAGGGCGGCTTCCTCGGGGTAGGCGCGGAAACGCCGGGCGGAAATGTCGTCCGGGTCGATTTCCAGCAGCAGGTCCAGGGTGCGGCCCGCTTCGCAGGATTGGCCCAAGCGGTATTGGCACAGGTATTTGAGGCGCAGGTAATCGGCACTGAAGGGCATTTTTTCCAGCCACCCGTTCACCGCGTCCAGCGCTTCCCGGAGGCTGCCGATGCTCCAGGCCGTTTCGCAGAACAGCTCCGCGTCGGTGATGGTTTCGCAGAGACAACCGGCGTCCGAAAGGGCCTGGCGGGCTTTCTTTTCCTGCCCGGCCAAATGACAGGCCCGGGCCAAAAGGAGGAAAGCGCGGAAAGGGGCGCTGACGCGCCGGGCGGCATAGGCGAGCAGGACGGTCCCCCGCCGGGGCGGCAGGAGCGCCCCTAACTGGAGAGCGATTTCCGGGGTATGCGCTTTCTTCCAGGCGCGTTTGGCAAGGGCCAGGGCTTTTTCGTTCTGCCCCGCCGCCAGGGCGTAACCGGCCCGACGGCACAGGGCTTCGCCCCGGCTGCAACGGGGCCGCCAGGGAGTCTGCCGCCAGGGATAGGTTTCCAGCACATCCTGGGCCTGCTCGGCGCAGGGGCCGTTTGGATCCACGCGCAGGCTCAGGTCGATGGCCCGTTCGCCCAATTCCTCCTCGCCCCGGTTCAGGGCGGCGCAGCCCGTCAGGAAGCATACCGGGCCGGTGAGGCCCTCCCGGGCGCAGGCGCGCATGAGGTACCGTTCCGCGGCGGTATAGCAGTGCATGCGGGCGTAAATCTGGGAAAGCTCCAGGGCCAGGCCGCCTTCGCCGCTTTTTTCCAGGGCCTTGCGCATGAGCCGCGCCGCGTCCTGCAATTGGGCGGGCTTATCGTGCCGCCGGGCCTTGACCGCCCAGTAGGACGCGGGGCGCTCAAAGGGCACCACGTTGGTTCGCGTGCGGGTCATCGGCTCGCCCTTTCCAATAAGGCCAGCAGGTCGTCCCTGCTGAACTGGTGCGCCGTGCGGCAGAAATGGCAGGTCAATTCGGCCTTGCCGTCCTCGTCGATCAACTGCTTTAATTCATCTCGGCCCATGGCAATCAGCGCCTTTTCCATCTTCTCCCGGCTGCAGTCGCACTGATAGGAGACGGGTTCCTGGCTCAAAATTTTCATATCCAGCCCGTCAAACCAGGCCTTGGCTAAGTCCTCCAGGGGTACGTCCGCCACTTCCCGGCTGATGGCCGTGAAGAACACGGAGCGCAACTCCAATTGCTGCAGCAATTCCTCAGAGCAGCCCGGCATGGCCTGCACCAGCACGCCCCCGGCGGACAGGCAATACCTGTCATGCACCAAGCATCCCAAGGCCACCAGGGAGGGCTGCTGCTCGGAAACGGTGAAGTACTGGGCGAAATCCTCGCCCAATTCGCCGGAAACCAGGGGACTTTGACCGATATACGGTTCTTTCAGGCCCAAATCCTTGATGACGGTCAGCCGTCCGTGATGGCCCACCAGGCCGCCCACGTCCAAATGGCCGTCCTTTTTCAGAGGCAGATCGACTTCCGGGTGATGGGCGGAAACCTTCACCCTGCCTCCGTGGGCCACGGCGGTGATTTTGCCGATGGGGCCGTCTCCCGCCACGGTGACGGTGACGGAGGCCTCGTCGTCCTTCATCATCACGCCGAGCATGGCGGTGGCCGTCATGGTGCGGCTCAGCGCCGCCAAAGCCGTGGAGGAAGGGGCGTGGATTTCCGCCGCCTTCCGGGCCATGGCGGTGGTACGGCACAAAAGCACCTTGGCCTGACCGTCCATGAGGGTCATGTGCAGCATTTCGTCGGGGAGATTTAAAACATTGAAATTCTCGTTCATGTTAACTCCTGCTTTAAAATTTCGGGAAACCTTGATTTATTGTTTGGCAAGCGCAAGAATCATATCCGGAAGCACAACTGTTCTTCCGTATTCAAATCGCCGCTGCTGTTCTTCGGAGCGCCCGACCAAAGGCACGCCGACGGCGGAATTATCGGATACGACCAGCAGCGCGACGCCGGGCAATTCAAAAAGTGACCTCATCAGGTAGAAAGAACTCGTTTCCATTTCAATCAAGTCTGTATCAAACGCCCTAATTTCATCCAAGTGGGAATACTCTAAAGCGATCGAAGGCGTACAGAAGACGCTGGCCTTGCGAATCGTGTATCCCATCTGTCTGCCGACGCCAATTGCTTCATCCACGTCTTTCATATCGGGCATAACTTTTGAAAACAGCATGCTTTCCCGAATGGATTCCTTCATGAGATACGAATCCGCGCTGCTTCCCGATATGGAAAAGGACGGCGTACAAACATCTCCCACACAGAAACCCTCCTTGAGCGCACCAACCGCGCCAATGAAAATCATTCTTTTAAAGGAAAGCTCCGCGCATAATGATAAGTGATCAATGAGGTTCCCGGCGGACGATCCGATTTTGATCCACGCGATCCTCAAATTGTCCTTTTCGACCAGATAGCCCGCAATATATGAACCCTCTCTCAGCGTTGTCACGTTGCAGCCGTTTTCCATGCGCAGCTTGTACGGGGTAAAGCTCGGGGCGACAACCAGCGCATCGTAAGTGATTTCATCGCTCAAGCCGAAAGCCTGCGCGGCCATGTGTTCTGAGTTGTATTGATGAAAAGCGTCCACGATGCGTTTCAAGGCTTCTTTCATTGCGTCACCTCAGCAAAATGTACGTTGGGGTTTCCCCGCACGGATCACCGGGCGGTTTCCAGGGTGAATTCCTTGCCGATCAGGGGTTCCAGCTCCGCTTCTTGATTTTCATCCAGGATGGCTGGAACCAGCTTTTGGGCCAGCTCCGTCTGGATGGGCGTTTTGTCCATGAGCTTCGCCAGGGAGATTTCTCCGTCCTTTCGCCGGATATAATACCGGGCGTCCAGCGGCACCAGGAAGGTATTTTTCGCCCAGCCTTTGTCCTTGCGCACGATTTCCGCCGCGTAGAACGCCAGGGGCCGCGGCACGTATACGCTCAGCCCGATGACCCACAGAATGCCCGCCACCATGGGCAGCACCGTGGGGGCCGAGGCCACCTCCCTGCGGATGTCCCTGTTGGGCCGGGCCTTGAACAGGCTGAAAAAGGACAGCACCAGCGTCATCAGCAGCGTGACGGGGACGGTGAGCAGGATGGCCTTGAGCTTTTCCTTCCAGGCGCAGGAGGAGCAGACGGAAACGCGGGCCACGCCCAGCAGCTTTTCTTTCACGACCTTTTTTTGCTTGCCGCCCCCCGGAGGATTCTCGTAAACGGTATTCTTTTCCACGTGGGCAAAACGGTATTCCTCGCCCGCGGCGCTGCCGCATCGGATGCACGCGCACATGGGTTTCGTCCTCTCAGTTCCGCAGGCTGTGGAGCGGAGCGGGGATGCGTCCGCCCCGGGCGATGAAGGCATCGCTGCCGAAAGGATGCACCGGGATCACGGGAGCGCGGCCCAGCAGGCCGCCGAATTCCACGGAATCGCCCACGGTCTTGCCCGGGGCGGGGATGACGCGCACGGCGGTGGTTTTATTATTGATCATGCCGATGGCCGCCTCGTCGGCAATGATGGCGCTGATGGTGGCGGCGGAGGTATCGCCGGGCACGGCGATCATATCCAGGCCCACACTGCACACGCAGGTCATGGCTTCCAGTTTGTCCAGGGCCAGCGCGCCGCAGGCGGCGGCTTCGATCATGCCGATGTCCTCGCTGACGGGAATGAACGCGCCGCTAAGGCCCCCCACGTGGGAGGAAGCCATGACGCCGCCCTTTTTCACCGCGTCATTGAGCAGTGCCAACGCCGCCGTGGAGCCGTGGGTGCCGCACTTTTCCAGGCCCATTTCTTCCAGGATGTGCGCCACGCTGTCGCCCACCGCCGGGGTGGGGGCCAGGGACAAATCCACGATGCCGAAGGGCACGCCCAAGCGCTGGCTGGCCTCCATCGCCACCAGCTGGCCCACGCGGGTGATGCGGAAGGCGGTTTTCTTGATGGTTTCGGCCACCACGTCAAAGGGTTCTCCCCGCACGTTTTCCAGGGCGCGCTTTACCACGCCGGGGCCGCTGACGCCAACGGAAACGGCGCAGTCGCCCTCTCCTGGGCCGTGAAACGCGCCCGCCATGAAGGGATTATCCTCCACCGCGTTAGCGAAAATCACCAGCTTGGCGCAGCCTAAACCGTCCTGCGCCTTGGTGCGCTCCGCCAGGGCTTTGATGGCTTCGCCGCACAGGCGCACGGCGTCCATATCAATGCCCGCCCGGGTAGAAGCCACGTTGATGGAGGAACACATGAGATCGGTTTCAGAAAGCGCCTGGGGAATGGACAGGATCAGCCGCCGATCCGCCTCCGTCATGCCCTTCTGCACCAGGGCGGAATAGCCGCCGATGAAATCAACGCCCGTTTCCTTGGCGGCCTTGTCCAATGCCAGGGCCACGGGCAGCGGATCGTCCACCGCGCCGGTGATCAGGGAAACAGGGGTGACGGAAATGCGCTTGTTCACGATGGGCACGCCGAATTCCCGCTCGATTTCCCGGCCCACCTTCACCAAATTTTCCGCCTGGCGGGCGATGCGGCTGTAGACCCGACTGGCTAAGCGCCGGGTGTCGTCGCACACGCAGTTGAACAGGGAAATGCCCATGGTAATGGTGCGCACGTCGAGCTTTTCCTGGTCGATCATGCGCAGGGTTTCATAAATCTGACTGCTCTGGATCATACGGCTTTCCCCCGTCAAATCTGATGCATGGCTTCAAAGATTTCGCTTTTCTGAATGCGGATCTGCAGGCCCAATTTTTGCCCCAAGGCGTTCAGCTCGCCCTGCAGTTCGTCGAAGGGGCAGGTGGGTTCGGAAATGTCCACCATCATGACCATATTGAAATAACCGTCCAAAATCGTTTGGGAAATATCCAGGATGTTGATGCCCCGATCAAACAGGATCGCGCTCACCTGGGCGATGATGCCCTTGCGGTCAAAGCCCAGCACCGTCACTACCGCCTTGGAAACTGCCGCCATTTTTCTGCGCCTCCAATTATCCGCGTGAACCGCGGTTCAAAATCCTGTTCATTATATCATATCGTCCCTTTGTCCGCAAGGGCGGCAAAAACGGCGCGGCGCGAAGGCAAGAGACACGCTTACATTTTTTTTGCATTTATTTGCATTTCGGATGAAAATGGCGTATAATGAACAAGATTCTGCCCTAACGATTGGAAATCGCGGGGCGGAACGATAAAACGGGAGAAACCCTTCCGTTTTACGGGGGAAAGGGGGCGAAAAAAGTGACGCGGGTGGTATGGATCACCGGGGCTTCCAGCGGTCTGGGCCTGCATACGGCGCAGGCGCTTTCGGAAAACGGATTCACCGTGGTCGCGGGCGCCCGGTCCTTCGGAAAGGGCAAAAGCGTGCCCGGCTGCACGTGCCTGCCCCTGGACGTGACCGACCAGGACAGCATCGGCGTTTTCGTACGGGAAGCGCAAAAAATCAGCGGCCCGCCGGACGCGCTGGTGAACTGCGCGGGGATGCTGATTTTAGGCCCCTGCGAAACCTATCCCCTGAACGAATTGCGTCAGGTGATGGAAACCAACTTTTTCGGCCAGGCGGCCATGATCTCCGCCGTGCTGCCCCTCATGCGGGCGAACGGACACGGGCGCATCGTGAACTTTTCTTCCATCAACGGTTTGCTTGGCATTCCCTTCGAGGGGGCGTATACCGCCAGCAAGCACGCTGTGGAGGGGTACAGCGAATGTTTGGCCCTGGAGGTCAAGCCCTTCGGCATCGAAGTGATGCTGGTGGAGCCGGGGGACCACCGCAGCGGCAGCGCCGCCTACCGGCGCCATTCCGCGGGCATGACGGAGGCGTCCCCCTACAAGGCCGACTTTGACAGCGGCACGGCGGCCATCGCCCGGGACGAGGCGGGCGGCTCCGACCCGGATATCTTAGGCCGGAAGATCGCAAAAGCGCTGAAAAAGAAGCGCCTGCCCCGCCGCCTGCGGGTGGCGAAGCCCGACCAGCATTTGGCGGTGATCCTGCACGACGTGCTGCCCGCCCGGATGTTTGACTGGATTTTGCGGGATTATTACTGTAAAACTTCCCAAGAGAAGAATCGAGGAAAAGGAACATGAGCGAGGTACTCGCCCGCAGCAATCAATTGCGGGAGAATATGACCCTTCAAAACCTGTTTGAAATCATCACCGGCGACGAAGACCGGATCGCGGCCCGCTATTTGGAGGGCGGCGAGGAAAAAACGATTTCCTACCGGGAATACCGCAGCCGCACCTTCGCCTGCGCATTTCTGCTGCAAAACGTGCTGGGCGAAAAGAACCGGGGCAAGTTCGTGGGCATCCAGCTGGACACCAGCCCGGAATGGTTTTACCTGTTCTGGGGCGTGATCGCCGCGGGCTATAACGCGGTACTCATGGATTTTACCCTGAGCGATGAAATGACCGCCTACATCCTGCGCCAGGCCGGGGCCGTGGCCCTGATCGGCAAAGCCCCCCGGAACTTAAGCGGCGGCGTGCGCCAGTTCACCGTGAAGCAAATGGCTATGGCCCAGCCCGTTTCCGCTTTCAAGCCCGATTTCGGCCATATGGTGGCTTTGTGTACCTCCGGCACCACCGACACCAGCCGCGTGTTCGTCTACAACGAAACGGCGGTGTGCAGCCAGGTACTCAACGCGGAAATGCTGTACAAGGCCAACAAGCGCATCATCTGCGACGAACCCCGGCGGCAGCTGGCCTTCCTGCCTTACCACCACATTTTCGGGTTCATGGTGTGCCTGCAGTGGATTCATTTTTTAGGCTATGAAACGGTCTATTTGCAGAACCGCAGCCCCCAGTGCATCCAGGAAACGGCCCGGCACTTCAAGATCACCCATCTCATGGCCGTGCCCCTGCTGGCTAATAACCTGTGCGTGGCCCTGAACAAGCAGGTGGCAAAGCAGAGCCGCTTAAAGCGGGCGGGCTTCAAGACCCTGCGGGGCCTGTCCCTGGCCCTGCAAAGCGTGGCCCCCGGCTTCGGGCTGGACTTTGCCCGGAACGTGCTGTTCAAATCCATCACGGAGCAAATGTTAGGCAGCGACGTGCGCTGCATCATTTTGGGCGGCAGCCATACCCCCAAGGAGCATATGCGCACCCTGTCCGCCTTGGGTTATTTCACCGTGTCCGGCTTTGGCATGACCGAAACGGGCGTCACCTCCGTGGAAACCAACATGAACGTGATCACCCGCACCTCCGGCAGCGTGGGGCGGCCTCTTGCCAGCGCCGAATACCGGGTGCAGAGCGACGGGGAAAAGAGCAACCGGGGCGAAATGTACATCCGGGGCAACACCCTGCATACGGGCCGGCTGGTGGAGGGGAAAATTCTGCCCCCCGCCCTGGACGACGAGGGCTGGTTCCGCACTGGCGACGTGGTGCGCCTGGAAAAGGGCAGCCGCATGTACGTGGAAGGCCGCGCCAAGGACGTGATCATCAACGAATCCGGCGAAAACGTGTACCCCGACGAGATCGAGGACGCTTTCGGCGTGTTGGAGGGCGTGGAGCAGTTCTGCGTATTAGGCGTGAAAGCGCAGAAAAAGAAAGAAAAAGAGGAAAAAGGCTTTCTTTCCCATATCCCCCTCCCGCATTTGCCCGGAAGGAACAAGGGCGTGGTGGATTACGAGGACATCACCCTGGTCATCAATGTGGGCCAGCATTACCGGGACGATGATTATATTTCCGGCCTCATGGGTCAGGTGCGCCGCGTCAACGCGGGCCTGCCCGCCTTAAAGCGGGTGAACCGGGTGCTGGCGACCTCCGAAAAATTCCAGACGGCGGGCGGCATCAAAGTGAAGCGCCTGGCGCTGAAAAAGCAGATCGAGGAAAAGAAGCTGGCCTACCGGGATATTGATTTCAACCGCCGGGACGAAGCCTCCATCGAGGAGAGCAAGCCCCTGGTGCAGGAGGAAAACACTCCCTCCGATCTGCAATTGGAGGAAATCAAGCAGAAGGTGCGGCTGGTGTACGCCGAAACCCTGAACGTGACGCCCGACCAGATCCGGGACGACGCCCACTTTATCGACGAATTAGGCGGCGACAGTTTACAGGTTTTAGGCATGAGCCTGAAAATCGAGGAACAGTTCAACGTGCTGATCCCCACCGAGGAATACGGCAAGTGTACCACGGTGAACGACTTAAGCGCCCTTTTGTACGCCAAGGTGCGCGGCGACGTGGCCTATGAGAGCGCGGGCGAGGAAAGCGGGGAGCCGGTCACGCCCATCACCCGCTTTGAGGACGCGCCGGAATATTTGGCCTTTGAAAAGCGCTGGCAGTCCCTCATGGGCGAAGGCCAGGAAAACCCCTATTTCGTGGCCCACGATTCCCCCTTGCTGGATAAGAGTTTCGTGGACGGCCAGTGGATGCTGGATTTCGGCAGCTACAACTACGTGGGCATGAGCGGTCGGGAGGAAACCAAGGCCGCCGCCAAGGCTGCCATCGACAAGTACGGCACCTCCGCTTCCGGCAGCCGGTTGCTTGCGGGCGAAAAGACCCTGCACAAAGAGCTGGAAGCCGAAATCGCCAAGTGGAAGCACACGGAAGACGCCCTGGTGCTGGTAGGCGGCCATTCCACCAACGTGACCTGCGTGGGCAACTTCTGCGGCAAGGGCGATTTGATCGTTTACGACGCCATCGCCCACAATTCCATCGAGCAGGGCTGCCGCCTTTCCCAGGCTACGGCCAAGCCCTTCCCTCACAGCGACGTGAAGGCCCTGGAAAGCATCCTGCGCAACCAGCGTCACAAGTTCGGCAAGGTGCTGATCGTCATCGAGGGCGCCTACTCCATGGACGGCGATATCGCTCCCGTGCCCGAATTCGTGGCCCTGAAAAAGAAGTACGGCTGCTTCCTGATGGTGGACGAGGCTCATTCCGCCTGCGTCATCGGCAAGACTGGCGGCGGCGTGGACGAATATTTCGGCCTGGCCCCCGACGATATTGATATCAAGTACGGCACCCTGTCCAAGGGCCTTGGCACCTGCGGCGGCTATCTGGCCGGTAAGCGTTCCCTGATCGAATACCTGCGCTACAACCTGCCCGGCTTCGTGTTCTCCGTGGGCATTTCCCCGCCCCTGGCTGCCGCCAGCTTAGAGGCCATCCGCCTGCTGCAAAAGGACCCCTCCATCATGGAGCGCCTGCGCCGCAACATCAAATGCTTCTACGAGGAAGCCCACAAGCGCCATATGAACACGTGTTTGGCCGGGGAAACGGCCATCCTGCCCATTCTGGTGGGCCGGGACGAGGACGCCTGGGAGCTAAGCAACCGCCTGCGCAAAAAGGGCGTGATCGTGCCCCCCGCCGTGTACCCCGCTGTGCCCAAAAACAAAGCCCGCCTGCGCTTCTGCGTGATCTCCGAGCATAACCCGGAGGAAATTGTGGAAGCCTTGGACAAGCTGGTGGAATGCGCCAAGGAAGCGGGCATTCAGCTGCCTGAATAATATACAGAAACCGTCCCGGCCTGGATTTGGCGGGGACGGTTTTTGAAATATTTTCATATTTTGTGGAACAAAACCATTTTGAAAAGCGTCTAAATGTATGAAGGGATTCAAAGGAGGGGTACAGGTGAAACGAACGCTGCTTCTGCTGCTTGCGATGCTCATGCTTCCCTTTTGCGCGCTGGGGGAGGACGTGGACGATGCGGACGATTGGGACTGGCGGGCGGACTGGGAGGAATACGGGTACTTCGATTTCTGCGACGTACAGGACGATACGCTGATCATCTTCGAGGGCGTCACGGCCTTGGGGGAGGCCAGAATCAGCTACTGGGATGACGAACTGGAGAAAGACATCGAGATCGAGCCGAGGTTCGAGAATGGTCCGAGCTGGTGGATTTACGATGAGGGCGGCGATTTCCATAAGGTTTCCCTCCCATCCACCCTGCGGTATTTGGGCATGGACGCGTTCTGCGGCTATGATTTTACGGAATTTACCCTGCCCGCCCAATTGGAGGTGCTGGAGCATTACGCTTTTTATGGCTGCGATTTTGACGTGCTGCGCATTGAAACCACCCTGCCCATGGAAGACATTCTGAGCAGCATGGATTCTTGTTCCGTGAGCGCTTACGAAGTGCCGGAGGATCATCCCCTGTACAAAACCGTGGACGGAGTGCTGTTCTCCAAGGATGGAAAAACCTTGCTGGCCTACCCTGACAACCGCAAAGCGGAGCATTACGACGTGCCCGCCGGGGTGGAGCGCATCGAAGATATGCATAATGAATATCTCAAAACCATTTCCCTGCCCATCGGCCTCAAATCCGTTGGGGATTACGGGTTTTCCGGCTGCACCCGGCTGCAATCCATCGCCCTGCCGCTGACGGTAACGGAAATCGGCAAGGAAATCTTTAACTGCTGCGTTTCCTTGGAGTTAGTTTCCATGCCGGAGGGACTGGAGGCGGAAAAGGACGAAAGCGGATACTATGAGGAATACTACCCGGACGACGCCATCTTCCGGGGCGATAACGGCGACACATTGGGCGGGGCAAGGAGCGAGGGCTGGATCGGCGCGCCGGGCCGGGTGCGGAAAACGGAAAAGGGATACGCGACCCTGTACGAAACCGCGGACGGGAAATATGCGGGAAAGCTGCTGATGGAAAAACGGATCGTGGACATGGGGCGGTATCGGAACGGCAAAGTGGAAGTGAAGGAACCCCTGATCAACCAATCGCTGGGGTGGGTCGATCTGGAAGATCTGGAATATCTGCCCCGGGAAACGCTGTTCTCTTATGCTGACATTTGGCCGGAGGAAACCCTGGAAGTTTGGTGGAACCATATGCCCTATGATTCCAAATGGGACCCCTGGGAAACGAAGATTCCCCTGGAGGGCAGAAGCTACGTCGCCGCCTTTTACGGCCCCTTTGTCCGCTTTACCCAGTCATTGAGCTACGCGCGTTTCGCCTGCCGGATCGAGGATGTGACGCTGACCCGGAAGCCGGACGGCACCGGAAACGTGTACGGCGTCGTGTATCGCCCACGCGCGATGATCGAAGGAGTGCCCCTGCTGGACAGCCCGGACGGCAAGGAGATCAAGACGCTGGCCTTAAAAACAAAGGTCAAGGTGCAGGACATGGAAGACGAATGGGTACGGGTTTCGGACGGCCAGGACGAAGGCTGGATCGAGAAAGGATATCTGCAAAAATCGTATCTAAACGATATTCCGTTGCGAAGCGCTCCCGGCGGCGAAAAAACAAAAATGCTGATCGGCGGCACCCAGGTGCAGATTCTGGATGAAAAAGACGGCTGGGTTCAGGTGACCGACGGCCGGGACACCGGCTGGGTGGGAGAAAAATATGTGCTGATCGTACCGGAGGAGGGGAAAGAACAATGAAAAAATTTCTGTGCGTTTTGCTGGCTTGCCTGCTGTGCGCCGCGCCCGCGCTGGCGGAGAAAACGGAAGAGGATAAGTCCACCGGCTCCTGGAGCCAGATCAACCAGTCCGTGAGCAAGGGGGAGAGATGGGAGCAGGTGGAAACGGACGGCAGCTTCCACTTGGGAGAAAAAAAGCCCCTGGAGGGCTACGATAACCTGTTCATCTGCGACTGGGGCACGTACCCCAGCATGGACGGCAGCACGGTCTGTGTTCCCCTGGCCATGGAGCTGGCCCGGCAGTGGCTGGGCCTTCCCGAAGGGGACATGAACGGCTTCGTCAATTTCTCCACCACCCCCTACGCCTACGACCGGCTAACCCAGGGCAAGGCCAACCCCCTGGTGACCATCAAAAGCCAGGGCGTGATGATGGACGATACCCACCCCATCGATCTGGTGCTGGGCACCTATCCCAACGCCGACGAGCGCAAGGCGGCGGCGGACGCCGGGGTGGAGTTGGTGTACGTGCCCTTCTGCTACGACGCGTTCGTGTTCATGGTGAACGATTTGAACCCCATCGAGAGCCTGACGGTTCAGCAGATTCAGGAAATCTACACGGGGCAGCATACCTCCTGGGCGGACTTTGGCGGCACGGCCCAGCAATTGTACGCCTACCAGCGGCCCCATGGCAGCGGCAGCCAGACCGCCATGGAGGAAATGGTGATGCGGGGGCTGGAAATCCAGGAAGTGGTAGCAAACTACATTTCCAACGGCATGGCCGACGCGGTGGCGCAGATCGGCAACTACGACAACGGGCCGGGGGCCATCGGCTACAGCTATCTTTACTATGTGAACACCCTGGTGGAGAACAGCGGCGTCAAGGTGCTGGCCGTCGACGGCGTGGCCCCCACGGACGAAAACCTCCAGTCCGGGGCCTATCCCTTCACCGTGAATTACTACGCCGTGTACCGCAAGGGCGACGAAAACACGGAAGCCTTCGTCAGCTGGCTGGTGAGCGAGGAAGGCCAGAAAGCCGTGCGCCAGGCGGGCTATGTGACGCTGCATTAAAGGCAAACATCAAAAAACACGGGGGAAAGCGCATCCCTCGTGTTTTTCTGTGAAGTTTTTTATCTGTACGGCGTGCCCAGGGAGAAGAACGCGCCGTCCCCCAGCAGCATCACCTTGGTCACGTTCCACGCTTTAATGGAACGGGTCAGGTTGAATTTTTCGCCCATGTCCTCATAATAGTGGCGCAGATCCAGGAAATAGGTGTGGTTGAAGTGGCTGGCGATCAGCATTTTCACCGCGTTGGAGAAGGAATTGCAGAAAATGATGATGTTTTCCTTGTCCGGCTGATCCGTGAAGAATTCCACGAGGCCCTCGTCCCCGCCGTAGAAGGCTTCATAATGATTGGTCAGTTTTTTCTTGGAATACTTGCCCGCGAAATAATCTTCCTGCCGTCCGTAAGCCTTTTTCTTTTTCCCGTTGATCCGGATCGTCATTTCCGGGTAATCGAAGCGGTAAACGGTAAAGGGCTGGTCGCTGGTCTGCCGGTTCAGGTTGTTCTTGTTGTGGTAGGAGCCGTTGAACATGACGGGGAATTCCACCGTTTCCAGGGGTTCCAGCACGGGTTCGTCTTCGCCCAGCAGCATGTGGATGATCTGGGTATAGCCCAAATAAGAAGCGAGATAATTCCAATGGTGGTCGGTCTTATAGAAATATTTTTGGTAGTCCTCTATGGAGTCGATCTGGAAGGAACCGAGCGTGCTGTTGGGGTAGTTTTCCTTGATGATCGTCCACACCGGCGGATCGCTGTCCAGATGATCCAGATCCATCGTCCGGGAAGAATTGATCAGGTAAACGTAGGTTTTCACATCGTCGAAGGCCGACATGACGGCGTTGAAGCTTTCCGCCTGCTTGACCGTATTCTCCGGGATGTATTTTTCCGTCCAGTGCTGGATCAGCCAGCCCGTACCGGCGATTTCGTATATTTTGCGCCTTTCGCTGACCAGATGATAAACGGATTCCTGTTCCTCCGCCCCCGCCGCCTGCACCGGCAGGAGACAACACAGAAGCAGGGCCGCCAGCAAACGTTTTGGCATCGTTTCCACATTCCTTTCGCAAAATCCTGTTCTATTGCTGATTGACGATCATGTTCTTGGGATCCACCCAGTTGTACACCTTGCCGGGCACGGCCCCTTCCTTATGGAAGGACAAAAGCTCCGACACCGTGACCAGCTGGTAGCCCTTTTCGATCAGCGCGGGGATGGCCTTTTCCGCGGCGGAGGCGGTGGACATGTACAGATCGTGGCACAGGATGATTTCGCCGTTGCCCGCGCCCTTCATGATGGCATTGTAGATTTTGCTGGTATTGCGGGATTTCCAGTCCTCGGTGTCGATCTGCCAGCGCACGATCGTAATCCCTAAATCCTTGCACACATTGCGCACGGTTTTGTTCTGGTTGCCGTAGGGCGGGCGCATGCACTTTACCTCCACCCCGGTGATTTCCTTGATCTTTTCGTTGGTGCGGGTGATTTGGCTGCGTACCCTGGAGGCGGAAACGGTGTTCAGGTTCACATGGCTCCAGGTATGGCAGGCAATCTCGTTTCCGGCGGCGGCGGTGCGCTTGAGCACGTCGGCATAGGTTTCCAGCTTGTTGCCGATCACGAAAAAGGTGGCCCTGGCGTCGTACTGCATCAGCACGTTCAGGATGCGGTCGGTCTGCTCGGAGGGGCCGTCGTCAAAGGTGAGGGCCAGCATGGGCTTGGTGGGGTCGATGGTGCGCATATGGCTGCGCACCGCCTCGGAATCCAGCGTCATACATTCCGCCATTTGGCTGTAACGCAGGCTCAGCTTCCGAGTGCCCAAGGCGCAGGGCAAATACAGGCCCGCGGGCAAAAACAGCTGCACCGCGTCGTGGCCCAGGACGGCGTATTGCAGGCAGTCCAGGCCCGGCTTGCCGGAATAGCCGTCCGTGGGCTTGGAAAGCAGGGCGGAAAATACGCTTTCCAGGCAGAGCCGCACCCGCGTTTCATTGAGGGAAAGCAGGGCGCGGTTGTCAAGCACCGTTTCCGCCTGGGAATCCACGTTCACGGTCAGCACCTTTTCCGCTTTCAGGCTGCCTACCTTGTATTCCGCCAGCAGCACCACGCTGTGGTAGCGGCTGTCCACGTCCAGAGACTGGTATTCCACGGTGCACGCGCCCGTTTCGCCGGGATGATTCTGCTGAAAGTCCTCCTGGAAAACGCGCAGGGTTTCCTGCACCCAGGCGGACAGCTTTTCGTCCGCCGCCGCCACGCCCGTTTCCGGGTAGGTGAGGGAATAAGTGAAATCCCCCTCGGTTTTTTCCATGGTTTTGGCGCTGCCGTATTCCCGAAGGGCGGAATGAAGCTGCGCGGCGGTCACGGCGTCCTGGGCGGCGAGGGAAAAGCCTGACTCAAAATCGCCGTCCAGCACCGTTACCCTGCTCTTTTCCACATAGGCGAACTGATCGCCAATGCGCACGCGGTACCACGCGCCCGCGTCCTCCACCAGCTCAAAGCAGCAGCCGCTCATGACCTTGTACACGATGGGGAAGGTGTTTCCTGCTCCGCCCCGGAAATTCAGCACCGTGCCGTCGTCGGCGGTCTTGCACCAGCCCAAATGCGGATAATTGGCCTTAATGGTCAAATACTGGGCCATCATGTAGCCCACGTTTTTGCCTACCTGCACCTTGCACCAGGTACCGTCGTTTTCCAAAATTTCCACCTGGGTGCCCGATTTATAGGTTTTGATCACCTTGCCGGAGCTGTCAGGCTCCCGGCGCAGGTGCAGGCTGCCCCCGGTAATGGTGCCGGTATAGGTGATTTCCTCCGCGCCGCCCCAAACGGCTATGCCCGCCAGCAGAACCAGCGCCGCCAGGAACGCAAGGATTCGCTTCATCACACATTTCCTCCGGTTCTTCGTGAAGTATCTGTTACCGCATTAGTATACAATGCGCCCGCGCTTTTTCGCAAGCCGTTTTTCAGATTTTACATCAAATTTCGACAAAAAGGGGACGGCCCCGGGAAGCGAAAAATTTGTGCTTTTCTTTTGGCGCGGAATTTGGTATACTAAGAGTCTAAAAAAGCTGCTTTGGATTTGTTTCGCAGCGGATACCGGAAAGCCTTCGCAATGGCGGATCGGCCTCCGTTCGCAATATCATTTCAGCGGGAGAAGCGTATGCAGGATCAAGCGAAGAAAACGAAAAACAAAAAGCGGCCCCTGGTCTTCAAGCCATACGCCAAGGGCGATGCTTTCGATTCCGGCGTGCTGAAGCGGAGCCTCAAGGTGATGGCGTACTTTTTCATGTTCGCCTTTTTGTATGTGATCGCGGGCAGCACGCTGCAGTTCGGCAATGTGGTGCTGCGGGTGGTGCTGAACCTGCTGATGGTGGCGGTCTGCGCCTCCGTGGTGTATATGGACGGAGCGCGCTTAGGCGAAAGCGAGGTCGCTTACGGCGAGATCGTCTACGCCCGGCAGCAGGCGGGCAAGGAAACGGAAACGAAGGACAAAACGCGCTGCTTCCATCCCCTCAAGGGCGTGACCATCGCGTTGATCGCGGCGGTGCCCGCGCTGCTGATCACCGTGCCCCACGCGATCACGGCGGTGAAGCAGACGTATTATTTGCAGCAGCTGCCTAACTGGGTTTCGGGCTACAGCAATCAGGCGGAAGTGATGGCCCCCCTGAAGTTCTATTCCCGGGATGTGCAGCTGACGGCGCTGGATATCCTGCGGATGGTCAGCCGCGTGCTGATTTTTCCCTTTGCCAATATCGCCACCGTGGATAATACCGACGCCCTGCTGGTGATGGATCGCTTAAGCCCCTTGCTTTCCTGCCTGCCCCTGGTCGGGTTCCCGCTGGGCTACCTCACCGGCCCCCGGTCCCGCGCCATGGTACACGGCGATATTAACAGCAGCAACAAGCGCGCCCAGCGGAAACAGCGGAAGGCCATGAAAGCCCGCCAGGCCCGCACCGCCAAGAAGAACGAGCTGATCTGATATGCGCATTATTGCCGGAGACATGCGTTCCCGCAAGCTGAAAGCGCCGGAGGGAATGGACACTCGCCCCACCGCGGACCGGGTGAAGGAAGCGCTTTTTTCCATCCTGCAAGGCCGGCTGTATGGCGCGCGGGTGCTGGACCTGTACGCGGGCAGCGGCGCTCTGGCCTTAGAGGCCCTGAGCCGGGGAGCGGAAAGCGCCGTGCTGGTGGACTGCGCCTCCAAGGCCTGCCAGGCCATCAGCGAAAACATCGCCGCCTTGGGCTGTGAGGGCCGCGCCCAATTGCTGCGCATGAAGGATACTGCCGCCCTGGCGTCGCTTGAAGCCCGGGGAGACGCCTTTGACCTGATTTTTCTCGACCCGCCGTACCGGATGGATACTGCCCCCGTGTGCCGCGCCCTATTAAAATCGGGCCTGCTTCGGCCCGGCGGCATGATCGTGATCGAACACGGCCGGGAAACCCCGCCCCGGATCGACGCGCCCCTCGCCATGACGGATCACCGGGAATACGGCGCGGCGGGATTGGGGTTTTACCAGTTGATGGAGGTGTTGCCCATTGAAAGCATCCCGCTGCCTGTATCCGGGCAGCTTTGATCCTGTGACTTTAGGGCATATGGACGTCATTCGCCGGGCCGCCGCGATTTTCGATACGGTGGTGGTGGGCGTGCTGCACAATCCGGAAAAGAAGGGCTGCTTTTCGGTGGAGCAGCGCATGGATATGCTCAAAAGGGCCTGCCAGGGCATTCCCAACGTGGAAGTGATTTCCTACGGCGGTCTGCTGGCCCAATTGACGAGGGAAACAGGCATTTCGGTGGTGGTGCGCGGCGTGCGCGGCGTGAATGACCTGGAAAACGAAACCGCCATGGCCCGCATCAACCGCCAATTGAACCCCGCCCTGGAAACCCTGTTCCTGCCCGCGTCCCCCGAAATGGGGGAAATCAGCGCCAGCATGGTGCGCCAATTGGCCGCCTTCGGCGCGGACCTTTCCGCTTACGTTCCCAAAGAGGCGCTGCCGGTGATGCAGGCCGCCTTTCAAGCCCCATAAGACTATTTCAAGGGAGGATTTGATCATGGCTTCGAGTAAACGACTGATGACCTTTGAACTGCTGGAACGTATGTCCAAGATGATCGAAGATGCGAAAACCATCCCGCTCTTCAACAAGATCACGCTGGACAAGGAAGAATTCACCAGCCTCATGCGCCGCCTGAATGAGACCGTTCCCCCCGATATGCAGAGCGCCCGCGCCATCATAGATCAGGAAGAGCGCATCTTGGGCGACAGCCAGAAGATCGCCGAGGAAACCACGTCCCGGGCCAACAGCGAGGCGAAGGCCACCGTTTCCAACGCCCAGGCCCAGGCCGACGCTATGGTGACGGACGCCCAGAACCGCGCCAACGAAACCATCCGCAATGCCACCGATCAGGCCAACGCCATGGTCGCCGACGCCCAGGCCCGCGCCAACGCCATGATCGCCGACGCGCAGGCCCGCGCCCAGCAGATGGTGGCCGAGAGCGAAATCGTGGCCCGCGCCCAGGCGGAAGCCCAGGAAATGCTGGAAAGCGCCCACCGGGACTGCGAGGAATTTACTGCCCGCGCCCATGACGCCGTGAACCAGATGCTGGAGCAGGCCGATATGTACATGACCCAGCAGCTGGATTCCCTGCGCGCCACCCGGGACCAGTTTGCCAATCTATAAAGAGCATCGACAAAGTCGATGCTCTGCCATCAAAAGCCAGCTGACGCAGGCTTTCGATGGGTTGCATCAATTTCTTGTAAAATGGCGTTTCCGGCCTGATAGGCCGGGAACGCTCATTTTACGGCCAGAAATTGATAGAGGAAGCGGTCAAGGACCGTTCCTCGGCGACGTACACGCCGCCGCCTGCGGAATAAAAATCGAAGGGCCTGTGGACCCTTCGATGCATCCCAGGGGTTGTTGACGTTTCGCCAGCCCATACCGGCGATCCGGTATGGGCTGTTGACGTATGACGGTTTATTCGCCGTCGGTTTCCGTATTGGGTTTGGTTTCAGGCGCGGGGTTGGGCGCGGCCAGCTTGCCGCCCAAGAAACCGGCCAGCAGGCTCTTTAAGTCCAAACCGATGCTTTCGGTCAGGCCGTCGGACACCTGGGTGGTGGATTTCACGATGTCCTCGATGAGCCGGGCGGAATTGCCCTCGCCGTACATGGTGATCTTGTCCACCTGGGCGAGAGGAGCCGCCACGTTCTTGGCGATTTCGGGCAGGGCGGCAAAGTACATCTCAAGCACGGCGGCTTCGCCGTACTTCTTCATGGCTTCGGCCTTCTTGTCGATACCCTCGGCTTCGGCCAGGGCTTTGGCCCGGATGGCTTCGGCTTCGGCCAAACCGGCGGCGCGCACGGCTTCGGCTTCCTGCAGCTTGGCGAACTTGTCCGCCTCGGCCTGCTGCTCCTTGGCAAAGCGCTCGGCCTCGGCCTGGAGCCGCAGGGCCTCCGCCTGGCGGGTGGCTTCCGCCAATTCGGCCTCGGCTTGCTTCTGGCGTTGATACAGCTCGGCTTCCGCTTGCTTCTGGCGCTGGTACAGCTCGGCTTCCGCCTTTTTCTTCACGGTGGCTTCCAGGGTGCGCTCGGTCACTTCCACTTCCTTTTGCTTCAGGATGGCTTCGCGCTCCTGGCGGGCGATGTTGGCGTCCTGGGTCTTGATTTCGATGGTGCGCCGCTGTTCCTCGCCCTGGATGTTGTAGGCGGCGTCGGCCTCGGCCTTCTTGATGTCGGACAGCAGTTTCAGCTCCGCTTCCTTGATCTTCAGGTCGTTGTTCTTGATGGCGATTTCCGTCTCGGCGGCGATGCGGGCGTCGTTGGCTTCCTTGCTGGCCTGGGCCTGGGCCTTGGTGATTTCCTTGTCGGCCTCGGCCTTGGCGATGGCGGCCTTCTTCTTGATCTGGCTGATGTTGTCGATACCCAGATCGTTGATGACGCCGTTGGCGTCGGAGAAGGACTGGACGTTGAAGCTGATGATGTCCAGGCCCATCCTGCGCAGGTCGGGCACCGCGTTTTCCTGCACCTTTTCGGCGAAGGATTTGCGGTTGGTCACCATTTCTTCCAGGCGCATCTGGCCGATGATTTCGCGCATGTTGCCTTCCAGCACGTCCTGCACCTGGCTGATGATGTAGTTGGTGTCCTTGTTCAGGAAGTTTTCCGCGGCGATGGCCAGCATTTCCTTGTCCGTGCTCACCTTGATCTTCACCGCCGCGTCCACGGTGATGTTGATGTATTCGGCGGTGGGCACGAAGGAATTGGTTTTCACGTCCACGGAGATCATTTTCAGGCTCAGCTTGTCCAGCCTTTCAAAGAAGGGAATGCGGATGGACGCTTTGCCGATGATGATTTTCCTGCGCAGACCGGAAATCAGGTACGCTTCATCCGGCGGCGCTTTCACGTAACCGAAAAGCACCAGCAGCAGGATCAATCCCACGACGGCAATGGCCGCGATTCCCACAGGGCCCAGCAAAAATTCCATTGTTCATCCTCCTTTTCTGCGTCGCTGTTTCCCTTGGATGGGAACAGCATATCAAAAAAAGGCCGCCGTGTCCATAAGGAACGGCGGAATGATACAATTTTGCGCTTGAATTGTCGAAAAATGCACAGGATACGTGCTTGGACGCCCTGCTATTTCATCGTTTTCACCAGGGCGATCAGGTGATCCAACTGTTCGTTGGTCAAGCGTTTTGCGGCCTGAACCAGCTCATTCATCTTGGCGGGATTGGGCGTATCCACGTCGAAAAACTCCTTGGGTGTGATGCCGAAATAATCGCAAATATAGAAAAAGTTGGTCATGGAAGGATAACCGCCACCATTTTCAATGACGTTGATGTAATTGGGACTTAGCCCTATAGAAAGGCTCATATCCCGCGCAGACACATTCTTGTTCATTCGCAATTGCACCAAGCGCCAGATAAAATCCTCTTTTTCCATGAAAATGACCATCCTTGTACAACAATCCTTCATCATTGTACTATGCAAATATGACGTTTCGATTCGGTTATCTGTGTAATTCCATTGACAAACACAAAATAATTGGGTATATTTGACTTGATGAATATTTGAAATTGTTAGAAAGGTCATTCAGAAGGAAGTGGTATACCAATGAATCCAGAGGAAGGCTATGCCTATTTCGTTCAGAATCCCCGCAGGATTGGCGATTTGCTTCGGCCCCATCTGCCGGAAAAGGAATGGCCCTATGAAGTGGCCGCGTCGGTGGCGCTTTCCAATTTGGACTATGAAAACTTCACCCAGGACATGACGGTGGATCGTCCCATTCTGGAAAAGTACAGCGCTCTGTGCGCCATAGGCCCTGTATGGCGCTGCATCCTGGTGCATAGAAAGGAAAAGCGGGAAGAAGGGGTGCTGGTGATCCCCAAGAACAGATGCTATATCGGCTGGGCGGCGCATTTCCAGCCATAAGAAACGGCCCGGGGCAAATTGCTCCGGGTCGTTTTCAAAGTAATGACCTCTTGTATGTAAAAGCAATGGTACTTTCCCTATCAGTGGTACGTTGTAATATTTTAAGTCAAGAAAAATCCACTGTTGCGGGTCCAGGGGCGTCACGCCCCTGGCGCGGGGTCTGGGGCCGCGGAGGCCCCAGCGTTCCCCTTATTCTGTCCGCAGGGCCACCACGGGGTCCTTCTTGGCCGCCATGCGGGAGGGGATCAGGCCGGCGATCAGGGTGAGGATCATGGAAATGCCCACCAGGATCAGCCCGGCCTTGGCGGGCAGGCCTGCCAGGTCGGGGATGCCGGTCACGTTCTTGATGATGATATTCATCAGCACCACCAGCGCCAGGGTGACCAAGATGCCGATGGCCCCGGCCACGAAGCCCACGATGAGGGTTTCGGCGTTGAACACCCGGGAAATGTCCCGCTTGCTGGCGCCGATGGCCCGCAGGATGCCGATTTCCTTGGTGCGCTCCAGCACGCTGATATAGGTGATGATGCCGATCATGATGGAGGACACCACCAGGGAGATGGCCACGAAGGCGATCAGCACATAGCTGATGGCGTTCACGATGGTGGTGACGGAGGACATGAGCAGCCCCACGTAATCGGTGTAACGGATGGCGTTATCTTCCCCCGCCGCTTCGTTATAGGCGGCGATCAGGGCCGACAGCTTTTCCTTGGAGGCGAAATCTTTGGGATAAATGAAGATGGAGCTGGGCTTGCTCACGTCGCTGACGCCCATGAGGCTCAAATTCTTTTCCAGGGAGGTGCCCCGGCTTTCCGGCTGGGTGGCCAGCAGCACCGATTTTACGTCTTCCTTGCTGACCATGTTCACGGCGAAGTCGGGCACCTGCTCCAGCCGCTTCTGGATGTCGGGGCTGAGGCCTAAGAAGCCGATGTATTCTTTCAGGAACTCGCTCACGCTCATGCTGTCCAGGGCGGCGACCAGGTCCACCGCGTTGGTCTCAAAGGGCTGGCCGGTGAACACGTCCACGGTGGGGTTAGCTAACTGTTCCTGTACGATCTGGCTGTTGTTTACCTGATCCAGCAGGTATTCCATCAGCTCGAACCGATAGCCGATGGAGCCGGTGGCGGAAGTGACCACCGCGCCCTCCGCCGGGCGCAGGATGCCCACGATTTTGATTTCCAGGGCGTCCTGCAGCTTTTCCCGCAGATAGCCTTCCTCCTGGCTGTAATCCTTCCACAGCGCCCCGTCCTTCCGGAACAGGTCTGTGTTCAGCAGCAGGCGGAAGCGGAGGCTCATCAGTTCCTCGTAGGTGAACTCCATATCCTCGCTTTCAATGGCTTCCCCGCGCATGAGGGCCTCGAACTGCCCTTTCAGCTCGCTTTGGTCCTTGAGGCCCAGGGTGTACAGGGTATAATCGCTCAATTCGTTGCGGGAATTGACGATGATCACCATCTCATCCAATTTTTCCGGCATGCGGCCTGCCAGCACCGTGTACTGGGCTTTGAGCAGCTCCGGGTTGTCCAGCAGGGCTTCAAAGGCGTTCATGCGGCGCATGGAGGTATTCATCATGGTCTGCTGGATGCCCGAGCCGGAACCCATCATATTCAGCATGCTCATCATGCCGGTTGCTTCCAGGGTGGTGGAGGGGTTCACCTGAATGGGTTCGCCGTTTTCATCCAGGCGGTACAGGGGCATGGGCGTGTCGTACTCGTACTGAATGCCGCTGACCAGCTCCTGCACGCCGGAGGCGGGATCGTCCAAAAATGCCTTGAAGGGCGTCAGGTTGTTTTCCGAAATGCCGCTCATCCAGCCGCTCATGAGCTTGGTCATGCGGCTGCCGGAATAGATCTTGCCCGGCTCCCGCACCCGTTCGTCGCCGGAAATGCCCATTACGCCGCTCATCATGTCGGTCATGTCCATGGTGCGCTCGTCGATTTCCACGGGATAGGAGGAAAGCGTGTCCTGCTCCACCCGGTTGATGTAGGCGTTCACCCCGGCGGACAGGGACAGGATCAGCGCGATGCCGATGATGCCGATGGAACCGGCGAAGGCGGTAAGCACCGTGCGGCCTTTCTTGGTGAGCAGGTTGTTCAGCGACAGGGAAAGGGCGGTCAGGAAGCTCATGGAGGGCTTTTTCTGCTTTTCTCCCGTCCCTGTTTTCGTCTCCGATTCTGTGCAGGGGTTGGAATCGCTGGTCACCTTGCCGTCCAGCAGGCGGATGATGCGGCTGGCGTACTGGTCGGCCAAATCAGGATTGTGGGTGACCATGATGACCAGCTTGTCCTTGGAAATTTCTTTCAGAATTTCCATCACCTGCACGCTGGTTTCGCTGTCCAGGGCGCCGGTGGGTTCGTCGGCCAAAAGGATATCCGGGTCGTTCACCAAGGCGCGGGCGATGGCGACGCGCTGCATCTGGCCGCCGCTCATCTGGTTGGGCTTCTTTTTCAGCTGATCGCTTAAACCTACCTTTTCCAGGGCTTCCACGGCCCGCCGCCGCCGCTCCTCCCGGCTCACGCCGGAGAGGGTCAGGGCCAGCTCCACGTTGGAAAGCACCGTCTGGTGGGGGATCAGGTTATAGCTCTGGAATACGAAGCCGATGGAATGGTTGCGGTAGGCGTCCCAATCGCTGTCTTTAAACTGCTTGGTGGATTTTCCGTTGATGATGAGATCGCCCCGGCTGTACTGGTCCAGGCCGCCGATGATGTTCAGCAGCGTGGTTTTTCCGCAGCCGGAGGGGCCTAAAATGGCGGCGAACTCGCAGGGACGAAATTGCAGGTCGATTCCTCGCAGGGCTTCCACCTTGGCGCTTCCGGTTTGATAATCCTTGGCGATATCTTTGAGAATCAGCATAGCGTCGCTCCTTTCCCCGATAACCGATGGGGACGCAAAAAACAAAAAAGAAAAATATGCGCGCCGCCGCCCGAAACCGAAGCGGCGCGCATTTATTATATGACAGCAAAGGGAAAATATCAACCGCAAGCGCGGTATGAATTGCAAATCTCAATTTCTCATTCACGCGTGAGCCGTGACTCAGGGCGGATTTTTCTTGATTTTCCCGCTTTTTTCCATTATAATGCAAAGTACATTCCGTGACGCCGGGAACAGGCCCAGCGGTCACGGATCGCGGGGAAACGAGGAAAGCCGCGTTTCTGCCGGGCTTTGAAGCGTAAGCGGAGAAAGCCCCAGCACAGCATGAATGATTGAAAGAAGTTATGCATTCAATGGATCGAACGCGAGAAAACCGGACGGAGACTGAACTGGCGCAAAACGCCGCGTTTATTCGCGGCGCTTATCGCAAAGCCGTGATCACGGGAATGCTCTCCATCCTGAGCGTCAATATCAACGTGTTTGTGGACGGCATTCTGGTGGGCAGCCGCATCGGCTCCGACGCGCTGGCGGCGATCAATCTGAGCCTGCCGGTTTGCTGGGCGCTGTGCGTGGTGGGCGCGTTCCTCGCCGCCGGAACGGAGATTCCCGCCGCATGGGCTATCGGCATTGGCGACGGCGGAAAGCGGGACGTGTTTTTCCGCACCGGCCTGAACGCCTCCGTGCTGGCTTCGCTGGTCATTACCGCGCTTTCCCTGGCGCTTCGGGAGCCGCTGGTGTCGTTTCTGTGCGACGACGAAGCGGCCCGGGCCTATGTGATGGACTATGTGGTGATCACGCTGATCGGGGCGCTTCCCAAGATTTTGATTTACATTCCCTTCTGGTATCTGCGCCTGGACGGGAAAAACGCGGATATCAGCGTCATGATGATCGGCATGGCCCTGATCAATATCGTGCTGGACGTGCTGCTGGTGTACGTTTGGGATATGGGCGTTTTCGGCGCGGGGCTGGCCAGCGTGATCGCCACGGCGCTGGCCTGTCTGTATGGTCTTCTTCGCCTGTTTTCCAGGGGAAGCCCCTATACCTGGCGGCCGGAGATGGCGCGCGGGCGAAAGGAATGGGTGACCATTGCCGCGGCGGGCTTTCCGTCGGCCTTTAACAACCTCTGCTCCACCGTGCGGCTGCTGATCATCAATTCCCTGCTGATGGCCCACGGCGGCGCGGGACTGGTGGCGGTGTTCACCGCGGTCAACGGCATATGGGGCTTTGGCGAGTGCGTCACTTTAGGGGTGCCCGCCGCGGGCGGCGGCATGCTGGCCGTATTCAGCGGCGAGCGCGACAACGGAAGCTGCCGCCTGCTGCTGCGGGAGGAATGGAAGATCGGCTGGATGGCCGGGGGCGTGTTCCTGGCGCTGTGTGCGGCGCTGTCCGGGGTGATTTCGGCCATGTACGGCCTGAAGGGCAGCATCCTGGTTCCGCTGCTGTGGATGGCCCTGTCCGTGTTTCCCGCCCTGCTTCTGAACATCCTGTCCACCTATTACAACATGTCCGAGCTGAACGGGTGGGCCAGCGGGCTGATCCTGCTGCGGACGATCGTGATGGTCTACGCCGGGCTGCGCCTGGTCATCGCCTCGGGCTTTTCCACGTTCTCCTTCCTGCTGGCGGCGGAGCTGTTCACGCTGATTTTCTGGTGGGGGGCCACGGGGCTGCATCACCGGCGGCGTCCCCGGGATTCCCGGTATCTGCTGACCGACCTGGAAAATGAAAAGAGCGGAAAGGTGCTGAACTTCTCCGTGAGCGCCAACGTGGAGGAGATCGTCAGCGCCAGCGAGCGCATCAGCCGATTCTGCGCCGTGAACGGAATGAACGCTCAGGAGACGATTCGCCTGGAGATGAGCATGGAAGAAGTGATGACGCTGATCCACCAGGTCAACGCGGAAAAGGGCGTCCAGAACCTTCAATTCGACCTGCGCGCCTTTTCGGTCAACGACGACAGGGGCATCCGCATCCGGTACAGCGGGATCCCGTTCAATCCGTTCAATTTTTCGCCCGGAGCCGAGAGCGCCGAGGACGACGTGTTTATGGGCGTTCGGATGATCAAGAAAATGGTGGAGTCGATCAACTACCAAAGGGCCTTCGGGGTCAACACGCTGCAGATTGTGCTGAAAGAGGGTGAATGAATGCAGCTTGAAACGCGAAAAGCGGAGGACCGTGATCTGCCCGCGATCAAGCGCTTGACGGACGAGTATCTGGCGCGGGATTATTATTCGCTGGAAGAACTGGAAGCGTGCATTCACGGGGACAGGAACCTGTTCTATGTGGTGACGGACGCGGAGCGCAATAACGATGTCATTTCCTACTTTTACGCGTTCCTGGCCGGACTGGACGAGGCGCTGAAAATCATGCATGTGAAGGAAAGGCCGGAACCGCTGCGCAAGTATGACGGAGACGCGCTCATGGGCGTGTACAAGCTGTCGAGTACGGAAAAGGCGTACCAGCGGCACGGCATATGCTCATCCTTCGTGCGTAATTTGGAGCCGGTGCTTCGGGAACGCGGCGCCAAGATGATCCTGGCTACGGCCATGCGTTCCCCGGATCAAAAGGTGCCCATGAAGAAAATCTTCCACGATACCGGCTTTTCCGCCATCGCG
Source organism: uncultured Christensenellaceae bacterium (assembly GCA_905234985.1). Classification (GTDB taxonomy): domain Bacteria; phylum Bacillota; class Clostridia; order Christensenellales; family Aristaeellaceae; genus RUG563. Next base: position 163,663 of record CAJOJQ010000001.1, read on the forward strand.
GAAATCTTTCGGCCCTGGGAGGAAATGACCCTGTACTGCCCTTACTGCAACCGGAACCACTGCGTCTGCGACGCGGTGTTCTACGCGAAGAACCTGGAGGATGGGAATGGACGTGAATAAGGAGAAGAAACCCGGCGGGAAGCGATTTGGCGTCAGCAAGAAGCTGCTGTTGAGCATTATTCTGATGACCCTCCTGATCTGCGTGATTTCCACGATCAGCGGGTATTACCAGTACGACGGCGCGATCAGGAAGCTCTATAACGACAACGGCTATGTGATCGGGAACATCATTTTGGATCACATCGACCACGACAAGGTGGGTTACTACGCGCAGACCTGGACCGAGGACGAGCATTACGCGGAAATCGCGGACTACTTAAAGGACGTGGAACAGATTTCCGGCGCGGCGTTCATTTACATCGTCACCGTCTACGAGGATCAAACGCTGCGCTACGTGTTTGATTCCTCCGGCACGCCCATCGGGGAAACCGACCCGGTCTCCTCCCATTTTGACGAAGTGTGGGCGGCCTATACCGAAGGAAAGAAACCGGAGAGCTATCTGGTTCGCCATTCCGCAAAGTACGGTTATCTCACTTCGAGCATGCTGCCCATCATCGACAGTCAGGGCAAGGTGGTGGCGCTGCTGCTGGTGGACGTCTGGATGGAAGTGATTCTGTCCACCCTGTACAGCTATATCATCAGAATGGTGCTGATTTCAGCGGGAGTTCTGGCGTTGTTCAGCGTGGTCTATTGGTTCTTCATGCGCAGGAATTTCATCGGGCCGCTGATGAAAATTCGCGGAAACGTTACGGAGTTCGCGCGGAACGATACGCAAACCACCATCTCCCTTGCGGACATCCAAACCGGGGACGAGATTCAGGATCTGGCGCAGTCCATCGGCACGATGGAGAGCGATATCGTCCAGTATATCGACAACATCCAGAAAATCACGGCGGAAAAGGAGCGTATCGGCGCGGAACTCAACGTGGCCACCCAGATTCAGGCGGACATGCTGCCCCGCATTTTCCCGCCTTTCCCGGAACGCCATGAATTTGACCTGTACGCCTCCATGGCCCCCGCCAAGGAAGTGGGCGGCGATTTTTACGATTTCTTCCTGATCGACGACGATCATATCTGCCTGGTCATGGCCGACGTTTCCGGCAAAGGCGTGCCCGCCGCGCTGTTCATGGTCATCGCCAAAACGCTGATCAAAAACCGCGCCCAGCAGGGCGACAGCCCGGCGGAGATCATGCGGAACGTAAACGAGCAGCTGTGCGAGGGCAACGAGGCGCAGCTCTTCGTGACCGTTTGGGTGGCGATCATCGAAATCTCCACGGGCCGCGGCGTGGCCGCCAACGCGGGCCACGAGAATCCCGTGATCCGGCGCAGGGACGGTCTATACGAGCTGGTGGTGTACCGCCATTCTCCCGCCCTGGCCGTTTTCGGGGGCATCCGCTTCCGGGAGCATTCCTTTGAGCTGCATCCCGGCGACAGCCTGTTCGTTTATACGGACGGCGTGCCCGAGGCGACGGACGCCCAAAATCAGCTCTTTGGCTCAAACCGGATGCTGGAGGCCCTGAACCAAAACGTTTCGCTGTCCCCGGAGGAAACCATCAAAAACGTTCGGCGCGCGGTGGACGGCTTTGTGGGCAGCGCGCCGCAGTTTGACGATATCACCATGCTCTGCTTCCACTACAAAGGAAACGCTGGGCTTGCCGAATGACGGCACAGTCCATCCCGGGAACGCCGCTTGTCCGGCGTTCCCCTTTTTTGCGCAAAAAAGGCCGCCGCAGCCTGCGGCAGCCGGTGAATGATCCGTTGATCAGCCGAAATATTTCTTCGCGCTGCGGAACAGGCCCATATCGTAGTTTCCGGGCACGTTGCGGTACAAGCCCGCGTCGATGCGCTCGCTGTGGCCCATTTTGCCCAGCACCCGACCGTCGGGGGAAAGGATGCCCTCGATGGCGGCCTCGGAGCCGTTGGGGTTAAAGAGAATATCGTCGGTGGGATTGCCGTCCAAATCCACGTACTGGGTGGCGACCTGACCATTTTTGATCAGTTCTTTCAGCACCTCGTCGCTGCACAGGAAGCGGCCTTCGCCGTGGCTGATGGGCACGGTGAAGATATCGCCGGGTTTGGTTTCCATGAGCCAGGGGGAGTTGTTGGAGGCCACCCGGGTGTACACCAGGCGGCTCTGGTGGCGGCCGATGGTGTTGTAGGTAAGGGTGGGCGCTGTGCTGCTCGGCGTGGTGATTTTGCCGTAAGGCACCAGTCCCAATTTGATCAGCGCCTGGAAGCCGTTGCAGATGCCGAGCATGAGGCCGTCCCGGCTGTCCAGCAGGTCGTGTACGCCGTCCATCACCGCCGCGCTGCGGAAGAAGGCGGTGATGAATTTGCCGCTTCCGTCCGGCTCGTCGCCGCCGGAGAAACCGCCGGGGATGAACACGATCTGGGCGTTTTTGAGGGCTTTGGCGAAGCGCTCCACCGAATCGGAAACGCCCTGGGCGGAAAGGTTGTTCAGCACTAAAATTTCGCCCTTCAGGCCCGCTTTTTCCACGGCGCGAATGGAATCGTATTCGCAGTTGGTGCCGGGGAATACGGGGATCAGCACCCGAGGCACGGCGACGGAGGCCTTGGGCCGGATCACGGGTTTGCTTTCGGCGGTGATGACGGGGATTTCCTGCTTGCCGGGCACGGTGGCGGGATAAACGCTTTCCAGCCGGTCTTCATAGATTTGAGAAAGCTCGGAAAGGGGCAGGCTTTCCTTTTTCCAGGTGAAAACGCCTTTTTTCGCGGTGCGTCCTAAGGATACGCCGATTTCCGCGTCTTCCGCCAATTCCAAAATGAACGCGCCGTACTGCTTGCGGAAAAGCAACTCCAGAGAAAGATTTTCGTCAAAGGCGAAGCCCAAGCCGTTGCCAAGGGCCATTTTGAACACGCCCTCCGCCGCGCCGCCCCGCTCCAGCGTCCAGGCGGACAGGGCTTTTTTGCTTTGCAGCAGCTCGTGTACCTGCCGGAGCAGAGCCGTAAAGCTGTTCTTTTCGGGAAGGCCGTTTTTGTCGTAATCCGGGGCCAGCAGAACGGCTTTGTGTCCAGCGCCCTTGAATTCGGGGGAACGCACGTCGTCGATCTTGCCGGTGGTGACGGCGAAGGAAACCAGGGTGGGCGGCACGTCCAAATTCTCAAAGGTGCCGCTCATGCTGTCCTTGCCGCCGATGGCCCCGCAGCCCAAATCCCACTGGGCCTGCAAAGCGCCTAACAGCGCCGCCAGGGGCTTGCCCCAGCGATCGGGTTTTCCCTGGGGCTTTTCAAAGTATTCCTGGAAGGTGAGGTAAACGTCCTTTAATTCCGCGCCGCTGGCGATCAGCTTCGCCACGGACTGGGCAACGGCTAAATAGGCTCCACGGTAAGGGCTGGCTTCCATGGTATAGGGATCGTAGCCCCAGGCCATGAAGGACACGGCGTCCGTATCGCCCTGCTCCCGGGAAATCTTGTGTACCATGGCCTGAATGGGGGTCAGCTGGTTTTTGCCGCCGAAGGGCATGAGTACCGTACACGCGCCGATGGTGGAGTCAAAGCGTTCGGAAAGGCCCCGCTGGGAGCAAATGTTCAGATTGCCCGCCAAATCTTTGAAGGCGGAAGAAAAATCCGTGGGGGCTGTCAGGCTTTCCGGCGTGGGCGCGTGAACGTGGGCGGTGGTTTCCTTGGGCGCGCCGTTGGAATTGAGGAAGGCCCGGGAAATGTTCACGATGGTCTGCCCGCGCCACTTCATGGTGAGCCGGGGTTCGCCCTGCACCACGGCCACCACCGTGGCTTCCAGGTTTTCCGCGCCGGCCAGGGCGATGAATTTTTCCGCGTCCTCGGGGGCCACTACCACGGCCATGCGCTCCTGGCTTTCGGAAATGGCTAATTCCGTGCCGTCCAGGCCTTCATATTTTTTGGGCACCTTATCCAGGTCGATGGCGATGCCGTCCGCCAATTCGCCGATGGCCACGCTTACGCCGCCCGCGCCGAAATCGTTGCAGCGCTTAATGAGCAGGGAGGCGGCAGGATTGCGGAACAAACGCTGTAATTTTCTTTCCTCCGGCGCGTTGCCCTTCTGCACTTCCGCGCCGCAGGTGTCGATGGACTGGAGGGTGTGAGCCTTGGAGGAACCGGTGGCCCCGCCGCAGCCGTCGCGCCCCGTGCGTCCGCCCAGCAGAATGATGATGTCGCCGGGGGCGGGCACTTCCCGCCGCACGTTTTCCGCGGGAGCGGCGGCGATGACCGCGCCGATCTCCATGCGCTTGGCGGCGTAGCCGGGATGGTACAATTCATGCACCTCACTGGTGGCAAGGCCGATCTGGTTGCCGTAGCTGGAATAGCCCGCCGCGGCGGTGGTGACCAGCTTGCGCTGGGGCAGCTTGCCGGGCAGGGTTTCGGAAAGGGGCACGGTGGGGTCGGCGGCGCCGGTGACGCGCATGGCGGCGTACACATAGGCCCGGCCGGAGAGCGGATCGCGAATGGCCCCGCCGATGCAGGTGGCCGCGCCGCCGAAGGGTTCGATCTCGGTGGGATGATTGTGGGTCTCGTTTTTGAACAGCAGCAGCCATTTTTCGGGACCGTTCTCCGTCTGCACGTCGATCTTCACCGTGCAGGCGTTGATTTCTTCGGATTCGTCTAACTTGTCCAGCAGGGCCTGCTTTTTCAGATATTTGGCCCCGATGGTGGCCATGTCCATGAGGGTGACGGGCTTCTTGATTTTCAGTTCTTCCCGCACCTGCAAATAGCGTTCATAGGTCTTCCGCGCCGCCGGGTCGTCGATTTGCATGTCCTTCAGATGGGTCAGGAAGGTGGTGTGGCGGCAATGATCGCTCCAGTAGGTGTCCAGCATGCGGATCTCGGTCAGGGTGGGGCAGCGGTTTTCCGCCTTGAAGTAATCCTGGCAGAATTTCAGGTCGTCCCCATCCATGGCGAGGCCGTACTTCTTCACAAAGGCTTGCAGGCCCGTTTCGTCCAAGGTCAGGAAATCTTGCAGGGTTTCCACCATGGGCGGCGCGTCGTAAGCAATTTTCAGGGTGTCGAAGGGGGAAAGCGACGCTTCCCGGCTCTCCACGGGGTTGATGACGTATTTTTTGATTTTTTCGCGGTCGGCGTCCGTCAAAGCGCCGTACAGCAAATAGACCTTCGCCGAGCGCACGAGGGGGCGTTCTCCCTGGGAAATGAGCTGGATGCACTGGGCCGCGCTGTCCGCCCGCTGGTCGAACTGACCAGGCAGGTATTCCACGGCAAAAATATACGCATCTTTCGCTTCGGGCAGGGCTTCTGAAATGTTGTCCAAAGGCGGCTCGGAGAATACGGCGGTCTTGGCCGTTTCAAACAGCGCTTCGTCGATGCCTTCCACGTCGTATCGGTTCAGCAGCCGCAGGTTTTCAAGCGCTTCAATGCCCAGCAGATTGACCAAATCGTTTTTTAAGCTCTGGGCCTCGTGATCCAGGCCCGGCTTTTTTTCCACGTATACGCGGTAAACCATAGCATATTACTCCTTATTTAATGCGCGCTGGCCGATGTCCCGGCGGTAAAAGGCGTTGTCAAAGTGGGTCTTCTCCGCGGCGGCGTAGGCTTTTTCAATGGCGGCTTTGATGCTGCCCGCCGTGGCGGTGACGCCTAACACCCGGCCACCGTTGGTAAGCAGCTCGCCGTTCTCGCCGAGCTTCGCCCCGGCCACGTAGGTGGTGATTTCATCGGTGTCGGGGGTCAGGGTGATGGGGAAGCCCTTTTCGTAATGCTGGGGATAGCCCTGGGAGGCCATGACCACGCAGCAGGCCGCGCCGTCCGAAAACTCCACCGGGCAATCCGCTAAGGTCTCATTGCGCACCGCCTGCATGATCGTCAGCAGGTCGCTTTTCAGCAGGGGCAGCACCACCTGGGTTTCCGGGTCGCCGAAACGGCAGTTGTATTCGATCACCTTGGGGCCGTTCTTCGTCACCATGAGGCCGAAGTACAGGCAGCCCTTGAAGGGACAGCCCTCTTTTTCCATGGCGCGGATGGTGGGCAGGAAGATTTCGTTCATGCACCGTTCCGCCACTTCTTCTGTATAATACGGGTTCGGCGCGATGGTGCCCATGCCGCCGGTATTTAATCCCTGGTCGCCGTCCAAAGCCCGCTTGTGATCCATGGAGGAAACCATGGGGCGTACGGTTTTCCCGTCCGTAAAGGCCAGGACGGAGACCTCCGGCCCTTCCAGGAATTCTTCAATGACCACCCGGCTTCCGCTGTCGCCGAAGACCTTGTTTTCCATCATGTCCGAAACGGCGGCTTCCGCGTCTTCGAGGGTCAGGGCGATAATGACCCCTTTGCCCAGCGCCAGGCCGTCCGCCTTGATGACGGCGGGCAGGGGGGCGGTTTTGAGGTAAGCCTTGGCGGCGTCCGGATCGGTGAACACCTGATAAGCGGCGGTGGGGACGCCGTACTGCTTCATCAGTTCCTTGGCGAACACCTTGCTGGCTTCGATGCGGGCGGCGGCCTTGGTGGGGCCGAAGGAAGGAATGCCCGCCGCTTCCAAGGCGTCCACCGCGCCAAGCGCCAGGGGATCGTCCGGGGCCACCACGGCAAAGCCGATCTTGTTTTCCACGGCAAATTTTACGATGCCGTCAATATCCTTCGCCCCGATGGGCACGCAAACCGCGTCCTTCGCCATGCCGCCGTTGCCGGGGAGGGCGTAGATGGTTTCGATTTCCTGATTCTTTTTCAGAGCCTTGATGAGGGCGTGTTCCCGCCCGCCAGAGCCGACGACCAGAATGTTCATGAAGTGCCTCCTCTTGAAAAATCAAATGGGAATAAACGCCGCGATCACCGCGAACACAACGGCGGGCAGCAGGTTCGCCACCCGGATTTTCTTTCCCCAGACCAAATTCAGGCCCACGCAGAAGATTAAGATGGAGCCGATCAGGGATAGATACTGCATGGCCAGATCCGTCATGACGGGCTTCAAAAAAGAAGCAAAAACGGTGATCAAGCCTTCAAAGACCAGCACCGGAATGGACGAAAACCCTGCGCCCTTTCCCAGCGAGCAGGCCATGACCATGATAATGATGAAGTCCAAAACCGCCTTTGTGGCCAGGATAGACCAGTCGCCCAAAATGCCGTCCTGGATAGCGCCCACAATGGCCATAGCGCCGATGCATACCGTCAGGGAGGCGGTGACAAAGGCATTGACGAAATCTTTGTCTTTGGCGTTTCCGGTTTTCCGCTTCAGCCATTCCCCAAGACGCTCAAACCAGCCTTCAATATTGACCGCTTCGCCAATAAACGCGCCCAGGGCCAGACAGACCGTAACCAGCATGGCCTGACCGCTGGTGATAACGCCCTCGCTGACCGTCAGCATGCCCTGCATGGCCCCGGCGATGCCGATAAACAGAACGCTGACGCCGCAGGCGGCGGTCAGGGAGGATTGATGCCGTTCCTTGAGCAGTTTTCCGAAAAAATGCCCGGTGAACCCGCCCAGTACAATGGCCGCAGTATTGATGATCGTTCCGAATCCAAACATACTTTCACCTAAAAATGCTTTATGCCGCCGGTTGCAGTTTGCCCCTGATTCGCAAAGCCGCTTCGATGTGCATGATCCAGTGCCGGGAGAAGGGCATCTGGATCAGGCCGCGCACATCCTTTTCGCACCAGTAATCGATCAGCCAATGGGCGCTTTCATCTTCGCTGACCACATGCAGGGCTTCCAGGGCCGCTTTTCTTTCCTCCGGAATCTTTCGTTTCAAATCCTCGCAGGAGAAACCTCGCAGGAGGCTTTCCGTGCTTTCCTTGACTTCGGACAGATAGGCGTAAAGCGCGTCCAAATTCAACTGCGCCGAAAAATCCGCGATCTGCTGCTTTTTCAATTCATTCCCCGTGGTGACGATGGGGGCGTTGATGCGCTGCTGATACCCGCCATGGAAAAAGACCTGCTCGTCCCCGTTGATGAGCGTGTGGGCCACAATGTCCTCAATGCGGAAAATGTGCCAGAGGGAATAGGCGACGGTTTTGCTGTGATAGCCGTCGGCGTTGATGAAGGGGATGGCGCTGAAATCCGCCGGGTTCAAGGCCTCCCGGAAGGAAAGAATCGTGTCCATGAGCTGATTGCGCAGGGCAAACAGCGTTTCCAGGCCCGCCTGAAAGGTATCCTTTTTCCGAAGCCGGGCCTGCATGGTTTTGTTCAGTTCAGACCATTCCTTGTTCACGGCAATCCTCTCTCACTTTCCAAGAAGATGCTTTTCCATGCTGGAAAAAAGCGCGTCGGAACTGTCGGGCATGTGGCTCAAATAGGTAACGATCAGGTTTTCATGAGGCAGGATAAGGCATCTCTGACCCCATTTGCCGCTGACGCGGAAGCCGTCCCGATATTTCCAGAGAAAGTACCCGTAGCCCCCTTCCCGGTTCATCTGCTGTACGGAGGAAGCCATTTTCACATAAGATTCTGAAACGATCCTGTTTCTCTCATATATCCCACCGCTGTACAGCAGCAAGCCCACGCGGCTTAAGTCGTTCACCGACAGTTTCATGCCAGAAGCGCCGTAGAAGTAACCGTCCGGGCACCGGTCATATTCCGCGCCGGAGATTTGCAGGGGTTTCAGAATTTTCCGTTCGATGAACGCCCAGGCGTCCTCCTGGATGGCTTCGGTCAGGGCCACGCCCGCCAGATAGGCCGGAATGTTGCTGTAATCAAAGCGCGGGTTTTCCGGCGCGGGCAGGGGACAGCTCAGGGAAAACCGCAGGAAGCTGCCGCCTTCGGGGCGGAAGGGATAACCCGCTACCGACATGCACAGCAGGCGGTGGAGCGTAATGGTTTTGTACATGTCCCGCTGTTCCCGCGTCATTTCCGAAACGAACCGTTCGGGCAGGTAATCCAATACGCACCTTTGCAGGTTGATCTTTCCCTGATCCACAGCGATGCCCACGGCGACGGAAAGAATGCTTTTCGTTGCGGAATAGATGGGATATTTCATATCGCGGGTATCGCCGAAGCTGTGGACTAATTGCCCGCCGGAATAAACTTCTGCGCCGTGTACCTGCCACTGGTTGTTTTCGATGTCCTGAACAAAGGCGTCAAAGACCAAGCGTTTCACTCTCCCAGAATACTTGTAACAGTGGGAAATTGTAGGCAAAAGAACTCAAGAAATATCCACGGGAAGTTTTCTCGGAAGGGGGTCTGGGGGAAACCGCTCTTTGACTTTCAAAGAGCGGTTTCCCCCAGTATATCCTTCATTTTAATGATGGAACAATCTCATGCCGGTGAAGGCCATGACCATGCCGAAGCGGTCGCAGGTTTCGATCACCTGATCGTCGCGGATGGAGCCGCCGGGCTGGGCCACGTAGGAAACGCCGGAGCGGCGGGCGCGCTCGATGTTGTCGCCGAAGGGGAAGAAGGCGTCGCTGCCCAGGGAAACGCCGGTGATGGCGTCCAGGAAAGCGCGTTTTTCTTCCCGGGTGAAGGGGGCGGGCTTTTCGGTAAAGAACTGCTGCCATTTGCCGTCGGCCAGTACGTCATCGTCCCAATCGGACAGATACACGTCAATCACGTTGTCCCGGTCGGCGCGGTCCAAGGTGGGCAGGAAGGGCAGATTCAGCACCTTGTCGCTCTGGCGCAGGTGCCATTTGTCGGCCTTGTCGCCGGCTAAACGGGTGCAGTGGATGCGGCTCTGCTGGCCCGCGCCCACGCCGATGGCCTGGCCCTGGTAGGCGTAGCAGACGGAATTGCTCTGGGTGTATTTCAAAGTGATAAGGCTGATAATCAAATCCCGCTGGGCTTCCTCGGGCAGATCCTTTTTCGCGGTGGGGATGTTGGCGAGCAGTCCTTCGTTGATTTCAAAATTGTTCCGGCCCTGCTGGAAGGTGACGCCGAACACGTCCTTGGTTTCTACGGGGTTGGGAATAAAATTGGGGTCGATCTTCACGATGTTGTAATTGCCCTTGCGCTTGGATTTGAGGAGTTCCAGGGCCGCGTCGGTGTAGCCGGGGGCGATAACGCCGTCGGACACTTCCCGCTTGATGATTTTCGCGGTGGTTTCGTCGCAAATGTCGGAGAGGGCGATCCAGTCGCCGAAGGAACTCATGCGGTCAGTGCCCCGGGCGCGGGCGTAGGCGCAGGCCAGGGGGGAATCATTGAGGCCCTCGATATCGTCCACAAAGCAGGCTTTGGCCAGCTTTTCGGGCAGGGGCAGGCCCACGGCGGCGCAGGTGGGGGATACGTGCTTGAAGGACGCGGCGGCGGGCAGGCCCAGGGCCGCTTTCAGTTCCTTCACCAGCTGCCAGGAGTTCAGGGCGTCCAGAAAATTGATGTAGCCGGGACGACCGCAGAGGATTTCAAAGGGCAGATCGCCGCCATCCTTCATAAAGACCTTGGCGGGCTTCTGGTTGGGGTTGCAGCCGTATTTCAGTTCAAATTCCTTCATGGGGGCCCCTCCTTAAATGTGTTTGTTTACGATGCGGGTTTGAGCTTCACCGGTTTTCACGTCCACGAACCGCACGAACAGGGAAATCTTGTTGTCCGCGTTCAGGTTATCCCAAATGCAGGCGGTCAGCGCGTCGATATCGTCCATCAGATCCACCTGCTCCGGCTCTCCCTCGAAGGAGGGCAGGGGCTTGCCGTCGCCGATATAGGTGTGGATGAAGTGGCCCAGGCCCGTTACGGGGGCAAAATCGAAGGTGAAGCGGTTGCAGCGCTTGCCTTCCCCGTCGGCGGCTTTCAGGATGCTCATCTGATACCACCAGCACTTGTCAAAGTGCAAAAGCGCGCTGATGCGGGGGGTATAGTTGGGCTTGTCCGGCTCAAAACCCCGGGTGCGCAGAGCGTTTTCAAAGCTATCGCCCTTTTTGAGGAAATCCCGGACGGTGTCGGTCTGGTCGCCGTTGGTGACGATCAGGGCGTTTTTCACCGTGCGCACCGGCGCGTAGATGATGAGGGAGGGGTCCTCCACCTTGCTTTCGTCGAAGGGATAGATCATCACGTCGTCCCCTTCGGCGCGGAAGACGCGGTTGCGGCTGTTTTCGCTGCGGCCCATGATGAAATAGGCGGACACGGCCTGGGTTCCGTCCGGCGATAGCCCGACGATGATGCCGCGACCGGGATAGGCGTTGGTGGAGAGGAGAGAAGCGATAGAAGATTTCTGCATATGGGATGGCCCCTTTCTATGGAGAGTGCAGAGTTCAGAGTACAGAGTGATAATTAAGTGATAACATGATGTATCATAGCATGAATCATCTTTTGCGATTTGCGCGGATGTCCGCCATGGCTTCGGAGAAAGGCTTGGCATTTCCTGATTGAATATCATCCAAGCCCTTTTTTATATCCTGCTCAAGAAGGATTGACTGTGCCGCTATCTCCGCCGCCTGGGGCAGGATGATCCATTCGGCCTGTTCCATGACCCTGCGCTGGAGGGTTTCGGGGGTGTCGCCGGGGAGTACGTCCACGGCCTTTTGCAGGATGATTTCGCCCCCGTCGGCGATTTCGTTCACGTAATGCACCGTAGCCCCGGTGACCTTCACGCCCCGTGCCAGGGCCGCTTCGTGCACGTGGAGGCCGTAATAGCCCTTGCCCCCGAAGGCGGGAAGCAGGGCGGGGTGTACGTTCAGGATGCGGCGGGGATAGCGCTTCACGAAATCCTCCGACAGGATGCTCATAAATCCGGCCAGGACGATCATTTGTATTTTCTGCTTTTTCAAATAGGACAGGATTTCCCCTTCAAAGGCTTCCTGGCTTTTTCCTTTCCGTTCCGCCACAAAGACGGGAATGCCCGCGTTTTTGCCTCTGACCAATGCGTAAGCGTCAGGCCGGGAGGAAATGACCGCGCAGAACTGCACGTGGGGCAGCTTGCCCTTCGCCTCCGCGTCGAGCAGGGCCTGCAGATTGGTGCCGCCGCCGGAGACCAGCACGGCGGTTTTCACCTTGCTCATGCGATAATGACCCCCTCGTTCCCTTCCACGATCTCGCCCAGCACGTAGCTGCCGGGGCACAGGGACAGGATTTTCAGGGCGTTGTCGGGGGAGCAGGTCAGGGTCATGCCCACGCCCATATTGAAGGTGTTGAACATGTCCCGTTCGGGGATGTTTCCCTTTTCCTGGAGGAAGGAGAAAATTTCCGGGGTGCGCAGGGCGCTTTTGTCGATCTTCGCCGTCACGCCCTCGGGCAGGCTGCGGGGAATGTTTTCATAGAAGCCTCCGCCGGTGATGTGGGCGGCGGATTTGATGAGGCCGCCGTCGATCAGGGGCAGCAGGTCCTTCACATAAATGCGGGTGGGGGTCAGCAGGGTTTCGCCTAAGGTGGTTTTGCCGAAGGGCATGTTGAGGTCTAAATCGGCGATGATCTTCCGCACCAGGGAAAAGCCGTTGGAATGGACGCCGGAGGAGGGCAGGGCGATGAGGGCGTCGCCGGGCTGCACCTTTGTTTTATCCAAAATCTTCGGCTTGTCCACCACGCCGACACAGAAGCCCGCCAGATCGTATTCGTTTTCGGGATAGAAGCCGGGCATTTCCGCCGTTTCGCCGCCGGTGAGGGCGGCCCCTGCCTGTACGCAGCCTTCGCACACGCCGCTTACGATTTCGGCGATTTTTTCCGGCACGTTTTTGCCGCAGGCGATGTAATCCAGGAAAAACAGGGGCTTGGCTCCGCAGACGATCACGTCGTTGACGCACATGGCAACGCAGTCGACGCCCACGGTGCCGTGCTTATCCAGCTGAAAAGCCAGCTTCAATTTGGTGCCCACCCCGTCGGTGCCGGAAACCAGCACGGGCTGCTCCATGCCCTTCACGTCCAGCTCGAACAGGCCCCCGAAGCCGCCCACGCCGCCGAGCGCTCCGCTTGTCAATGTGCGGGCAATATGGGTCTTCATCAGCTCCACGGCCCTGTAGCCCGCCGTGATGTCTACGCCCGAGGCTTTGTAAGATTCGGAATAGCTTTTCATATTGTCCTCCACCCGTCTTTCATGCAGAGTTGAGAGCGGAGAGTTGAGAGTTGAGATTTATATAGCTGAGATGACCGGAATACGAAAGAATCAGCAATTATCATCTCAACTCTCAACTCTTAACTCTCAACTCTCACTCCTCGGGCCGCCTTTCGCTTTTCTTATATTCAAACCGGGATTTGGCGCGTTTGGTGGGAACCTCGGTGGGATATTTGCCGGAGAAGCAGGCGTCGCAATAGCCGCCGCACACGCTGCTGTCCGCCAGACAGTGTACGTCCTCCAGGGCCAGATAGCCCAGGGAATCCACGCCGATGATCTCCGCGATTTCGGGAACGGTGTGGCGGCAGGCGATCAGGTGATCCCGGGAATCAATGTCCGTGCCGTAATAGCAGGGGTTCAGGAAGGGCGGCGCGGTGACGCGGAAATGAACTTCCGTGGCCCCGGCGTCCCGAAGCAGGTTCACGATGCGCTTGCTGGTGGTGCCGCGCACGATGGAATCGTCGATGAGCACTACCCGCTTGCCCCGGACGACGGAGGCGATGGGGTTCAGCTTGATGCGCACCTTGTCCTCCCGGGATTTCTGGCCAGGAGAGATGAAGGTGCGGCCGATATAGCGGTTTTTGATGAAGCCGATGCCGTAGGGGATGCCGCTTTGCCGGGCGTAGCCGACGGCGGCGTCCAGGCCCGAATCAGGTACGCCGATGACGATGTCCGCGTCGGCGGGCTGCTTGATGGCTAAGAATTCCCCGGCGCGTACCCGGGCTTCGTGTACGCTGGCCCCGTCGATGACGGAATCGGGCCGGGCAAAATAGATGTATTCAAATACGCACAGGGAGGGCTTGCATGCCCCGCAGTGTTCCCGAATGGAGCGCACGCCGCTATGCTCAAACACGATCACTTCGCCGGGTTCCACGTCCCGAACGAACGTGGCGCCCACCGCGTCCAGGGCGCAGGATTCGCTGGCGACCACGTAGCCGCCGTCAGGCAAGGTGCCGTAGCACAGGGGGCGGAAGCCGTGGGGGTCCCGGGCGGCGATGATCTTGCTGGGGGACATGACCACCAGGGAGTAAGCGCCCTGGATGCGGCGCATGGCGCGGCAAAGGGCGTCCTCGATGGAGGGGGCGGTGAGGCGTTCCTTGGTGATGATGTAGGAAATCACCTCTGTATCGGAGGTGGTATGGAAAATGGACCCCTCCAGTTCCAGCCGCTCCCGCAGCTCGAAGGAATTGATCAGGTTGCCGTTGTGGCACAGGGCCATGGGGCCTTTGATGTGGTTCACCAGGATGGGCTGGGCGTTCATGCGGCTGGAGGAACCGGTGGTGCCGTAGCGCACGTGGCCCACGGCCATGTCCCCAAAGCCCAATTTTGCCATTACGTCCGGGGTGAACACGTCGTTCACCAATCCAACGTCCTTATGGGCGGTGAACAGTCCGTCGTCGTTGACCACGATGCCGCAGCTTTCCTGGCCCCGGTGCTGTAAGGCAAATAATCCGTAATAGGCGGTGGAGGCCACGTCGCGGCGTTCCTTGGACAGAATGCCGAACACGCCGCATTCTTCGTGCAATTGACTCATGCGCTTATTCTCCCAGCAACCTGCGCAGGATTTCCTGGTAGGCGTCTTCCACGCCGCCCAAATCCCGACGGAAACGGTCCTTATCCAGCTTTTCGTGGGTCACGCTGTCCCAGAAGCGGCAGGTATCGGGGGAAATCTCGTCGGCCAGCACGATGGCGCCGTCCTTGGTCTTGCCGAATTCCAGCTTGAAGTCGATCAGCTCGATCCCGGCTTCCTTCAGATATTCGGACAGCACCTGATTCACCTTGAAGGAATAGGCGGCGATCTGATCCAGCTCTTCCCTCGTGGCCCAGCCCATGGCTAAGATGTGGTAATCGTTCACCATGGGGTCGCCTAAATCGTCATTCTTGTAGCAATATTCCAGCACAGTGCTGCCTAACTTCACGCCCTCGGGCAGGCCCAGCCGCTTGCTCAGGCTGCCGGCGGCGATGTTGCGCACGATCACTTCCAGCGGCACGATGGTCACTTTTTTCACCAGGGTTTCCCGATCGTTCAGCTCTTCCACCAGATGGGTGGGCACGCCGTTCTTTTCCAGCAGGCGCATCAGGTGGTTGGTGACGCGGTTGTTGATAGCGCCCTTGCCTAAGATGGTGCCCTTTTTCAGGCCGTTAAAGGCGGTGGCGTCGTCCTTGTAGGAAACGATGCAGAAATCGGGATCGTTGGTGGCGAATACTTTCTTGGCTTTGCCTTCATACATCTGAGTGGTCTTTTCCATGGCGGTATACCCCTTTCAATCAACGGTTTTGCAAAGCGCGGTCCTTTTCCAGCACCTTGTCCGAAGCGGCTTTGCGCAGGTTCTTTAGTTTTTGGGTGAGTTCCGGGTCGTCCACGGCGATGATCTGGGCGGCCAGCAGGGCGGCGTTCTGCGCCCCGTCGATGGCGACGGTAGCCACCGGGATGCCGGAA
Source organism: uncultured Christensenellaceae bacterium (assembly GCA_905234985.1). Taxonomy (GTDB): domain Bacteria; phylum Bacillota; class Clostridia; order Christensenellales; family Aristaeellaceae; genus RUG563. The sequence continues at coordinate 179,071 of CAJOJQ010000001.1, forward strand.
GGCATCTGCACGGTGGAGAGCAGGGCGTCCAGCCCGTCCAAGGTGGAGGATTTGATGGGAATGCCGATCACCGGCAACACGGTGTTGGCGGCCAGCGCGCCCGCCAGGTGGGCGGCCTTGCCCGCCGCGGCAATCAGCGCGCCGAAGCCCCTGTCCGCCGCGTTCAGGGCGAAGTCCCGGGCTTCCACGGGGGTGCGGTGGGCGGAATAAACGTGCATTTCATAGGGGACGTCCAGGCTTTTCAGCGTTTCCGCCGCCTTTTCCACCACGGGCAGATCGCTGTCGCTGCCCATGATGATGCCAACCTTCTTCATCGGATCACGGCTCCTTGCAAATCATAGGATGGTCGCCCAAAGCGAAACATAAAGATTATAGCATGCTCCGTGCCGATATGCAAGAGAAATCCTGAATTATTTTCGGAAAAATAGGGCGAATGTTCGTATTTTTAATGGAAAGATCGGCAATAATCCCATGATAAAACTACATCATATCAAATAAGGCCATAAAATAACGAACATTCTACATGAAGCGGATCAGCGCGTTTTCTCCCTGATTTTCCATGGGCCGCCACTTTGCGAGAAGATTTCCTTTACTTTCCAATTGAGAGATCAAGAAACGGGCCCAACGGGGGGCGTCAGGGGAACTCCCCCGACTGTAATCCGCAGGCGGCGGCGTGTACGTCGCCGAGGAGCAACAGAATGTTGCTTCCATTCAGCGAAAGCTGAATGGTAATAGATTTCCTGCATAGGCATTCCCAAAAGCAAGCATAATGGGAAGCGAAAAAGGAAAACGGAGGATGCGTATGAACGGGAAAAGGAACTGGATACGCAAAAGCGCGGGCTGCGCGCTGCTGCTGCTTACGGGCTGGATGCTGTTTTCGCCCACCGCCCAGGCGCTTCGCGCGCTGCCGGACACCTATCGGCTGACGGTGGGCCAGGCTTATGCTTTGGATACGGGGGTCGCCGTGCTGTCCAGCCAGGACGAGCGGCTGGAATGGAAGGAAAACACCCTGCGCGCTAAGGAACAGGTGGACGCGGAGGTGACGGTGAACCTGCTGGGTCTGTTTCCCATCGGCCGCATGCGGGTGACGGCGGGGGAGGAAACGCGGCTCATGCCCGGCGGCGCGGCGGTGGGCGTGGCGCTGGCAACCCAAGGCGTGCTGGTGGTGGGCACTTCCGACGTGGCGGGCAAAAGCCCCGCCCAGAGCGCGGGCCTTAGGGCCGGGGACGTGATCGAGGGGATCAACGGCCAATCGGTGAACACCAGCAAGGAGCTGACCGACCTGGTGGCTTCCTCAAAAGGCGCGCCCCTGAACCTGACCTTTAACCGGAACGGCGACCGCCGCACGGTGACGCTGACGCCCTCCCTGGACAGCGCTTCCGGCGCGTACCGCATGGGGGCCTGGGTGCGGGACAGCACGGCGGGAGTGGGCACCCTTTCTTATTATTCTCCGGACGACGGTACCTACGGGGCCTTGGGCCACGCCATCAACGACGCGGACACCGGCAATCTGCTGCCGGTGCGCATGGGGTCCCTCATGCAGGCGGAGATCGTGGACGTAAGGCGGGGGAGAAAGGGCACGCCGGGAGAGCTGCGGGGCAGCTTCCTCAAGGATCAGGTGATTTTGGGGGACATTGAGGAAAACACCAATTTGGGCGTTTTTGGAAAAATGGACGCGCCCTATGTGAATCCCCTGTACCCCGACGGCCTGCCCATTGGCTATCAGGAAACGGTGAAAACGGGGCCTGCCACCATCCTGTCCACCATCGACGGCGAGGGAATCAAGGAATACACAGTGGAAATCACGCAAGCCACCCGGCAAATGTCCCCCGCCCCCAAAAGCATGGTCATTAAAGTGACCGATCCCCGGCTGCTTGCCGCCACCGGCGGCATCGTGCAGGGCATGTCCGGCAGCCCCATCTTGCAGAACGGGCGCATCGTGGGCGCAGTGACCCACGTGTTTGTGGACGATCCCACCCAGGGCTACGGGGTGTATATCGAATGGATGCTTTCCACCGCCGAAAAAATGGACGAGGCGGCGTAAGAGGGTAGCGGAGGCAACTGGGGGGAAACCGCTCTTTGGAAGCCAAAGAGCGGTTTCCCCGAGAAAGCTATAAGGGATGCTTTTCGATTTTGCCGTATGGTTGAACAGTAACCGGCGGCGCGCTTTTCATCGGAATGATAGCACAGCGCGCCGTTGTTTTTCGCTTCTTTTTTTGGTATACTTGAAATGAAAACAGAGATGCGGAGGAGGGAACATGGCGATCGTTTACAGAAGATTAAGGGATGAAGACCTGGATGCGTTTATTGCAATGAGAATTCGCCAGCTGCGGGAAGAGGGCGCGAAGGAAGAAATCGACCTGGTTCCCGCGCTCCGGGACTATTATCGGCGGCATATGGGGGACGGCACGTTCCTATCCTGGCTCGCCGTGGATGGCGAAACGATCGTCGGCACCAGCGGCATATCCATCGTGGAAAAGCCGCCTTACTTCGGCTGCCCCAGCGGGAGAATCGGGCTATTATCCAGCATGTTCACGGAAAAAGCCTACCGCAGGCGGGGCATCGCCCGGGAATTGCTGTCCCGGGTGGTGAACGAAGCGCGGGAGAAGGGCTGCGGGGCCGTTCAAATCACCGCCTCGGATATGGGCGTTTTGCTGTATACGGATTTTGGCTTTACAAAGAACAGCAACTTTATGCAGCTCAAACTGTGAAAGAGATTCCGGTCTGCTTGAATCTTTTTTTCGTGAAGGAAAAAGGAAAAACGCCTTTTTTGTCCAATATTGATATACAGCCTGGTTAGCAGGGTCTAATGAGGGGCAAGGAGGCATGCGGATGAAGCTTTGTGAATTGAAGCCCGGACAATCCGCGCGGATCGTTACAGTGGGCGGCGAAGGCGCGCTGCGTCAGCATTTTTTGGATATGGGCGTGATCCCCGGCGCGGAGGTCACGCTGATCAAATTCGCGCCCATGGGGGATCCCATGGAGCTGCGCGTTCACGGCTATGAACTGACCCTGCGGCTGGCCGACGCGGAAAAAATCGGCATTGCCTTAACGAAAACGGCGGCCGAACCGCCCAAATCAAAGGAACCGAGAAAACGCACCGAGCATCCCGGCCTGGGCGAGGAAGGCAAATATCACCCCAAGGGCAGCGGCGATCCCCTGCCGGAAGGAACCACCCTGACTTTCGCCCTGGTGGGCAACCAGAACAGCGGCAAAACCACCCTGTTCAACCAGCTCACCGGCTCCAATCAGCACGTGGGCAATTTCCCCGGCGTGACGGTGGATCGCAAGGACGGCGTGATCCGGGGCTACAGCGACACCCGCATCACCGACCTGCCGGGCATATACTCGATGTCCCCCTACTCCAGCGAGGAACTGGTTTCCCGGGATTTCGTGCTGGATCAGAAGCCCCGAGCCATCATCAACATCGTGGACGCCACCAACATCGAACGCAACCTGTATCTGACCATGCAGCTGCTGGAAATGAACATCCCCATGGTGGTGGCCCTGAACATGATGGACGAACTGCGGGGCAACGGCGGCACGGTGGATGTGAACGCCATGGAAGAAATGTTAGGCGTGCCCGTGGTACCCATCGCCGCCGCCAAGAACGAGGGCGTGGACGAACTGGTGCGCCACGCGGTACACATCGCCAAGTATCAGGAGAGGCCCGTGGAACAGGATTACTGCGGGGCCGACGATCACGGCGGCGCGGTGCATCGGGCGCTGCACGCGGTGGGCCATCTGATCGAGGATCACGCCAGGGAAGCCGGTCTGCCCCTGCGCTTTGCCGCGGGCAAGCTCATCGAGGGCGACGTCCTGATTTTGGATAAGCTCAAGCTGGATCAGAACGAAAAGGAAATGCTGGAGCACATCGTGTTCCAGATGGAAAAGGAGCGGGGATTGGATCGCAGCGCCGCCATGGCGGACATGCGCTTTGATTTCATCCGCCGGGTGTGCTCCACCTGCGTCATCAAGCCCCACGAAAGCAAGGAGCACGTGCGCAGCCGGAAGATCGACGAGGTGCTCACCGGCAAATGGACGGCCATTCCCGTGTTCGTGGGCATCATGGCGCTTGTATTTTTCTTGACCTTCTTCCTGATCGGCCCCTTCTTCCAGGATCTTTTGGAGCAGGGCATCGGCGGCCTGAAAGGGATGGCCGAAAAAGGCATGGAAGCGGCCAACGTGAACCCCGCCATCCAAAGCCTGGTAAAGGACGGGATTTTCGAGGGCGTGGGCACCGTGGTCAGCTTCCTGCCCATCATCGTTACCCTGTTCTTCTTCCTGTCCCTGCTGGAGGACAGCGGCTACATCGCCCGCGTTGCCTTCGTGATGGATAAGCTGCTGCGCCACATCGGCCTTTCCGGCCGCAGCATCGTGCCCATGCTGATCGGCTTCGGGTGCACGGTGCCCGCCGTCATGTCCACCCGCACCCTGCCCAGCGACCGTGACCGGCGCATGACCATCCTGCTCACCCCCTTCATGTCCTGCACGGCCAAGCTGCCCATTTACGGCTTTTTCGTCAGCGCCTTTTTCCCCGGCGTCAGCTGGCTGATCATTACGGGCCTGTACCTGCTGGGCATCATCACCGGCGTGCTGGCGGCGTACCTGTTCAAGAGCACCCTGTTCAAGGGGGAGGCCGTTCCCTTCGTGATGGAGCTGCCCAATTACCGCTTCCCCAGCCCCCGGAACGTAATGCAGCTTTTGTGGGAAAAGGCCAAGGATTTCCTGCACCGGGCCTTCTCTGTCATCCTGGTGGCCACCATCGTGGTCTGGTTCCTGCAGCGCTTTGATTTCCGCTTCAATCTGGTGGCGGATTCTCACGACAGCATTTTGGCCGCCGTGTCCGGCGTGCTGGCCCCGCTGCTTGCGCCCGTGGGCCTTGGCGACTGGCGCGTCGTCACCTCCCTGATCAGCGGATTCATGGCAAAGGAAAGCGTGGTTTCCGTCATGGAAATGTTGTTCCCGGGCGGCGTGGAAGCCATTGGCGCATTGGCGGCCAGCAGCATGCTGGTGTTCAGCCTGCTGTATACCCCCTGCGTGGCCGCCATCGCCGCCATCCGGCGGGAAATGGGCCGCAGGTGGGCCTTGTACGTGGCCCTGTGGCAGTGCGCCGTGGCCTGGGTGTTCGCTCTGATCGTGCGGCTGATTGGCTTGGCGCTGGGATTGGGCTAAGGGAGAACCGTTATGAATATCTGGGACGTCGCGATCCTGCTGGCGGTCGCCGGAGCCGTCGTATTGGCTTTGCTTCGGATGCGCCGCCAGAAAGCCAAGGGCTGCGGCTGTGGGTGCGGGTGCGGCTGCGACAATTGCTCCGGCTGCGGGCAGAAAAAGCAGTGAGAAAAAAGATTTTTCGTGAAATGCCGGGGCAAATAGCGCTTTGCTCCGGCATTTTCTTCTATTTTTGGGGTGAAAAAGGGAAGGTTTTCTCAATCTATCCCAATTTTGCTATTGGCGAACGGGGAGAAACCATGTTATAATGAATCGTTCGGTTTGCCGAACACCGAATTGAGGAAGGATGGGAAAACACCGATGCCTACTACGCAGTTTGATAAAGAATCCATCAAACAATCCATTTTGGGCAAATTGCAGCGGTACAACGGTCGCAGTCTGGCCGAAGCCACCACGCAGCAGATTTATCATGCCCTGGCCTCCACCGTGCGCGACCAGATCATGCAGAAATGGATGGCCTACCGGGAAAAGGACAGGCACTACACCGGCAAGCGCCTGTATTATCTTTCCATTGAATTTTTGACGGGCCGCAGCCTGCACTGCAACGTGCTGAACCTCTGCTCCCGGGACAATTACCGCCAAGCCCTGGAGGAATTAGGCCTGGACTGGCGGGATATCCTGAAGGAAGAACCGGAACCCGGCCTGGGCAACGGCGGCTTGGGCCGTCTGGCCGCCTGCTTCCTGGACAGCCTTTCTTCCCTGTCCCTGCCCGCCATGGGCTGCACCATCCGCTATGAATACGGCCTGTTCCGCCAGAAGATCATGGACGGCCAGCAGGTAGAGGTGCCGGACAATTGGCTGGAAAACGGCAACGTGTGGGAAGTGGCCTCCATGGAGGACGTGTGCGAGGTGCGCTACGGCGGCCATGTGGAAGAAGACACGGTGGACGGACGGGTGGTCTTCAACCTGAAGGACTACTACACCGTGGAAGCCGTGCCCTACGATATGCCCGTGGCCGGTTACGACTGCGAAACCGTGAACACTCTGCGCACCTGGCGCGCCCGGTCCTCCAAATCCATGGACTTAAGCTCCTTCAACAGCGGCAACTACGCCAAGGCGCTCCAGGAGCAGGAATTGGCCGCCGTCATCAGCAAGGTACTCTATCCCGAGGATAAGCATTACGAGGGCAAGGAGCTGCGCTTAAAGCAGCATTACTTCTTCACCAGCGCCACCCTCCAGTACGCCATCAAGGATTTCAAGCGCCGCTTTGGCCGCAATTTCCGCCTGCTGCCGGAAAAGATGACCATTCACATCAACGACACCCACCCCGGCCTGGCGATTCCCGAGCTGATGCGCATCCTGATCGACGAAGAGGGCCTGAGCTGGGACGAAGCCACCTGGATCACCCAGCGCACCGTGGCCTACACCAACCATACCGTTATGAGCGAGGCTCTGGAAAAGTGGCCCGAGGACATGATGCGCAACCTGCTGCCCCGCATCTACATGATCCTCAAGGAGATCAACGAACGGGTCTGCCGCCGTCTGGCCGATCATTTCGGCAGCGGCACCGATCCCCGCATCGCCAAGATGGCCATCACCGCCTACGGCCAGGTACATATGGCGAACCTGTGCGTGGCCATGAGCTACTCCGTCAACGGCGTCAGCCAGCTCCACGGCGAGATTTTGAAGGAAGATACCTTCAAGGATTACTATGAATTCACGCCCAAGAAGTTCTCCGCCATCACCAACGGCATCACCCACCGCCGCTGGCTCATGAGCTGCAACGACGGGCTGCTCAAGCTCATCAATAACAGCATCGGCGACGCCTGGGTGCGGGAGCCGGAGCGCCTGCGCGACCTGCTGGCTTTCCGGGAGGACGCCGCTTTCCAGGCCGAGTTTGCCCGGATCAAACGGGAAAACAAGGTGATCTTCACCAACTTCCTCAACCGCCAGCAGACCTGCTCCCTGGATCCGGACTTCATGTTCGACGTGCAGGCCAAGCGGCTGCATGAATACAAGCGGCAGCTGCTCAACGCCCTGCATATCCTGGTGCTGTACAACCGCATCATGGATGATCCCAACTTCACCATGGCTCCCCGCGTGTTCGTGTTCGGCGCCAAGGCCAGCCCCGGATACCATATGGCCAAGCAGATCATCCGCCTGATCATCGCCATCAGCAAGCTGATCGACAAGAGTCCCCGCGCCCAGAAGTATCTGAAAGTGGTGTTCCTGGAGAACTACTGCGTATCCGCCGCCGAGCGCCTGATTCCCGCCGCCGACCTGTCCGAACAGCTGTCCACCGCCGGCAAGGAAGCCAGCGGCACCGGCAACATGAAGTTCATGATGAACGGCGCGGTCACCATCGGCACCATGGACGGCGCCAATGTGGAAATCCACGATCAGGTGGGCCTGGACAACGTCTACATCTTCGGCATGCGGGCCGACACCGTGGCCGACCTGTACCGGGAAGGCACCTACTCGCCCATGCACATTTACGAAAACAACGCCGAGCTGCGCAAGGCGCTGACCCAGATCATCGACGGCACCCTGTTCCCGGATAACCCCGCCGCCGTGCAGGATGTATACCACAACCTGCTGTTCTCCGATCCGTACTTCGTGCTGAAGGACTTCGGCTCCTACTCCATGGCCCAGCGCCGCGTGGACGTGGACTACCAGAACCGGGAAAAGTGGCTGCGCATGGCCATCACCAACACGGCCTGCTCCGGCGTCTTCTCCTCCGACCGCACCATCAAGGAATACAACGATTTGATCTGGCACTTGAAATAATGCCGCGAAAAGCGGGCAGGGCCTGCATCCACGCTTGGGGATGCAGGCCCATTTCGTTGAAGAGTTGAGAGCGGAGAGTTGAGAGTGGAGATTTTTATAATGATTTGACAGAATACGAAATGGCCATCTATTATTATCTCAACTCTTAACTCACAACTCTTAACTCGCTACTCTGTGTTTTCTGAACACCAAACTTGATAAGGAGAAATCACCATGTCCACAATACTTGACCTTTCCGGCATCTGGCAATGCGAAATCCCCGGCCAAAGCGGGCCTCTGCGCCTGCCGGGCACCCTGAATGAAAGCGGGATCGGGTTTCCGGACGACCCCAAAAAGCAATGGAAGGTGGACGAGGTGGCCCGCATCGGGTTTTACCGGGAAGGCGACCCCATCGTGACGCGCCTGACCCGGAGACACACCTTTGAGGGACAGGCCAAAATCAGCCGCGTCATCAATTTGAAGGCGCCCCAGGGAAAGCGCCTGTTCATCGACGTGGAACGCGCCCGGCATCTTCGGCTGCTGGTGAACGGGGAGGAGATTCCGCCTTACGATGCCCCTTCCGTCAGCACGCATTATGTGTTCGAGGTCACGGGGAAAATGACCGGAGACGATCAGATCGTGTTCCTGTCGGACAACAGCTATCCCGGCTGGCCTCGGGACGCCATCGTGTATTCCTCCGCCGCCTCCGACGAAACGCAAACTAATTGGAACGGCTTGTTGGGGTATATCCGCCTGCGGGAAGAAGAACAGAATTTCATTGACCGTGTGCGGGTATACCCGGATGGGGATTCTGTGGACGTGTGCGTGGAAGTGGACGCGGCGCGGGATTGGGAAGGGGAGGTGCTTCTTTCTTCCGAAGCGCTGGAGGGCGGAACAGTACAAGCCCACGAGCGCGTGAAAGCGGGCAGGCGGGAGCTGTGGTATACTCGCCTTAACCTCCGGCTTGACGGGAAAGATTGGGACATAGACGAAGGAAACCTGTATGATTTAACGGTGACGCTGGACGGCATGGGAAGCAAAACCGTTTCCTTTGGCGTGCGGATTTTTGAAGCATGGGACGGGCATCTCATGCTGAACGGTCGCCAATTCTTCCTGCGGGGAGAAGCCAACTGCGCCGTGTTCCCGGAAACGGGCTATCCGCCCATGGATAAAGAAAACTGGAAAGTCATCCTGCAAAAGTACCGGGATTACGGGGTCAACTGCATGCGCTTCCACAGCCATTGCCCGCCGGAAGCGGCCTTTGCCGCCGCCGACGAAATGGGTATGCTCATGCAGCCGGAGCTTTCCCATTGGGATCCGGAGTACGCCTTCGCCACGGAGGAAGCCCGCGCCTACTACAAAGCGGAGTTTTTGGGCATTCTGGATATGCTGGCGAACCATCCGTCCTTCGTGATGCTCACCTTCGGCAACGAACTGCACGCGGATCCGGCGGGTCACGCGTTTATGGACGAATTGCTGGCGGCGGGCCGGGGAAAGGACAGAACCCGCCTGTACGCCAACGCCTCCAATTGCCATTACGGCGCTTTAGGCCCCGATCCGCAGAGCGATTTCTTCACCACCACCGATATTCCGGGCCATCACCTGCGGGCCACCTCCGCCGAATGCCGGGGCTGGCTGAACCAGGGCGGGCCGGACTTCCGGGTGGATTATCAGGCGGGGGCCGAAAAGATCAAAGAACAGTCCGGTCAGCCCTTCTTCTCCTTCGAGGTGGGCCAGTACGAGGCGCTGCCGGATTTTGACGAAATCGCGGCATACAAGGGCGTCACCAGCCCGGAAAACCTGAAGCACATTCAGAAAAAAGTACGGGCCGCCGGGATGGAGGCGGACTGGAAGAAACAGGTGGAGGCCACAGGGGAACTGTCCCTGCTGTGCTACCGGGCTGAGGTGGAAGCCGCCCTGCGCACGGCGGGGTACAGCGGCATTTCCCTGCTGGGCTTGCAGGATTTTCCCGGCCAGGGCACGGCCCTGGTGGGCATGATGAACGCCCATTTGCAGCCCAAGCCCTATGATTTTGCCCGGCCTGAACGCTTCCGGGCTTTCTTCCGGGATTCCCTGCCCCTGGCCCTGCTGTCCCGGTTCACGTATACCGTGGGGGAAACGCTGGAAACCGAAATCAAAATGGCCCATTACGGAAAAAGCGCCCTCTCCGACACGCCGGAATGGACGCTGCAAGGCAAAACGTATGTACGGGAAGGGAAGCTGCCCTATGCCGAAGTATATCCGGGCGAATTGACGACGCTGGGCGCGCTGTCCGTGCCTTTGACGGGCTTGGAAAAGGCGGAAAAGCTGACCCTGACCCTGAAATTCTGCGGCATTGAAAATCAGTATCCCCTGTGGGTATACCCCGACGAACGGCCCGTATGCCCGGATTACGTGTATGAATGCCGCACCCTGGACGAACGGGCGAAAGAAGTATTGGCAAGCGGGGGGAACGTATTCCTGGCCCCGGACGCCACAGCGGAAGCCCTGCCCCGTTCCATCAAGACCCAGTTCAGCACCGATTTCTGGTCGGTGTGCACTTTCCCCACCCAGGCGGGGGGCATGGGCCAGCTGATCGACGAAACGCATCCCATCTTCCGGGATTTTCCCACGGACAGCCACACCGACTGGCAGTGGTGGCATATGGCGGTGCAGCGGGCGGTGATCCTGCCGGAGCGGATTCAGGCCATCGTGACTGAAATGGATTCCTACGCTTTCCTGCGGCCCATGGCGAAGCTGTTTGAATGCCGGTGCGGGGGCGGCAGGCTGCTGTTTTCCACCCTGAACCTGCATCATTTGCAGCAGCATCCCGAGGCCCGGGCGCTGCTCCAATCCATTTATCGGTATATGGCTTCAGAAGCATTCCAACCCGATCAGGTTTTGTCGCCTGATTGGGTGGCGGAACTGGTATCCATACCCAAATAGCGCTTCAATTCCGCCACGTAGCGCTCGCCCGCGGCGGACAGCGGGTGGTTTTTCCGGGTGACGAGGCAAAGCTCCATCACGCTTTCCGGCATGCCCGGCTCTTCCTTGTAGGGCACGGCCACGTAATCGCCGCCGTTCAGCTCCTCGCAGATGATGCCGCTGCACAGAGTATAGCCGTTCACGCCCACCATCAGGTTCAGCACCGTCGCCCGGTCGCAGCACTTGATGATCCGGGGGTATTCGTTGGCGGCCAGCAATTCTTCCGCCAAATAAAAACTGCTGTTTTCCCCCTGCTCGAAGGAAAGGCAGGGATAAGGGGCCAAATCGTGAAACGAGATGGCCTCTTTTTGCGCTAAAGGATGGCATTTCCACAGGTACACGTAAGCGTGGCAGGCAATCAGGGGCGTCACCTGCAAATTCCCGGCGTTAAGCAGCTTCGTCATGGCCCGGCGGTTGAAATCGTTCAGGTACAGGATGCCGATTTCGCTGCGGGAGGCGGCCACGTCGTCGATCACGTCCCGGGTGCGGGTCTCCCGGATGGCGAATTCGTATTCCGCCACGTCGAAGGCTCGGGTCAGCTCTACGAAGGCCTTCACCGCGAAGGAATAATGCTGGGTGGACACGGCGAATTTCTGCTTCCGCGCGCCCTGCTTGCCGTACACGTCCAGCAGGCTTTGGTACTGATCCACCACCGACCGGGCATAGGGCAGAAAATCCGTCCCCTCCGCCGTCAGGGTCACGCCCTTTCCGGAACGGTTGAAAATGGTGATGCCGATTTCCTTTTCCAGCTCCTTCACCGCCGCCGTCAGAGAAGGCTGGGCCATGAACAGGCTTTCCGCCGCCCGGTTGAAGGAACCCGTTTCCGTGATCCGGATCACATAAAGCAATTGCTGGATGGTCATGGTTATCTCACCGTGTTCATCTTGGGCAGCGGCACGGTGGTCACGGTGGCGGAATTGCCGCTGCGGGCGATATTCAGCACCAGGGCCACGGCGGCGATATTGGAAATGAAATTGGAACCGCCGTAGCTCAAGAACGGCAGGGGAATGCCCGTAATGGGCATGATGCCCATGGACATCGCCACGTTCTGGAACACGTGGAACAGCAGCATGGAAACCACGCCCACGATTACCAGGCGGCAGAATTTATCCTGCGTGAACCGGGCCAGGAAGATCATGCGCAGAATGATGAACAGATAGGTGAGCAGCACGCCCGCGCAGCCCACGAAGCCGAAGCATTCGCCCACCACGGTGAAAATGGCGTCCGTGGAGCTTTCGGGCACGAAGCCTAAGGTGGTCCAGGAGCCGGGCAGGAAGGTGCCCACGCCGGTCATTTGCCCCGCGCCGATGGCTTTCTGGGACATCAGGATCTGATAGCCGCCGGTCTGCCGGTATTTTTCCGGGTCCATGAAGGCCAGCAGGCGCAGAATGCGGTAATCCGTAGTGTCCGACAGCATGCCGTAGGCATAGATGGCTCCTACGGCCAACGCGCCCAATATGATAAAGGTGAGAATGATGCGGATGTCTGCCCCCGCAAAATAGATCATGGCCAGGAACATGAACGCGATCACGATGACGGTGCCCGTTTCGCCCTGGGCCAGCACGGCCAGGGCGGGCACGCCCACGATGATCATGGTGCGCATGAAATCCTTGAATTTGCTCATGGGCTTTTCGGAACGGGACAGCTGACGCGCCAGCATCAGCAAAACAGACAGCTTGGAAAACTCGCTCACCTGAATGGACCGGCCCAGCAGGTCGGATTTCAGCCAGCCTCTCAAGCCGTTGCTCACCTGGCCCACCACCAGCGTGACCAACAGCAGGCCCAGCACGCCCAAATAAGCCAGCCGCGTGCGGGCGCGAATGATTTCCGTGGGCAGGGCGTAGATCACGCCGATCACGATGGGGGAAACCACCAGGAAAATGGACTGCCACATGCCGGAACGGGAGGCAAGGATTTTGTTCAGCAGCGGCAAATCTTCGCTGACGGAAGGCACATAGGTGGCCATGGTGATGCACAGAATGCCGAAAATGGACAGGGCGTACACCGCAACCACCAGCGGCCAGTCGAACCGGCCTTCCCGGTTGTGCCGGGTTTCGGACATCATTTCAGGCTTCGCCTCCTTCCATGAAAAAGCTGAGAAAAGCGCTGGGCTTGTAGCGCTCCTGGGGCACGTCCTCGCCCATGAGCCGGGCGGCGATGTGCTCGATGGCCGATACCACCTTGTCGTCGCCGCAGTGCAGCGCGCCCCGGTGATGCAGCAGCGCCCGGTACACCTTGGGGCTTTCCGGCACCGCGCCCATGAGGGGCATATCCAGGGTGGCCGCCATTTGAGCGGGGGTGCGCATTTCGCCCAGGCGCACCAGCATTTTGCTCACTCGGTTGAATACCACCACGGGCCGGGGCTCTTCCCGCTGGGTCAAAAGAAGGGAAAGCCGCTCCGCGTCCCGCAGGCACACGTCGTCCGGGGTGGCTACGATCACCGGCTCCGCCGCCGCGCCAAGCAGGTTTTTGAGATTTCTGCCGATCCCGGCGGGAGCGTCCAAAATCAGCACGTCCGAAGCGTCCGAAAGCTGGGTGATCACGCGGCCCATGTCCTTGCGCTTGAGGTCGGAGGCGCTGATCATCTGCGGCGCGGCCACCAGGGAAAGGGAGGACAGGCTCGGGTGGCGCACCATGGCCTGCTCCAGGGGGCAGTTTTTTTCCACCAGGTCGCCCAAATCATAAATCATCCGATCCTGCATGCCCAGCAAAAGATCGGCGCAGCGCAGGCCCACGTCGCCGTCCAGCAGCACGGTGCGCATCTCCTGCCGGGCATAACATTCCGCCAGCGCCGCGGCCAGGGTGCTTTTGCCCACCCCGCCCTTGCCGGACATGATCGCAAAGATACGGCCCATCTTGAGTGCCTCCTTATTCGGAGTGAGGAAGTAAAAAGGTAGGAGGTAAGAGGTAGGAAGTAGGAGGTAGGAGGTGGATTATTGTTTTCAATAGCGCCGGAAATGGTTTGCAGTTGTCCAGACACTATTAAACCTCCTACCTCCTACTTCCAACCTCCTACCTGCTTTACGGGGCGAGCTGGTTTCCGCCCGGCAGCACGATGTTCACGTCCACCTTGCTTCTTTCATCCAGATAATACTCGATAAAGTCCTTGGCGGCGCGAACCGTGTAGGAACCGGAGAAGCCGTTGGGAACGAAGGAGACCAGGGCGATTTCGGGCTTGTCCTTGGGGGTGAGGGCGACGAACCAGCCGTTGTTCTCCAGGTCGATTCGCACCTTGCCGATGGTCATCTGGGAGGTTCCGGTCTTACCGACCATCACTTCTTCGGCCTTGTACTTCCATCCGCGGAACTGGCGGGCGGCGGTACCGGCCTCATCGACCACGCCCGCCAGCCCTTCTAAGATGTAGGACAGGTACGGCTTGGCGCTTTCCAATACGTTGAATTGGCTGGGATGGCGCTGGGACAGGATTTCGCCCTCCGGGGAGATGATGGAGTCCACGATATTGGGGTTATACACGATCAGCTCATTGTTCAGCGCGCCGATGTAGCGGACGACTGCGATGGGGGTGAGCAGCGTGATGGACTGGCCCACGCCCATCTGAATCTCCTGGCTGCCGCCCCATTTGATGGTGTTCAGATAGTTCCACATGTCCGTCATCAGGGCGGCCTGCATGACCATGTTGCGGGTCATGCCCAGCTCGGTCATGAAGATGGGGCGGGCGTTGACCACCCAGTCGTCAGAGGACGGGGTGTTGATGGCCATGTCCATCAGCTTTTTGATGCACCGGTCTAAGCGCGCGTCGTCGTAGGTGATGCCGTAGCTGGCTCCGTAGTTGGAAATGTGCTTTTTCAGGGAGGCCGCCACCAGGATGGGCGTGGAGGTCATCTGCTCCTGCAGGCTCACGTCCTGATCGTACAGGTTGATCTGGTTACCCACGATGGAGCGCAGCTCGCCGGGCAGGTCGATGCCCGTTTTGCTGGTCAGGCCCATTTGGGCGGCGTATTTGTACAGCCTCTCTTCCGTGCCGAATTCCTTGTACAGCCGGCCGGCCACGGTATAGAAGAAATAGTTGCAGGAGTTGGTCAGCCCCTGTACGATGGTCTGATCCTTGTGATTCTCCGGGTGGCTGGTCCAGCACTTGGGCATGTCCTCCTCCACGTTGGTGAACCAGTTGAAGCGGCCGCCGTCGCTGATCAGCTCGGTGGGGGTGAGTACGCCGTTGGTCAGGCCCGCCAGGCCGGTACACATTTTGAAAATGGAGCCGGGTTCGGCGCGGGTCTGGATGGCGTAGTTCATCAGCAGGCCGCGCTCGTCCTGCACGATCTGGATGGCCGCGTCGCCGCCCTGCACCATGGCGTTCAGGTCATAGTTGGGGTACTGGGCCAGGGCCAGGATGTTGCCCGCGTTGCCTTCTCTCAGGTCCATCACGATCAGCACGCCGGTGGTGGCCAGATTGATAGGAAATTCTTCCCAGTCGCGGGCGGCGATTTTGTCCTTATAGGTTTCCAGCCAGTCCGGCTCCCGCATGCGCTGTTCCTGCAGGGTGCGGGTATAGTTCACGTTGTCCCGGATGTAGCGTTCCGCCGCCGCCTGGTATTGGGCGTTGATGGTCAGCTTCACGGTGTTGCCGTCCTGGGGCGCGATGTAGTTCAGTTCCCTTGTCACCTTGCCCTGAGGGTCCACCTCTACGATTCTCGCCCCCTGGCGGTCGGTGATATTGGCGGTGAGCCAGTTTTCCATGCTGGCTTCGATGCCCGCCTGGCCGATATAATCGTTCATGGCGTAGCCGGAGGGCTTCAAATCGCTGAAATAGTATTCCGCGTTCTGGATTTTGCCCGTATAGCCGATGATGGTGGCGGCCAGGGAGCCGTTGGGGTATACCCGCTTATCGCCCATGGTCACGCCCACCCAGGGCATGCTCATGCTGCGGCCCTCGATTTCGGCCACGGTTTCATAGCTCACGTCCTCGGCAAAGGGCACCGGCAGGGACAGGAAGGCGTTATCCTGCATGGTGGCGTTGATGGCGATCACCTGAAGCACCTTTTCCTCGTCCACCACCACATATTCGGCCACCTTGTCCGGGTCGATCAGGTGCAGGTTCACGATTTTGTCCGTCACGTTCCCGTTTCCGTCGGTGATTTTGTTCACCAGGGTTTCGGGGTCCAAAATGACGGAATTGCCGTTTTTGTCCAGGGCCAGCAGATAGCGCCCGTCGGTCAGGGCCGTAAAGCCAAAGCGGCCGCACAGGAATTTGAAGGCGGCTTCCGGGGTGCCGTATTTGCTGCTGGAAATATAGTTGTTATCGTAAAAATACTTTTTGCGGGTATTCCAGGCGCTTTCGGAAATGCCGGAGCCGAAATTGAATTCCCACGCGCCGGTTTCCTCGTTCCGGATCAGGGGAGAGGAAACGGACACGCTGCCGCCGTAGCTTTCCACGATGCGGACGGCCTCGATCAATTGCTTCGAGGGGTAATCCCAATCGTTGTTTTCCCGGTAGAAGGTAACGTTGTACGCCTTTTCGCTCTTGGCCAGCACCACGGAATTGATGTCGGTGATCATACCGCGGCTGCCCTTGACGGCGATACTTTTGATGCTCTGGCTGGTGGTGGCGTCGTAATGCTCCTCGCCCTGTTCGATCTGCAGGCGGTACAGGCCCAAAAACAGCACGGAAAACATGACAGTCACCACCGATAAAAACACCAGGAAACGCACGTTGAGCAGAAATTCTTTTCCCCGGGTCCTCCGGGATCTTTTGAACTCGTCCCTCACAGCAGCTCGCCTCCTTCACGGGGCTTTCTTTTGCGGTACATGCCCAGCATGTAGCGCAGGGGAACCATCAGAATCAGCGAAAGGGCCGCCGTATAAAGCATGGAAATCAGGATGCGCCATAAATGCGTCCCGGTCAATTCCTCGCCGATCAGGTACATATACACGGCCAGCACGGCGTTCATCAGAAAATCCATCAGGGCGGCGGACACGGGAATGCGCACCACCGGGGGCAGGTCGCTGTCCCGGTAGCGCAGCATAAAGCGCTGCCACCAATGCTCCTTGCTTTTGCCCTCGCTGACGCGCACCCGGAAACCTTCGATGATCACCCGGCGGCGTTCCAGCTGCCGGTCGCTCATGTCGGCAAAGCTCTGGGCGATGAACATGGTGATCACGGGGTAGGCGATCACATACAGAACAGGCACGCTGGCCGCCATGCATTCCATCATCATGCCGATCAGGCAGGAGGCGCAGAAGGCGTACTTCTTCCCGCAGGACACGATAATGACGGCCAGCGCGGCGAAAACCACGCTGCCGTGTATGCCCTGAACGGTCAGGTACTTCATCACGCACGCTTGAACCAGATAGGCCAGCAGGGTGACGATCAGGGCCTTCAAGGCCCTTTTCAGCGGCTTCAAAGCGAGCTTTTCCTCCTTGGAGAATTAACGGGAAGGCGGAAGATAGAGGGCGGAGTTTGGGAACCACAGGGGGATTGTCAAGGGTCACTCCCCTTGACGGAAATCCGCAGCGCCGACATGTGCGGCGCGGGGGGCACGCGGGGGGTATGCAATACCCGCCCGCGCGTTACCATGAACCAAGGGTGAATGGTAACGATTTTAGTCGTCTTCCACCGTCATGGCGCCCGCGTCCGGCGTTGGCGAGGGACTGGGCGTTGGCGTAAAGGTGGGCCGCGGCGACGGCGTGGCCGTAGCGCCGGAACGGTCAATGGCGTGGTATTCCAGGTTCTGGGGCAGAGGCGTCGCGTTGGGATCGGGCGACGGCGTGGGGGAGGGGGTGCTTCCCGGCGTCGGCGCGGCGGTGGGCGCGACGGTTTCGCTCGCGGCGTCCGCGGGGGCCTCTGTGGTGTTGAAATCAAACTTGCTCAGCCCATCCATATCGAAGGAGGGAACGGGCCGGGCCGTTTCCAGGGGTTCCAGGGCAATGGCCTGGGACGTGCTGGCCCGGGTCTGGGCGTTTTCCGCATAAAGCGGGCGGTAACGGTATACCGTCACATATTCCAGGTGCTGAAAATCCACCACCGGCTCCAGCACCACATAGGATTTATTGTCCTCCATGCCCCGGGTGCTTTCCCGGATGCGGCCGATGGGAATGCCCTTGGGGAATTCCAGGCCCACGCCGGAGGTGACCACCACGTCGTCGGGGCGGGGCAGGGAATTGTCCGGCAGGTAATACATGCGGCACATGGGTTCGCCGTTGGTGCCCAGGGTGCCCTTCACGCTGCCTTGGTCACGGCTGGACTGAACCAGGCCCGCCACCGTGCAGTCGCTGTCGATAACGCAGCGCACGGAGCAGGAGTTTTCCCGGGTGTTGTAGGTAACGCCCACCAGACCGCCATTATCCACCACGGCCATGTAGTCGGCCACCCCGTCGGCGGTGCCCACGTTCAGGGTGAGGGTGGAGAAGTAATTGTTGCCCACCGTGCCGATGACCTGGGCGAACAAGGGGTTCATGGCCGTGTGGCTCTCGTCCGCGTTCCACTCGTTCAGCATTTCCTTCAGCTGTTCGTTTTCGTGGATCAGCTCCTGCATGCGGGCCGTATCATTGGCCATGTCGTCCAGCTTGATGAGCAATTGCTCGTATTCGTATTCAATATTGCCCCGAATCTTCAGCATGCGCAGATAGTTGACCACGCTGTCGGTCACGTCGGAAAACGCGCTCTGCACCGGGGCGATGATCCCGGTGATGAGGCGGCGGGGCACCGTCAGGATGGCCAGATTGGGAATGAAGCTGGACATGACCATCATGGCGACCATCAGGAATACCGCCCCGCAGACCAGGATAATGGCCATCAGCTTCACAAAGCTGCGCTTTTCCTCGGCCTGGGAGGCGTTTTTCTTTTTCCGGACGGTTTTTTTGCCGCTCTTTTTGCCGGGCTTTTTCCCGGCTTTTTTGCCTTTGCCGGGCTTTTCTTCCGGTTCCTCCGCCGGGCCGCCCCGGCGGTACTGGCCGCCTTCCACCCGGGTGGCTTCCCGGTTCCAGGCCTCGTCGGCCTCTTTCCGGGCGTCGGAATCGGGCGCGGAAGCATCCCCCGCGGGGCCGTCTTCTTCCGCCTCGGGCGCGCCGGTTTCTTCCTCCGGCGGCGTTTCCGGTTCCGGATCAGCCGCTTTCGCGCCTCTCCTTCGGGGAGGCGCGGCCTCCTCTTCCCGCTGCTGTGCCCAGGCGGGCAGGCGTTCGTCCTCTTCCGGGATGTACGCGCCCATGTCCTGGGCGTTCAGGCCGTCGCCCTCGGAAAATTGCCGGTCTTTGTTTCTTGCCATGCCGAATTACTCCTCGTCTTCCTCCCGCAGGAAGCTGGATTTGCCGATGCGGTGCAAAAGCTCGATATTGTCCGCTAAATGGCCCGCGCCTAAGGCGGCGCAGCTCATGGGATCCCGGGCCAAAAGCACCGGCATGTCCAGTTCGCTGGCGATGTACTGATCCAGCGCGAACAGCTGGGAGCCGCCGCCGGTCAGGTGGATGCCGGATTTCATCACGTCCCCGGCCAGCTCCGGCGGCGTGCGCTCCAGCACGTACTGGATGGCCGCCAAAATGGCCTGACAGGGGGATTTCAGCGCTTCGTAAACCTGAGCGGAGGAAATTTCCGCCGTCTGGGGCAGGTTGGTGATCAGATCGCGCCCCCGCACCAGCACCCGCCGTTCCTCCTTCATGGGCAGGGCGGAACCCAAGGCCGTTTTCACGTCCTCGGCGGTGCGGTCGCCGATCATCATGTTGAATTCCCGCTTCACATAGGCGGCGATGGCCTCGTCCATTTTGATGCCGCCGATGCGGATGGAGCGGGACACCACGATGCCGCCCAAGCTGATCACCGCCGCTTCCGTGGTGCCGCCGCCGATGTCCACCACCATGGAGCCAATGGGTTCAAACACTGGCAGGCCGGAGCCGATGGCGGAAGCGAAGGGCTTTTCCACCAGATGCAGCTGGTTTTCCCGGATGCCCGCGTACACCGCCGCCTTGCGCACCGCCCGCCGCTCGATGGGCGATACCCGGCAGGGGATGGTCATGATGGCGCGGGGCTTCACCAGGCGGGAAACGCCGATGGCCTTGCGCACAAAATATTGCAGCATGTACTGGGTCATATCAAAATCCCGGATCATGCCGTCTGCCATGGGGCGCACGGAGACCACGTCCGCCGCGGTGCGGCCCAGCAGCACCCGCGCTTCTTCGCCGATGGCGCGCACGGCGTGCCTGCCGCCCCGGTCCGCTACCAGCAGGGACGGCTCATTGATCACAATGCCCTTTTTCTTCACATATACCTGGGTATTGGCCGTGCCCAGGTCAATGCCCATATCAGGCGCCACGATGGCCATCTATCTTCATCCACCAATCTGCTTTATTTTTGGGGTAATGCAACTGTTCAGCAACATGATAAGGGAGTGTTTCAATCAGTGTGGAGTGTAGAGAGTGGAGTGTGAAGTTATATATGGTAAATTCGTCCCGTAAATCTGATTTGCGGGTTCGATGTGAAAAAGCAGAATAAAACTCCACTCTCCACACTCCACACTTAAAATGCTCACAGTTCGGTAAACCCTGCTTTTTGCAGCATGTCTCTTACCAGATGCATGGGCAGGCCGATCACGTTGGAGTAGCTGCCCTCGATGCGGCTGACGAACATGCCTGCCCGGCCCTGCACGGCGTAGGCCCCGGCTTTGTCCATGGGTTCGCCGCTGGCGATATACCAGTCGATTTCCGCGTCGGTGAGCGGCACGAACTGCACCCGGGAAGCGTCGCAGCGCGTGTCCGCTTTGCCGTCAGGGGTCATGACGCACACGCCGGTATACACCGTGTGCCACGCGCCGGAAAGACTGCGCAGCATGGCTTTCGCGTCCTCCGCGTCCCGGGGCTTGCCCAGCACGGCGCCATCCTGGTACACGACTGTGTCCGCCCCTAATACCGCGCTGTCCGGGTGCCGCCGCCATACGGCCTGGGCCTTGCGGCGGGCGTTTTCCATCACCAGCGTTTCCGGTTCCCCGGTTTTCATCTCCTCCGTGTCCGCGGTAATCACCTGATAAGGGACGCCCGTGTAGGCCATCAATTCCCGACGGCGGGGGGAGGCGGAGGCTAAAATCAGCGGCGGGGTCATGCGATCCATCCTTTTCTGTGCGCGTTCGGTTAGCCGCCGGTCAGGGCGGCTCCCGGCGCTTTTTGGGTACACAAAAAGCGCCTATCTATTATAGCATATTTCAAGGCCTCGCGTATAGACTATTTGAAACAATTCGCAACAATTTTGTAAAAATTTCAGGAACATTTTCCGTTGGTCAGGAAATATAATTTCCGTATATATGCATACAAAAAAACGCCTTCCTCCCCTGTATACAAAAGCAGAAGGATTGACCAATTAAAAAACCGAAATGAGAGTGCCTTTCTCGGAAGGGGCCTGGGGAAACCGCTCTTTGGGCAGCAAAGAGCGGTTATCCCATTACAGCTTCAGCTTGCCGCCCGTTTTGCCGCCCTTGGCGCCGCCAAGCTGCACGCCGGAAAGGATGTCGGAGGAAAAGGCGAAGGTGTTGCGCTCCTTTTCCTTGTAGGCTTTCATGGCGCAGTCCACCATCTCGTCGATGAGTTTGCCGTAATTCAGGCCGGTTTCCTGCCAGAGGTAATAGGCCAGGGAGCCGGGGATGGTGTTGATCTCGGTGATGTAGTAATTGTCGC
Source organism: uncultured Christensenellaceae bacterium (assembly GCA_905234985.1). Classification (GTDB taxonomy): domain Bacteria; phylum Bacillota; class Clostridia; order Christensenellales; family Aristaeellaceae; genus RUG563. Next base: position 200,587 of record CAJOJQ010000001.1, read on the forward strand.
TGTGCCGATCCAGCATGTAGTCGATGCGCACCACGCCCTTGCAGTCCATGGCGTCGAACACGCGAAGGGACAGGTCTTGGAGCGCTTTGGTCAGTTCCTCCCCGATGGGAGCGGGCACGATGCGCTTGAGGCTGGCCATGCCCTTGCTGCCGCCGCTGCCTGCCAAATATTTTTCTGAAAAATCCAGGAACGCCGCGCCGCTGTTGGGCATTTCCAGCACGGAGGCTTTCCGCTCCCCGTCGAAGCCCAGCACGGAGCAGTTGACCTCGATGGGTTTATCAAGCCCCTGTTCCACCAGCACCCGCCGGTCGTAGGAGAAAGCTAATTCCAGTGCTTCCTTGAGGCTCGCCCGGTCGTCCGCCCGGCTGACGCCGATGGAGGAACCGAGGCACGCGGGCTTCACGAACACGGGGTAGGGGAGAGCCGCCTCCACCTCGTTCATGGCGGCCTCCGCGTCTTTTTCAAACTGGCTCCGGGTCAATGCGCAGTCCGGCAGAATGGGGAAGCCGCAGCCCCGGAAAAAGCGTTTCATGGTGATTTTGTCCATGCCCACGGCGGAGCCGGTGATGCCGGTGGAGGCGTAGGGCAGCCCCGCCAGCTCCAGCAGGCCCTGGAGGGAGCCGTCCTCCCCGTGGAGGCCGTGCATCACGGGAATGACCACGTCCAGCCGGGCAACTACTTCTTCCTTCCCGCCGCCGAACAGGCCCTTGGCGGGCGCGTAATGCAGCAGCGCTCCGGAACCGGCAGTCAGATCCAAATGCACGGGGATGACGCCCTTTTTGTACGGGTCGAAGGGGGTGTAGGTTTTGATGTCCATGAGCGGTTCACCCGTGAACCATTCCCCTTTCTGGCTGATGTACACGGGAATCACGTCGTATTTTTCCCGGTTCACGTTCCGCATCAGCTGCACCGCGCTGATAATGGCCACCTCGTGCTCACAGGTGCGGCTGCCGAAAATCACGCCCAACTGGATTTTAGACATTGCTTTCGATCCTCCGATCGTCGTTTTTCAGGAAGGAAAAGTGGAGAGTGGAAAGTGAAAAGTGAAAACCAATATAGTTTTTCATTTTTATCAAAACGCTAACTAAATCTTCACTTTCCACTTTTCACTTTTTATGCCTCGTTATAATGGTCTGGCAGGTCGTTTTCGTACATGACCACGTCGCCGGGCTTGATGATGCCGTTGACGATTTGTATTGCTTCATCCAAATTGGCCGCAACATGAATGTTTTCCGCCGGGAAGCCCTGTTCTTTCAGGCCCTTTTGGATGGGTTCGGTGTGGCGTTTGCCCACCAGCACGGCCACGTCCACGGCGGAGGCCATAGCCTTACCGAATTCCTCGTTGTATTTTGCTTCCTCCGCGCCTAATTCCACCATGCCGGGGGTGACGATGACCCGCCGTCCGGGGAAAGAGGCCAGCACCTGCAGCGCCCGCTTGCTGGAACTGGGGTTGGTGTTGAACGCGTCGTCGATCACCGTGACCCCGCCGGGGGTTTTCAGCAATTGCAGGCGATGCTCCACCGGCTTGCATTGCAGGATGCCCCGCTTGATCTGCTCCTTATTCAGGCCCAAATGCTTCGCCACGGCGGCGGCCATCAAGATATTGCTGATGTTGTGTTCGCCTAACAGCACGGTGGTGCATGCAAAGGGTTCCCGGTCCTTCAAATGCAGGGTGAAATGGCTGCCCTGGGGGGATACGGAAACGTCTGTGGCCCAGGCTTCGGAGCCTTCCCGCCCCACCAGCATTTTGGGCTTTTGGGTCTTTTCGTAGAGCTTGGTGACGATGGCGTCGTCGTGCAGGAAAACGCCTAAACCGTCCTGAGGCAGCGCGTCGATCAGCTCATACTTGGTTTTTTCGATGCGCTCAATGGTCTTGAAGGTGTCTAAATGCTGAGGCCCCACGGCGGTCAAAATGCCGATGGTGGGATGCACCAGCCGGGACAGCTCCTTGATTTCCCCCACGTGCCGGGCGCCCATTTCTCCGATAAAGATTTGATGGGAGGGGGTCAGCCGCTCCCGGATGATGCGGGTCACGCCCATGGGGGTATTGAAGGAAGCGGGGGTCGCCAGTACGTTATATTTCTGCGACAGGATTTCCGCTAAAATGAACTTGGTGGAGGTTTTGCCGTAGCTGCCCGTGATGCCGATGCGGATGAGGCGGGGATTTTCCAGCAGCTTCTTTTCCGCGTCCTTAAAATACAGGTGGAAAATCAGACGCTCGATGGGCAGGGCCAGGAGACCGGCCAGGGCCACGATGAGAGGAAGGAGCAGGGCAAGCAAGATTGCGCATGTGCCGGGGATAACAAAGAAAATGCCGATCTTTGTTTGAAGCAGAACCAGCCAGACAAGAACATGAAGAAGGAGCAGCACCAGAGCAAAAATCACGTAGAACCGCTTCATTCGGGCGGTTATCGCAAACTTTTTCTTTTCCGCTTTTTTCATGCTGTGCTTTCGGTAAAAATATCCGATCAGCACACTCAATACCGCGTATACGAATGAAACCGCCACATAAAGCCAGACATTGTCATTCGTGATATAATAGCCTTCGAGTTTCGTTCCGCAGACAGAGTAGAAAACAAAAAAAGCAACGAGACAATCCGCGAAATAGAGCGCCGCCAAATATACGCAGTAGGTCAGCGCGTCCTGCCGGCGAAGGGTTTTGAAATACCCCTGAAACTGATAGCTTTCCAATTGATAATAATGCACCAGTCGACGGGCCGCCAGCAGCAGGCTGACGGCGTCGGCCAAAATGGGCAACGCCACCAATAATATCAGGGGAAATGCATTGACATGGGGAATCATTGAACTCATTGCTGCCTCTCTTTTTGCTGGTATGAATAGGGGAGAGCAAGAAACATAACCAGCCCTTTATATCTTTCTCGGATGGGGCCTGGCCTCGTCCCTTACGTCAAAAATGCCCGAACAACCGTCACGAACCGGGGCCATTGCCGGAGATAGGCGAAATGATCGTCGTTTTCAAAGATCACCAGCCCCGCGTCCCTGATTTCCTGCTCCATGGCCTGCCCCATCCACAGGGGGGTGTCTTGATCCTTTTCGCCCCAAATCAGCAGGGTAGACGCCTGGATTTTCGGCAGCAGGGGCCTAAGGTCCTCCGAAATCACCTTCACGAAGGTTTTTTTCATTTCGTCGTCTAAGGCGTTGTAATCGGCGGAACCGTACTTTTCCTGCAAGGCTTTCAGGCTCTTTTGGGCCAAGCCGCCTACCAGGGGCAGCTTGGTCAAGCCCATGAGGGATTTTTTCTTTTTCTGGTATTCCTCGCTGCGCTTTTTCTGTTCCTCGGTCTGGGGTTTTTTGATGCCCGCGCAGCCGGTGAGTACCAGCCGATTCACCAACTGCGGCTCATTGGCCGCCAGCCACAGGGCCACCCGGCCCCCAAAGGAATGGGCGATGATGTCACAGGGAGCGATGCCCAACTGCCCCATTAAATCTTTTGTGCAGGCCGCGAATTTCGCCACCCCCCAGGGTTCCGGGGGCCTGCCCGATTCCCCGTGGGCGGGAAAGTCGATCACCGTCACCCGGTAATCCTTTTCTAAATCCTGGGCGATCTGCGCAAAATGCTTCGTGGAGCAGCCCCAGCCGTGCAACAGCAGCACGTTTTTCCCCGCGCCGCTTTGCTCATAATACACCTTGACGCCGTTGGCGGTTAAAAACATGGGGTCCTCCTTCTCTTGTAGGGGCGGATAATATCCGCCCGAATGCCGCATGATGAAGCGGCGTTTATGATTTCAGTGACCCGGGCGGATGATATCCGCCCCTACCGGATTATTGTATGCCGGTCATTTTGCTTCCATACGCCAGATATACCGGCACTTCTGCCTTGCACCGGCGCAAAGCGTCCTTTGCTCCGGCGGCACGTCGGCAATGCGCTCCAGCACGCAGCCCAAGTTTTCGCAGGTCTTCCGGGACGCCACGTTTTCCACGTTGGCGGTGATGACCACGCTGCCGAGATGCAGCCTTTGCATCAGCGGCAGCAGCAGCCTGCACGCCCGCGCCGCGTACCCGTGCCCCCGGTGCTTTTCCTCCACCCGGTAGCCGATGTGCCCCAAGTAATACAGCCCCGGGCTTTCGCCTAACCGCAAACTCACATACCCCACGTAATCCCGCGTTTTCGCCCGGAAAATGGAGAAGGTGTACCCGTCCTCAATGCCGCAGGAATCGTCCCGCACGTCCTCATTGGTCAGCACCAAATCCAGCACGCCGTCGGAAAACGTGGACTTGCGCGTAAACAGCCGCAGCATTCTCATGGGGTTCACCTCGGGGTAACGGATTTAATACTGGGGGAAACCATTCTTTGGAGGCCAAAGAATGGTTTCCCCCAGACCCCCCTCCAAGAAAGCCATAAAGGAAATTCTTCGTTTGGCAACCAATACCATTCGTTATCAAACAGAGCTTGATGATTATATTTTTATTATAGGTGGTTTTCGGAGGGGGTCTGGGGGAACCGCTTAATAGCAATACGGCTTTAGACGTATTGCGCGATACCATACAAGCATCTTAGAACCACAGCGCGGGCAAGCGAAGCGTAGGCCGTGCGATGCAATTCAAAAGCGGTTCCCCCAGTATTACCCATCTTACGCCTCCCCGAACAGAGCGTTGACAAATTCCTTGGCTTCAAAGGCCTGCAAATCGTCGATGCCTTCGCCCACGCCGATGTACCACACGGGGATGTTCAGCTCCTTGCGGATGGCGATGGCGACGCCGCCCTTGGCTGTGCCGTCCAGCTTGGTCAGCACGATGCCGTTGATCTCTGCGGCTTCCTTGAACTGCTTGGCCTGCTGGATGCCGTTCTGACCGGTGGTAGCGTCCAGCACCAGCATGCAGCGCATTTCGGCCTCGGGGTATTCCCGGTCGATGATGCGGCGCATTTTGCCCAGCTCGTCCATCAGGTTCTTTTTGTTATGCAGGCGGCCCGCCGTGTCCACGATCAGCAGGTCGGTTTTCCTTGCCTTGGCGCTCTGCACCGCGTCGTACACCACGGCGGCGGGGTCGCCGCCCTCCCGGCCCCGGATGATGGGCACTTTTGCGCGGTCGGCCCAGATGGCCAGCTGCTCGTCGGCGGCGGCGCGGAAGGTGTCGGCGGCGGCTAACATGACGCTGCGGCCAATTTCCTGAAAGCGCAGGGCCAGCTTTCCGATGGTGGTGGTTTTGCCCACGCCGTTCACGCCCACCACGAACATCACCATGGGCCAGCGCAGATTGGGCCGGGGGATGTTCATTTCCTCCACCAGAATCTGCTTGAAGATTTCCTTGGCCTTGTCCGCGTCCTTGAGCTTCTGTTCGCTGACGCGGGCTTTCAGTTTGTCCATGATGTCCGTGGTGGCGGCCATGCCCACGTCGGCCAGAATGAGAATATCGGTGAGCTCTTCATAGAAATCATCGTCGATCACCCGCGTATTCTTGACCAGCTCGTCCACCTTGTCGGTCAGTTCGCCCCGGGTCTTGAACAAGCCCTGCTTTAAACGCTGAAAGAAACCCATTGTTTTTCCTCCTTACAGTCGGTAAACCAGATTTCAGAGTTGAGAGTTCAGAGTTCAGATTTGTATAGTTGATGTTAGTATCCAGGATAAACAGACTTTATCATCTGAACTCTCAACTCTGAACTCTGCACACTCTCTCCTGTTATTCATAGTCTTGCAAATTCACCGAAACCATCCCCGAAACGCCCTTTTCCTGCATGGCCACGCCGTACAGCGCGTCGCACCTTTCCATGGTGCCCTTGCGGTGGGTGACCACCACGAACTGGGTCGTTTGGGCATATTCGCACAGGTAATCGGCGAAATAGCCGATGTTCGCCTCGTCCAGGGCCGCTTCGATTTCGTCCAAAATACAGAAGGGCGTGGGCTTTAATTTCAGCATGGCGAACAGGATGGCGATGGCGGTGAGCGCCCGCTCGCCGCCGGACAGCAGGCTCAATAATTGCAGCTTCTTTCCGGGGGGCTGGGCGATGATCTCGATGCCACAGTTCAGAGCGTCGTCCGGGTCGGTGAGCTTTAATTCCGCGTACCCGCCGCCGAACAGCCGGGCGAAGGTTTCCTTGAAATACACGCCTAACTTGTCAAACTCGGCCACAAATTGCTTTTCCATCTGGGAAAGCAGCCGGGTAATGAGGGTTTGCAGATCGTTTTCCGCCCGGGTCAAATCCTGCTGCTGGGCGGTCATATCGTCGAAGCGCTCCTTGGTGGCGGCGTATTCCTCGATGGCCCCCACGTTCACGTGGCCCATTTCCCGGATGCGGCCCCGCAGGCCCGCCGCCTCTTTTTCGCTGCCGGAGAGGTCGAAAGGCCCTTCGCAGCGCAGTTCTTCGGCCATGGCGTAGGTGAGATCGTAGGTGTTGAAAATGTGGTCGGTCATCACCTTTAAGTCGTTTTCCGCCCGGTCGTGGCTCAATTCGGTGCGGTGCAGCTTCATGCTGTCCTCGTCGTAAGCCTTGTGGATTTCCTCGCTTTGCCGCACGGATTCCCGTTCCTTGGCGGCCAATTCCTGACGGCGGGCGTCCAGGGCGTCGGCCTGGGCCTTTTCCTGTTCCGTCAGCGCTTCCTGGGCGCGGCAGGCTTCCTCCTGGGCCTTCAGCGCTTCCTCCGCTTCCCGCAGTTGGGCTTCCCGGCTGTCATGCTCTCGGCGCAATTGCTCCAAAGCGCTTGCCAACTGGGCGTTTTCCTGATCCCGCCGGGCCTTATCCCGTTTCAAGGTATCCAAAGCGTAGGTAAGCTCGGCGTATTGCAGGCGCATTTTGGTGACCAAATCCCGCTGGGCGTCGGCCTGCTCCCGGGCGGACAGCAGGGCCTTTTGCAGGGCCTCCGTTTTCTGGTCCATGGCTTCCCGGTCGATGGTTTCGTTCTGGGCCAGGGTTTGGACCTGGGCAAGGTCACGCTGGATTTCTTCGATGCTTTCGTTGAGCTGATCCCGGGCGGCCCGGGTGCGCTCCAACTGCTGGGAAGCGGCGGTCAGTTCCGCCTTGGCGTTGAACACCCGCTCCTGTTCCCGGGCGGAGGCGATTTCCTCCTGATGCACCCGCTCCATGGCTTCGTTGCGCAGGCGCTTGAGTTCCTCGCGCCGGCCCTGCATGGACGTCAATTGCTCCCGCAGCGTCCGCAGCTCCTTTTGCTCCGCGGCCAGAGCTTCCCGCATTTCCTTGATTTCGCGCTCCCGGCCCAGCAGGCTCACAGCGCTTTTCTGGGCCGTGCCGCCGGTCATGGAGCCGCCGGAGTGCATCACGTCGCCGGACAGGGTCACCAAACGGAAGGCGTGACGGCCCGCCCGCATGATGGGAATGCCGCTGTCCAGATCCTCCGCGATGACAGTGCGGCCCAGCAGATTTTCCATGATGCCCCGGTATTCCGGCGCGTAGGAAATCAGCTCGCTGGCTACGCCCAAGCACCCCGGCATGGAAAGTAGGCGGCGTTCCTCATTGGTAAGTACCCGGCTTTTGACGCTGGTCATGGGCAGGAAAGTGGCCCTGCCCAAACGGTTATTGCGCAGATAGTCGATCATCCGCTTGGCGGCTTCCTCGTCCTCGGTGACGATGTTTTGCAGCGCGCCGCCTAACACCATGTCAATGGCGGTTTCCAAATCCTTGGGCACCTGCATGAGCCGCGCCACCACGCCCCGAACGGAGGAATCCTCCTGGGCGAAGGAAAGGGCCTTGCGCACGGACTGGCTGTAGCCCTCCATTTCCCGGCTCATTTCCTCCAGGAGACGAAGACGGCTCCAGTCTCCCTGGCATTTGGCGTTCAGGCTCTGCGCCCGTTCCGCCTTTTCCTGGGTTTCCTGGGTGAGGGCGCGCAGGTTGGCTTCCGTTTGCACGGCGTCGTTTTTGAACTGCTCCAGCCCCTCGTCCACCTGCCTGGCCGATTGCTCGGCAGCGCGGAGAGTGGCGGTCAAGGCCTGCTGCTTTTCCCCGCCCTCCCTGATGCTCGTTTCGATTTCGGTCAGGCGGTTTTTCATCTGGGCGGCGATGGCCTGCTGCCGCGCCTGCTGGTTCCGGGCGTCGGACAGGCGGTTCATGGCGGTCAGGATGTCCGCCTTATGCCGATCCAAAATATCTTCCTTCTGCTGTACGTCCTGGAGGTACCGATCCAGCTTTTGCTGCTCTCCGGTCAATTCGTCCTGGGCCTTTTGCAGCGCTTCGCCGCTTTTCTGGGTGTCCGCTTCGCCCTGATCGAACAGGGCTTTCAGTTCCTCCTGCCTGCGCAGGGCGTCCCTGATTTCCCCGGCCACCCGCGCCAAATTTTCCTTGCCGGATTCGATCTGGTGGGCGGTGCGATCCCGTTGGGACTGCATTTCGTGCAGGGTATCGCCCGCCGCTAAGTGGCGCTGGCGGGCCTGCGCCAATTCCTGCTCCAGCAGAGCGGCGGCTTCCTCTAACTTTTCCCGGTCGGCGGCGTTTTCGTTGAGCCGCGCCTCATGGTGCAGCAGCACATCCTTGAGGCCCTCGATTGTCTTATCCAGGGCAGCGATGCGATCCTTCACCTTGTCGTGGCGGATCAGGAAAATGTTGATTTCCAGGTGCTTTAAGCGCTCCGCCAGTTCCAAGTATTCCTTGGCGACGGCGGCCTGCTGTTCCAGCGGCTCCACCCGGGAGGAAAGCTCCTCCAAAATATCGTTGACCCGGCTTAAATTGTCCCGGGTGCGGGCCAGCTTCCGTTCCGCGTCCTCCTTGCGGACCCGGTAGGTCATCACCCCGGCGGCTTCCTCGAATACCTGGCGGCGATCCTCGCTTTTGACGGAGAGGATTTCGTCAATGCGGCCCTGGCCGATGAGGGAATAGCCCTCCCGCCCGATGCCGGTGTCCCGGAACAGCTCTAAGATATCCTTTAAGCGGCAGGCGGTTTTGTTCAGGTAATATTCGCTGTCCCCACTGCGGTAGACCCGGCGGGTGACCATGACCTCGGCGAAATTGGATTTTAAGGCCCCGTCCTCGTTCTCGAAGACCAAATTCACTTCGCAGTAGGACGCCGCCTTCCTTTTCGCGGTGCCGTTGAAGATCACGTCCTCCATTTTCGCGCCGCGCAGCACCCGGGCGCTCTGCTCGCCCAGCACCCAGCGCACCGCGTCGCCGATGTTGCTTTTGCCCGAGCCGTTGGGACCCACGATGCCCGTGATGCCCTGATTGAACACGATTTCCGTCCGGTCGGCGAAGGATTTGAACCCGTGGATTTCCAGTTTTTTAAGGCGCATGCTTCCCCTATTCCCCCGAACGCTTCAAAGTGTCCAGCGCGGCGGCGGCGGCCTCCTGCTCGGCGCGCTTTTTGCTGGTACCTGTTCCCCGGGCGGCTTCCGCGCCTTCCAGGTACACGGCGGCGGTGAACACCCGCTCATGAGGCGGGCCGTCCTCGCCCAAAATCTCATAGGTGGGCATATCCCGGCCCTGGGCCTGCACGTATTCCTGCAGGGCGCTCTTGGCGTCGGCTTCCCCGGTTTCGGAGCAGTCGCCGATGAGCCGCAGCACCATTTCCCGGGCGGCGTCCAAGCCTCCATCCAGGTACACGGCGGCCAGCACCGCTTCAAAGGTGTCGCACAGCACGGAAGGGTTCTCCCGCCCGCCGCCGGTTTCACAGCTTTTGTCCATGCGCAGGGCCTGGCCCAAATTCACCTGCCGGGCGGCTTCGGCCAGTTTTTCTTCCCGCACCAGCTTTTGGCGCAGGCGCGTCATGGCCCCTTCGTGCATTTCCGGGTGCTGCTCGTAGATCTTTTCGCTCACGCACAGCTCAAGCACCGCGTCGCCCAAAAATTCCAGCCGCTGATTATGACCGTGGCCCAAGGATGGATGCGTCAGCGCCTGCTTGAGCAGCGCCGACTTCCGGAAGGAATGGCCGATGGCCTGTTCCAGTGCCGCGTAATCCGACATGTTCTCTGTTACCTTCTTTAAGCAATCCGCGGGGGCGGATTGCTGCATCCGCCCCCGGCGTCATGTGATGTTTGGATTATTGATGGGCCTCGATGTACTTGACCACGTCGCCCACGGTGCGCAGGGTGGTGATGGCGGTGTCGTCCACCGTCATGTTGAAGGCGTCTTCCAGATCCATGATGAGTACCATCACGTTGGCGCTGTCCGCTTTCAGGTCCTCCACCAGGCGCTTATCGGGGGTCACGTCCTTCACGTCCATTTTCAGCTGCTTGGCGATCATGCCGGCTACCGTTTCGTATACCATTGGTTTCTCCTCCTTCATTCTGCTTGCAATTGCTTGGATATTTCTTTTTCTATGGATTCAACCAGGTTTTTCCGCACCATCAGCACGGCCTGGCGGATCGCGCAGGCGATAGCGTGGGCGTTGCTGGAACCGTGGGCCTTCACCACTACGCCCCGGACGCCCAGCAGGGGAGCGCCGCCCACTTCGGTGTAATCCATGGCTTTTTTCACGCGCTTAAAGGCGGGCTTGGCGAGCAGGCCGCCCATCTTGCTGCGGAAATCGGCGTACATTTCCTTTTTGATCATGCCGAGCAGGGTGCCCGCTACGCCTTCCATGAATTTCAAAATCAGATTGCCGGAAAACCCGTCGCACACCACCACGTCGGCCAGATCGGCGGTAATGTCCCGGCCCTCGATGTTGCCCACAAAGTTGAAGGGCGCTTTTTCCATCAGGGGATAGGCCGCCTTCGCCAGGGCGTTGCCCTTTTCGGCCTCCGCGCCGATGTTCACCAGGCCCACCCGGGGGTTTTCGATTCCGCGCACGGCTTTCAGGTACGCCGCGCCCATGACTCCGAACTGGGGCAGGTACTGGGGCAGACAGTCTACGTTGGCCCCGCAGTCGATGAGGCAGAAAAAGCCCTTGCCGTTGGGCAGCAGCGGCGCCAGGGCGGGCCTTTCGACGCCCTCGATGCGGCCTAAGCGGAACATGCCGCCCGCTAAGGTGGCCCCGGTGCTCCCGGCGGAGACGAAGCCGTCCGCCCCCTTTTCCCGCACCAAAAGCATGCCCTTCACCTGGGCGGAATTTTTCTTCTGCCGGATGGCCATCACCGGCGCGTCGTGATTGGTGATGATTTCGGCGCAGTCGTCGATCAGCAGCCGATCCCGGATATCGTCGCAATCCTTGAGCAGCGGTTCGATCTCCGCCTTAGGCCCGCCCAAGGTGATTTTCAGGTCCTTGTCCGCCCGCAGGGCTTCCTTGGCTCCCTCTACGGTACACTGGGGGGCGTTGTCGCCGCCCATAGCGTCTAAATAAATGTGAATCATGGTGTTCCTCCATCCAAAGGCTCATAAAGAGACACACTATTTTACCATATAAAATACATCTTGACAAGCGTTCCGGAAAAATCGCATGAACAATCGCGTATTAAAATAGGGCCGTGCTTTCGCACGGCCCCGGTATTGCTGGAGAATGAGAATTACTTGGAAGCCAGGTAAGCATCCAGCTGACGCTGCGCTTCGGCGATGATGTCGTTCAGGCCGGCAGCTTCCATCTTGGCCCGCATGGCGGGAATGCCCAGTTCGGGATCGTCGGGATCGACGGCGCCGCACTGGATGGCAGAGAAGTACTGAGCCTTGATGTTGGCGATTTCAGTGTAGGCCTGGGTGAAATCGATGGGTTCCTGGTTGTTGAACTGGAAGCCAGCGATGGTGGACACAGGAGCGCCTTCGATTTCCTTGTAGTACAGATCCCACTGATTGACCAGGGGATGACCATGCTCAACTTCTTCCAGCGCGAAGGCCGGGGTCAGCAGAGAATAGTTGCCCTGGTTGAAGTTCCAGGGGCTATAGTTGCTGCGGCCCAGTTCGGTACGCACAACAGCCTTGCCCAGGTAGTTGCCGTCGATGTCGTTCACATCGTAGTAGTTGAAGTGTACGCCTTCGATGCCGTAGCCGATGGTGTCGCGGTATTCCTTGTTGGTGCAGAGCAGTTCGAGGAACTGGAGAGCCTTCTTGAAGCGGGCTTCATCCTCTTCCAGAGCGGCGGAGATGCACTGCAGGGAACCCAGCAGCAGGTCGGTGGACAGGACGGGGCCGGCATAGCGGGCATACTCGGTGGAGAAGCCGCGGCTGCCATAGTAGCTGTAACCGGTCCAGGCCTGGGTGAAGCCGATGTGATGCAGCTTGCTGTCGATGGAGTTTTCATCCAGCGTGGCGGCGTCGGGGTTCACGAAGCCCATCTGGTTCCACTTATGCATGGTGTAGTAACGCTCGGTGACGCCGGGATCATCGAACACGCTGACCACCTTGGTGGTGCCGAAGATGACGCCGATCAGCGGGATACGGTCGATGAAGTCGAAGGAGGATTCCATACCGGCGGGAGCGCCGCCCACGTTCACGGCATACTTGCCCAGGGTGGGATCAGCGTCCATGGCGCTCTGCAGAGCGGTCAGGTAGGGAGTCATTTCGTCCCAGGCGCTGATGGAGGAGGGCACTTCGATGCCAGCAGCCTTGGCGATTTCCGGATCGTACAGGATGGAGTTGATACCGGCAACGTCCTTCCTGTCGACGACGCCGTACAGGCCGCCGTCAGCGGAACGGGCCATTTCCCACCATTCCTCGGGCAGGAGGGCGAACAGGTCGGGAGTCCATTCCTGGATCTTGCCCCACAGGTTCGCGAAGGTGCCCTTGGACACGTTGTCGAAATAGTTGTTGAACCAGGAGCAGCTGTAGAAAATGTCGTAGCCCTCACCGCCGTTGGCGATAACGAGCTGCATTTCGTCGCTGGTCATGTAGTCGATCTGCACTTCCACGCCGATGGCTTCGCGGCTGATCTCATTCAGCCGGGCAACCACGATGTCGTTGTCGATGGGAGCGGGGCCGTTGCCCTGCGCCCACTTGAGGTGGACGATCTCTTCTTCGGCGGAAGCGAAGGAGATGAAGGACATCATGCTCAGAACCATGATGGCCGCCATGAGTAAGGAAACGAGTTTCTTCATACCTGGAATTCCTCCTTTTTTATTCTTACACAGCGCAAAGCCCCGCGCTGTTGTAATCCTTTTTTTGTCACCGATATCTTAGCACATTCACCTTTGTCTGTCAATCACTTTTCTTTGCCGTTTCTTACAGTTTTCTTGCAAATTCATGCAAAAACTGTCAAAATATTGTATCAGCCCTTGACGGCGCCGATGGTGAGGCCGGAAACGAAATACTTCTGGAAGAAGGGGTAGGAGCAGGCGATGGGCAGCACGGAAATCACCACCATGGCCATACGCACGGTTTCCGAGGGGATGTTCGTCCGCTCGCCTGCGGCCATGTTGCTGGCGTTCCTGGTGAGGAAGGAAATGTTTTCTTCCAGGGAGATCAGCACGTACTGGAGGGGGAACAAATCGTGCTTATTGCCGGAGATGTAGTATTTCGCCATCATCCAGTCATTCCAGTAGGCGAAGGTGAGGAACAGGCCGATGGTGGCGATGGCGGGCAGGGAAATGGGCAAAACGATCTGCACGAAAATGCGGATCATGCGCGCGCCGTCGATCTTGGCCGATTCGATCACCGCGTCCGGCACGGTGGTCTGGAAGAAGGTGCGCATGATGATGCAGTAGAAGCTGGAGCAGCAGATGGGCAGCACCAGCGCCGCGTAGGTATCCTTCATCATCAGGATCTGGGTGTTGATCATGTAGCTGGCCACCAAACCGCCGCTGAACAGCATGGGGATGAAGATGAACCAGGTGAAGAATTTGCGCAGGCGGTAGTTGGGGCGGCTGAGGGCAAAGCCCATGGTGGAGGTGGTGACCAGGCCCAGCAGGGTGCCCACGATAGTGATGCCGATGGAGTTCAGGAACGCGCGGCCGATGTAGCCGGACTGCTTCACCAGATAGGCGTAGGATTCAAGGCTCCAGGACATGGGGATGTAGCTGTAGCCCTGATACCGGATGGACACGTCCGAGGAGAAGGACACAATGAGCACCAGCAGGGCGGGCATGAGGCAGATCAGACCCAGGAAGATGAACAGGATGCTGATAAATACGTTGGTAACAGGCTTGACCCGGGTATATTGCAGAACGGATTGCTTTTCTTTCTTTGCCATCTTGATCGCTCCCTTCATTCACACCGACGTATCAGAACAGGCCCGCTTCGGGGTCGATTTTCTTGACCAGCAGGTTGGCCCCCACGATGGTGAGGCAGCCCACCACGGACTGCAGGAAGGCCGCAGCGGAGGAGAAGTTCACGTCGGAGCGTTCCAGCAGGGCCTTGTACACGTATACGTCGATGGTCTGGGTCACGTCTGTCAGCGCACCGGAGTTGCGGGTAGCCTGATAGAACAGGCCGAAGTCGCTGCGGAAGATGTTGCCCACGGCCAGGATGAACATGATGGAAATGGTGGGGCGCAGCAGGGGCAGGGTGATATACTTCACCTGCTGGGTCTTGGTGGCCCCGTCGATGAGGGCGGCCTCGTACAATTCGGCGTCGATGCCGCTGATGGAGGCCATGTACACCACCATGCTGTAGCCCATGCCCTTCCATATGTTCAGGAATACCAGAAAGTACATCCAGAAGTTTTTATCCTGATACCAGTTGTGGTTTCTCGCGTCCGCCGGTACCATGCCCAGGGCTTTGGCGGCGTTGTTCACCAGGCCGAAGTCGGTGGACAGGAAGGCGTACACGAAGTAGCTGATGACCACCCAGCTTAAGAAGTGGGGCAGGAACATCATGGTCTGGCAGGTCTTGGCCAGTTTTTTGGAGTATATTTCATTGAACAGAATGGCCAGGGTGACGGGAATGAGGATGCCCAGAATGATGAACACGATGTTGTACAGCACCGTGGTTTTGATCATGGTTTCAAAGTAGCTGGATTCGATCAGGAACTTGAAGTTGTCCAGCCCGCACCATTTGCTGTTGTTGAACAGCGACCACAGGAAGCTCTTGCCCATCTTGGGCTTGTATTTTTTGAAGGCGATAATCACGCCGAACATGGGCGCGTAGCAAAACACCAGATACCAGATGGTGGTGGGCAGATGCAGCAGGAAGATCTCCAGATTGTCAAAAGATGATCCGTTGCTGCCCGCCTTCGTCTTTTTCTTTGGCTTGGTGATGTTTTTTGTGCTCATTCGTTTTGCCCCCTTCTCTTTTATTGAACGAACTATAAAAACACTGTTTTCACAGCAAAACAGCACGAAAAAAGCCTTGTGCAATTCTTGATTTTTATTATACGCCGTTTGGTGCAGACTGTCAATAATCATTTGAACTTTTGCCAGAAAGTACAGAAGGACGATTTCATTCCAAGCAAAAACCGGCCCGCGAAGAGCCGGTTTCAGGGCAAGATCAAATTTTTTATATCACATGTGCGCCGAAGGGGGCCAGGGACAGCTTGGCGAATTTGAAAAACTGCATGCCGAAGGGGATGCCCGCGATGGTGACGCACAGAATCACGCCTAAGATGAAATGAATCAGCGCCAGTTCGATACCCGATACGAAGAACCAAATGACGTTCACCAGAAAGGACATCGCGCCCCCTTCATACGACACGTCCTTTCCGAAGGGTGAAAGAGCAAGCTGTGCGAACTTGAAGCATTGAACCCCGATGGGGATGCCCACGATGGTGACGCACCACAGCAGCCCGGCGACGGCCCAGCTCAGGCAGCTGATCAGGCCGCCGCACAGCAGCCATACCAAATTTCCAGCTAAGCTCAGCATGTTACGCATCCACCTGATCCGGAATGATGATGGCCGCGATGATGTACACCAGCAGCCCGCCGCCCGCCAGGAAGGACAGGGCCACGAAGCCTAAGCGTACCAGGGTGGGGTCGATGTTGAAGTATTCGCCGATGCCGCCGCACACGCCGGCGACCTTCTTATTGGTCTTGCTCTTGTAAAGTTTCTTCTCCATGTTGTTTCCTCCCATTGTTTTCTTTGTTTCCCGGTTACGGGCACATTTTACCACGTCTTCCTGAGAATTCAAGAAAAACAGCATGAGAATTTCATGAGAAAATTCTCCCTTGTCTTTCATCCCGTCATTGACCGCCGGGGGCGGAATATGGTATGATTTCCATGTTCTCCAAAGCACTTTACCATCAAACAAAGGAGGGCTGGCCATGCGGCTTTCCCAAATCCATCACGTGGCTGTCATCGTGTCCGACTACGCTGTTTCCCGGGATTTTTACGTGAACAAATTAGGCTTTTCCGTCGTGCGGGAAAACTACCGGCCAGAGCGGGACGATTGGAAGCTGGACCTAAAAGTCAACGAAGGGACGGAGCTGGAAATCTTCGGCGTGAAGAATCCCCCCAAGCGGGTGAACCGGCCCGAAGCCTGCGGCCTGCGCCATCTGGCTTTCCAGGTGGACAGCGTGGAGGATACCGTGGCGGAACTCAAGGAAATGGGCATTCCCTGCGAACCCATCCGCGGCGATACCTTCACGGGGAAGAAAATGACCTTCTTTTTCGATCCCGACGGCCTGCCGCTGGAATTGCACGAATAACGCTTTATCAAAGATTGGGAGGCGATCATTATGAATATGTTCAAGGGTTTATGCGCGAAGCCGGGGATTTTTTATCTGCCAAAGCCCGGTGAAGACATGGAAAAATGGGCCATGGTGGCCTGCGATCAGTACACCGCCCAGAGGGACAAATGGGAGCAGGCGGACGCGCAGGTGGGCGTCGCCCCTTCTGCCCTGCGCCTGATTATTCCCGAAGCGTATTTGGACGAAAGCGACGTGCGGGTGCCCAAGGTGCAGGCCGCCATGACGCGGTATTTGAATGACGGCATTTTGACGGAAGCCGTGCGGGGCATGGTGCTGTTGGAGCGCACCACCCAGTCCGGCCCCCGTCTGGGGCTGGTCATGACCGTGGATCTGGAAGCCTACGATTTCGCGGTCGGCACAAAATCCCTCATCCGGCCCACGGAGGGCACTATCGTGGCCCGCATCCCCCCGCGCCAGAAGGTGCGCAGAGGGGCGAAGCTGGAACTGTCCCACATCCTGCTGCTGTGCGACGACCCGGAGCGCACGGTGATCGAGCCGGTCTACGCGAAGCGGGACAATTTGCGGCCCGTGTATGATACGCCCCTATTGCTGAACGGGGGCCGCGCACGGGGCTGGGCCGTGGAGGATGAAGAAACGCTTTCCCAAATCGCCGGAGCGCTGACCGCTTTGCAGGGGAAACTGCCCCAGGGCGGCATCCTGCTGGCCGTGGGCGACGGCAACCATTCCCTTGCCACCGCCAAGGCCCATTGGCTGGAGGTGAAAGCCACCCTTGCGCCGGAAGAACAGGAAATCCATCCCGCCCGCTTCGCCATGGTGGAACTGAACAACATCTATGACGACGCGCTGATTTTTGAACCCATCCATCGGGTGATTTTCGGGCAGACCGGGGAGGCTGTGCTTTCCATGCTGAAGGAAGCGGATTTGCAGCCGACAAGCGAAAATCCGGATTTGACCGTGGTCACCAAATGCGGCGATTTGTCCTTCCGCATCGGCCACGCCCTCCACGCTCTGCCCGTGGGTACCGTGCAGCAGCTTTTGGATAAAGTTTCCGGCCTGAACCTGGATTACGTTCACGGGGAGGACGCCGTGCGGGACATCGTGCAAAAGGAAAACGCCGTGGGCGTCCTGCTGCCCCCCATGCCCAAATCCCTGCTGTTCCCCGCCGTGGCGAAGGACGGCCCCCTGCCCCGCAAAACCTTCTCCATGGGCGAGGCCAACGAAAAGCGCTATTATATGGAAGCGCGGAAGATCGTGGAAGAATAAATATCAGGAGGTATCACCATGAATAACAAAGGCGTTGGCGCTGTGTTCTGCCTGATTGCGTCCATTCTGATGGCCGCGCGGTATGTGACCGCGGCGATCTACATGAGCAATTTTTCCACCAAGAGCAATGAGCTGTTCCGCGCGGGGCTGGATTATACCGGCCCGGCTCTGCCCATCGCGGCGGTTGCCGCGCTGATTGTCGGGGTGGTTTTCCTGGCCGTTGGCATCATTCAGGACAGAAAAGGATCGTAATATCATGAACGATACGGATCCTTTGATGAAAGAAGCGCCTGTCTATATTGTCGCGGGCGACGAAATGATGAAGCTGATGAACAGGAAGCAGCCCGGCGTTCAGGCCATCCCGTTCCGCGACGATCTTTCCAAAGGAAGCTGTCCCGGCTTCTCCTTTGACGGAGACTTCATTGCGAGCCGAGCCTCCTTCTGGGGTGTTTCGAAAGCGGATTACGCGGAAAAAATGTCGCCCATCATTCATCTCGATCTGTCCCGGCGCTATATCCTCTGTTTTGGAAACGATGATTGCTGCAAAGCAAATCTGCGGTTCATGCTTGGCTATCTCAAAAGCAGAGGGTATGCCCGGCCTGTTCACGTGCGGATCGTCGATGAATACGACTTGACCCCGCTGGAAGAATACGATTTGGATTGGAATAATGACCATGCTGCGGAAAAACGATGAAATCACGGTGACCGTCGAGCGCTTCGGCGGGGAAATGGGCATCGCCCACCTGGAGGGTCTTACCCTGTTCGTGCAGGGCGCGCTGCCGGGGGAGACGGTGATTGCCCGGGCGCAGAAAGTGGAAAAGACCCACGCCTTTTTGAAGACCCTGCAAGTGCTTGCGCCCTCGGAAAGCCGGGTGACGCCCCCCTGCCCCTATTACGAAAAATGCGGCGGGTGCGTGTGCCAGCACATGACCTATGAAGCCTCCCTGCAAATGAAGCGGGAGCGGGTGCGGGACGCCCTTTCCCGCATCGGGGGCTTGGATGTGGCTGTGCGGCCCGTCATCGGCATGGACGACCCCTGGCGCTACCGCAACAAGACCGCCCTGCCCGTGGGCGGGGAAAAGGGCGTGCCCCAGATCGGTTTTTACGCTCCCCGCAGCCACCGGATCATCGACATTGACGGCTGTCTCATCGCCAAGCGGGAAAGCGACCAAGTATCCGCCACCCTGCGCCGGTGGATGGAAAAATTCGAGGTGGAACCTTATCATGAGGAAACCCGCGCGGGCCTCATCCGCCACGTCATGAGCCGCGTTTCCCGTTCCGGCCAGGTCATGGCCGTAATCGTCGCCGCCGCCGCGTCCCTGCCCCACGAACGGGAGCTGACCGCCATGCTCCGGGCGGGCGTGCCGGGGCTGTGTTCCCTGTACCTGAATATCAACCGCCGGGGGGACAATGTGATTTTAGGCCCCGAAAGCCGCCTGCTGTATGGGGAAGAGCGCTTGCAGGATACCCTGTGCGGCCTGCAATACGCCCTCTCTCCCCAGTCCTTTTTCCAGGTGAACCCCGTCCAGACTGAAAAGCTGTATCAGACCGCCGTGGACTTCGCCGGGCTCACCGGCAATGAACTGGTAGCCGACCTGTACTGCGGCGCGGGCACCATTTCCCTGCTGCTGGCCCGCCACGCGAAAAAAGTGGTGGGTATTGAGATCGTGCCCCAGGCCATCCGGGACGCGGAGGAAAACGCCCGCGTCAACGGCGTTTCCAACGCCGAATTCCACGCCGCCGCCGCAGAAGATCTGCTGCCCCAGATGGTGGCCCAGGGCCTGCGCCCCGACGTGATCGTGCTCGACCCGCCCCGCAAGGGCTGCGAAGAACCCGTCCTCCGCGCCATCGCCGCCGCCGCCCCCCGCCGCGTGGTTTACGTCTCCTGCGACCCCGCCACCCTGGCCCGGGACGCGAAGATTTTGTGCGCGAATGGTTATCAGGCCGATCAGTGTCAGCCTGTGGATATGTTTTGCTGGACAGGACATTGCGAGACGGTTTGTTTATTGTCCAAAATCAGATCTGCCCCACATATCGACATTGATCTGGATATGACGGAGCTGGACGTAACAAAAGCAGAAACCAAGGCAACCTATGAGGAAATCAAAGCCTATGTGCTGGAGCATACCGGCTTGAAGGTCTCCTGCCTGTATATTGCTCAAGTGAAGGCAAAGCACGGTATCATTGAACGGGATTGCTACAATAAGCCCAAAACAGAAGGCAATCGTGTTCCGCAGTGCCCGCCAGAAAAAGAAAAGGCTATAGAAGATGCCTTGAGGCATTTTCAAATGATTACAGATTGACCAACTTCTCCTGATGATTCAGTCGCTTCTTAAACACGCAATATATAGTATGCCATTTTATCTATTAATACAATATACAGTGGTATGTCTTGCCTTTTTGGATTCTAAGGCAATGGAAAGCAAAAAGATGGAGAATCCATCCTTTCGCTTGACGAAATACGCTCTGAGAGGGAAGTTTCAGATCAAAGTCTACAAAAAAGCCTCCGCGATCAAACTTGATCAGTGGAGGCTCTTTTGTTCATAGTTTATCTTCTTCTAACCGATGTATTTTCTATCTCAGCAAAAACCCCTGTAAAAGAAGCAGCAATAGAAATGGTCCAGGAACTGATCGCCCAGAACGCCAGAGTGGCACAGAACCAGGATGATTACAACGCCGCCTACGATGCTGCGGTCAGCTGTTACGAGGCTACCAAGGCGGAGCGCGAAAAGGTGGCTGCCGACATCCGTCAGCGCGGCATCCGCAGGCGGGAATTCGAGCGGTTTATCACGGAACTGGAAAAGCTGCCCAAGGCAGTTTCGGAATTCGACGAAGCGCTCTGGGGCAGCCTGGTGGACTATGTGACCGTGGGCAAGGACAAGACGATGGTGTTCACGCTGATTGGTGGGACAGAGGTGAAGGCCTGACTCACCAGAAGGGATTGATAATTTGTATGAGCATCATGACAAGTTCTGGGATGCGCCATATGTATCTTTGTCTATTAGATTAAGGCTGCAGCGGGGCATAGAAATAGTCTGTGTGCCCGGGAAATATAGCGAGATCACAACTATATAAAGCAGTAAGTCCGCAGTCTGTTTTCTTTTGCCTGGTTTTCCCTATCGACGGTTTTCTTCGTTATATGTGACTTTACATGGATTTGATTCTTCGCCGATAATGCATTTGATTCTTTCCCTGTACACTTTATCTTTGTACAGGAAACAATACAGTCCATCCTGTGAGATGACAAGGGGGAGAATCGAGTGGACATATTCAATATTCTGGAGATGGTTGGCGGGCTCTGCCTGTTCCTGTTCGGCATGAGTGTGATGGGACAGGCCCTTGAGAAGAGCGCGGGCGGGAAGCTGAGAAGCCTGCTGTCAAAGATGACAAGCACAAAGATGACGGGCTTTTTAACAGGGCTTGGCATCACCGCAATCATACAAAGCTCGTCGGCAACCACCGTCATGGTCGTCGGTTTCGTTAATTCGGGACTCATGACCCTGAAGCAGGCGATCAACGTCATCATGGGCGCGAATGTCGGTACGACCGTTACCGCCTGGATATTGAGCCTCAGCGGGATCAGCAGCGACGCGCTGTGGGTACGATTGCTCAAGCCCAGCTCTTTCACGCCCATACTGGCTCTGATCGGAACCATACTTTATATGTTTTCCAAAAGTGCCCGGAAGAAGGATACCGGCTTGATCCTTTTGGGTTTCACAACGCTGATGTTCGGAATGGAAACCATGAGCGGGGCGGTATCCGGCTTGAAAGCAATTCCGGAATTCCGCAATCTGTTTCTTCTATTCACGAATCCCATCCTGGGCGTACTGGCCGGTACGGTGCTGACCGCGATCATCCAATCCAGTTCCGCTTCCGTGGGCATCCTGCAGGCGCTGGCATCCACCGGACAGGTCAGCTACGGCGCGGCGATACCGATCATCATGGGGCAGAACATCGGCACCTGTGTCACCGCCCTTCTCTCATCCGTTGGC
>CAJOJQ010000002.1 GCA_905234985.1 uncultured Christensenellaceae bacterium
TTGCGGTATGCAGTCAATAAACAATTGTGATAGAGCTGTTTTTATTGATAATGTCGAGTGTTAGAACCACAAGCTCTGAATAGAATACGGAAACTCAAGCTTTGAATCCTTGACAAGATTCAAAAAATCTGCTATCCTGATTTTAGAGGGTGAATTGGTGTCCGACTTTGTCGGCAACCCGAGCGTCTTCAAGACGACACCCTCCTTTTTTATTTCACTTTTTGATATTGCATGAACAACATCTATTTTTTCTGCTTCTGAACTGTAATTATTTACAATAATGCGAACACCATAATATGATTCATCTGTTTCGCCAATTCCAAGAAGTACAGTTGCAAAATTGCTTCCTTTATGTTCATTCATTTCATTTGCCGCAACTGCATTTTTTATGATACTGTCAATTCCAAAAGAAACTTCCGCTGCACCTTTTGTTATTTTTCTTGGAATTGAATGAATAATGCTTTTTCTGCCTACAAATACATTCCTTTTACTATCAGGATTGTAAATTGTTGTTGTTCCTCCATTCCTGTTTTTTATTTCATTTAAAACATCGCTTGCAAAATCTGATTTACTTCCCTCCCTTAATTCATTCAATTCTTCATTTGTAACAGTTTTAAGTCTTGTAATCTCCATATCCGGCTTCGCAACAAGCGCATCATAGCTGTAATCCTCTTGGCTTCCTCTCCCCGGCGCTCTCATTTCAAACCGAATATCCCCCTTCCCCTCGTTGAACCTCTCGCTGGGCGGGATCACTTCGCCGTTGTCGTCGTATGTCACCGGGTCGGCGGATTTTACTTGTGTATTGTTAAACACAATATATGTGTGTACGTTTTCCCGTTTTCCGTCAATATACCGATGTCCGTCATAATCCAGTTCTATACCATCATAGCCGCTATTGCCATCAATAAAGAAGTTGTTGAGGGTTTCTCTCGTTTTTCTTCTGTACTTTCTTTCTTCCTCCCCCATTTCTTTTATCAGCGCTTCTTCTTGCTGATCTAATTCTTCATACCGTTCCGCTGTTGTTTCCGGGTTAAATTCTTCATCCTCAATCGCATCAAATTGCGGCTTGTATTTTTCATTGTACCTTTTATCCCACGCTTCGCTTTCTTCTTTATATCCCGGTACATTTTTCATGTACCAAGCGCGAGCGTCTTTCCTGTCTTTGAAATGCAACATGTTCTCTGTTTTCAGATATACGGGCATTTGCACGCTGCCGCCGTGCCCGGTTTTTACGTAATCGCCGCCAACGCCTATATCATGGTCATTGTCCTTGAAAAAGATTCCGTTAGGCGTTTCATCGTCATTCGCTCCGGCTTCGGGATTTGCATTTGAGAAAACTGTAAACTCTGCGCCGGTTTGATGATAACGCACCACCGGCGTATACCCCGCCTCTTTCGCCGCCTCGTCCACGATCCGCTGTTCCGTTTCCTCGTCCCCGTTCTCCACGGCCCGCATGTATTCCGCGTCCATGGCCCCGGCCCGCAGCTCCTTGCGCTCCCCGCTTCCGGCCTTTTCCGCCTGGGTTTCCGCGGTCACCATCTGCCGCCCGGCGTAGGCCAGCACGGGATAAAGCGCCTGTTCCGGCGCGTCCAAGCCCTGATCGGTGATGGCGCGGGGCAGGCTCTTGCTTTCCCCCCTGGTGAACCGTCGCAGCGCTTCCTTGAATTTTTCAAATCCCTGCTCGTATTCGTCCATATGCTGGGCGATCCAGCCTTTTTCCGTCCGCGCGAACAGCCTGCTTGCCAGCGCGTCCGCTTCCTCCCGCGCCGCTTCCGGCGTGATGTCGTCCTTCACCGCCTCCAAGTACGCCTGCACGTCCGGGTCCGCCTTGGCGCTGTCGTAAAGCCTCCGCTGGCTCATGCGGTAGTTTTCCCCGGCCTGCCGCAGCGCTTCCCGGAACAGGTTGAGACCGCTATGAAACAACAATAGGCGTTCAAATAAGAGTTTATTCAATCCGCCGCGCAAGCGGACGCACAGTGCGCGCTTCCGTTGGAATTTGCAATATATGGGAAATGGGGAAAGCGCGTATCTTTATACAGTTCAGGCTGGGCGATCTGCCCGGCCTGATGAAGTGATGAAGTTTAACAGGGGTTTAATAGGCGCTTGGGTCAGCCACCGCCCAGAAGGCGGGCTTAGGCTTCAAATTTTTGTCGAACAGCAGGGGAGAATTGGCCGACCGCCAGCTTACGTTGTCCGATACGCCCCACACCTGCACCGCGACCACTTGATCGGCGTACTTGTCCAGGATCCGCATGACGTCGGCGTACTTCTTCGCCTGGTTTGCCAGGGACGCTTCGGAGGTGTTGGGAATGCCCACGTCCAATTCGCTGACGCGGAGCTTTAAGCCTAAGGCGGCAATGCGCTTCACCGCGTTTTCGATCTTGGCATTGGAGGGATTGTCCGCGTCGATGTGCATCTGGAAGCCGTAACCGTCGATGTTGCCTTCGGCGATCAGGGTTTTCAGCAGGTTCACGATGCCCGTCTGCTTGGGTTCCAGGGCGGTGTTGTAATCGTTGTAAAAGAGCAGGGTGCCTTCCGGCGCGTATTTCCGGGCGTACTCAAAGGCCCGGGCCGGGTAATCCTGGCCGATGATTTTCAACCAGTTGGAGCCGCGCAGGTTGGACGCGCCGTCGTTCACCGCTTCGTTCAGCACGTCCCAGGACACGACCACGCCGGG
The DNA here is from genome assembly GCA_905234985.1 of uncultured Christensenellaceae bacterium. GTDB lineage: Bacteria > Bacillota > Clostridia > Christensenellales > Aristaeellaceae > RUG563. The sequence continues at coordinate 2,678 of CAJOJQ010000002.1, forward strand.
ATAGTTCGCGTCCATGTATTCCATGACGGCCTTGATGTAGTTTTCCAGCCGGGCCAGCATCACTTCCCGGGAAACCAGGGGCTTGCCGACCTCGTACCCTTCGTGGAAAAACGCGTCCGGGGTCTGGGAATGCCACACCAGCACGTGACCGTGAACCTTCAGGCCGTTTTCCTTGGCGTAGTTGAGCAAAGGCTTGGCCGCGTCGAAACGCACGGCCACGGCGGTTTCGTCCTCCTTCGCCAGCTTCCGGGACGCCGTTACGTTCAGCACGGAATTGGGCTTTAGCTCGTTTTCGGGCGTGAAAATCACGAACTGGGTGGCGCAGAAATCCATGCGGCTTTTGTTGGCAGCCGACATGCCGGGCACGGCGGCGCCGAAATCAAATTTGTCCGCGTAGATTTCACGGAGGGACGGCAGTTCGCTTTCCGCCAGGGCGGCGGCAGCGGAAAGGAGCAGCAGGGCCGCCAACAGCAGGGACAGAATTTTTTTCACGGGAATTCTCCTTTACAGGCCGGTCTTTTCCCGGATGTACTTCCGGGCCATCTGGGCGTACTCGAAGGGATTGGCTTTGGCGGGATCCTGCTCCGCCTCCACCACCACCCAGCCTTCGTAACCGCTTTCCTCGATCACCTGGAAGATGGGGGCGAAGTCCACATCCCCGTCGCCGGGCACGGTGAATACGCCGTTGCGCACGGCGGTGAGGAAGCTCCAGCCTTCCTTCCGGGCCTGGTCGCGGATGGGCAGGCGCACGTCCTTCAAGTGGATGTGGCGGATGCGGGAAATGTACTTTTTGAGAATCGGCAGGGGATCTATGCCGGCGAAGGTGAGGTGGCCGCTGTCAAAGAGCAGGAACACCTTGTCCGGGTCCACTTCCGCCATGAAGCGGTCGATTTCCTCCGCCGTCTGCACGCCGGTGCCCATGTGGTGGTGGCAGGTGAGGGTCATGCCCTTTTCCTGGGCCAGGGCGCCCAATTCGTTATAGCCCTTGGCGATCAGCTTCCATTGCTCGTCCGTCCAAACGGCCTTCTGGCTGCCGAAAATGTTCACGTCCTTGCCCTGGATGGAATCGCCCTGCTCGGACGCGCCGATCACCTTCGCGCCGAGGGCGTGCAGCCGGTCGCGGTGGGCGATGAAGTTTTTGATGGTCACTTCATAGGGTTCGGAGGTGAACAGGGTGGAAAACCAGGCGTTGCAGATTTGCAGGCCCCGCACGTCCAATTTGTGCTTTAATACGGCCACATCCTGGGGGTACTTGTTGCCGATTTCGCTGCCCTTGAAGCCCGCCAGCGCCATTTCGCTGACGCACTGTTCAAAGGTGTTTTCCCCGCCCAAATCGGGCATATCGTCGTTGGTCCAGCCGATGGGCGCGATTGCTAACCTTACTTTATTTGGATCAAGCATGACGGTTCATCCTTTCAGCGTAAATTTTTTGAGTTGAGAGTTGAGAGCGGAGAGTTGAGGTTTATCTTGATTATCAATTGTTCGTGTAAATCCAGCATATGAATTTACCGGCAAATAATATCTCAACTCCCAACTCTCCACTCTCAACTCCTATCCGTCTTAGAACTTCCTGGTCTCTTTCACGTGTTCCATCAAGTCGCCGTAGGCCGCCTGCACTCTTGGCTGTGTGGAAACCTCCGCCACGCCCACGCGCCACCAGCTTTCATAGCCGGGGGTCATGGAGCCGGCCAGCACCTTGATGTCATAGAGGACAGGCTTTTCCTGGGTGAGAGCGTCTTTCAGGGCGGCTTTCAGTTCTTCCTCCGTGTGGATGGAATAGGCTTTCAGGCCGTAGCCTTCGGCGCTCCTGGCGAAATCCAGCGGCATCACGGGGCCGTCCAGCTCGCCGGTTACGGGGTCGCGGAAGCGGAACACGGTGCCGAAAGTGTCGTTGCCCTGGTTGTTCTGCAAATTTTCGATGCAGCCCCAGCCGGAGTTATCGAACAGGCAGAAGTGTACCCGTAAATGCTCCTGGAGGCAGGTGACCAGCTCGGAATGGGCCATCAGATAGGTGCCGTCCCCGAAGAAGGAATACACCTCCCGATCCGGGCAGGCCAGCTTCACGCCCAAAGCGCCGTTGGTCTCATACCCCATGTTGGAGAAGCCGTATTCCATGTGGTAGGTGTCCCGCTCGCCGGGGCGGAACAGGCGCTGCATATCGCCCGGCAGGCTGCCCGCGCTGCCCACGGCTACGTCTGTTTTTTGCATGAATTCGTTGATGATGCCCAAAGCGCGGGTCTGCGTAAGGCCGGGCTGATCGTTCTTGGCATACCAGCCGTCCACGATGGCGTTCCAGTCGTCCCGGGCGGCTTTCACTTTGTCCCCGTGCTGATAGCGGTAATCCTTCAAAGCGGCTGTCAGGGCGGTCAAGCCTTCTCTGGCGTCGCAAATGATGGGTTCCCCGTCCATCTTCACCGCGTCGAAGGGGCAGATGTTGAGGGAAACCACCTTGGCGTTTTCCTTGAACAGCCACTTGGAGCAGGTGGTGAAGTCGGTGAGGCGGGTGCCCACGGCGATGATCACGTCCGCGTCTTTTCCGATCACGTTGGCCGCCTGGCCGCCGGTCACGCCGACGCCGCCCAAATTCAGGGGATGGGTCCAGGGCAGCACGCTCTTGCCTGCCTGGGTCTCGGAGAAGGGGATGCCGGTGGTTTCGCAGAACGCTTGCAGCGCGTCCCCCGCGAAGGAATACCGCACGCCGCCGCCGCAGATCACCAGGGGGTTTTCGGCGTTCCGGATGATCTCCGCCGCCCGTTCCGTCTGGGAAGCTGTGGGGGCGCGGCGGTCCAGGTGCCACACCCGCTTGCGCAGGAAGCTCACGGGATAGTCATAGGCTTCGCCCTCCACATCCTGGGGCATGGCGAGGCACACCGCGCCGGCATCGGCGGGGTCGGTCAGCACCCGCAGGGCGTGGATGGCGGCGGTCATGAGCTGCTCGGGCCGTTCGATGCGGTCAAAGTAATGGCACACGCCCCGGAAGGCGTCGGTCACCGTCTGGCCGAAGGAGGTAAAGAACTCCGCTTGCTGCAAGACCGGGTCAGGCTGGCGGCAGGCGAACGTATCGCCGGGAAGCAAAAGCAGGGGGATGCGGTTGGCCGTGGCGCACCCCGCCGCCGTGACCATATTCATGGCCCCGGGGCCGATGGAAGAAACACAGGGGATGATCTCCAGTCGGTTCTTCTGTTTGGCGAACGCCATGGCGGCCAGGGCCATGTTCTGCTCGTTTTTTCCCTGCAAAAAGCGGATATGATGCCCGCCCTGGTTCAGCGCCTGGCCCACGCCCACCACGCAGCCGTGGCCGAACACGCCGAACATGTTGTTGACGAATTTATATTCCTGACCGTCCAATTCAATATACTGCTGATCCAGGAACTGCACCAGCGCCTGGGCCATGGTCAGGCGAACGGTTTCCATGGGAATCCCTCCTTTATTGGAGTTATCTGGGGGAAACCATTCTTTGTGGGACAAAGAATGGTTTCCCCCAGACCCCCTTCCAAGAAATCCATAAAGGGTATTGTGGTATTATTTCTTATCGCCGAAGTACACGCTGTCCTTCTCCATGACCCACAAGTGCTCCTTGAGGAACACAGGGCATTCGGGCTGTTTATAGGGATTTCCGTCCAAATGCCGGATGGCCCACAAATACCACAGGGCATAGCCCGGCGCGGTACAGTGAGGATGGGTGAGGCCCGGCGCGATGAACACGGTGTCGTTGTTCTGCACCTTCACCACTTCGTCCCCCAATTCGCCGTAGCCGAAGCCGTTTTCGGGGTTGGTTTTGTAGTAATAGATCTCCGGCTGGGGATGATGATGCGGCGGATAGCTGCTCCATTTGCCCGGGAAGCCGATCACCTCGCCTAACACTAAATTGGCGTTCGGGGCGTTGGTGTAATCGAAGATGGTGCGCACGATGCGGGTGCTGGTCTCCCGCATCAGCCCCGCGCCCCGGAACTCGTCCGGGGTGTCGGCGGGCAGGTACAGCTTCGCGCCGAAATCCTTTTTGTTGTCCGTGCGCAGGATGTTGATTTCCGCTTCCTCGGAAAGGCAGGTGATTTTTACGGGGTGGGCCTTGTCGGCATGCAGGGCGGTGGGGGGCACGTCAAAGCAGTTTTTGCGGTTCTCGGTATGCTCCTTGCCGTCCCATTCTAATTTCACTTCGCCGTACACCAGCAGCGCGGCCTTTTCCAGGGGAGCCGCTTCTTCCCACACGTCGCCCCGCTTCATGCGGTACACGCCGAAATCCATCAGCATATCGGCGTGAGCGCCGTCCATCCGCGCCAGCCACTTGAGGCCGAAGGGATGCGCGCCGTTGGCTTTGATGATGCTGTCGTTCATAACCTTATCCCTCGCAGATTTCGCTGATCTTCACGGGCCGATGCTCGTCCAGGGACTTTTTCGCCGCCTTCGCCAGCACCACGCTCATGAGACCCGCATGGATGCCCACAGGCACGTCCTTGTCTTCCTTGATGGCGGCGATGAACTGCCGCATTTCTTCGGTGAAGGACTGCATGTAGCGTTCCAGGAAGAAGAACTGGGGCTTATCACCCACCACGCCCGCGGCGGTGGAGACTTTCACAGTACTGTCGCCGTCGTTTTCATCGGCGGCCATGCCGAGACTTCCGAACACTTCCACCCGCTGGTCGTAACCGTAAGCGGCCCGGCGGCTGTTGTCGATCACACCCAAAGCGCCGTTTTCAAATGTCAATGTCACGATGGCGGTGTCCACGTCGCCCGCTTCGCCGATGCGCTTGTCCACCAGGCTGGCGCCCATGGCGTAAACTTCCTTCACATCGCAGCCAGCCAGGAACATGGCCATATCGAAGTCGTGGATCATCATGTCAATGTACAGCCCGCCGGAGGATGCTGCGTATTCGGGAGACGGCGGCTCGGGGTCGCGGGAGGTGATTTTGATGATCTCGATATTGCCGAGCGTGCCATTCTGGGCCAACTGCTGCACGTGGCGATGATTGTGATCAAAGCGCCGGTTGAAGCCGATTTGCAGCTTCTTGCCAGTTTCCTGCGCGACCTTTGCCACTTCCTTGATCTTCTCGATGGAGGTATGCACCGGCTTTTCGCAGAACACGTGCTTGCCCGCATTCAGGGCGGCGATGGTAATGTCCGCGTGGGTGGGCGTGGGGGAGCAAACCAGCACCGCGTCAATGGCCTGGTCGTTGATGATGTCCATGTAGTTGCTGGAGAACTTGGGAATGCCGAAGCGCTCCGCCAGCTTTTTCGCGCTGGCTTCGATCACGTCCGTGACCATAACGACTTCAGCCTCGGGGATGTGATAGGTAATGGATTCCGCGTGTACGTTGCCGATGCGCCCCGCGCCGACGATGCCGATGCTTAGCTTGTTCATAGAAAATCGCTCCTTTGATTAAATGATTTTTATAGCATTGCGAGATAGGAGGTAGGAAGTAGGAGGTAGGAGGTTTTTTTTGTTGCAAATAGAACGGAAATGAGAGGTAAACAACGCTGAATCCAGCAAGATAAACCTCCTACTTCCTACCTCCTACCTCCTACCTTATTTTACAGGGAGCCGTCCCAGGTGGATACCTGTTCCTTCTTCATTTCCTCCTCGTCGAACCAGCGGACGGTGACGGTCTTGCTTTCGGTATAGAAGCGGAAGGCGTCTTTGCCGTGGCAGTGGAGGTCGCCGAAGAAGGAATTTTTGTGGCCGGAGAAGGGGAACACACCCATGGGCACGGGGATGCCCACGTTCACGCCCACCATGCCGCCGTCGGTGCGGCGGGCGAACTCCCGGGCGTAATAGCCGCTTTGGGTGAAGATGACGGAACCGTTGGCGAAGGGGTTGCGGTTCATGAGCTGAATGCCCTCTTCAAAATCTTTCACCCGCTTGACGCACAGCACCGGGCCGAACACTTCCCGGGTGCCGATGGTCATGTCTTCCGTCACGTGGTCGAAAATGGTGTGGCCGATGTAATAGCCGTCTTCGTACCCTTCCACCTTCACGTTCCGACCGTCCAGAATCAGCTCCGCGCCCTCGTCGATGCCCTTCTGGATCCAATCGAGAATGAATTTCTGGTGGCCCTTGCTGCCCACGGGGCCTAACTTGCTGGTCTTATCGTAGGCGGGGCCTACTTTCTGCTGCTTGCACAGGCGCATGATCTCGGCCACCAGCTTATCGGCGATGGATTCCTGCACCACGATCACAGGCAGGGCCATGCACCTTTCGCCCGCGCAGCCGAAGGAGGAATTCATGATGCCCGCGGCGGTGCGGGTAATGGGCGCGTCCTCCAGAACGAGCGCGTGGTTCTTGGCTTCGCACAGGCACTGCACCCGCTTGCCGTGAGCGGCGGCGGTGGCGTACACGTGCTGGCCCACGGAAGTGGAACCCACGAAGGTGACGCCCCGCACGTCGGGATGGGTCAGGAAGGTTTCGGCCTCGTTGCGGGAGCAGGGCACCACGTTGAAAATGCCGTCGGGGACGCCCGCTTCCTTGTACAGCTCGGCGAATTTCAGGCTGGTCATGGGGGTGGTGGAGGCGGGCTTCAGCACAAACGCGTTGCCGCACACGATGCACAGGGGAGCCATCCAGCCCACGGGGATCATGGCGGGGAAGTTCCAGGGAGCGATGCCCGCGAACACGCCGATGGGTTCCCGGTACAGGGTAGTATCGTACCCAGTGGAGGTGTTCATGAGGCTTTCGCCCATGAGAAGGCTGGGGGCCGAGCAGGCTAATTCCGTCATTTCCAGGGCCTTGCCCACGTCGCCCGCGGCCTCACTCCAGCACTTGCCGTTTTCCGTGGCGCAAAGCAGGGTCAGTTCGTCCATGTGTTCTTCGATCAGATTGCGCAGCTTCATCATGATGGCGGCGCGCTTGCGCACGGGGGTCTCCTTCCAGCCGGGGAAGGCGGCTTTCGCGGCGGCGATGGCTTGCTCCACTTCCTCCTGGGTGCAGCAGGGCACCTTGGCGATCTGCTTGCCGGTGGAGGGGTCGAAGATGTCGTTGTACTTCTGGCTCTTGCTCTCGATGTACTGGCCGTTGATGAAGGGCTTCATGATCTGGATGTCGCTCATGGGAATCCTCTCCTTTTCCATATACAGTTGAATTGTTACTGCTTTATTCTGTATGGTTTACCCATATTGTGTGGCTACCAACCGTAGGGGCGGATAATATCCGCCCGCCTCGCGTAACATGATGGGTTTGTTGATTTTTCAGGCGTTCGTGACATCCGACATTTGCGGGCGGATATTATCCGCCCCTACATACTGGGTAGCTCAACCAAGCGGGTAATCCTATCTTGACTGAACCGATACGATTTGATAAACTAAACGCGACAGGAGAAGCGCTCCCGTCTTGGACGTACAGCTCAGGGCTTGATGCATTGGGCGTTCGCATAACTGCCGTACTCTGCGAATCAGTATTCGCAGAGTATTTTTATAGGGCAGAAATTACGGTTCCGAATTTCTCTTTCTCCTCTTTGATGAACTGGAGCAGCTTTTCCTCCGTTGGCATGTCCTTGCTGCACGCGTGGCTGGCCACCAGCATGGCGGCGGAAGCGCTGCCCTGCTCCAGGGCGTCCGGCAGGGATACGCCCGCCATGAGGGCGTGGAGGAAGGAGGAAGCGTAGCCGTCTCCGCCCCCAAAGCCTTTCAAGGCGCTGACGGGGAAGGGCTTCACGTCCCAGTTGCCGTCTTCCCGGCTGTAGGCGTGGGAACCGGCTTTGCCGTGCTTGATGACGCAGATGGAAGCGCTCTTGTTCAGCCAGTAAGCGGCGGAGGCTTCGTCCGTGCCGTCCAGCGAAAGCAATCGTTCCATCAAATCGAATTCTTCCCGGCTGCCCATGATGATGGCGGCCTTTTCAGCCACCAGGGAGGTATAAATGGCGATTTCGTCCTTGTTCTTCCAGGTGTAGGAGCGGTAATCCGCGTCGAATACCACGGGAACCTGATTGCGCAGGGCGAAGGTCAGGGCTTTCAGGGACGCTTCCCGGGTGGGGGAGGTGCAAAGCGCCGTGCCGGAAATCAGCAGGCAGGCGGCGGAAGCAATGTAGGCTTCGTCCACGTCGTCCACGCAGAGCTGCAAATCCGCCACGCCCTCCCGGTACATGAGGATGGAGGATTGGGTGGGGGAGAGCATTTCAGTGAAGGTCAGGCCCAGGTTTTCCCCGTGTTCGCAGCGGAAAATATGGGAAACGTCGATCCCTTCATTTTTGAAGTAATCCGTCACGAAGGTGCCGAATTGGTCGTCGGAAACCCGGCCCAAGAAGCCCACCCGGTTGCCTAAGCGCGCCATGCCTACGGCGATATTGGCGGGGGAGCCGCCCAAATACTTATTGAAATTGCCGCTTTCGTTTAGGGGACGGTTGTAATCTGTGGGGTTAAAGTCGATGGCGACCCGGCCCACGGGGATGATGTGCAGCTTTTTGCTTAAATCAAACTGTATCATGAGAAATCACGCCCTTCCTTCGCTGCCGAACAGCCTGATATACCGTTTTACGACCTGTGAAACCGCGTCCACGGAGGATGCGATATTGCGGAAAATATCGCTGCCCTGGCACGCCCCCGCCTGGGCCATAAAAATGTCCGTGGCAATGTTGATTTTCCGCATACCCAAGGCAATAACCCTTTTGAACTGTTCGTCGGTCAGTCCTGTGCCGCCGTGCATCACCAGCGCCGCCCGGAGCCTGCCGCCCAACCGCTCCAGCACGTCGTATCGCAATTGGGGAGAAGCGGCGTACAGCCCGTGGGCGTTGCCGATGCCCACGGCCAAGGCGTCGATGCCCGTTTCGTCCATGCGGAAGCAATCGTCCAGGGAGGCGATCTGCGCCGACATTTCGCTGCCGTCTTCGCCCCGGCCCACCCGGCCCACTTCCGCTTCTACTGCCGCGTCATATTTCGACGCAAGAGAAACCACTTCCTCCGTCAGCTTCACATTTTCATCAATGGGCAGCTCGGAGCCGTCGCACATGACGGAGGTAAAGCCCAAATCCAGCGCTTCCCGGATGCAGGAAAGGGTTTTGCCGTGATCCAGATGCACCGCCACGGGTACGCTGGCCTGCTTTGCCGCCGCCAGCATCATGGGGCCGATCAGGCAAAGCGGGGAATGGGGGAGGCGCACCTCCGCGATTTGCAGGATAATGGGGGCGCGCAGCGCTTCCGCCGCGTTCAGCACACCGCGAATGCATTCCATGTTCGCCACGCTGAAGGAACCCACCGCCCAGCCGCCGTCCCCGCCCGCTTTCAGCAGGGAACGCATATTCACAAGGGACAAGAAAAACCACCGTCCTTTGCATGGAAATTGAAGATCGGGTAAAGAGACTGCCTGAAAATACCTCGCCAAGGACATCATACCATAATATAGAAATTATTTCAAGATGGAATGGATAAATTTTGGTTATTTTTTGATGGGCTAAAAGAACGAAAAAGCGTCGGAAAGACGCCGGAAAACGCCGGAAAGACGCCGGAAATACGCCGGAAATACGGCCTTTGCTTGACAATTTCCGAAACGAAGCTATAATTTACGAAGAAACGATGAAGAAGGGGTCAGAAAATGTATTACACCTATCGTCCCGCCGTTTATCAGCCCAACATCATTTTGATTGCCGCCGCGGTGATTCCCGCCGTGCTGCTGCTGATTTACGTTTATAAGGCGGACAGGCTGGAAAAGGAACCGGCGTCCCTGCTGGGGGTGCTGCTGCTGCAGGGCGTTATCTCCACCGCCCTGGCCGCTTACGCGGAGCGCATCGGGGGCAGGGCGCTGAACGCCGTTTTTGCCGAAGAATCCCTGCCGTATCAATTTCTGTTCAATTTCCTGGTGGTGGGCCTGGCGGAGGAAGGGTTCAAATACCTGCTGCTCAAATGGCGCACCTGGCGTTCGCCCTATTTCAACTGCCAGTTTGACGGCGTGGTGTACGCGGTGTTCGTATCATTAGGCTTCGCCCTGTGGGAAAATATTGATTACGTGGTCATGTACGGCTTTGGCACGGCGCTGCTTCGGGCGGTGACGGCTATTCCCGGCCACGCTTGCTTCGGGGTGTTCATGGGCGCGTGGTACGGCCTGGCAAAATCCCACGAACGGCACGGGCACCAAAAGTACGCTCAAATCTGCCTGCGGTTGTCGCTGATTTGCCCCGTGGCGCTGCACGGTGTTTATGACCTGATCGCTTCTTCGGACAGGGAAGGCACGCTGACGGTGTTCATCGCCTTTATCGCCGTCATGTTCCTGGCCGCCTATTTCACGATCAAAAATCTGTCCCGCCGGGATCGGTTCATATAAGGAGGAAGCGAATTTTGCCCAGCCAGAGAAAAAACGCCCGGAAACAGAGCGTGACGGTGGCCTTCTGCGGCATGGCTGCCGCCCTGTCGGCGGTCATCATGCTGATCGGGGGCGTGATTCCCGCCGCCACCTACGCCGTGCCCATGCTGTGCGGCGCGCTGCTGCTGCCCATATTGATCGAGCTGGGCAAAACCGCCGCCTGGGCCACGTTCTTTTCCGTGGCATTCTTAGCGCTGATCTTGGGCTTTGACAAGGAAGCGGCGTTCTTTTATCTGTTCATCGGCTATTATCCCATCGTGAAATGGCCCCTGGATAAAATCAGACCCAAATGGAAAAGAATGCTTTGCAAGGGGCTGCTGTTTACCGGTGCCATGGGCCTCATGTACGGCCTTATGTATCTCCTGTTCCCCATGGAAGCCATGATCCAGGAATTCCGGGACATGGGCGTTTTCCTCTCCATCGGTTTTGTGATCGCTTACGTGGGCTGTATGTTCCTGTACGACAGGCTGCTGGTGCGGCTTTTGCCCCTGTACGCCAACAGGATTCGGCCCAAGCTGAAATTCCTGACACGGCAATAAGGCCGCGCATCTATATTTTGCCACGATTGCTTCTATATTTGTCCACAAATCCGTGGTATACTTCATACTGCCGGGAGACCGGCAGCAAGGAAAGATCATCCAAGGGAGGGGATCAACGTGTCGTTTCTTCGGAATATAGGCCAGCGCTTCACCGTTTTCATGAGCGGGCGCAACGGCTTTGACCAATTGGGCCTTGCCTGCATCGTGTGCAGCCTGGTGCTGCAAATCGCCGCGTCTCTGACCGGCGTACCGCTGCTGGCGCTGCTCAGCCTGATTGCTTACGGGTATTCCATTTTCCGCATCTTTTCCCGGAAAAGCTACAAGCGCCAGCAGGAAAACGAGCGCTTTGCCGCCTGGTGGGCCAATATCAAAACCAAAACCGTGCAGTTCTGGAAGCGCTTAAAGCTCATGCGGCAGTACAAGTATTTTAAGTGCCCCCAGTGTAAGGCGCTGCTCCGCATGAGCCGGGGCGCGGGGGAAAAGGAAATTTGCTGCCCCAAATGCCAGAACCGGTTCAGGATGAAAGCCTGAGGGAGAGGATATAGAAGTGTTCGGTTATGTGCGCCCCTACGGCGCGGATCTTTCCGAGGAAGAAAAGAAGCGCTACAAGGCCGTGTACTGCGGCCTGTGCCGCGTGCTGAATGAAAAATACGGCCTGGCGGGCCGCATGGGCCTCAATTTCGATATGACCTTCCTGCTGCTGCTCCTAAGCTCGCTGTACGAGCCGGAAGAAGCGAAGCGGGAAACTGTCTGCCCGCCCCACCCGGTGAAAAAGCATCCGGAGGTCATTACGTCCTTTACGGAGTACGCCGCCGGCATGACCGTGGCGCTCACTTATTACAAGGCCCTGGACGATTGGGAGGACGAACGAAAGGCCTCCGGCAAGGTGTATTCCGATCTGCTGAAACGGCACTATCAGGCGGTGAAGGCCCAGTGGCCGATGCCCTGCGAAGCCATTGAAAGCTGCATCAGCGCCATTCATGCCGTGGAAAAGGATCCCAAAGCCCAGCCCGAACGGGCGGCGGACCTGTCCGGCCGGATGCTCAGCGTTCTTTTCGCTGTGAAGGACGATTATTTCCAGCCTCATATGGCCGCCCTCGGATATTACTTGGGCAAATTCATTTATATGATGGACGCGGCGGTGGACTACGACCAGGATATGAAAAAGGGCTGCTTCAATCCCCTGCCCGCCATGGATTTAAAGCCGGAGGACGCGGGGGATATGCTGCGCCAGCCCTTAGGGCAGGCGGCGGAAATATTTGAAGGGCTGCCGCTTATTCAGGATGTGAACATCCTGCGCAATATCCTTTATTCCGGCGTCTGGCAGAGCTACAACGAAATGCTCAGCCGGAAAAAGAACCAGGAAAAAGACGATGTAAACCAACAGACGGGAGGTGAACAGCATGGTCACTGACCCCTACAGGGTATTGGGCGTAAGCCAGGGGGCCACGCCGGACGAGATCAAAAAGGCGTACCGGCAGAAGGCCAAGGAATGCCATCCCGACCTGCACCCGGACGACCCCAACGCCACGAAAAAAATGAACGAAGTCAACGAAGCCTACGACATGCTGATGCACCCGGAGAAATACCAGGCCCGGCAGCAGCAGTCCCAGGGCTATCAGCAGCCCTACGGCAACCCCTTTACCCAGCCGCGCTCCAATCCCTATGGCGGGTATCAGCAGGGCGGCAGCGGCAACAATTATGGCGGCTACGGCCCATTCGGCGGCGGCTTTTATGATTTTGACGATCTGTTCGGCTTCGGTTCCGCCCGGCGGTCTTCCACCGTGCCCCCGCCCCAGGAAATGCCCTTTGACAGCATGGAGGTGCGCACCGCCATCCGCGCCATCAACGGCGGCCGCTGGCAGGAAGCCGTCAGCATCCTTTCCAGCGTTCCCAGCACAGGCCGCAACGCCCGCTGGCATTATTTGATGGGCCTTTCCCAGCAGGGCGCGGGCAACACCATGATGGCCCAGGAGGAAATGCAGCGCGCGTCCCAAATGGAGCCCAATAACGCCCTGTATCACCAGCTTTTGCAGCAGTACCGCCAGGCGGGACAAGCCTATCAGCAGCGTTCCCAGGGCTGGGGCTTCAATATGGGCGCTATGGACCCCTCCCGCTGGTGCATGCGTATTTGTTTGCTCAATTTGTTCTGCAATTTCTGCTGCCGGTGCCTGTGATTATTTCCAAAAATATTTTGCGGCGGAGCTGTCATGGCCCCGCCGCTGTTTTCGTCAGTCCAATTCTTTTTTGATCGCCGCCAGCAATTCGTCGTATTCCTCGAACGCCGGAAGCTCGGGATGATCCTTCTTGATCTGCTCCGTGGAGCGGAACAGGAAGCCCGCCTTGCTGGCCTGGATCATGGCAAGATCGTTGTAGCTGTCGCCCGCGGCGATGGTGTCAAAGCCGATGGACTGCAGGGCTTTTACCGAAACCAGCTTGGTTTTTTCTGCCCGCATGCGGAAGCCCGTCACCGCGCCGTCGGGAGCCACCTCAAGCGTATTGCAGAAGATGGTGGGCCAGCCCAATTTCTTCATCAAGGGGCCTGCAAACTGGGTGAAGGTGTCGCTCAAAATGATCACCTGGGTCTTTTCCCGCAGGGCGTCCAAAAACTCCCGCGCGCCGGGCATGGGGTCGATTTTTTCGATGGTGGCCTTGATTTCATTGAGGCCCAAGCCATGCTCCCGCAGGATATTCAGCCGCCAGTTCATCAGCTTATTATAATCCGGTTCGTCCCGGGTGGTGCGTTTTAGTTCGGGGATCCCGCTGGCCTTGGAAAACGCGATCCAAATCTCCGGCACCAGCACGCCCTCTAAATCCAGGCAGACGATGTTCATGCTCTTGTCCTCCTTGTTTTTGGTACGGAAAGGTTATACTATATTTGCACATTTTTTTCAAGCAGGAAAAGAACAGAAACATGTATTGACATGCAAAGCCCTTTTCGCTATCATGGTGTAGCGTCAAGAATCAGCATGTATTCACGGAGGTATATTTATGAAGCCTTATCGCATTGAAACCACCTGCGTGCAGGGCGGCTACACCCCCAAAAACGGCGAACCGCGCCAGATCCCCATCGTCCAGTCCACCACCTTCAAGTACGATACCGGCGAGGATATGGGCAAGCTGTTCGACCTGGAAGCCAGCGGATATTTTTATACCCGGCTGCAAAACCCCACCAACGATTACGTGGCGGCCAAAATTGCAGCATTAGAGGGCGGCACGGCGGCCATGCTCACTTCCTCCGGCCAGGCGGCCAACTTTTTCGCCATGTTCAACCTGGCCTCCTGCGGGGATCATATGGTGGCTTCGTCCAGCATTTACGGCGGCACCTTCAACCTGATCAGCGTCACCATGGAGAAAATGGGCATTGAAACCACCTTCGTTTCGCCGGACTGCACCGACGAGGAGCTGAACGCCGCGTTCCGGCCCAATACCAAGCTGGTGTTTGGGGAAACCATCGCCAACCCCGCTCTGACGGTGCTGGATATTGAGCAATTCGCCAAAGCGGCCCACGCCCACGGCGTGCCCCTGATCATCGACAACACCTTCGCCACCCCCGTGAACTGCCGCCCCATCGAATGGGGAGCGGATATCGTGACCCATTCCACCACCAAGTATATGGACGGCCACGGCGTCAGCGTGGGCGGGGCCATTGTGGACGGCGGGAAATTCGACTGGATGGCCCATAAAGAAAAATTCCCCGGCCTGTGTACGCCGGATGAAAGCTACCACGGCATCACCTACGCGGAGAAATTCGGCATGGGCGGCGCGTTCATCACCAAATGCACGGCCCAATTGATGCGCGATTTCGGTTCCATCCAGTCCCCCCAGCATGCTTTCTACCTGAACCTGGGCCTTGAAAGCCTGCACGTGCGCATGGCGCGGCACTGTGAGAACGGCCAGAAGGTGGCGGAATACTTGCAAAGCCATCCCAAGGTGGAGCGCGTTTCCTACTGCGGCCTGCCGGGGGATAAGTACTATGCGCGGGCGCAGAAGTACCTGCCCAAGGGTTCCTGCGGCGTGGTCAGCTTTGAATTGAAGGGCGGACGGGAAGCCGCTTCCGTGTTCATGAACAGCCTGCGCCTGGCCGCCATCGAAACCCACGTGGCCGACGCCCGCACCTGCTGCCTGAACCCCGCCAGCACCACCCACCGCCAGATGAACGACGAACAGTTAAAGGCCGCGGGCGTTCCCGCCGGGCTGGTGCGCATGAGCTGCGGCCTGGAAAACGCCCAGGACCTGATTGACGATATCGCCCAGGCGCTGGAAAAGGTAAAATAATAGCTCGCTGCCATCGTTGAGTAAGAGTTGAGAGCGGAGAGTTGAGAGTTGAGATATTTATAATGAGTGAATGAAAGGTTCCGAATGGAACGCTATATAAATCTCAACTCTCAACTCTCAACTCTCCACTCTCCACTCTCTTGAAAGTACCAATTAAAAAAGAATTACCGATAAAAGGAAGCAATGCCTTATGCCCATCAAAATCCCCGATCATTTACCGGCGGTAGACGTGCTGCACCGGGAGAACATCTTCGTTATGACCCAGGGCCGCGCCGTGACTCAGGATATCCGCCCCCTGCAAATCCTGCTGGTAAACCTGATGCCCAAGAAAATACAGACCGAAGTCCAATTTTCCCGGCTGCTGGGCAACACCTCCCTGCAAATCGAACTGGAGCTGATCGCCCCCAAGACCCACGAATCCGTCAATACGCCGCCGGAGCATTTGCAGGCCTTCTATAAGACCTTCGACGACGTGAAGCACCGGAACTTCGACGGCTGCATCATCACCGGCGCGCCGGTGGAGCATCTGCCCTTTGAGGAAGTGGACTACTGGGACGAGCTGTGCGAAATCATGGACTGGAGCAAAAAGCACGTCCATTCCACCTTTCATATTTGCTGGGGCGCTCAGGCGGGGCTGTATCACCATTACGGCGTCCCCAAGCAGGGCCTTTCCGCCAAGCTGTTCGGCGTGTATCCCCATCAAGTGGAATATAAGCGCAGCATCCTGTTCCGGGGCTTTGACGATACCTTTTATGTGCCCCATTCCCGCCACACCACCGTGAAGCGGGCGGACATCGAAGCGGTGCCCGATCTGCAAATCCTCGCTTCCTCCCCCCAGGCGGGCGTGTATGCCGTCTACGCCAAAAAGCATAAGCAGATTTTCATTACCGGCCATTCGGAATACGACGCCGACACCTTGGAACAGGAATACAAGCGCGACGTGGCCGCTGGCAAGCCCATTTCCGTGCCCGAAAACTATTACCCGAACGACGACCCCACGAAGATGCCCCTGGTCACCTGGCGCGCCCACGCAAACCTGCTGTTCTGCAACTGGCTGAACTATTTCGTCTACCAGACCACGCCTTACGACCTGTCCATGATCCCCGAAGGGGTACAGACAGAAGGAGAATAAGCTCAGACAAAAATAACCGTTGGCATGAGAACGATTTGCCAACGGTTTTTTGGAATATGCAGGTTTCCAATTATCATTGTCAGTTCGGTAAAATAGACGCTTTAATCTTCCCAAGTGCGTCGCGAACCTCGGCTATACTTTCCTTTACAATAGCCTTATCTTCCTGGTTTTTGGAAAAAGCAGCCAATGTCTGCTTGGTCAGTTTATCTTCTTCTTCCATCTTTTCTTGAAAATACTCGGTCATCAGTTTTTTCGCACGCTCTGCCATTTCATCGTATACACGAATTACGGCGTCATTTACCGAGATCCTCAAGCTGGACAATTGAGCGGTAATTTGCCCGGCAATATTGGGTGTTTCTTTCTTTTTCAGCATATTTCGAGCGGTTCCCATTACACCGGAAATAGCCAGACTAAAGCCCATAATCGGGACAAAACCTGTCAGACGGGAAACAACCAAACCCGCCGAATCCGCTTTGGTCCAGATGCGGTTATCAACGCTCATGCGGAAAGAATACTTCTTTTTTTGAGCGGTATCTGCCGCGAATTTGCGCCCGATAGTCTGTGCGATTTCATCCAGCATTTCAAACAATTCTTCTCTATGTATATCCACACAGACGTCTACTGCTTCGGAAAGCAAATCTATACAGTAACACTCATAGTATTTGACCAGTGAATTGACATCATATTTTTCTAAGCCTTTGCTTTCCTCGACGATGCGGTCAGTAAAGCCCATCATCCACTGCTGTGCTTCCAGCTTCATTTGTTTGATTTTTTCGTCTATTCCATCAATCAATTTTTGCTGGTCTTCCGCCGTGCTTTCCTTTGCTTTACGCAGAGCGTCTATTTCGGCTTCCGCGTCTTCCTTGCGCATGCTCAGGCCTTTTTCCTGTGCGGAAAGGCTGTTTTCCAGGCTTGTCAACATGGCGGAAGTCAAGCGCTGCATTCGATCAATCAGCACCGTGTTCGTTTTCTCAGCAATCAGGCTGTCCAGACGGCTGCGGAGCTGATCGAACTCTTTTTCCAGCAATGGAGCCAACGCGGGACAGAGGCGCGCCGCGCCTAATTGACGGCAACGCTCATCCAACGCGCTGACCATGATCACATCCGTATCAGGCAGAAGCACGGAGATTCGACTTTCAAGCATTTTTTTCACATTCGCATAGTTTTCCAAGGTTTCCAGGCTGTCTGCAAAGTTTCCTACGAGAAGCAGACTGGTGAACTGCTGAGGCAGTACGGCTGTGCGCAGAAACAGCTGCTCCGTATGCGACAAAGGATATGATACATTATATACATAGATGACCGCATCGGCTCGGAGCAGGCTTTCTGCAACGATATCCTGGAAATCTTCCAGCGCGTCTTCAGTGCCAGGCGTGTCGATGATCGTCACTTTTTTCAAAAAGTCATTTGGCCGATTTATTTCCAGACGGGATACGCGCTGGTCCAGCCCCGATAATACGTTTTGCAGTTCAGAACGCTTGAGTTCGCGGTCATCCAGCGACAATTGTTTTTTGTCGGCAAGAACAGCCCGATTGCTATGGGTTCCGTATTGAATCCGGTTGAGGGTTACTGTTTCCGTGGTCACATCAATCGGAGCGACGTCTTCGCCCAACAGCGCGTTGATAAAGCTCGATTTTCCACGTTTAAAATTCCCAATAACGACAAGCGTAAAGGGATCGTCCTTCCTGCGGCGTATTTCCCGTTCCCATTTTTCTATTTCATCAATAAACGTTTCGCCCAAAGCAGTTTTGTATTTTCCATCGTACCGAAATCTATTCAAGCGCTCCAGCGCGTCCTCAAGAGCCAGCAGCATTTCATCCTGCGAATAGATCACTCTATCGTTCATTTCCAATTTTCTTACCTCCCCAAAGTTACAGACGTCTGGGTCAGCCCTACAATTTTTTTACACCGTTCGTTCGTTTCTTCTATGGAGCGAAGGGTCGTATCCGGTTTTCTGAGTTCTGGACGCCAACGATAATACAGCTCGCATTCAGAAAACTCTATGTCCATGAATACGCGGCGAAGGGAAGCCGGGTGGTCTGTGGCATACATGAGCATTTTTGCCGGATTGTTCATAGATTCTTCTAATTGGACGCGCAGCGCTTCCAAATCCAACTGGCGGTTTTGATCTGTCAAAGAACTGTACATCAATCGCATATCCACATTGATCGCGTCCTGCGGATCATCTGCGCATATCATCGCGGCTCGGTCTGCTGTTACCTCCATTGCACGGACCCAGGAATTCATCAGCATCTTATTCGCTTCGCTCAAAAACAAGCCGGTCCAGTTGGTTGGTTCGCCGTTTAAGGGATTGAGAGAATTAATGACGGACGAAAACAGACTGTGCCTGTTATGCACGTGACCGCATTCATGAGCAATAACACATTTCAGTTCTCCGCGGGTCAAGCGTTCAATCATTGGTCGATAAATAACCACAAGAGGGCTCACGTCATCAACCGCCAGCGTATAAGCATTCATTTGTTCGGCATTATCAATATAAATATTTGGAATGCCAATGCTTAAACGGCGAGCGCAGTCAACGGCCATTTCGTATATTTCCGGAAATTGGTTTGGCCCCACAGCCAACGCGCTATAATTTTTCAATTGGATTGCTCGCGCTTCTTCCATTTCCAAGATGTTGCGGCACAGCTTTTCAAAGCCTGGGATGCTTTTCATCCTGTGGCGCAATTCATAATCCAACGGAAAAGCATAGTCGGGTACGCCTTTTACAAGGTGAATGTTTTCCTGGGACTTTTTTCGGCTCAAATAGTGACCAAAGCTGGTATCAATCCCGGCAAGCGGAGATTTTCGGATTTCACTCATCTGCTTTCCTCCCCTCATGCGTTCAGCATTGCGTTCAGGCGCTGTTTCACGGGCGTGATGGTTTCAAACACGCTGTTCAGTTTTTCAATCAAATTCTCCATTTCTTTCATATGGGTTTCTTTTTCCATTTGGCTTTTCGTCATCTCAACCTGAATCTGGGTCATGGTTTCTTCCATGCTGTTAAGAGACGCTTCGAGCTGATTCTGCAGCGTGTCGCTCAGCTTTTTATACGCGTCGTCAACCGATTCCCTGAGCCAGGACTCCAGCACCTGTTTTTTACGCATTTGAGAAATTGCGCTGCGGACGTTGCTGTACAGTGTTTCACGCGCTTCCTCAGCCCTTTTTTGCTGGATTTTATTTTTGAACGCCAGGTTTACCGCCCATTTTCCGCCATATGTTCCGGCCAGGCCAGCGCCGACAATCAGAGGAAGCCCCACAAAGCCCAGGCCTAACAGGACAGTAGCTGCGCCCAAACCCGCTAAAGCACCCGCTCCGCCGCCTAATAGCGCCCCGGGCATACCGTTAATTTTCCATCCGGCGATCGCGCCGCCCAGACCAACGATCCAATCTGCAAACACCAGATTTGCCCCTATTTCCACCGCCGCGCTGACTAAATCGCCCTTTGTCTTTTTCGCGGAGGCGGCGGTGAGTTCGTTCAGGTTTTCCAGGTCGGCATGAAAGGCTGACACAAAATCCCGAATATCCACGATTTCATCGCTGATACGGTTTTGAATCAGGACGCTCAGCTTTTCCGCAGCCTCGCTGAGCTTCGTTTCCAAACGTCGGTTCATTTTGGTCACGATGGCATTCCAGGCAGGATTGTCCCCATTTGCTGCATTCGTATTTTGAATCAGCGCTGTAATGTCTACATGTTCCGCTTCCGTCAGCAACTCTTGCTCTATGGAAGAATAGTAATCGGAAACCTGCGGCAAGAGTTCCACATACAGGTTTGCCGCCCGATTCTTGATTTCTTTCACCTTCTTGCGCTCGGCTTCACGGCTTTTTTCAATTTTTTCCATCGACTCCTTTTGCATCTGCTTGAATTCCTGCAGGCTCATTTGTTCGGCAGATATGCGCATATTGATGGCGTTTTTCGCTTCCATGGCAATGGAGCAAACGGTGTTTACAGGATTGATCAGCTCGAGCAGACCGCGTTCCTCGGTGAGCAGACGGGCAAGCGCCTCCTCAAAGCTAAGGAATCCGCTCTTGCGCACCATTTCTTCGTCATTTTTCATTTTTCCCTTCAGGGCATTCAGCGCGGAAATACCATACAGGCGAATGCCGCCGATCTTATCCCGGGCGTCTTCGTATTCTCTGGAATCCTTGCCGTACATGGATTCGATTTTGTCCAGCACGCTGTGTTCAATCTTAGCGCGAATGCTGTCCAATAGCCGGGCCTGGTCATCTTCATCAACCGTATCAATTTTATTGACTACAAAAATGATCCGGCCAAGATCGCTCGTCATGACCTTGTTGCGAACGAAATCCGCTTCGCTTTGGCTGAACGGGGAACCGGGCACGACGACCATGATGATGGCGTCCAGGCTGGGAATGATCTGTTCGGAAATGGCCGTCATTCGTTCGTCGTCGTTCATTCCGGGCGTGTCTACGATTTCCACGCCGTTCTGGCAGAAATCGCAGGGATAATACACATAGGAGCTATCCACTGTGGCGGCAGTTTCTCCGTATTCTTCCGTGATTTTTGTAATATATTGTGAAAGCTCATCCACCGGAACATCCTGCAAAGTACCGTCCATATACTTTACCTGGGCATGGGGAACGGCGTCCCAGCGGATATAGTTGGGCGTGGCCGTGCAGGGCAGAACATCCGCCGGCACGATCTTTTTTCCCAGCAGAGCGTTGATCACCGTACTTTTTCCTCGCTTGAATTCACCCATGATACCCACGGAAAAAACGCGGTTTTGCATTTTTTCCCGGTTTTCCCGTAAGGTTTTTGCATGCGTTTCAAGAGGCAGCACCTCGCATACCTCGCCCACATTGGCCATGCTGCCGGTAACACAGTTTACCATGTTTTGATAGGACATGTAGTTTTCAGAAATGGTTGTCATTTTTCCTTCCTTCCTTTCTTATGTGTTTAACGTTCTTTTTAAGGACGGTCATTTGCTGTCTTCCTGGGATTCAATAGCGCCGCATTGCGTACAGAAAGTTTCACCGGGGGTGTAGAGGTGGCCGCAAAATTTGCATACTTTCTGCTTCGGAGAGGAGGGAGGAGTACTGATAGGCGGATAAACCGGAGGCTCAGAAGAAGCGGAATCTGCTTTCTGCTTTTCCGGTACTTTTGTTGTCTGCTGTGCTTTAGACTGTGTCGGAGAAGAAACGCGGGATTTCTTAGAGATAATCAGTGCAGTACCGATTATGATGAAGATAATTCCACCAGGAAGGTTGAGCGGGTCTGCACCGTTTCCTGAATTAAGTACACAAATCAGACCAAATATTATAAGCGCGATTCCCATAATCTTTTATTCCTCACTGTCTGTCTTTATTCCACATCCACCGCTCCGCATTCTGTGCAGAAAGTATCCCCAGGGGCATAGGGATGGCCGCAGAACTTGCATACTTTCTGCTTCGGGGAGGATGGAGGAGTGCTGATGGGCGGATAAACCGGAGGCTCAGAAGAAGCGGAATTTGCTTTCGGCTTTTCCGGCGCCACTGTCTTCTGCTTTGTATCAGACCGTGGCGGGGGAGTAAAAACATATTTTGCCTTAATGCCCAATACAATCCACCCGATACCACTTATAATCATAATCAAAGAAAATCCAGAGATGGCTCCTGAAGTAATTGTCGAATTCAGACCAAGAAATATATCAATAATTCCCCCCATAGTCCAAAGCAGCCACAGCAGCCACATTATCTTTCACTCCTCGCTGTCTATTATTTCATTTTTCTTATGTTATTCCTCTGTTTTATTCCACATCCATCGCTCCGCATTCTGTACAGAAAGTATCCCCATCGGCATAGGGGTGACCGCAGAACTTGCATACTTTCTGTTCTTTCTGTGCGGAAGACGGCGGGGCGCAGGGCGGCGGAGCAGATGGCGCATCGGAAGGCGCATGAACGTTCTTCTGAGATTCTGGCTCTTTTATTATTTTCGCCGCGGTCTGTGATGGAGAAGAACCAGCAGGTTTTGCTTCGTCTTTCTTGAATGAAGAAATCAATAATTTCACGCCAATGGCTGCTACGATAAGCCCACCGGGAAGGTTTTCCGGGTGAGCATCGAAACCGCCGACCATCAGAATTGCTATACCTATAATAGCCATGAAACCGCCAAAGAAAGTACGCACTTCAATACACTTCCTCTCTTATGCCTCGTCCACCTCTACAGCTCCGCACTTCATGCAGAAACTGTCGTTCGGGCCGTACACATAACCGCAGTATTTGCAGGTTTTCCGGTGTGGACTTGGGGCGGAGGGCTTTATTGCTTCCTTCGGTTTATGTACTCGGCGTTCTATTTCCTCTTCCAGTTTTTCTTCAAGAAGATTTTTGCCGAAGATATTGTGGATTGTACCGTCCTTTGTTGTTACAATCAATGCAGGCCACATATCCATGTACTTGGACTGCCTGATTGATTCGATTTCGACGTACGGGATAGAAACGTACACTTTTTCTGTATTTCCCACCACCGATCCAGAAAAAACGAGGCCGTCATCCTCCAGAAGTAAATTGCCCACCGGTTTGGGACCGGGCTTTAATTCGCCACTATAATAGAAAGCCATGTAAAACGGCCGCTTCGTTTCGCTCGCGGAGGCGCTCTTCGGCGGAGCTGGCGGAGTGAATGTGGGCGACTGCGGAGTTTCTTTCGCTTTTTCGGGTGAAACGGCGCTTGGCAGACGGGAATTAATCATCGTGGCGCATTCAGCTGCGTTCATGAAACCGGCAAAACTATGTTTGCTTCCATCCTTCATTTCCAAGGTCAGCATGGGGTTAATCGCCATGTATGTTCCGGCCTTCGCTTTGGCAATATCGGAAAACATATAGGTATCCGTTTTATTTTCTTTAAGGGCTTTATTTCTGCCGACAATCATGCCAATAGGGCCAAAGGCATTATACGCGGAGTTTCCCAGCTGCTTTTCAAAAACAACCTTTTCCTCCCAAATGGTTAAAACGCCCGTTGCTTTGGAAAAGGCCACAGAGGGTTCTCCTTCATAATAGGAAACCATTTGAACCTTTTTTAACTGCGCCATCCTTTTTTCCTCCTTCGTTTTTTTTCTCAGGCTTTGTTAGGCGCAATCTGCCGGAAGATCAAACCGCCGTTTGATTTAGAATGGCTGATTGCTGGTTCGCCTGTATATTAACATTCTATCCGCGTCGTTTTTGATTACTGCATCCGGTTTTCTTCTTTCGTTTTTTCCCGAAGCGCCTGACAGTCATGCTTGAGAGACAGGAAAGGCTGCTTTCCGTCACCGCTCTCCAACCTATCCTTTTTTTCTTTCAGGCTTTGCGCTGTCTGAGACACAAGCTGGAATATGCTCATTACGCCGTTTTGTATCTGCTTTTTATGTTCGCCATGGATTTCTTCCATTTTTTTCACCAAATTCGCGTCACCAACTCGAACACATTTTACCAGCGATTCTTTTACGGCGGACTTGCAATAACGAAGAAAATTTTCATCCACAGTGCAAGAATCAATCGGAATAGGAGATAGGTGCCAGTAAAAAAATTGCTTATCCTTGGAATCATCTGCCAGTTTATTAAAAACGGCGCAAATGATTTCTTTCGGATTTGTTGCCTCCACAGTTTCCAAAGCTTTTTTCGATATGTCTTCCATTCCGAGATTGGAAATTTCGCTTCCTTTCAAACAAAGGGTTTGCCATTGGTTCTCGCACTTAGCGATCAACTGCCCCGCAATCTCATAAGTAGCGTTTTTGAGCTTTTCATTGAGCGCCTGATAAATGCCGGGCAGGCACTGAAGAATAGCCGTGACTTTCCCCTGGGAATCCTGTGGCGCATTCTCCCATGCCTGATCAATCATGCCTTCATAGACGTCCGATCCCTTTAAGAGACTGCTTTCAAGCGTGAGTTCTTTCCAGTCGTTCAATTCAGTCTGCAATATGGAGTACATATTACTTCCGAACGTGCGCTTGAAATCATCTATTTCCGTGATTTTCCTTTGGATTTCACCGGGATAGGAATCCAGCCAGACAAGGAATTTATCAATGATTTGTTCCGTCACGCGCAGCACATTTTCTACAAAGTTTTGTTCTTGGCTTTTCAGCAGGATAGAGGAAAGCTCGTTGGTAAACTTGCCATAGCCGCTTTTTTCATAGAGCGCCACATCCTGAAGCCGAAGCGCTTTCTGCGCTTGGGAAGCAGAAAGCGGATAAATCAGGGTTTCTTTAATGAGGTCATTGTATTTTTCAAATACGGGATCACCCGGCTCATGGCGAGATTCCAGGCGGGAAAGAACCCCTGTTTGAATGCGCGTTTTCAGCGTACTCAACAACCGTTCCCTGTCTTCTTCCTCTATCAAGTCGATCATGGTGATTGCAAAAATTATCTGACATACCGACGATGTTTCCAATAATTGGGCAATGAGTTCCGCTTCGGTGGCGCTGAATGGGTAGGAAGCGGATACTGCTACAATTGCCAAATCTATTTCTTTTAAACGGCCAACCGTCACGCTGGTCATCTCTTCGTCATCATTTAAGCCGGGCGTATCAATCAGTTCTCTTCCGTCATAACAGAACATGGAAGGAAACTCCACCACCGCTTCGTCAATCTTTCGAGCGTTGGCGATTGCTTCGTCGCTGAGCTTGGTAATATACTGCGCAAGGTCATTGATGGGCGCAACGGCTGTCGTTCCATCCTTCATGCGCAGATAAGCCCGCGGCACGTTTCCATATACTACTCGGTTGAACGTAGCGGTCGTTGGCAACACGTCTGCCGGAAGGATTTCCTTTTGCAGCAATGTGTTGATCAGACTGCTTTTTCCGCGTTTGAATTCGCCCACCACAGCTACCTGAAAACGTTTCGTTCCGATACGCTCCATGCTCCGGTCCAATTCCTCTATCCACTGCTTTACCTGCTCATACTCTGCCCAAGGGGAGAGATGCTGCTTTATCTGAGTCAAAAGGCCGTAGACCTTATAATTCAAGCCAACATTTGACATATTTCACCGCTTCCTGCGCCGGATATTGGCGCATTCATTTTTATTGTTAATACTATACCATAATTTACAGATTTTGTACAGAATTTTTTTGTCAGTTTTTTCGGAAAAGCAGCGTATTTACGAGAGGTAATTCCGCACGCTACAGCTGCCGACTGCCACATAATTGCCGCTTTCCCCGGACAAAATAAACAAAAAACGGAGGGAAGCGTATGCAGATCAGAACCGACCTTGCCATGGAAAGCCAGGCCCTGTCCCCAAGCCCAAGCGGGGTCACAAGCCGCAGAATGACCCACGGAAACCTGGAGGAAATTGATGTAAAGGTGGAATCCGATGAAGCCGCCAAGGCCCTGGAAAAGGATAAGGGGGCGTATATCACCCTGTATCACCCCTTGCTTTCCCATGCCGACGCGGAGGAACGAAAGGAAATCATTCAAGCCTTGGCCCGGATCGTTCGGGAACTCACGCCCAGGGACGGGGATATTCTGGTGGTGGGCCTGGGCAATCGGCACATGACGGCGGATTCCTTAGGCAGCCGGGTGGTGGAGGATTTATTGATTACCCGCCACATGAAAGACGTGACCGAAGGAGAACTCAGAAACCGCCTGCGGGGCGTGTGCGGGGTAGCTCCCGGCGTGTTAGGCGTCACGGGCATGGAGACGGCGGAAATGATTAAAGGCATTACGGAACACGTACATCCCGCCGCCGTCATCGCCATTGACGCTTTAGCCGCCCGGGAAAGCAGCCGCATTGGCACCACCATCCAGGTGACGGACACGGGCATCCGCCCCGGCAGCGGGGTGGGCAACCATCGGGCGGGGCTGAATCGGGACGCCTTGGGGGTGCCGGTGATCGCCGTGGGCGTGCCCATGGTGGTATACGCCGCCGTTATCGCCCGGGACGCCCTTTCCCTGCTGCTTCGGGACATGGACATGAACGAGGACGAGCATCAGCAGGCCATGGACGGCATGGTGGAGCAAATCACCCGCCAGGGCTTGGGTGAATTGGTGGTCACGCCCCGGGAGGTGGACGAGCTGGTGGGCCGGGTGGCCCGGCTCATTGCCGACGGGCTGAATTTAGCCCTGCAGCCCAATCTTTCTTTGGAAGAAATTCAGTATTTATCGCATGACGGGCCGTGAAGGGGCATATACTGTCATGAGGTGATATGTATTGAAACGGGTACTTGCGGGCGCGTGGGCGCTGATTATTCTTGTATGCTGGGGCCTGTCCGCCTTATCGGAATCGGCGGACGGGTTTTCCATGGAGATCCTTTCCGTTTCCTCCGGGCAGGCCAAGCAGAAAAAGGTATTCATTTACCACACCCACACCTATGAAGCCTACGAAATGGACAAGGAAAACCGCTACAAGGCCACGGAAAGCTGGCGCACGGCGGATCATGATTACAACATGGTGCGCATCGGCGCGGAATTGGCGGCACGCCTTCGGGAAGCGGGCATTTTCGTGACCCACGATACCACGGATTATGAGCCGCCCCGGCTGTCCTCCGCCTATTCCCGTTCCCTGGAAGGGCTGAAAAAGGCAGCAGAGGAAGGGTATGACCTGTATATCGACCTGCACCGGGATTCCTATTCCAAGGGCAACGGCCCCAACGTGATCGAGGTGGAGGGCAAGCCCGCCGCCCGTCTGCTGATATTGATTGGACAAGGCACCGGCAGCGCCTTGGATGAAAAGCCGGACTGGGAAGCCAACGAAAAAGCGGCAAGGGCGATTTCAGATTATCTGAACGCCCGGGCGGAAAACCTCTGCCGGGGCGTGTCCCTGAAATCCGGGCGGTACAACCAGCAGGCCGCCACGCCCAGCATGCTCATCGAGGTGGGCAACAACAAAAACACCCTGCCCGAAGCCCTGAACGCCGTGGAACCCCTGGCCCGGGCCATCTGCCAATACTTTGACGGGCTGGAATAGTTGTCATTCCCGCCTGTTTGTGGTATACTGCCCACGTACAGGAGGGATGGAGTTGAAAAACTTTTCTCTGCGCCAGATGAAAAGGGAATACCGGGGCGTGCTGCGCTCCTGCACCGGCACGGCGGTGCTTTGGCTGCTGATTACGGCAATTTTCGGCGCGATCATGGCCGTCAGGCATGTGGAAGAGAAAATTTTGCTGCTCATGGCCGGGGCCAATATGGCCGTAATCCTGCTGCTGCTGGGCATGTATCTGGTGTTCAGCGACACCAAATGGCTGCTGAAAAAAACGCCCTTCGGCCAGGCGCTGTACAGCTTGGGCGACCCGGAAAAGATCATGGCGGAAATCGACCGGGACGCGGAAGCCCTCTGCGAGCATCACGGCAGCTTTATCCTGCTGCGCAACTGGCTGGTGCTGATCCTGCCAAACGGCTGGAAGCTGGAACCTTACAGAATGTGCGCCTATCCCATCCGCCAGCGCGAAATCACGGTGATTCGCCTGCTTTCAGAAAATAATCCCAATGACCCGGAGGAGAGACATATTCAGATCACCTGCACCGAGGGTACGGAAGAATTTTACGTGTACCAGCAGCAGGATTTAGACGCCCTGCGGGAATGGATGGAGCGGGGAGGGCAGGCTTTCCATGAATGATTTTCTTTGCCGCGCTCCCATCGGCATGTTTGACAGCGGCGTGGGGGGAATCAGCGTGCTGCGGGAAGCGGTGCGGCTTCTGCCCAACGAACGCTTCATTTTTTTCGGGGACACGAAAAACGCCCCCTACGGCACGAAAACCAGAGAAGAAGTGCTGGCCCTGTCCCGCGCCGTGGTGGAAACGCTGCTGGGCAGAGGCTGCAAGGCCATCGTGATCGCCTGCAACACCGCCACCAGCGCGGCGGCGGCCACCCTGCGGGCGGAATATGAGGATATTCCCATCATCGCCATGGAACCGGCCTTGAAGCCCGCGTCCCTTTTGCATCAGGACGGCGTGGTGCTGGCCCTGGCTACACCCGGCACCATCGCCGGGGAAAAATACGCCCACTTGTATGCCCTGTATGGGGAAGGGGTGGTTTCCCTGCCCTGCGGGGGGCTGATGGAATTTGCCGAGCGGGGAGAGCTGGACAGCGAAGCCCTGCATGATTATCTGTCTGAGCTGTTCCGGCCCTACTTAGGCCAGAAGGTGGAGGCCGTGGTGCTTGGGTGTACCCATTACGTTTTCTTAAAGCGGGCCATCGGGCGGTTTTTCCCCGCCGCGCCCCTGATCGACGGAAACCAGGGCACCGTCCGGCAATTGGGCAGGCGATTGGCCGAAAAGAACCTGCTGGCCCCTATGGATCAGGCGGGCGGCGTGGAGCTGTTTTCCTCCGGGGGGAAAGAGCCGATCAGGCTGATGGAAAAGCTGCTGGCGCTGCCGGTGGAGATGTAGTTTTTTTCGTTTTCTTCCTGTTATTGGTCATTTTTATTGACAGAGTCTTCGGGAAAATGTATAATTTCCATGCTTGCAGCGATATATATTGTATATTGTATGCGCTGAAGCGAAAATAAACAGGAGGAATACGCAGAATGAAAAAGGGATTGACGATTGCCCTGGCGGTCATTGCTGTTGCGGCGATTATCTGCGGCGTAATAGGGTTTGCTCAAAAGGGCGAGATGCAAAAACGGGTCGATGAACTGAACGCGCAGGCTGCAAAGCTGGACGCGGAACTGGCCGAAGCGAAGAAGGATCTGGAAAATGTGAAGGCCGAAGCTGCCCAGGCCGTCGAAGCCGCCGAGAAAGCGGCTGTAATAACCCATGAACAATATGTGGCCGCCAGCTTGGACAGCAAAGTGACCATCGAAGCCTATGTTCAGGGCAAGCAGAGCTGGTGGGCCGACAAAGCCACCATTTACCTGCAGGCCAAGGACGGCGCGTATTTTGTGTATGAAATGCCCATCAGCGAAGCGGATTACGCCCTGCTGACGCCCGGCACCAAGGTGCGCGTGACCGGCTACAAGAGCGAGTGGGCCGGCGAAGTGGAAATCGTAGACGCCGCCTTCAAAATCCTGGCCGAAGATTCCTGGATCGCCGAAGCGGAAGACGTGACCGCTCTGCTGCCCAGCGAAGACCTGATCCTGCATCAAAATGAAGTGGTCGCCGTGAAGGGCGTCACCGTGGAAGCCTATGACGAAAGCGGCGCCGCCTTTAAGTACAAGAATGAAACCGATAAAACCGACGACCTGTACTTCAAGGTTTCCAAGGACGGCCAGACCTACGAATTCTGCGTCGAATTCTACCTCTGCGGCAAGGATACCGAAGTGTACAAAGCGGTGGAAGCGCTGAACGTGGGCGACGTGATCGACCTGGAAGGCTTCCTCTACTGGTACAACGGAGCCAACCTGCAGGCCACCAAGCTGACCAAATAACGCTTCCTTTCAAAATCATGGCCCCGGCACGCGCCGGGGCTTTTGCATTAGGCATTTTTCCGGTTTTCCTTTTCGGCGGCCTTTTGCTCCCGTTCCCTTTTCCGGCGCAGGGCCTTATTGATGACATAATAGGATTCAAAGGGGCCGACCACTGCGCAAATAAGAATCAGAATCCAATACCAGGGCACGGCGTTTTCTCCTCCCGGGTTCTATTTCTTTTCCAGTATACAGGATGGCGGGCGCGGGAGCAAGGGAAAAACGAAAGATGAAAAGCAAAAAAAAACCCCAAAACGCAAAAAAGAAGCGGAAACGAAAAAAAGAGGCTTCCGGCATCCGGCAAAATGTGTTATAATCAAATGATAAAAGGGGGTATGCTGTGCATGCGGAGCATGACGGGTTACGGACGCAGGCAGGTGAGCCGGGACGGTCGGGAGATCACGGTGGAAATCAAAACGGTGAATCACCGGTTTTTGGATCTTTCCTGCCGTCTGCCCAGGGCCTTGTCCTTCGCGGAGGACGCGGTGCGCAAGCAGATATCGGGTGTTCTGCGCCGGGGCCACGCGGACGTGAACGTGAATTATTTGAACCTTAGGCAGGACGCCCGGGAGGTGCGGCTGGATGAAGGCTTGGTGCTTCAATACAAGGAAGCGCTGCTGAATGCCCGCCAAATCGCCCGGAACGAGCGTTCCTCCATCCGGGATGAAAATGTGGAATGGATTCTCCAGCAGCCGGAAGTGCTGCAGGTGACGGTAAAGGAAGAAGACCAGGAGGCGGTGCTTGCCCTGCTGCGGGAAGCGCTGGACGCCGCCCTTTCAGATTTGACCGCCATGCGGCAAAAGGAAGGGGACGCCCTGAAAGCCGATCTGACGATGCACCTGAACGAAACGGCCCGGCTTCGGAACGAAATCACCGTGATTGCGCCCAAGGTGCCGAAAATCTACCAGGAAAAGCTGCAAGCCCGAATCAAGGAGCTGGGCGTTAAAGAGCTGGACGAACAGCGCCTTGCTCAGGAAGTGGCCCTCATGGCGGACCGCTGTGCCATTGACGAGGAACTGTCCCGCCTGGAATCCCACATCGGGCAGATGCGGCAGGCGCTGGAAGCGGAGGGGGAAACGGGCCGACGGCTGGATTTCCTCACCCAGGAGCTGAACCGGGAAGTGAACACCATCGGTTCCAAGGCTTCAGACGCGGAAATCACCAAGCTCGTTGTCACCGCCAAAACGGAGATCGAAAAACTGCGGGAACAAGTGCAGAATGTGGAGTGACTGTCATGAAGCTGCTGAACGTGGGCTTTGGAAATATGGTTTCCGCCGGGCGCATCGTGGCGGTGATCGCGCCGGACAGCGCACCGGTGAAGCGCATGGTGCAGGAAGCCCGTGACGGCGGCCACCTGGTGGACGCCACGGCGGGGCGGCGCACCCGGGCCGTACTCATGATGGATACGGGCCACGTGGTTTTGTCCGCCGTGCAGCCCGAAACCATCGCGGGCCGCCTGCAAAGCGATACATGATTTACAAAAGCTCCTGAGAGGGGGAAAACGCCAATGCGCGAAGAAAGAAAGAGCATGCTGATCGTTATTTCCGGCCCCTCCGGCGTGGGGAAAGGCACCATTTACAGTCAGCTGCTGAAAAACGATCATAGCCTGACCTTTTCCGTCAGCGTGACCACCCGCGCGCCCAGGCTGGGGGAAAGGGACGGGGTGGATTATTTCTTCATTACCCAGGAAGAATACGACCGCCTGCTTGCACAGGACGCTTTCTTAGAACACGCCGCCGTTCACGGCAACTGCTACGGCACGCTGAAATCCCAGGTGGAGGCCAAATTAGCGGCGGGCTGGAGCGTGGTGCTGGATATCGACCCCCAGGGCGCCCGGAACGTGATGAACATTTGGCCGGACTGCGTGAGCATTTTCCTGCTGCCCCCTTCCTATGAGGAGCTGAGGCGGCGGCTGTACGGCCGCAACACCGATAACCCCGAGGCCATTGAGCGCCGGCTGAGCAACGCCCGGGGAGAAATCGAACAAGCCAGCCTGTACCAGTACAACGTGGTAAACGACGATGTGGAGCGCGCGTATCAGCGGGTGGCCGCCATCATCGCCGCCGAAAAATTGCGTACAACCCGGTATAAGCCCGTGGTTGAATGATAGAGGAGGATAACAACATGCCTGTAAACAAGCCTGCGATCGACGAACTGTGCCAGAAGGTGGACTGCCGCTATACCCTGGTGGTGGAAAGCGCCAAGCGCGCCCGGGAACTGGTGGGCGGCTCTCAGCCCCTGATCGACGCCAAGGAAATGAAGCCCGTTTCCGTGGCCGTGGATGAAATCAACCGGGGCCTTTTGACCTATCACCGCAACCTGGAAGACGAAGAGGACTAAGTAAAATGACCTTGGAAGGCAAAAACGTGGTGTTAGGCGTCACGGGGGGCATCGCCGCCTATAAAGCCTGCGAGCTGACGTCCAGGCTGCGCAAGGCGGGGGCGCAGGTGTATGTGATCCTGACGAAAAACGCCTGCCAATTCGTCGCGCCCCTGACCTTTGAAACCCTGTCCAACCATCCCGTGGTGACGGACACCTTTGCCCGGCCTTCCACCTGGGAGGTGGAGCATATCGCCCTGGCCAAGCGGGCGGACGTGTTCGTGATCGCCCCGGCCACCGCCAACATCCTGGCGAAAATGGCCCACGGCGTCGCCGACGATATGCTGTCCACCACCGTGCTGGCGACCCGCGCGCCCGTTTTGGCGGCTCCCGCCATGAATACGGGCATGTGGGAAAACGCCGCCACTCAGGAAAACGTAAGGCTCCTTTCCGCCCGGGGCGTTCGCTTCATCGGGCCGGAGGGCGGCTTCCTGGCCTGCGGCGACACGGGGGCCGGGCGCATGAGCGAACCTGCCCAGATATTTGACGCTATTGTGGAAACGCTGCTGCCCCGGCGGAATATGGAGGGGCTGCGGGTGGTGGTCACAGCCGGGCCTACGGTGGAAAAAATCGACCCCGTGCGCTACATTTCCAACCGTTCCAGCGGGAAAATGGGCTATGCCATCGCGGAAGCGGCGGCAAAGCGCGGGGCGGATGTCACCCTGGTCACCGGCCCCACCCGGCTTGACATTCCTCAGGGCGTGAAGGCCGTTCTTATCCAGTCTACCCAGGACTTGCTGGAAGCCATGACCGCCTGCTGCCCGGATGCGGATATCGTGATTCAGGCCGCCGCCCCGGCGGATTTTACCCCTGCCGCGGTGGCCGATCAGAAAATCAAAAAGCAAGGAGACGGGGACTTGGTGCTGACCCTGCGGCAGACCCCCGACGTGGCGGCCCAGGTGGGCAAAATGAAGCGTTCGGGGCAGACTTTGGTCGGTTTTGCCGCCGAAACCAACGATGTGCTGCAAAACGCCGAAGGGAAGCTGACCAAAAAGAACCTGGATATGATCGTGGCCAACGACGTGACCGCCCCCGGCGCGGGCTTCGACGTGGACACCAACATCGTTACCTTCGTGACCCGGAACGGGAAAGAAACCCTGCCCTGCCTGCCCAAGCGTCAGGTGGCGGACGAGCTGCTGGATCGGGTCATGAAGCTGAGGGGATCACTTTAACACAAGGAGGCGCAGGGGGTGTACGCGGAAATCATCGTGGATATCGCGTCCGAACAGGTGGACCGCGTATTTACCTATCTTGTGCCGGATACCCTGCGATTGGAGCCGGGCATGCGGGTGCGCGTACCCTTCGGCCCAAGGGAAAAAGAGGGGTATGTGATCCGCCTGAAGGATACGGCGGATTACGACGAAAAAAAGATCAGGCCCATTTTAGCCGCTTTGGAGGATTATCCCGCCCTGCTGCCGCCCCTCATGGCCCTGGCCCAGGAAATCAAAGAAAAAAGCCATTGTCCCCTGTGCGAAGCCCTGCGCCTGATGCTGCCCGCCGAGATGCGGGGGGGCCGGGTGAAGGTGAAGATGGAGGAATACGCGCAGCTGACCGTCCCTCCGGAACGGGTGGAGGAAGCCATTCAGTCCCAGAAGCGCGCGCCCAAGCGGCAGCTGCTGCTCACGCTGCTGTCCGACGGTCAGGCCCATCCGGTGGAGGAACTGCGCGTCCTGGTCAACAACGTCCGGGAATCGCTGAATTACCTTTCCGAAAAGGAAATGGTGCGGGTCTTTGAAAAGGAAGCCCTGCGCGCCCCCTATTACGGCCGGGCGGAGGTTTCATCTGACCCGGTGCTGACCTTAGAGCAGCGGGAGGCTCTGGAAGAATTGGTTCCCGCCCTGCGCAGGCCGGGAAAACCCTTCCTTTTGCACGGGGTCACAGGCTCCGGGAAAACGGAGGTCTTTATCCGGCTGGTGCGGGAAGCGCTGAAATCAGGCAAGGGCGCCATCATCTTGGTGCCGGAAATCGTGCTGACCCCCCAGATGATCGAGTGGTTCCGTTCGCGGTTCGGCAATGCCATGGCGGTGCTGCATTCCCGGTTGAGTCCGGGAGAGCGCTTCGACGAGTGGCGGCGCATCCGGCAGGGAGACGCCCGCATCGTGATCGGGGCGCGGTCCGCCGTGTTCGCCCCGGTGGACAATTTGGGCGTTATCATCGTGGACGAGGAACACGAACAGACCTATTTATCCGACCGCTTTCCCCAGTACGACGCCCGGGAAATCGCCGCGTCCAGGGGCAAGCGGGAAGGGGCCGCCGTGCTGCTTTCCAGCGCCACCCCCAGCATTTATTCCTACGCCATGACGCGGCGGGGGGACTATACCCTGATCGAAATGCCCCATCGGGTGCTGGACCGTCCCCTGCCCCAAATCCATTTGGTGGATATGCGGGAGGAACTGCGCAAAGGAAACCGCGGTATGTTTTCCGGCCTTTTTCAGCAAAAACTCCGCGCCTGCCTGGAAAAAGGGCAGCAGGCCATGCTGTTCATCAACCGCCGGGGCTACGCCAGCTCCGTCGCCTGCCGCAAATGCGGCGAAACGGTGCGGTGCGACCGGTGCGACGTATCCATGACCTACCACAGCGTGGATCAGACCCTGCGCTGCCATTACTGCGGCGCGGTGCGGCCTTTGCCTAACCTGTGCCCCGCCTGCCAAAGCCCTTACATCCGCCCCATGGGCATCGGCACCCAGAAGGTGGAGGAGGAACTGAACAAGCAATTTCCCGGCGCGGGAGTCATTCGCATGGACATCGACACCACCGCCGGGAAGAACGCCCATTTTGAATTGGTGAACCGGTTCCGGGCGGGGGAAGCCAAAATCCTGCTGGGCACCCAGATGATCGCCAAGGGCCTGGATTTTCCCCAGGTGACGCTGGTTGGGGCCGTGCTGGCCGACCTGACCCTGAATTTTCCCGACTACCGTTCCCCGGAGCGCACTTTCCAGCTGCTGGTGCAGGTGGCGGGCCGGGCCGGGCGGGGCCAGGAGCCTGGAGAAGTGGTGATTCAGACCTACCAGCCGGAGCATTACGCCGTCCGGACGGCGGCGAAGCAGGATTATCGAGCGTTTTTCAACGAAGAATTTGAGCGGCGCAAGGCCGGGCTGTATCCGCCCTTCACCATGATGGCCCGGTTCCTGTGCGAAGCCAAGGAAATGCCGGAAGCGCTGACCACGGCGGAAAGCATTAAGGAGAGGATCACGGAGGAATTCAGGGGCACGCCCCTTTTCCGCCGCATCCTGTTTATCCGGGCGGATGAAGCGCCCATCACCCGCATCCAGGACAAGGCCCGCGCCCACGTACTTTTGAAGCTGCTCAACCATCCGGACACGGATCGGCTGCTGGGCCGCTTTCAGGAAATGGCTTTGGAAGAATACCCGGCCAGGGTGCAGCTGGAAATCAATCCGGCGTCGCTGGCATAAAAGGAGTTTGAAAATGGTTCGTAAAATACTGACCTTTGGAGACGAAACGCTGCGCAAAACCAGCAAACCTATGCAGAAATTTGACCTTCGCCTGTGGCTGCTGCTGCGGGACATGGCCGACACCATGAACAAAGCCGAGGGCGTGGGCCTGGCCGCGCCCCAGGTGGGCATCCTTCGCCGGGTGGTGGTCATCGACGTGGGGGATGAAAACGGCCTGATCGAGCTGATTAATCCCGAAATCATCGCCCAGGAAGGGGAGCAGGAAGGCAGCGAAGGCTGCTTAAGCGCCCCGGGCCGCCGGGGGTATGTGAAACGCCCCAACAAAGTGACCGTTCGCGCCCAGGATCGCAAGGGCAAGTTCTTTGAAATCACCGGGGAAGGCTTGCTGGCCCGGGCTTTCTGCCATGAATTGGATCACCTGGACGGCATTTTGTATTCCGACAAGGAGGAATACGAAATCAAGGACGATGAGGAGGAGCAAAAGTAAAATGCGCGTCGTCTTTTTAGGCACCCCCGATTTCGGCGTTCCCTCCCTGAAAGCGCTGGTGGAAGCGGGCCACGAGGTGGTGGGCGTGTTCACCCAGCCGGACAAGCCCAAGGGACGGGGCAATAAAATGCTGCCCAGCCCCGTGAAGGTCTGCGCCCAAGGGTACGGCATTCCCGTGTTCCAGCCGGTAAAGATTCGGGTAGACGGGGTGGAGGATTTGCGCGCCCTGGCTCCCGATCTCTGCGTAACCGCCGCTTTCGGGCAGATTTTATCCCAGGAAGTGCTGGATATCCCCAAAATCGGCACGGTGAACGTTCATTCCTCCTTGCTGCCCAAGTATCGGGGTTCCGCGCCCATCAACTGGGCCGTGATGGAAGGGGAAACCGTCACCGGCGTCACCACCATGATGACTGACAAGGGCCTGGACACCGGGGACATTCTGTTGAAAAAAGAAGTGCCTATTTTGCCCGGCGAAACGGCGGAGGAATTGACCGTCCGTTTGGCCCCCATCGGGGCGGAGCTGCTGATCGAAACCATCCGCCGCCTGGAAGCGGGGGACTGCCCCCGCGTAAAGCAGGATGAAGCGGAAGCCAGCTATTTCCCCATGCTGAAAAAGGAAATGGGGGAGATCGACTGGACGCTGCCCGCCGGGAAAATCGTGAATCTGGTTCGCGGCCTGACCCCCTGGCCCGGCACCAGCTTCACCTGGGGCGATAACGAAACGGTGAAGGTCTGGAAAGCGGAAGTCACGGAAAATCCGGGACTGGAGCCGGGAAAGATCATCGCCGCCGACGGGAAGAACGGTCTGGTCGTCGCGGCGGGGGAAAACGCCGTGCGGGTGATCGAATTGCAGGCCCCCGGCGGCAAGCGCATGAACGCCAGGGATTTTCTGCGGGGGCATCCGGTGGATT
Source organism: uncultured Christensenellaceae bacterium (assembly GCA_905234985.1). Classification (GTDB taxonomy): domain Bacteria; phylum Bacillota; class Clostridia; order Christensenellales; family Aristaeellaceae; genus RUG563. Next base: position 39,403 of record CAJOJQ010000002.1, read on the forward strand.
TTGAAAGGGTGAACGCGTAACATGACGGTGCGCATTTTCAAGCGTGGAATCGTACTGGCTTTGTGTGTGCTGATTGCGATATGTCCCCTTTTCGCCCAGGCGGAAGATTTCCGGGATATGTTCTCCAATATGGAGTATGAAGAAGAAATACTGAAAAAATACCGCTATGACGAGTATGAGCGGCTGTATGAACACGTCGTTATGGAAGCCTGGGATGTGGACGATCCCAATTTCGCCACCCAATCCCGCGCCATGCAGGCTCTGCATGTGGTATTGACATTCGACATGGAAATACAGAACGGCGGTGTGGCGCAGTTTTTCTGGAACCAGGGTTCAGCCTGCGCGTCTCTCGTGCCGGACATGCTGCGGGAAATGGGATTGGACGACGTGGCGGCGCTCTATGAACAGTTCATGCAGGAGAATCAGATCACGCTGGCGGAAATTGATACCTACCGGGAACGCTTTCCCCATATGGGAGAGGAATTCTATTCTCTCCATCCCTTTGACGACTTCGATTTAGCCTATGTGAAGATATGGGCTGAAACCAACCTCAACAGCCGTTTTCTGGACTATGCCGAACAGCACCCGGAATTTTACGGCGTAATATAATCGGAGGAAACCTGCATGGAGAAAAACGGCAAGCCCAACGGGAAAAAGCCCTACGCTCCGAAACTTGGAACCCGCCCCGGCCAGAAGCCGGGAGAAAAGCGCGGGCCTTACGGCAAGCCTGCCGGAAAACCGGAAGGGCGTTTTTCCCATCCCCAGAATGGGCGGCCTGCGCAAAAGCCCATTGACCGTAAACATACGCCCAAGCCCGCGCCCGGCCCCAACGCTCCCAGCAGCCTAAGCCGCAAGGTGGCGCTGGAAATTTTTCAGGACGTGGTGCGCAAGGACGCTTTCGCTTCCCTGTCCCTGGACGACCGGATGAAGAACGCCAATCTGTCCCAATTGGACAAGCGTTTCTGCGCCAGCATCGTTTATACCACCCTGGAAAACCTGATCCGCATCGATTATGTGCTTGGCTTTTTCCTGAAGGACGCGGACAATTTGGAAGCCACCGTGCGGGACATCCTGCGCATCAGCGTGTGCCAGCTTTTGTTCCATGACCGCATCCCGGAAAACGCGGTGGTGGACGAAGCGGTGAAGCTGACGCGGGGCGCGGGGCTGGAGGGCCTGACGGGCCTGACCAACGCCGTGCTGCGGTCCGTGGTGCGGGGCAAAAACGAAATCAAATGCCCCGCTCCCGAGGAAGGGTCCCGTTATTTATCCATCATGTACTCCGTGCCCCTGTGGCTGGCTGAACGTTTGACGGACGCTTACGGCCCCGAAACGGCGAAGGACATCTGCGCGTTCCGAAGCCAAAGCCATTATACGGTGATCCGGCCCAATCTCATGAAGCTGACGGACGAACAATTTGAACAGCTTCTGCAGAAGAAGGTTTGGGAAACGGAACTGGGCAAGGTTCCCCACGCATGGCGCGTGCGCATGGCCTCCGAAATCGCCAGGGACGCGGATTACTTCGCCGGAAATTTCTCCATCCAGGGAGAAAGCAGCATGTTAGCCGCCCAGGCGGTGGATGCCAAGCCCGGCATGCAGATTTTGGATTGCTGCGCCGCCCCCGGCGGGAAAAGCGCGTATTTAGCGGAAACCATGGCAGGCTCTGGCCGGGTGTACGCCTGGGACGTGCATGAGCATCGGGTCACGCTGATCAAAGCCATGGCGCAACGGCTGAAGCTGGAAAACGTGCGCCCCGCCGTGCGGGACGCTTCCGTCTTCCGGGAGGACATGGAAAGCGCCATGGACGCCGTGCTGCTGGACGCGCCCTGCTCTGGCCTTGGGGTCATGGACGATAAGCCGGACATCAAATATCGGGCCACCCCGCAGAGCGTCAGGGAACTAACCGAAATTCAGGAAAAGCTGCTGAACACCTGCTGCCGGTACGTGAAAAAAGGCGGAACGCTGGTGTATTCCACGTGCAGCATTTTGCCGGAGGAAAACGGGGAGCAGATCAGGCGTTTCCTCGCCTCCCACCCCGATTTCGTTCTTGCTCCCCTGCCCGTTTCCTTTGACGAACGCTTCAAAGCCCATTACACGGAAACGGGCCTGCAATTGCTGCCCCACCGGGACGGGGTGGAGGGCTTCTTCATCGCCCGTCTGCGCAGGAAATAAACCATGATCGAAACGATTCAGTGGATGGGGCTGTACCCCGAAGAATTGAAGCAGGCATTGGCCGTTTTGGGCGAAAAGCCCTTCCGTGCAAGTCAGGTGTTTTCCTGGCTGCACAAGGGCGCGCGCTTTTCCGAAATGACTAATCTTTCCCTGGCCCTGCGGGAGAAGTTAGCGGCCCACGGCATGGACCAGCCCGTGACCGTCAGGGAAACCCGCGTGTCCCAATTGGACGGCACAAAGAAATTCCTGTACGCCCTGACCGACGGCAACTGCGTGGAAGGCGTGCTGATGCGCTACCATTACGGGGCCACCCTGTGCGTATCCACCCAGGTGGGCTGCAAAATGGGCTGCAAATTCTGCGCCAGCACTCTGGACGGGTGCGTGCGGAACCTAAGCGCCGCCGAAATCTTAGGCCAGGTGCAGTGCGCCAACCGGGAATTGGGCGGCGAACGGGTACACAACATCGTCCTCATGGGCAGCGGCGAACCCTTCGATAATTACGACCAGGTGGTGCGCTTCCTGCGGCTGGCATCCCATCCGGAAGGGCTGAATATCGGTTTGCGGCACATTTCGGTCAGCACCTGCGGACTGGCGCCGCAGATACGGCGATTCGCCCAGGAGGGCCTGCCGGTTACTTTGTCTCTTTCCCTCCACGCGCCCAATGACGAGATCCGGCGGCAGATCATGCCCATCGCCCAGCGGTACACCATGGACGAAACCCTGGATGCCTGCCGTTTTTACCTGGAAAAGACGGGCCGCCGGGTGGTGTTTGAATACGCCCTCATCGACCGGGTGAACGCAAGCGAGGCCTGCGCGGAGGAATTGGCGGATAAACTGCGGGGCATGCAGTGCCACGTGAACCTGATCCCCCTGAACACGGTGAAGGAAAGAAACCTGTACGGCGTGACCGAGCAGCAGGTGCGTTCTTTCCTTTCCGTATTGGAAAAGCGGCATATTTCCGCCACCCGCCGCCGGGAAATGGGCGACGATATCGAGGGCGCCTGCGGCCAATTGAGAAAAAAGATCATGGAGGATTCGCAGCCATGAATGCAGCATCCAGAACCCATATCGGCCTCGTCCGCGCGTCCAATCAGGACGCCCTGCTTTTGCAGCCCGGAAAATACGGCCTGTACGGCGTGGCCGACGGCATGGGCGGCCACAAGGGAGGCGATATCGCCAGCATGATGGCGGTCTCCCTGGTGAAGCGCTTTTTGAGCGACGTGAAGCCGACCCATGAGCAGCTCAGGAAGGGCATTGAAGAAGCGAACCAGATGATTTATGAGGAACAGCTTTATCGTTCCGACTTGGACGGCATGGGCACCACCCTCACCGTGATCTGGGAGGATAAAAACCGCATCCTGCTGGGCCACGTGGGGGACAGCCGCGCCTATCTCCTGCGGGATAAAACGCTGCGCCAGGTCAGCCAGGATCATTCCATGGTGGCTGAAATGGTGCGGGACGGGCTGATCACGCAGGAGGAAGCCCGGCGGCATCCTTACCGCAACATCATCACCCGCGCCTTGGGCACCGACGCGGCCGTGGACGTGGACGTGACGGAAATCGAAAAGCGCGCGGGGGATATTTACCTGATTTGCTCCGACGGCCTTTCGGAATACGTGCGGGAGGAACAGATGCAGCAGCTGCTGCTGGAACACGATTTAGAGGAAGCGGCTGATCGGATGCTGAACCTTGCCCTCAAGGGCGGCGGCAGGGATAATATTTCCCTGGTGATCGCGGAGGTGACGGCATGATCGGCAAAGTGCTGGACAACCGATACGAGCTGGTGGAATTCATCGGCAAGGGTGGCATGGCCCTGGTTTACCGGGCCATCGACAGGCGCACGGGCCATAACGTGGCGGTGAAGATCCTGCGCCCCGAATACAATCAGGACGCGGAATTCTGCACCCGGTTCGACCGTGAGGCCGTGGCCGCCAGCAAAATGAGCCACCACAATATTGTCAATCTTCTGGACGTGGGCCAGGACGACAACATGCGCTACATCGTCATGGAGTACGTGCGCGGACGCACGCTGAAGGAAGTCATTCAGCAAAACGGGCCTTTGAAGCCCGCCGTGGCAGCGCAGGTGGGCATCCGCATTTTATCCGCTTTGCAGCATGCCCACAAAAACGGCATCATCCACCGGGACATCAAGCCACAGAACATCTTAGTGCATTCCGACGGCCTGATCAAGGTGGGGGATTTCGGCATTGCCCGGGTGGTGGGCAGCAACACCATCAGCACGGACGATATCGTGATGGGTTCGGTGCATTACTTTTCGCCGGAGCAGGCCAAGGGCGAACCCGTCACCGCCGCCAGCGACCTGTACAGCGTGGGCGTGGTGCTGTATGAAATGCTCACCGGCAAGCCCCCCTTCGACGGGGAAACCCCCGTGGCCATCGCCATGCAGCATGTCGGCGGCAAAGCGACTCCCCTTCGGGAAATCGACCCCACCATCCCGCCCGCCCTGGAGCGGGTGGTGGAAAAAGCCATGGAAAAGCGGCCTGAAAAGCGCTATCAAAGCGCCCTGGCAATGGCCCAGGACTTGCAGCGCGCCATCCAGGAGCCGGACGGCGCGTGGATGGGTCCCTCCACACAGCCCGCTTCCACCGCTCCGGAACAGCCCTTCGTCAATACCGACCGCGTTAAGCCCGTTCATTCCAAATCGTGGCTGCTGACGCGGATCGGCGTGGTTGCCGTGATGCTCGCGGTGCTGGCCGGGATCGTGTATGGCGGCTATCAGATTTACGATCAGGTGGTCAACGTAACGTCCGCTCCCTACTGCCAGGACGAAACGGAATCGGAAGCCCTGCGCCTCATTAACCGGGCCGGTCTTCTTTATGAAATCACCCGCATCAGCGACGCCAAAATGCCCGCGGGCTACGTGATCATGCAGTCCCCGGAATACGGTACGGCCATGCGGAAGAACGAAACCGTGTTCCTGACCATTTCCACCGGCCCGGAGGAGCAGGAAATCCCCTCCATTATCGGCTATTCGGTGGAGGAAGCGCGGGACGAGCTGGAACGCTTGGGCTTTACCCTGCTGGCCCTGCCGGAGCGCGTGCTTTCCACCAGCGCCTGGGACACGGTCATGTCCCAAAGCCCGGAAGCGGGGGAAATGAAGCCCAGCGGCAGCGTAGTGCAGGTCAAGCTCAGCGGCGGCAGCGTCACTCTGCCCGACTTTACCGGCATGACGCGGCAGGAAGCCCTTTTCCTGATCCAGCAGCTGCAATTGAATATCTTGGAGATCCGGGAAATCCCCGTGGACGACAGCTCCCAGTATGAGCGGGTGGCCGCCCAGCTGTTCACCAACGACGATTCCACCGTTTCCTATGCCGTGGGGGATCAGGTGATGCAGCATGCCATGGTGACGCTGGCCGTGTACGTTTCCAACGAACCGGAGACGCCCGTTCCCATGGCGGAAAATGTGCAGGAGACCCCTGTGCCCGGGGAGGAACTCAGCCAATGATGGAAGGCGTGATCGTGCGGGGCCGCGGCGGGTTTTACACGGTGAGGGACGATCAGGGCCAGGAATTTGTGCTGCGGGCCAAGAAAAAATTCCGGCGGCTGAAAATTTCCCCCCTGGTGGGCGACCGCGTGTATTTCACCCCCGGCGAGGGACGGGAGGAAGGCAAGGAAGAGGACGGCTGGGTGGAAGAAATTCTGCCCCGGGTGAGCCAATGCCTGCGCCCCCCGGTCGCCAATATTTCGCTGCTTTGCATCGTGGCCGCGCCCGAGCCTGCGCCGGACTGGCTGCTGGTGGACAAGCTGCTGATTTTCGCGCGAAAGCAGAATCTTCAAACCCTGCTGATCCTGAATAAAGCCGATCTGCCCAAGGCGGAGGAAACGGCGGCGCTGGCAAAAAGCATGTACGCGGGGGCGGAGATCAATATTTGCTGTGTCAGCGCCCAAAACGGGCGGGCGGAAGAACTGATTCAGCATTTGAAGGGCCACACCTGCTGCTTTTCCGGCCAGTCCGGGGTGGGAAAATCCACCCTGCTGAACGCGCTTTTCGGGCTGCATCAGGAAACGGGAGATATCAGTCAGAAGATCCTGCGGGGCAAAAACACCACCCGCCACGCGGAGCTGTTTTCCTTTGGGGATATCCGCGTGATCGACACGCCGGGGTTCAGCCTGCTGGAAATGGACGAGGTGTTCGATCCCGTGCTGCTGCGGGATTACTACCCGGAATTTGCGCCCTATGATGGGAAATGCCGCTTTTCTCCCTGCTATCACGGCACGGAACCGGGCTGCGCGGTGCTGCAGGCGGCCAAAGAGGGGAAAATCGACGCCCGCCGGCTGGAAAGATACCACACGCTGCTTTCTGACTGCCGCCAGGTATGGAGGGAACGCTATGATTAAACTGACGCCGTCGCTGCTGGCCGCCGATTTGCTGAACCTGGGCCGGGAAGTGGATCAGATGATGCAAAACGGTATTGACCGGCTGCATTTTGACGTGATGGACGCGCATTTCGTGCCCAATCTGTCCTTTGGCCCCGCCTTCTGCAAGGCCATCCACAAACAGTTCCCGGAATTGAAATTGGACGCGCATCTCATGATGGACAACCCGGAACAGTATTTAGACACGTTTCTGGATGCTGGGGCCGACAGCGTTATCGTGCATCGTGAAGTGCTGCACGATCCGGATATCATGGTGCGGAAAATCCACGAAAAGGGCGCGCTGGCCGGGCTGTCCATCAAGCCCGCCACCCCGGTGAAGGCGCTGCTGAACTGGCTGGACGAAACGGACGTGGTACTCATCATGACCGTGGAGCCGGGCTTCGGGGGGCAAAAGCTCATGCGGTCGCAAATCGAAAAAATCAGCCTGCTGCGCCGGGAAGGATATCGGGGCGTGATCGCCGTGGACGGCGGCGTGACCCTGGAAAACGCAGCCCTGCTCAAGGACGCGGGGGCCAATTGGCTGATTATGGGCACCTCCTATTTTCGGGCGGAGGATCCCGCCCTGGTTGCCCGGAAGATCGGGGAAATGCAATGAAGCAAAAAAAAGATCAGGAATTTCATCATAAGCGCAGTTTGGGCCAGAATTTCATTACCGACGACGCTCTGTTCGCCCAACTGGTGGACTTGGCGGGCGTGGGGGAAAATGACGCCGTGCTGGAAATCGGCGCGGGCGCGGGGGGCATGACCAAGGAGCTGGCCCGCCGGTGCCGGAAGGTCATTGCCATCGAGGTGGACGGAACGCTGCTGCCCATCCTGCGCGTCGCGCTGGAAAAATGCAAAAACGTGGAGCTGGTACACGGGGACGTGCTGCGGCTGAACCTGCCGGAACTGACCGCCCCACTGGGCGATTTCCATATCGTGGCGAACATCCCTTATTACCTCACCACGGACTTGATGACCCTGCTTTTATCCTCCGCCATGCCCATTCAGTCCATCAATCTGATGGTGCAGAAGGAAGCTGCCCAGCGCATGGTGGCAAGGCCCGGCGAGGAAGGGTACGGGCTGCTGGCAGTCAAGGCCCAATATTTTTACGATCCCGTCATCGCCCTGGACGTGCCCGCCTGCCTGTTTACGCCGCCGCCCAAGGTGGACAGCGCCTTCGTGGTAATGCCGAGGCGCGAAAAACCGCCCGTACACGTGGGGGATGAAGCGCTGTTTTTCAAGGTGGCGGCCTCCGCCTTTGCCATGCGGCGCAAGACCATGGAAAACAATCTGATTGCTTCTTTCCGCCTATCCCGGGATCAGGCGCGGGACTTGCTGGAAAGCTGCGGTATACCGTCCGGCGCGCGGGGGGAAACCCTTTCCATGGCCGATTTCGCCGCCCTGGCGAACGCCATAGGTAATTGTAAGAACACATGAAGGCCGCAAGAGAGTTGAGAGCGGAGAGTTGAGAGTTGAGATTTATATAGTCGGTCAAACAGGGTTCTCTTATGATAAACATTATTTCATCTCAACTCTCAACTCTTAACTCTCCACTCTGACTTAATGCCTCCTTCAAACCGATACAACAGTCCCGTTACCGTGACAGCCAAAAGGACGCGGTTTTGATTCCGCGTCCTTTCGGCTATTTGGCTGTCTTTTTTTCCTTTGTGAATAGCCGAAGCAAACTTCGCAGGCCCCGGGGCGCTTTCACGCAGATCACCCGCATCGCCATCATTCCCGCCTCCTATTTCCGAATCAGCAGCAGTCCCAGCAGAATCAGCGCCGCGCCGACTAGCGCCAGCCATGCCCAGAAGGGCACGCACAGCAGGATCAGAATGACTCCCGCGCCGATCAGCACATACCCGGCGATACGGAGAGAAAGGCTCCTGCCGCTGGGATAGCATTGCACGCGCACCTCGTCTTCCCGCCGCCAGGGCATTACCACCACCTCCCGCTTGATTCTATGGCGGGCTTGGTTGGTTTATGCTTTTTGGACAGGCTGCGGGTCGACTGGATGTTCGCCCAAATGCTTTTCCATCCAGATCATATCGTACCAGCGGCCAAATTTGTACCCGCACTTTCGGAACGTGCCGCAGCGGGTATAGCCCATGCGCTCGTGAAAAAGTGGGCTGTCATGCGTCAGCGTTTCGTCCTCCCGTTCACTGTACGCGATGCAGGCGTAGGCGTTCAGGAAATGCCGCCGTTTCAGTTCCTCTTCCAGGGCGGTATACAGCGCTTTGCCGTAGCCCTTTCCATGCGCGCCCTGGCGGATATAAACGGTGGTTTCCACGGCCCAATCGTAGGCCGCCCGGCCCTTGAAGGACCCCGCGTAGGCGTAGCCTTGGATTTCTCCGTCATCTTCCAATACGAGATAGGGGAAGCCTTGCAGGGTTTCCGCGATGCGGCGGGAAAACGCCTGGACGGAGGGCGTTTCGTATTCAAAGGTGATGGCCGTTTTCTCCACATAGGGCGCGTATATCGCCAAAAGGGCTTTCGCGTCGGCGGACCGGGCGGAACGGATGCGCATGAAAATCACCTCGCTGCCGTGGGGTTACTTTACGGAATTCAGGGTTTGATGGATTTCGGTGAACAGCTCCCCGTAGCGGATGGAACGATCCGGAATCAGGAACTTGACGGCGTAGAGGGACAGGGGAATCTGCCTGCCTTCCCATTCAAAGGCTTCCTCATTGCGGCTCAGCACCTTTTCCATGATGGCGTCGGCGACCGCCGGGTCGGCGCTGGCGGTAGCCAGTACAAATTCGTCCCCGCCGATGCGGAAAAGCAGCATGTTTTCCTCCGCCGCCTCTTCGATGCGCTTTAAGGAATCCCGAATGGCGATATCCCCGGCCTTGTTAGAAATTTCATTGATGGGCACCAGGTGCTTGATATCAAAACCGATCAGGTAAGCATTGCGGTTGGCGGTGAGGTAATCGTACAGTTCGCTGATCACGTATTTGCGGTGCAGCTCCGTCATGTCAAACACTCCCTTTTCATTTTTCGGTATTTCAAATTTGGGAAACAGGCCGGAAAACCGGCGCTTTTTCCGAAACGCGGCGGGGGATTCCCCCCATACGCGGGTGAAGGCGCGGGTGAACACTTCCGGGAAATTATAGCCCCAGTCCATGGCGATATTCAGGGCGCTTTTGCTGGTGGAAATCAGCTCCCGGGCGCAGCAGGTGAGCCGCCGCCGGGTCACATAGTCCGAAACGCCGATGTGGAACGCATACCGGAACAGCTTTTGCAGCGAGGACAGGGAACAGCGGCAGTGATCCGCGATTTCCTGCTGGCTCATTTCGCTTTTCAGGTTGCTTTCGATATAGTCCAGGGCGTCCGAAAGAATGAAGAAATTATTCACCGCGCACCTCCTTTCCGCATCCGGATCACGTGATCGTGTACAGTATAGCACGGGCGGGCGGTCCTGTCTTGATGATTTGCGCATTTCGGATAAAAAAATGATTTCTTTTTTCGCTCCGCCCGGCATAGAATGAACGCAGAGAAGCATAGACGGAACGGTAAAAAAATGGTAAAAAATCACGAATTTCTTATTGACACTCCCGAAACGGCGTGATAAAATATGTCCGATTGAAAACGTTACCGATAACGGTACCGCATAGCGCCGCTGAAAAGGAGGCCGGAATGAAAGTATATACCATCCGGGACGTGGCGGCAAAAGCGGGCGTGAGCGTCACGACTGTTTCCCGTGTGCTGAACCAGCGGCCCGACGTAAGCAAAGATACCCAGGACAGGGTGCGCAAGGTGATGGCGGAATGCCATTTTGTGGTCAACCACCATGCCCGCAGCCTGAAACAGGCGGAAATCGAGACCATCGCCGTGATCATCCGCGGCCGGCAGAACCCCTTTCTGAACGCGCTGACGGAGGAAATGCTGCTGTGCGGCCACGGCAGCAAGGCGGCGCTGCTGACAGAATACATAGACGAATCGGAGGATGAATTTCGCTACGCATTGGCGCTGCTGCAAAGGCGGCGCGTGACGGGGCTGATCTTCGTGGGCAGCCGCATCGACAAGCGCTGCGCCGTGCTGGACGGCGTGAACATTCCCATGGTGTTCGCCACCGTGTCCGCCGAGGGCACGCCCATGGCGCGGGCTTCCTCCATTTCCATCGACGACAGAAAAATGGCCTGCGCCGCCGTGGAAGCGCTGCTGGACCGGGGGCACGAGCAAATCGCCGTTTTCGGCGGCGAGCGCAGCGGGCAGGACTGTCCCGCCCTGCGGATGTTAGGCGTGCTGGACGCGTTTGAAAAGCGGGGCATCGCCTTTAACGAAAACTATTATGTGAAAACCCGGTTTACCCTGGACGATTCCTACGCCGCGGCCCAGTCCTTCTTCCGGCGCAGCCCGGAAGTGACCGCCGTTTTCTGCATGAGCGATACGGTGGCCCTGGGCGTGATCCGCGCGCTGGCCGATTTGGGCAAACGGGTGCCGAAGGACGTGAGCGTCATCGGCGTGGACGGCATAAAAAACGGCCAGTTCACGGTGCCCCGGCTGTCCACCATCGTGCAGCCCGTGGAAGAAATTGCCCGCAAGAGCGTTTCCGTCCTGCGGGACATGCTGGAAAACGGCGCGCCCGCCCGCCATGTGACGGTGGAGGCCAAATTGGAAATCCGCGAATCGGTTCAGGAAGCCGCCCCCGGCGCGTGATCATTTTGAACTCAGCACGGTGAATCCGTGTGAGAAATAAAAGGAGGAAATTCCAATGAAAAAGGTTCTTGCTCTGGTAATGGTTCTGGCCATGGCGCTGTCCATGGCGTCCTTCGCCGCTGCGGAGGAAGGCAACGCGCCCTATTCCGGCGACGTGAAGATCTGGGTCGCCGAAGCCGCCGTTGAATTCACCCAGAAAATGGTGGAAGAATTCAAAGCTCTCTATCCCGAATACGCCGGCGCGAACTACATCGTCCAGCCCGTGGGCGAGGGTGACGCCGCCAACAACGTGATCGTCGACGTGGAAGGCGCCGCTGATATCTTCGGCTTCGCCCAGGACCAGCTGGCCCGCCTGGTTGCCGCGGACGCCCTGATGGACGTGAACCCTGATCTGGTGGAAGAAGTGAAGGCCGCCAACGATCCCGGCTCTGTGGCCGCCGTCACCCTGGGCGACACCATGTACGCCTATCCCATGACCTCCGATAACGGCTACTTCCTGTACTACGACAAGTCCGTGGTTTCCGATCCTTCCACCCTGGAAGGCATCCTGGCCGACTGCGAAAAGGCCGGCAAGAACCTGTACTTTGAAATCAACTCCGGCTGGTACCAGACCGCCTTCTTCTTCGGCGCTGGCTGCACCCTGACCTACGACACCGACGACGCCGGCAACCTGGTGGGCATCAACTGCGACTACGCCTCTGAAAACGGCCTGAAGGCTCTCAAGGCCATGATCGAAACCGCCAAGTCCCCCGCCTTCGCCAACGGTTCCTCCGTGTCCGCCGCCACCAACATCGGCGCCATCGTGGACGGCACCTGGGACGCTACCTCCGCTAAGGAAGCTTTCGGCGACAACTATGCCGCCACCAAGCTGCCCACCGTGGCCGGCTTCCAGCTGGGCGGCTTCGGCGGCTTCAAGATGATGGGCGTGAAGCCCCAGGAAGACGAGGCCAAGATGGTGCTGTGCGACCTGCTGGCTTACTTCCTCACCAGCGAAGAAGTGCAGATTGCCCGTTACGAAGCCGTGAAGTGGGGTCCCTCCAACCTGAACGCCCAGAAGGACGAAGCTGTGCAGGCTGACGAAGCCCTGTCCGCTCTGGCTTCCCAGCTGGCCTTCGCCGTGCCTCAGGGCCAGTATCCCAACGAATATTGGTCTCTGGCCACCGGCCTGGGCGACGACGTGCTGGCCGACAAGCTGGACGACGCGGATGACGCCACCCTGATGGCCACCCTGCAGACGTTCCAGGATACCGCCGCTTCCTATGTAAAATAATTGCTCGTGAAGGGGCTGGGGGTGAAAGCCCCCGGCCCTTTTTCTGAACAGACAAATGTGCACACCTGATTGACGCGGGGAGGCGGGATCGAATGAATGATCTGGATTATCTGAAGCTAACGGGATTTTCCAAACTCGCCTATAAGCTGGGCCATTTCTTCCGCGGCATTCCCAAAGGGTTTGCCGGGTTCCTGAAAGGCGTCGGGCGCTTCTTTGTGAAGCTGTTCGTGGGCATCGGCTCGGAAATCAAGGACGTTTGCCAGACTTTCGTCCAGGGCGACTGGAAAACCAAAATGTCCTATCTGGTGATGGGCTTCGGCTCCTTTGCCAGGGGACAGTGGGGGAGGGGCCTGCTGTTCTTCCTGTTCCAAACCATCTTTAACATTTACATGTTCATGCCCAACGCGGAATTTTCCGGCTGCTACTATTTGGGCAAGCTGAGCACCCTGGGCACCGTGGCTACCTACCGCGAAGGCCGCAAAACGGTGTACGGCGACAACTCCTTCTTCATTCTGCTCTACGGCGTGCTGACGCTGTTCTTCATTCTGGCGTTCATCTATACCTGGCGCATGAACGTGAAGCAGAACAAGCTCAGCGAGCAGATCCTCAAAAGCGGCAAAAAGCTCAAGTCCACCAAGGACGACCTGAAATCCCTGGCGGACGAGCAGTTCCATAAGACGCTGCTGGCCCTGCCCACCCTGGGCGTGACCATCTTCACCATTCTGCCCATCCTGTTCATGATCCTGGTGGCGTTCACCAATTTCGACGCCACCCACCAGCCGCCCAGCAAGCTGTTTACCTGGGTGGGGTGGGATAACTTCCACCAGCTGCTGTCCTCCGACAGCGCATCCTACGGCGGCACCTTCGGTCAGGTGCTGCTCTGGACGCTGATCTGGGCCTTCTTTGCCACCTTCCTGAATTATTTCCTGGGCATGATGGTGGCTATCATGATTAATAAGAAGGGCATCAAGCTCAAGAAAATGTGGCGCACCATCCTGGTCATGACCATCGCCATTCCCCAGTTCGTATCCCTGCTGTACGTGAGCAAGATGTTCGCCGCCGACGGCCTCATCAACACGTACCTGATGCAGTGGGGCTGGATTTCTTCGCCCATTCCCTTCTGGACGGATCCCGTCTGGGCCCGCGTCACCGTGATCGTGATCAACGTGTGGATCGGCATTCCTTACCTGATGCTGATCGCCACCGGTATTTTGATGAACATTCCCGCCGACCTGTATGAATCCGCCCGCATCGACGGGGCCAACGCCTTCCAGATGTACAAGAAGATCACCCTGCCCTATATGCTGTTCGTCACCGGGCCTTACCTGCTGACCTCGTTTACGGGCAACATCAACAACTTCAACGTGATTTTCCTGCTGTCCGGCGGCAAGCCCCTGTCCCTGGAGCTGTCCGGCAACGCGGGCTATACCGATTTGCTGATCACCTGGCTGTACAAGATGACCGTTTCGGATACCAACTACAAGCTGGCCGCCGTTATGGGCATCCTGGTCTTCCTGGTCTGCGCCGTTATCAACCTGATTGTGTACAACATGATCCCGTCCGTTAAGAATGAGGAGGATTTCCAGTAATGAGCAAGAAGAATGAAATACCGGAAGTCGATATCGTCATAGATCACGAGGCGGGCGTCATCCGGGAAGTAAAGCCGACGAATCTCCGCTCCAAGGCCGGGCATGAACGGCGGGTCAACGGCAGCATTTATACGCTGCTGGTCATCATTTCCATCGTCTGGCTCGCCCCGTTCGTGTTCCTGGTGTTCCAGTCCTTCCGTTCCTACCTGACGGAAAACGGCGGCATGGTGGCCTACCTGCTGCCCAAAAAGTGGTCGCTGGATAATTATACCTGGCTGCTCACCGATGAAAAGAGCAATTTCCTCCGGTGGTACGGCAACACGCTTCTCATCGCCCTGTTCTGCTCCGTGATTCAGACGGGCATGGTGCTTTCCGTTTCCTACACCCTGAGCCGCCTGCGCTTCAAGGGCCGCAAGCTCATCATGAACGTGGTGCTGGTGCTGGGCATGTTCCCCGGCTTCCTCACCATGATCACCCTGTACTTCCTGCTCAAGCAGCTTGGCCTGACCCAGGAGGGCGCGATCCCCGGCCTGATTCTGATTTACTGCGCGTCCTCCGGTATGGGCTATTACATCTCCAAGGGCTTCTTCGATACCATTCCCAAGTCCCTGGATGAAAGCGCCCGCATCGACGGCGCTACCCGCGCGCAGGTATTCATGAAAATCATCATGCCGCTGGCAAAGCCCATCGTCATCTATACCGTGCTGATGGCCTTCATGGCCCCCTGGGGGGATTACGTATTCGCCAGCTATGTGGCCTTTGGCTCCGAACCCAACTACAACGTGGCCGTTGGCTTGTACCGCTGGGTGAACGTGAACGACTATCAAGGCTACTTCACGCGGTTCTGCGCGGGCGGCGTGCTGGTGGCGGTGCCCATTACCGCCCTGTTCCTGGCCCTGCAGAAGTATTATGTCGAAGGCGTGACCGGCGGCGCCGTTAAAGGATGAACCGCCGATTGTCGCCAGTGGCGACAACAAATCGGCGGTGAAATCAGCCGAAACGAGCGATCTGCCCATGAAGGGCAGTCGCGACGATTGAGGCTGCGGACGGTATGGACGGTATTTTGAAAGGAGCGAGAAAGTACAATGGCAAGTGTAACGCTTGAGCATGTAAAGAAAATTTACGATAAAAAAGTCGTTGCTGTGCATGACTTCAACCTGCAAATCAAGGATAAGGAATTCGTGGTGTTCGTCGGCCCCTCCGGCTGCGGCAAATCCACCACCCTGCGCATGGTCGCCGGCCTGGAGGACATTTCCGAAGGCACCCTGAAAATCGGCGACCGGGTGGTCAACGACGTGGAACCCAAGGATCGCGACATCGCCATGGTGTTCCAGAACTACGCTCTGTATCCCCACATCAGCGTGTATGAGAACATGGCGTTCCCCCTGCGCCTGCGCAAGATGGACAAAGAAGAAATCCATCGCCGCGTGACCCAGGCGGCAGAGATCTTAGGCATCACCGAATACTTAGGCCGCAAGCCCAAGGCCCTGTCCGGCGGCCAGCGCCAGCGCGTGGCCATTGGCCGCGCCATCGTGCGCGAACCCCAGGTGTTCCTGATGGACGAACCGCTTTCCAACCTGGACGCCAAGCTGCGCAATCAGATGCGCGCCGAAATCATCCTGCTGCGCAAGCGCATCGACACCACGTTTATCTACGTCACCCACGACCAGACCGAGGCCATGACCCTGGGCGACCGCATCGTCATCATGAAGGACGGCTTCATTCAGCAAGTGGGCACCCCCCAAGAGGTGTTCGACACCCCCAAGAACCTGTTCGTGGCCGGGTTCATCGGCGCGCCCCAGATGAACTTCCTGAAAGCAAAGCTGATTAAGAACGGCCAGGGCTACGCCGTGCAGGTGCAGGGCATCACCGTGCCCCTGGAGGAAAAGCACAACGCCATTCTGGCGAAGAAGGGCGTGGGCGAGATGGACGTCGTGCTGGGCGTGCGGCCCGAGCATACCACCGTCCGGTTCGGCAACAAGGAAAACGCCATCGAAAGCACCATCACGGTGAATGAAATGATGGGTTCCGAGCTGCATCTCCACGTTTCCACCGCCGCGTGGGACAGCGTGATCCTGCGCCTGCCCACCGTGGATTTGGATGAAACGACCCGTTCCTCCCTGTCCTACGGCAATAAGCTGTATTTCAACTTCCCCGGCAAGGTCATGCACCTGTTTGACCCCAATACGGAAGAAAGCCTGCTGTACAATAAGGACTGATCCATTCAGAAAACGGAGTACAGAGCGATCCTGACTCTGTACTCCGTTCTATGAGCGCTTTTCCATCGCAACGCTTGCCACAGGAGGCGGAACATGATCGCACACCATGGTTTTTCCCGGCGCACCCGTCTGATCGCCTGCCTGCTGGCGGGGCTGCTGCTGCTGTCCCTGGCCCCAGCGGCCCGGGCGGAAAGCGGCATCGTATACGAAATCTTCGTGGGTTCCTTCGCCGACAGCAACGGCGACGGCGTGGGCGACCTGAAAGGCATTGAGGAAAAGCTGGATTACATCGCGGATTTGAACGCCGATTGGATCTGGCTGACCCCCATCCACCCCTCGCCCAGCTATCACCATTACGACGTGCTGGATTATTATGCCGTGGCCCCCGAATTCGGCACCCTGGCGGATTTTGATTCCTTGGCGGCGGCCTGCGCGGAAAGAGGCATCGGCGTCATCCTGGACCTGGTGGTGAACCACACCAGCTCCGAGCATCCCTGGTTCCTGGAAGCGCGGTCAGCGCTGATCGCGGGGAAGGAAAGCGAATACCTCCAGTGGTATCACTTCTCCCAGGGCAGCGGCGCGCATATCGTGGAGGGCACGGCTGATTGGTACTACGAAGGGCCTTTCGGCTATCATATGCCGGACCTGAACCTGGATAACGCCGCCGTGCGGGATGAAATCGCCCGGATCATGGCCTTCTGGCAGGGCCACGGGGTGAAGGGCTTCCGTCTGGACGCCGTGACCAGCTACTACACCGGCGACGCCCGGCGCAACGCCGATTTCCTGCGCTTCATCACCGATACGGCCAAAGCGGGCGACCCGAACTGCTATATCGTGGGCGAAGCCTGGACCAACGGCAACACCATCCTGACCCTGTACGAAAGCGGCATTGACAGCCTGTTCGATTTTCCCGCGGCGGATTCGGAGGGCGCGCTGGTAAAAGCCGCCCTGAAAGGCAACGCCGCGCCGGTGAGCAAGAAGCTGGCGGAATGGAACGAAAGCCTGAAAGCCGTTTCTCCCGCCTCCCTGGACGCGCCCTTTCTGAGCAATCACGATATGGCCCGTTCCCGGGGCATGCTGCGATCCGACAAGACGAAGATGAAAACGGCGGCCATGCTGTATCTGCTGCTGCCCGGCCGTCCCTACATCTATTACGGCGAGGAAATCGGCATGAGCGGCTCCGGGCGGGATGAAAACAAGCGCCTGCCCATGCTCTGGGCCGGGGAAGGGGACGGCTTCACCTGCCAGCCCCCCGCCGACGCGGATCAGGAGCAGCGGCTGACCGAGGGCGTGGACGTGCAGGCCGCCGATCCGGACAGCCTGCTTTCCTGGTACCGGCAGCTGACGGCGCTCCGCGCCCTGGCTCCCGAATTGGAACGGGGCGTCATGACCGCCATCGAAACGGATAACAGCTCTGTCTGCGCCTTTACGGTGAGGGACGGAAGTGCCGTGGCCGTCATCATCAACGCTTCTCCCAAGGCCGAAGCGGCAATCGACCTGATCGGAATGGGCCTGGATGGCAGCGCCCCGGTGGGCAGCGCGGGCATGACCGCCCCTTCGGGGGACGCGTTCTCCATGCCGCCCGTTTCCTGCCTGGTGCTTCGGCTGCCCGATTAAAACCACCTATACTATCATTGAGAGGAATGATCTACCATGCGCCAAAGCGGTATTCTGATGCATATTACCTCCCTGCCCGGGCCGGACGGCATCGGCAGCTTAGGGAAGGAAGCCTATGAATTCGCGGATTTTCTGCATGCCGCCAATATGGGCATCTGGCAGGTGCTGCCCATGGGTCCCACGGGCTACGGCGAATCGCCCTACCAGTCGCCCAGCACCTTCGCGGGCAATCCCATGGTGATTTCCCTGGATAAGCTGGCCGAAGCGGGTTATCTGGATTTAGAGGGGGAAGAACGTTACACCCCGGAAAACCTGGAACAGGTGGATTACGCCGCGGTGCAGGAGCATAAAACCCGGCTGCTGCGCAAAGCCTTCGCTCAGTCCGAGAGGAAGCTGAAAAAGGCCATCGCCCAGTTCCGGGAGGAAAACGATTGGGCCTACGATTACGCCCTGTTCGCCGCCATCAAGGCGCATTTTGATCTGCAAATGTGGACGAAGTGGCCCGACGAGGGCGCGCGCATGCGGGACCCGGACACCCTGAAAAAGTACGAAAAGAAGCTGGACAAGGAAATCCGCTTCCATCTGTGGTGCCAGTACATCTTCGCCCAGCAGTGGAAAGAACTGAAAACCTATGTGAACGGCCTGGGCATCAAGCTGTTCGGCGATATTCCCATCTATGTGGCCGAGGACAGCGCCGACACCTGGACGAAGCCCGAAGTGTTCCAGCTGGACAAGGATCGGGTGCCCCGCCGGGTGGCGGGCGTGCCGCCGGATTACTTTTCCGAGGACGGCCAGTTGTGGGGCAATCCCCTGTACCGCTGGTCCTACCTGAAATCCAAGGGCTATGACTGGTGGGTGAAGCGCCTGGGTCATCTGAGCAAAATGTACGATATGATCCGCGTGGACCACTTCATCGGCTTCGCCAGATACTATTCCATCCCTCACGGGGCCACGACCGCGAAAACGGGCCGGTACATCGACGGGCCGGGGAAGGATTTGTTCATCACCCTGAACAAGAAGCTGCCTGGGCTGGACATCGTGGCCGAAGACTTAGGCCTGGTGACCGACCAAGTGCGGGAACTGATCGCCTTCACCGGTTATCCGGGCATGAAGGTTCTGTCCTTCGCGTTCGGCGCGGATGATTCCAATGTGCATATCCCGGAAAACATTCCGGAGAACACCGCCTACTACACCGGTACACACGACAACGTGACCGCCCTGGCCCGGGTCAAGAACTGCACCAAGGAAGAATTGGAAAGCGCCAAGGAAATCGCTGGGTTTGAAAAGCTCAAGGACGCTTCCTGGGCCTTCATCCGCACGGTGTATGAGAGCAAGGCCCGCATCGCCATGGCCCCCATGCAGGACGTGCTGGGCCTGGACGACTGGGCCACCATGAACCGGCCCGGCACCGTGGGCGGCAACTGGCTGTGGCGCATGAAGCCCGGCACGGCTACCGAGGCTTTAGCGGAAAAATTGAATCGCCTGAACCGGGATACCAAGCGTCAAACTGAATGAACCTGAAAGTTTCTGCAAAAGTTTGGAAAATGAGGGTTGACAATTCCCCGGGATACGAGTATACTGTGAACGAAATTTGAAGGAAGGAGGCCGCGGAAATGTACGTGAACGTTCGTAAAATGCTTGTACTGTTTGCAACCAAGGGATATTTCTGCGCATTTTTGCGGCCTGACAGAACCTGCTGAACGCTGTTGGCGGAAAGCGGGATAACAAGGTCATCGGCTGCAAAGGCCGGTGGCCTTTTTTCATACTTCGTTTTACGGTAGGGAGGGATTTCCTATGGAGCAGCGTAGCCTGATGGGAAAGCTGATCGGAGACAACAAGCGGTATTTTATCGCCGCGCTGGTGTGTACGGTGTTCACCGTGGCGATTGAGTTTATTACGCCCATTATTTTAGCGGAAACCATGGATCATTATCTGCTGGGCGAACCTAGCCGTATGCCGGGCTTTGTGAACGCCTGGATCGAAGCCTTTGGCGGCAGGGATTTCATGGCAAGCCATTTGTGGATCGCGGGCGTCGTGTTGGTAGGGCTGAACGCGCTGAACGGCGTGTTTGGCTATATCAAGGGCCGCTCCCAGGCGATTGCGGGCGAAAACGTGGCCCTGACCCTGCGGGAAAGGCTGTACAGCCACATCCAGCGTCTGCCTTACGCCTACCATGTGAAGGCTGAAACGGGCGACTTGGTGCAGCGGTGTACCTCGGATGTGGAAACCGTGCGGCGCTTCCTGGCCACGCAGATGATGCAGGTGGTGAACGCCCTGTTCATGGTGGCCATCGCTTTGGGGTATATGTTCAGCGAAAACGTGAAAATCACCCTCATCAGTATGATTATGATCCCCGGCCTGTTCCTGTTCGCCTGGCTGTTCTTCCGGTGGGTCATCAAGAATTTCCGCCTGTCCGACGAAGCGGAGGGCAAAATGAGCGCCGTTTTGCAGGAAAACCTGACCGGCGTGCGAGTGGTTCGCGCTTTCGGCCAGCAGGAATATGAAGTTGAAAAGTTCGATCAGGCTTCCTCCGATTTCCGGAAAAAGACCTTCAAGCTCTGCAACCTGCTGGCGGTTTATTGGGCCACCAGCGACTTGATGAGCATGCTGCAATCCATGATGACGCTGCTGGCTTGCGTGTATTTCGCCATTCGGGGCGAGATCACCGTGGGCGGTCTCATCATTTTCACCAGCTACATTTGGAAGCTGCTGTTTCCTATCCGTCAGCTGGGCCGCATTTTGAGCGACGCGGGCAAAAGCAAGGTGGCCCTGGATCGCATTCAGGAGATTTTGGGCGTGCCGGAGGAACCAAAGGAGCCTGACGCCATCAAGCCCAGCCTCAAAGGCGATATCGTGTTCGATCACGTCACCTTCGGCTACGACAGCGGCAAGGACGTGCTGCGGGATATGAGCTTCACCATTCCCGCCGGGAAAACCGTCGCCATTTTGGGGGCCACGGGCAGCGGGAAATCTACGGTTGCCCACCTGATCCAGCGGCTGTTCGACGTAAAGGAAGGCGAGATCCGCATCGGCGGCACGCCTATCAATCAAATCGACCGGTATTACCTGCGCTCCCGGGTGGGCCTGGTCTTGCAGGAACCCTTCTTGTATTCCAAGACGCTGAAGGAAAACGTGGCGATCGCCCGGCGGCACGCTTCCGATGAAGAAATTGACCGGGCGGTGACTGACGCGGCAGCCAAGACATTTATCCTGGACAGCGACAAAGGCTTTGACACCCTGGTGGGCGAGCGGGGCGTGACCCTGTCCGGCGGGCAGAAGCAGCGCGTCGCCATCGCCCGCACGTTGATGAAAGACAACGACGTCCTGATTTTCGACGATTCCCTGTCCGCCGTGGATACGGAAACCGACGCCCAGATCCGCGCGGCGCTGAAAAAGCGCAGCAAAGACACCACCACCATCATCATCAGCCACCGGGTGGTCACGCTTTCCCAGGCGGACCTGATTCTGGTCATGGAGGATGGAAAAGTCACCGAACAGGGCAGCCACGAGCAGCTGATTCACTCCGGCGGCCTGTACAGCAGGATTTTCAGCATCCAGTCCGCCTTGGAAGAAGAATTCAAAGAGGAGAAAAACAGCTATGCAGCAGTTTGATGAACAGGATTATACCCAGCGCTTTTCCCTGTCGCTGTGGCGTAAAATCCTGCTGTACACAAAGGAATACTACCCGGATTTATGTAAGTTAGGCGCGACCATGGCGGTGACGGCGGGGTGCGACGTGGTGTTTCCCCTGATGACCACCTACGCCATCGACCATTTCATTCCCAATTTAGATCACCCGGGAACCATGGAAGGGCTGCCGGGGTTCATCGGCGTGTACCTTCTGATCCTGGCGATCCAGGTGGCGTCCATCTTCTATTTCCTGTATTTGGGCGGCAAGATCGAGGTGGGCGTATGCTACACCATCCGGAAGCAGGCCTTCCGCAAATTGCAGGAACTGCCCTTTTCCTACTATGACCGGATGCCCGTGGGCTACCTCATGAGCCGCATGACCAGCGATACCCAGCGTTTGGCGGATACCATCGGCTGGTCCATGCTGGATTTAGCCTGGGGCACGGTGATGCTGGCGGCCGCCAGCGTGACCATGCTGGTGCTGAACTGGAAAATGGCGCTGATGGTGATGCTGGTGGTGCCGCCCCTGGCCCTGGTTTCCTGGTGGTTCCAGCAAAGGATTTTGAAAGCCTACCGCGCCGTGCGTAAAACCAACAGCAAAATCACCGGCGCGTTCAACGAGGGGATCATGGGGGCCAAAACCACCAATACCCTGGTGCGGGAGGAAATGAACATGGAGGAGTTCACCGAACTCACCCACGCCATGAAAAAATCCTCCGTCCGCGCCGCGTCCCTGTCGGCAGTGTACCTGCCCATCGTGGTGGCCTTAGGTTCCGTTGCCACGGCTTACGCCCTGTGGAAGGGCGGCAGCGCCGTGCTGGTGGGCGGCATG
Source organism: uncultured Christensenellaceae bacterium (assembly GCA_905234985.1). Classification (GTDB taxonomy): domain Bacteria; phylum Bacillota; class Clostridia; order Christensenellales; family Aristaeellaceae; genus RUG563. Next base: position 61,768 of record CAJOJQ010000002.1, read on the forward strand.
ACCTTGGGCGTGCTTCAGGCGTTCATCAACTACACCGTGCAGTTTTTTGAACCCATCCGCAATGTCGCCAACGTGTTCGCGGAAATGCAGTCCGCCCAGGCGGCGGCGGAGCGGGTACTCACCCTGCTGGAAACGAAGCCGGACATCGTGGACACTCCGGAGGTGGAAGAAAAATTCGGCGACAATTTCCACCCCAAAAAGGAAAACTGGCCCGCGCTTCACGGCGACGTGGAATTCTGTCACGTGGATTTCCAATACAAGGAGGGCGAAAAGGTTCTGTCCGATTTCAACCTGAAAATCAAGGCGGGGGAGACCATCGCCCTCGTCGGCCCCACCGGCGCTGGCAAATCCACGGTGGTGAACCTGATCTGCCGCTTCTATGAACCCACGGCGGGGGAAATCAAAATCGACGGCGTGAACTACAAGGAACGGAGCCAATTGTGGCTGCAAAGCAATTTGGGTTACGTCCTCCAGGAACCGCGCCTCTTTTCCGGCACTATCCGTGACAATATCCGGTACGCCAGGCTGGACGCCACGGATGAGGAAATCGAAGCCGCCGCCCGGATGCTGAACGCGGAAAGCTTCATCCTGCGCATGGATAAGGGCTACGATACGGACGTGGGCGAGGGCGGCAGCCGCCTTTCCACCGGCGAAAAGCAGCTCATTTCCTTTGCCCGGGCGCTGCTGGCCGATCCCCGCATTTTCGTGCTGGACGAGGCCACCTCCTCCGTGGACACGCAGACCGAGCAGATCATTCAGCAGGCGATTTCCAAAGTACTCAAGGGCCGCACGTCCTTCATCATCGCCCATCGACTGTCCACCGTGCGCACGGCGGACCGCATCTTGGTGATCGACGACGGAAAAATCAAGGAAATGGGCACCCACCAGGAGCTTCTGCGGAAGAAAGGCGCGTATTACAAGCTGTATACCAACCAATTCCAGGAAGAACAGGCCATGGAAATCCTGGGAAAGGCGGAAGAAACGGCATGATCCCTGGAACAGAAAGGGCCATAGCGGGCATTCATCCGCTATGGCTTTTTTCGCGCGTTTTCGCGCACTGAATCGACGCTTTCAGGCGCTTCCAAAGCCTATACTGAACGCGGAGGTCAGGGAAATGCGGGTATATGGCGAAGCGTTTTTCTTTATTATCTTCTGGATGGATTTTCTGTGCCTTTTGCTGGCGGCGCGCTTGGGGCGAAGCCGGTTTCACTTTGGAAAAGCGCTGATTTCAGCGGGCTTGGGCGGCGTTTACGGGGTGCTGGCATGGACGGCTTCTTTTCCTTTTCTGCGCGGCGTTCCGGCGCTGCTGCTTTCGTGTTTGCTCATGTGCCGGATCGCCTTCGGCAAGCGCTGTCCGCGCCTGTTTCCGCTGGTATTGGCGTCGGGATGGCTGCTGTCCGGCCTGTCGAATTTTGTGATGGAAAGAGGCGGATCGCCCGGTTTGGTGATCCTCATTGACAGCGGAGCGGCGCTGGCCCTTTTGCTGCTGACCCAAAGGATCGGCGATCCCGGCGGCAGTTTCAGCATAAAGCTCGTATACCGGGGCAAATCCGCCGAAGCGCGGGCGATGCGGGATACGGGTAATCTGCTTTCAGACGCGGTTTCCGGCCTGCCGGTGATCGTGCTGTCGGAAAGGTTAGGGCAGGCGTTCCTGCCGCCGGGAACAAACGCAAAGGATTTGTGTACCCTGCCGCCCGGCTGGCGTTTGGTTCGGGTGAAAACGGCGGCGGGAGTTAAAACGCTCATGTGCTTTACGCCGGATCAAATCATCCTGCGGCAGGGAACGCGCGTTTTTCACGCGGAAGCGGCGGTAGCGGTGGCGGATTTTGAGGAAGACCGTGCGCTGCTTCCGGACAGTTTATTTTCCGAGCAAAGGGAGGGAATGTGCCATGCAGTCCTTTGACGTAAAAAAGTGGATGGCGGTGTTTTTCGCCCATCTGCATCCCGACGGGATGTACTATATCGGCGGGGCCGATCCGCTGCCCCAGCCCCTGACGCCGGAGGAAGAAGCGGAAATGGTGGCGCGGCTGCCGGGGGACGACGGCACGGCGCGGTCCGTCCTGATCGAAAGAAACCTGCGGCTGGTGGTATTCATCGCCAAGAAGTTCGAGAACACCGCCGTGGGCATGGAGGATTTGATTTCCATCGGCACCATCGGCCTGATCAAGGCGGTAAATACCTTTAACCCGGAGAAAAAAATCAAGCTGGCAACCTATGCCAGCCGATGCATTGAAAACGAGGTGCTGATGTATCTGCGCCACACCAGCCGCTTGAAATGCGAAGTGTCCTTGGACGAGCCGCTGAAAACGGACTGGGACGGCAATGAGCTGCTTTTGTCCGACGTGCTGGGCACGGAGGGCGATTTGGTGTCCCGGGGCGTGGAGGAGGACGCGGAAAAGCAGGTGCTTTCCTGCGCCTTATCCCGCCTGGCGCCCCGGGAGCGCCGGATCATGAACATGCGCTTCGGCTTAGGCGGCAGAAAGGAAATGACCCAAAAGGAAGTAGCGGACGAGTTAGGCATTTCCCAATCCTATATTTCCCGGCTGGAAAAGCGGATATTGAGCCGCCTGCAAACCGAAATGCAGCGAGCCTCTCTCTAAAGCGCCTGGGCGCTTAAATCGTAGGTGCCCGCACCGGTGATTTTCGCCATGATGAACGTATGCTCTTTCAGCGGTTCATTGCTGAACAGCATGATTTCGCCGTCGGCGTCGGGGGCTTCCCATTGGGAACGGGCGGTGTAGTTGGTGCCGTTGTGGCCGGTGACCAGCACCTTTTCCGTTTTGCCGATCCGCAGACGGTTTCTTTCCCGGCTGATCTTCGCCTGCATGGCCATGAGGCGGTTGAGACGGTCCTGCTTGACTTCCTCGTCGATCTGATCGGGCATGACCGCCGCCGGGGTGTCTTCCTCCGGGGAATAGGCGAACGCGCCCATGCGGTCGAAGGCCATTTCCTCGGAAAAGGCCATCAATTGCTCAAAGTCCGCTTCCGTTTCGCCGGGGAAGCCCACGATGAACGTGGTGCGCAGGCAGAAGCCCATCTTCCGGGCGGCGGTGAGCATTTCTTTGGTATGGGCCGCTTCGCCCCGGCGGTTCATTTTTTTGAGCAGGGCGGGGGAGGCGTGCTGCAAGGGAAGATCAAGATACTTGCAGATGTTGTCGTGAGCCGCCATGGTTTCCAGCAGCCGCATGTCCGTTTCGTCGGGGTACATGTACAGGCTGCGCAGCCATTCCACGCCCGGAATCTGGCAGGCTTCGGAAAGCAAATCCCGCAGGCTTCCGCCGGTATCGACGCCGTACTTGGTGGTGTCCTGGGCGATGAGAATATGCTCCTTTACGCCCTGGCCCGCCAGCAGCCGCATTTCATCCAAAATGGCCTCCTTGGGCCGGGAGCGGTAACCGCCCCGGATCAGGGGAATGGCGCAGTAGGTGCAGCGGTTGTCGCAGCCGTCGCCGATTTTGATATAGGCGGAGCTGGGCGGCGTGGTCAGCACCCGGCCGCATTCCAGGAAACCGGGGTTCCGGCGGGTATCGGCGGGGCGGCTGCCGGACAGGGCTTCGGTCAAATACTGCTCCAAATGCTCGTATTGGCTGACCCCAAGGAGGCAGTCGATTTCCGGTATTTCTTTCAGCAGCTCGTCCTTGTAGCGCTGGGCCAGGCAGCCGGTCACGCACAGCACCCTGCACCGTCCCGTATTTTTATACGCGGCCATTTCAAAGATGGCATCAATGGATTCTTCTTTTGCCGGGGCGATAAAGCCGCAGGTGTTCACGATCAGCACGTCGGCTTCCTTCGGCTCGTGGGTGATCTCCATTCCCGCCTTTGTCAGCTTGCCAAGCATTTGTTCGGAATCCACCCGGTTTTTGACGCAGCCCAGGGAAATCATGCCGATTTTCAGGCCTTGCAGGGCGTTCAACTTATCTTCACCGCCTTTTTTACAGCACCGTCATGCCCTTGAGCATCAGGGAACGGGGGCCTTCGTAAGCGCCTTCGGTCACGACGCTGTCCGACAAACGCAGAGAGGCCAGGGCGGCGCTCAATTTTCCGCTCATGGAAATGCCGGTGACCGGCACGGTCTTTTCCCCGTCGAAGTAATAGGCCAGGCGGATTTCGCCGCCGATGTAATCGTTGTACAGGTCGAGTTGCAGGCCGGACAGGGAGGCGCAGTCCAGGTACGGCGCTTTTTTCACGTCCGTATCCGTCAAGGTGCCCGCTTCCGCCCGGATACAGGGCAGGTCGCCGGTGGGCTGCTTCACGCCCAGGTATTGTCCAAAGCGGCTGCTGCCGAAGTTGGCTTCGGCCACGCCGTTTCGGATGACGCAGGTATCGGTGAAGGAAGCGCCGTCCGTATCGAAGAAAGCGGATTCCTCGCTGCCGGGAACCTGAGCTTTCATCATCACGGTCAGCTTGTCGCCGGTTCCGTTTTCCTGCAAATCGTCGCCGATTTTGTGCAGATTGGCGTGCATATACGCCGACTGATAATTCAGATCGTATGCTAATTCGGACAGCAGCTCCGTGATTTCATGGGGACGCAGCAGCACGTTGATTTCCATGGGCACATTGGGTTTCTTCGCCGTGAACCGGTCCCGGGCCTCCGCCATGCGGCGGGCGATTTCGGCGGTGACCTTGGCGGGATCGAAATCGGTGAACCGATGATCCTCGTACAGCTCCACCGATTCCGCGCCCTCGGTGAAGGTGGGGATGGCTTCGATCATCACCCAATGCTTTTGCTGGGTTTTGTCAATACCTCGGCTGTTGATCACCCGCAGGTTATCCCGATAGAGGAAGATTTCGCAGGCGTTGATGGAGCCGCCGGGTACCGTGTCCGCCGCGAATACCGCGTCCGCGATTTGCCGGCCCAGCGTCTTGGGGTCCGGATCCTTCATGTTGGAGGGAAGCTCGGCGGTTTCCTCGCCGCCTTCGGGCAATTCGTAGGGTTCGTTAAACACCAGCTTGGCCCGGCGCACGGCGGTTTCGATCTTCTGCTTGATATCGCTTTCCGTCATGGCGGCGCTCACGTCAAAGGAGGAATCGCCCTTTTTGCCGTCGTGATCCACGTACACGGTCACGCTGGCGGAAACGGTGTCGGTCGCCCGGACGGTTTCCAGCTTGCGATGCACAAAAAACAACTCATAGGAGGTTCTGGCCGTTTCATTGATTCGCCAGCCGCTTAAGTTCTTGTTCTGTTCCAATAAACGCTGCAACACGCTCATCCTAACTTCACCCTCGCTTTCAGGTTGGGGCCGCCGTCGGATACGCGCACCCATTCTTTATACCCTTTGCCGCACATGCCCGCGCCGATGACCTTGAACTGGTCGCTGATCATGGAAATGGATTTGAGCAGCTCGGGCACGGAACCGCTCATGACCACGGGGGACACGTAATGATCCGTCAGCTTGCCGTCCACGATCTCAATGCCGTATTCGGCGGTGCATTGAATCTGCCAGTTCTTGGGATCCTCCATGCCGTTGTTGGTTTCAAACAGCATGTAGCCGTGCTTGACGGAGGCGATCATATCCTCCAGCTTGTCCTTGCCCGGTTCAAAGAAGGTGTTGGTCATGCGGGCATAAGCCTTGCGCTTAAAGGAATCCCGCCGCCCGTTGCCCGTGGGTGCGGTGGAAAGCTGGGAGGCGGAGGCCAAATCGGACAGACCGGCCACCAGAATGCCGTCCTTGATGATTTGGGTATCGTGGGCCAGCACGCCGTCGTCGTCGAAGAAGTAGGACGCCACGGAATGGGCGGCCGCCGCGCCGTCGTGCATGTTGGTGATGGGGGAGGCCACGTATTGGCCCATGCAATGCTTCGCCATGGCCCGATCCTTGACGAACTGGTCCATTTCCACGCCGTGTCCGAAGGCTTCATGAGCGATCAGGCCGGTGATGGAGCTGTCGGTGATCACGTCGTACACGCCGGGTTCAATGGGCTGGGCGTGAGTCAGCTTTTCCGCCAGCCGGATCACATCATCGGTATGGGATTTCATGCCCTCGATGATTTCCTTCATTTTGTCCGAGCCTTCCACGTGCCGGGCCTGGGACATTTTTTCTCCGCCGTAAACCACCATCAGCGCGCCGTTGGCCCAGCCGTAATGCTGGCTTAATTCGCGATTTTTGGTAACGAACAGCTTGGACACGGTGAAGGGCTGGATCATGGCGAAGGCGTTCAGCACATGCTCGTCCTTTTCAAGCAGTTCCCGGCTCAGCGCCTTGCAGATGGTAAGCATCGTTTCTTCATCGTAATCCCCAAAGTCCGTTTCCCGCAGGAAATCCTTTTTCAGCGGTTCGTCCTGGGGCAGGGGCGCTTCGATCATGCGGGCACGCAGGGCCGGATCCAGCTCCACGGCGGTTTCGATTTTTTTCGCCAGGGCATTCATATCGCCGGAAAGATCGTCCAGCGAGTATTCAAAGAAGGAGCGTCCGTCGTGCATTTTCACCACGAAGCCGCATTCGCCCCGACCGTCCTGCACACTGGAGCTTTTTTTGTCCGCCCGGATCGCCGTGGCGCGCACGTCCGTGCCAAGGACGCTCACATAGGGAAAACGCCGTCCCAGCGCCGCGACCAGGGAGCTGCATTCCGCGCGTTTTCCGTCCAGATAGGTAGAGAAAGGCATAAACCAACCTCCTTTATAGTTCGCCGATAAGGAAAAGCCCTTTGCGGGCATTTTGGGGTCTGCAAAGGGCTGAAACAGGATCAATTGAAGGTAATGTACTTTTCCCGAGGCCGCGCCGCCGGTTCCGCCGCCACTTCCTTGAAAGTGACGATTTCCCGTCCGTCGCCGCCGGTGCGCTTTTCGCATTTGGCGGTGAGGCGGTAGAAATGCCGGGTGGTGGGCTTCAGATTGCCCTGGGTGACCCATCCCATTTGCTGAATGTCATTGGCGCAGCAGGTCATAGCCAGGCGGCCAAAATAATAGTACCCCTGGGGAATGCCGCTTTCCGGGAAGGGCTGGCCCACGAAGCGCACGGTTTTTCCGTCGTAGCGCTCGGGATGATCCAGGGAATCAATGTAGAACACGCCCAACTGATCGTCGCTGATATCAATGATATCGGCTTTCATATCGTAGGGCAGATCTTCATCGGAAATCCCGTCCTCGGAGCTGCCGTCGTTGTTCTCGAACAGGATGGTGGTGTTCTGGTTCAGCGCCCGGATGGCGCGCCGCCACTGGGACTTGGGCATAGCGTCCGTGCAGCGGTTGAACAGCACCAGATCGGCTTCCTTCATGGGGTCGGTCAGGATGGTGCGCACGTTGGCCATGTAGTTTTCAAAGGTGGTGGCGTCCACCGTGGTGATCACCTGCACCACCCGCCACAGGGCGGGCATTTCGGTGCTGCCCATGTGGTCGATGGTCCACATGTTGTTGTATTCGATGATCACGCGCTCGGGCTGCACTTGGGCGTCGATGCGGCGCAGGTTTTCTTCGTTCCACTGGTCTTTATCGTCCATGGTGACCAGAACGCAGTTGTTTTCCAGCAGCTTCTTATCGTCGTATTCCTCGATGCCCTCTTCGCAGCTGATGAGCAGCGTCTTTTCCCCGCGGGAAAAGCCCTTGTCCTCCAGCATGGAATGGATCAGGGTGGTTTTGCCGCTTTCGATGAAGCCGGTCACGATGTATACGCCTACGATTTTCTGTGTCGTTTTCATATTTTTCCCTTATTACAGCTTGAACAGTTCCTTGAGCGCCTTTTCGTCGATGTTAGTGCCGATGACCACCAGCCGTCCGGCATAATCGGGGCCGCAGTCCCGCATTTGCAGCTCGCCGGGCACATAGTCGAACTGGAACCAGGCGCCGTCGGGCGTTTGCAGAATGCCCTTGGCCCGCAGGATCAGGCCGTATTCCTCCTGATCGGAAAGCGCCTCGGTCATGCCGCGGATTTCGTCCTGGGTAAAGCGCCGGGCCGTTTCCACGCCCACGTTTTCAAACACTTCGTCCGCGTCGTGCTCGCCGGGCTTGTGGTGATGGTGGTGATGATGGTGCTCGTGGCCGTGTTCGTGGTCATGGCCATGATGATGGTGTTCGTGCTCGTCTTCATCATCGTCGTCATCATGGTGGTGATGATGATGCTCGTGTTCATGCTCGTCTTCATCGTGGTCATGATCGTGATGGTGATGATGCTCGTGCTCATGCTCATCTTCATCATCGTCGTCATCGTCGTCCAGATCCACGTGGATTTCCATGGGCTTGCCGCTTTCGATCACTTCCAGCACGGTGTCGGCGTCCAGATCGTCCCAGGGCGTGGTGATGATGCGGGCGTCGGGATGCTGTTCTTCGATCAGGGCGCGGCTCTTTTCCACGCGATCAGCGGACAAAAGCTGGGTGCGGCTGAAAATGATGGTGGCGGCGGACTTCACCTGGTCGATGAAAAACTCGCCGAAGTTTTTCAGGTACATGCGGCACTTGCCCGCGTCCACTACCGTGGCGCAGCCCGCGATGACCAAATCCGCGTGCCGGGTCTTGGCCTTTTCCACGGCGGCGATGATTTCGCTCAGCTTGCCGACGCCGGTGGGTTCCACCAAAATGCGGTCGGGCTGATAGGCGTCGATCAGCTCGTCGATGGATTTCTGAAAATCGCCCGCTAAAGTGCAGCAGATGCAGCCGGAGTTCAGCTCCGTCACCGTAATGCCGGAATCCTTCATGAAGCCGCCGTCAATGCCGATTTCGCCGTACTCGTTTTCCAGCAAAATCACCTTTTCTTTGGCGATGGAGCCGCCCAGCAGCTTTTTGATCAGCGTGGTTTTGCCCGCACCGAGAAAACCTGAAATAATGTTGACCTTTACCATACCAATACACTCCTTTTGCGGTGCAGAGAGAAAATCTGGATGCTTCTGCCGCACTATATATTATACCAGACTTGTCAAGGGCCTTTGTTGAAGAAAAAATAAAAAAGGCACGGCTTTCGGCCGAGCCTAAAGGAGGCAAATCAAGGTGTCAAAGCGCCGCCACAGCCACAACGCCGGGCATCATGCGCATCTGCCGAAGCATGTCGTCGGTTTCCACATTGCCGCGCAAGGTAATGGCGGCGGAATACTGGGCGCCGTCGTCGGTGGAAACGGCAATGGTGCGCACGCGCAGGTTCACGATGGACATGCGCTGATCCTTGCACAGCCGCAGCACATTTTCCAGGGAGGTTTTTTCGTCGTAAGCCAGTTCCACCGTGTATTCCGGGGGACGGTGAATTTTGGCGCTGATCATACCGAAAAGGGTTTCGGCGGTCAGCACCAGCGCCGTGCCGACGACGGCCAGTTCATAGTAGCCGCTGCCGATAGCCAGGCCGATGATGCCCGTGGACCACAAGCCCGCCGCCGTGGTGAGGCCCTTGACAGATAGGTTCCTCGTTACCACGATGGTGCCCGCGCCGATAAAGCCCAGACCGGAAATCACCTGGGCGCTGATGCGGGAAATATCCGAGGGCATTTTCAGCACTAAATACAGATACAAGCCCGTCATGGCAGCCAAATTGGCGGCGACGCACACCAGGATATGGGTGCGGAAGCCTGCGGGCCTATTCTTGGCGGACCGCTCCAGCCCCACCACGGCGCCGCACAGGCAGGAAAGCAGCATCCGCAGCACCACCGCGCCTGGATCAAGTCCCCGCAGAGGATTCAAAAAATTCAGCATAGCCGTTTGCGCCTCCCCGTTATGAGATCAGTTCCTGCACGGAGCGCACGCAGGGCAGCTCCGCCAGGATGGAAAGAATGGCGGAATGGGAATGGTTCTCCCGGCTCAGCTTCAGGATGAATACGGCGGAAGGATATTTGCCGCCCTTCTGCTCCGTACTTTCGATGTCGATATCTACGATTTGGGCCTGCTGCCGCTTCATCAGATCGGTGATGGTGTTGATATCCTCCGCGCGGGTGAACTCCACGCCGATGGTGATGTCCCGCAGCCTGCGCTTAAAGGCGTTTTCCAGAGGAGCCAGCACGTTCAGCACCAGGATAATGATCGCAGCGGCGATGATCACGCACTCGTAAAACCCCGCCCCCGCCGCTAAGCTCATACATACGGTGGCGAACAGGGCGGTGGCTGTGGTCAGGCCGTTCACCTGTTGGTGAATCGCCTTCATGATGATGCCCGCGCCGAGGAAGCCGATGCCCGTGACCACCTGGGCCGCCATGCGGGACGCGTCGAATTTAAAGCCCACCTCCGCCGTAACGTCCGCCCAGGGGCCGTTCAGCATTTCATACAAATAGATGGGCAGCAGCACGCTCATGGCCGCGCCAATGCTTATGAGCATATAAGTGCGAAGCCCGGCGGGTTGGGCTTTTTTCGCTCGGCCCCAGCCCACCGCGCCCCCCCGCGAGAAAGGCCAGCAGCATACGCAAACACACGCTGGCGAAGGTGAAATCCCGCATATTCAATCCGCCATCCTTTGCAGCGTTTTTTGTCCTTATGAGTATATCATATTTTTTTATGATTGGCAATCTTTTGTGCGAAATGGCGGAAAATATTCTGAAAAAACAAGGGAGAACGCTTGTCTGAACCTGTCAAATGCTGTATAGTAGGAGGGAAACGGGAGGGATGAATGCATGAATCCGCTGCTGCTTTGCGCGCGTATGGAGCCGGGAAGGCTGCTGCGCCTTTCCTTGATCGCGGGAGCCTTGGGAATCACGGTGAAGGAAGTAAAGGAAGAACAAGCGGGCCAACGGCTGGAAGCGCTGTGCGGACTAAAGCCCCTTGCGCTCGCTGGCAAAAAGGCGCGTATCGGCGGGGAAATGGCGGTGATGGCCTTTTTTCCGGAAAAGCTCATGGACGCGCTGTTTGACGCGATCCGGAAAAACGGGCTGGAAAGGCCGCGACTCATGGCGGTGCTGACGCCCACCAACCGGGCGTGGACGATGGAACGACTCTACGGAGAACTGCAAAAGGAGTTTTCTGCCCTGAACGCGGGAAAGAAAAAAATCGAAGACAGCATCGTTCAATTGAACTGATACATCGAAAGGAAGTTTCTTCAGGTGGGTTACGTATATCTGGTCATGGTGGCCCTGTTTTTCAGCTTCGGGGGCACCTCCGTCAAGCTGATCCGGCCCTATTTTTCGCCGTACATGATCACGTTCCTGCGCTTTTTCGTGGCGGTGCTTTGGCTGACCGGCTTAAAGCTGTTGAAGCGCCAGCGGCTGCGGGCGGACTTCTGGGAGAACCTTAAAAAGCATTGGAAATGGCTGGCCTTCGGGGCCTGCGCAAAGCTTGCGGCTTACCTCATGGAAAACGCCGCCCTGTCCGTGGGCGTATCCTACGGCAATATCCTCACCCAGCCCGCCCAGATGATCCTGCTCACCGTCCTGGGCGTCACGGTGCTGAAGGAAAAAATGAGCGGGGCCAAGTGGGCGGGGGTGGCCTGCTGCGTGAGCGGCATCCTGCTCATTTCCTGGAACGGCCTGCCGCTTGACGCCCTGGTGGGCGAGCAATTGACCCTGACGCTTCTGTACGTCTTTTCCGGCTGCGGGGCCGGGCTGTTCGTATTCACCCAGAAAAAGCTCGCGAAGGATTTTGATATCCTGGACAGCAATCTGTGCATGTTTGCCCTGGCGGCTGTGCTGGCCCTCATGTTTCCTGCCGTGCGGGGAGAAATTTTGCCCAAAGCCGCGCCGGATTTTGCCTGTATCGCCGCCGTGATCTGGTACGGGTTCGTCACTGGCATCGGCTTTTATTTAAACGCCAAGGCCATTCCCCTGGTGCCCTTCCGCATGGTCGCCCTGCTGCAAAGCACCATGGTGTTTTTCGCGCTGGCCTGGGGCATCCTGTTTTTCCAGGAGCCGGTCAGCGTTTGGATCATTACAGGCACGGTGCTGTTCGTGATCGGCATCGTGGTGATGCAGCATAAGGGAAAGGCAAAAAGTGTTTAACGTTTGTCTTTTGCTTGACAAATTCATCCCGTTTGTGACATAATAAACCTGTCTTCGAGTCCATGTTCCTAAGGGACGCACTATGGAGCATGGACCGCGCCGGAAAGCCCGGTTCAGGGCGCGGCTGGAAACGGCCGCACCTTCCGTATTTGAAAAGGAGACAGGCGAAGGGGCCGCGCAGAAACCGCCCTTTTTTGTCCGTGTATCCTTTTTGGATGCGCGGATTTTTTTCCGCCGGTTTTCCGCATAGGGTTGGCGCTGGAAACGGCCCAGCCTCCCTTTTGGAAAGGAGACGGCGGACGCACGCGGCCTGGATGGCGGCTTGTTTGTGTACCTTCCGTTTCAAAGAAGACACAAAATCTCTTTTGAAAGAGGGGAAGTACCATGAGCAAGCGCCTGACTCGCATCCTGTGCGTAATCTGCGCCCTGATGCTGTGTACCGGCGTGGGGCTGGCCCAAACGGCCCCCCAAACGGAACTGATCGTGTTCGCCGCCGCGTCCATGACCGAGACCCTGACCCAGCTCAAAGCCGTATATGAAGCGGAACATCCCGATGTGACCATCGTGTACAACTTTGATTCCTCCGGCACCCTGAAAACCCAGATCGAAAGCGGCGCGGAATGCGACGTGTTCATTTCCGCCGCCCCCAAGCAGATGAACCAGCTGGACGCCGCCGCCAAACCCGAAGCCAACCCCGCCGGGCTGGACTTCGTACTCCAGGGTACCCGCATCAACCTGTTGGAAAACAAGGTGACCCTGGCCGTGCCGGAGGGGAACCCCAAGGGCATCGAAAGCTACGATGATCTGGTGGAGCGCCTGAAAGCGGGCACGGTGCTTTTGGCCATGGGCAACAGCGACGTACCGGTGGGCCAGTACACCCAGAAGATTTTCGCCTTCTACGGCCTGGATGAAGCGGAGCTGGCCCAAAAGGGCGTGATCACCTACGGCAGCAACGTGAAGGAAGTGACCACTCAGGTAAGCGAAGCGGCGGTGGACTGCGGCGTCATTTACGGCACCGACGCTTTCTCCGCCAAGCTGACCGTGGTAGACACCGCCACCGCCGAAATGTGCGGTCAGGTGATCTATCCCGCCGCAGTGCTGAACATCACCAGGAACGAAGAAATCGCCAAGGATTATCTGGCCTTCCTGACCTCCGACGCGGCTAAAGCCGTGTTTGAAGCCGTGGGTTTTTCGCCCATTCCGCAATAATCAAATTCCTTACGGGCGGGGCCGCCATCCGCCCCGCCGATATCTGAAAGGGAAAGGGTTGTTAAGGTGGATCTTTACCCCCTTTGGAATTCCCTGCGCATCGCCGGGATCAGCACGGTCATCATCTTCTTTCTTGGCATTCTGGCGGCGTATTACATCGCCAAGGCGCCGAGGCTGGTGAAGGGCGTACTGGACGTAGTGCTGACCCTGCCCCTGGTGCTGCCGCCCACGGTGGTGGGCTTTCTGCTGCTTCGGGTGCTGGGGCCTCGCAGGCCGGTGGGCGCGTTTTTTCTGGAATACTTCAATGTGCGCCTCACCATGACCTGGTGGTCCGCCATTTTCGCCACCACGGTGGTGATTTTTCCGCTCATGTACCGCACCTGCCGGGGAGCCTTCGAGAGCTTTGACGAAAGCTTAGCCGAGGCGGGAAAAACCTTGGGCCTGTCCAATATCTACATTTTTTGGCGCGTGCGCATGCCCGCCTGCCGTCCCGGCATTTTGGCGGGCACGGTGCTGGCCTTTGCAAGGGCCCTGGGCGAATACGGGGCCACCAGCATGATCGCGGGCTATACGCCGGGCCGAACGGCCACCATATCTACCACCGTCTATCAATTGTGGCGCACCAACGACGACGGGCTGGCCCTGCGCTGGGTGCTGGTGAACATTGCGATTTCCTTTGCGGTGCTGCTGGCGGTCAATTTTATGGAAAAGCGGCGGAAAAGGCGGTGAGGGCATGGCGCTGACAGTGGATATCGAAAAGCGTTTCAAGGGCTTTACCCTCTGGGCCGCCTTTGAGGCGGGCAATGAAACCCTGGCCCTGCTGGGGGCTTCCGGCTGCGGAAAAAGCATGACCCTGCGCTGCATCGCCGGGGTCGAAAAGCCGGATCGGGGCCGCGTGGTGCTGGACGGGGAAACGCTGTTCGATGCTGAAAAGCATATCAACGTAAGCCCCCAGGAGCGGCGGATCGGAATGATGTTTCAGCACTACGCCCTGTTTCCCCAAATGACGGTGCTGAAAAACGTGCTGTGCGGCGCGCGGCGGGATATGAAAGGGAAAGCGCGGGAGGACGCGGCCCTTGCCATGCTGGAAGCCTTCGGCATTTTGGATTTAAAGGACAGGCTGCCCGCCCAGCTTTCCGGCGGTCAGCAGCAGCGGGTGGCCCTGGCCCGCATGATGGTGGGAAATCCCCGCATTCTCATGCTGGACGAACCCTTTTCCGCCCTGGACAGCCACCTGCGCTTCCGTATGGAGCAGGAGGTGCGGGGGGTAATTCGCCGGTTCGGAAAAACCGTGCTGCTGGTGTCCCACGACCGGGACGAGGTGTACCGTATGGCGGACAAAGTGGCGCTCATGAACGGCGGTATGATCGAGCGGATCGGCGCAAAGGAAGAAGTGTTTTCCGATCCCGGCACCCGCACGGGCTGCCTGCTGACGGGCTGCAAAAACGTGTCCGCTGTGCGCGTGATCGACGAAAGCCGCGTGGAAGCCCTGGATTGGGGCATTACGCTGAATTTCCCCGTAAAGCCGGGCATTGACGCCGTAGGCGTCCGCATGCACAATGTGCTGCCCGGCCCGGGGAAAAACGAAATTCGGTGCAGGGTGGCGGAAGTGATCGAAAATCCCTTTTCCGTCACCGTCATGCTGCGGCCCGTGAACGCGCCGGAGGGAAAAAGGGCCATTGGCTGGGAAATGGAAAAACCGGTGTGGCAAAGTCTTGCGGCGGAGGAAATCACGGTACATCTGCCGCCGGAAAGCATTTTACAATTGAAAGGCTGATGATTATGCTGGAAAACGCCTCCTGGACCGAGGCCCGGGATTTACTGCTGAACCAGGTTCATCCGGTGGAAACGGAGCGCGTACCGCTGGACGCGTGCGGGGGCCGGGTGCTGGCTTTCGACCTGAAAGCGGGGGAGGACGTGCCTCCCTTTGACCGATCCGCTTACGATGGGTACGCTTTCCGGGCTGCCGACACAGTGGACGCATCAAAAGAAAAACCGGTCACTTTGCGCCTCACGGAAACGGTGGCCGCCGGTCAGGCACCGAAATATCCCGTTATGCCGGGGGAAGCGGCCCACGTCATGACCGGGGCGAAAATCCCCCAAGGGGCCGACGCGGTGATCAATTTCGAGCGCACGGCGTTTACAGCGGATTCCGTCACGCTTTTTGAACCGTACAAAAGCGGCGGCAATATCGTAAAGCGCGGCGAGGACGTACAGGCCGGGGCGCTGCTGGCCCCCCGCGGCATGGTGATCGACGCGGGCCTGGCGGGTACTTTGGCCGCCCAGGGAATCCCCAAAGTCTGCGTATATCGAAAGCCTATCATCGGTTTGATTTCTACAGGTTCCGAAGTAGTGGAAGCGGATGAAGAGCAGTCCCTTGGAAAAATTCGCAACGCCAACCGTTCCACCTTCACGGCGCTGCTTACAAAAGAAGGGTGCAACCCGCGTTATTTGGGCCTGGCTGGAGACGATGCGGAAAGCATCCGCGCCCTGATTGAAAAAGCGTTGGCGGAATGCGACGCGGTGATCCTCACCGGCGGCGTTTCCGTGGGGGACTGGGACGTGACCCCCGAAGCCATGGAAGGGGCCGGGGCGGAAATATTACTGCGTGGCGTCGCCATGAAGCCCGGCATGGCCTGCGCCTATGGCGTTTCGGGCGGAAAGCTGGTGCTGGGCTTATCCGGCAATCCCGCATCCTCCTTCACCAATTTCTGCGCCTGCGCCCTGCCCGCCATCCGTAAGTTACGCGGCAGGAACGAACCGCTTCCCCAAACATTTCAAGGGACGCTGGCGAAGGGCTTCCGCAAAAAAAGCCCGGCGGACCGTTTTCTCCGGGGCCGCCTTATGCTGGATGACGGGACGGTGAGGTTTCTTTCGTCCGCCGATCAGGGCAACGTGGTCTTATCCAGCACCATCGGGTGCGACGCCTTTTTGCTCATTCCCGGCGGAAGCGGGCCGGTGGAAGCGGGTACGAGGTTCAACGGATTCTTACTGTAAGAGAGGATCATTATATGAAAAAGATTCGTGTGGAGGACGCGGTGGGCCTGACCCTATGCCACGACTTGACGGAAATGAAGGACGGGTTCAAGGGCGCGGCGTTCAAGCGGGGCCATGTGATCGAAGAAGCGGATATTCCCCGCATGCTGGATATGGGCAAGCGCACGGTGTTCGTGTGGGAGGAAAACGCGGGGGAGATCCACGAGGAGGACGCCGCCCTGCGCATGGCCGCCATGGCCCCGGTGGAAGGGGCGCGCTATACCGCCCCCGCCGAGGGCAAGGTGCTGCTCATGGCCGAACGGAAGGGCATGCTGCGGGTGGATACGGAATTGCTGCGGGAAATCAACAGCATCGGCGACCTGACCATTTCCACCCTGCCGGATCACTACCCCGTAAAGCCCGGCATGCACCTGGCTTCCATGCGCATCGTGCCGCTGGTGACGCAGGAAGAACAAATCATCAAGGCGGAAGGCCTGTGCGCGGGCCGAAAGCTGTTGGATTTGCTGCCTTATAAGCCCCTGAAAGCGGGCATCATCATCACTGGTTCTGAAATCTATCACGGACGTATTCAGGATAAATTCGAGGCGGTGGCCCGGAAAAAACTGAAAGCCTATCCCGGCAAAGTGATCGGCGCGGCGGTCTGCGACGACAATTTGGACATGCTGGTGAACGCCGCCCGGGATTTCCTGGCGAAAGGCGCGGATTTCCTCATCTTTTCCGGCGGCATGTCCGTGGACCCGGACGACCTGACCCCCACCGCCATCCGGAATTTAGGCTGTGAAGTGATTCGTCACGGCGTGCCCAGCCAGCCCGGCAATATGACCATGATGGCATACTTGGGGGATATCCCTGTTATGGGCGTGCCGGGGGCGGCGGTGAGCCTGCCCACCACCATTTTTGACGTGCTGCTGCCCCAGGTGTATACGGGATTGAAATTCACAAAAGACGATTTGATCCGTTTGGGCGACGGGGGCCTGTGCCAGCTTTGCACGGCCTGCCATTTCCCCAACTGTACGTTCGGCAGGTATTGATACCATTCAGCTAACGCTGAATGGTGCGAAAGAAAGTGGAAAAGGATTCCACTTTCTTTCGGGGCATCAATTTCTTGTAAATTGGCATTTCCGCAGGCGGAAACGCTCAATTTACGGCCAGAAATTGATAGAGGAAGCAACATTCTGTTGCTCCTCGGCGCCGTACACGCCGCCGCCTGCGGATTACAGTCGGGGGAGTTCCCCCGACACCCCCGCTGGTCTCGTTTCATGATTGGATTTAAAAGGTGAACGATAACAATATGATTGATAGTTTAGGAAGAAACATCACCTATCTGCGGCTTTCGGTGACGGAGCTGTGCAACCTGCGCTGCCGCTACTGTATGCCGGAGGAGGGCGTGTGCAAGCTGGCGCACAGCCAAATGCTCACGGAGGAAGAGATGATTCGCGCCGTTCGTGCCGCGGCTTCTTTAGGGATTAACAAGGTGCGGATCACCGGCGGCGAACCGCTCATTAAGCCCAATATCCTGTCTATTTGCCGGAACGTGTCGGGCGTGCCGGGCATATTGGAAACCTCCATTACGACCAACGCGATTCTTTTGCCGGACATGGCGGTCTCCCTGCGGGAAGCGGGCGTTCAGCGGGTGAATATCAGCCTGGACACCCTGAACCCCGAAAAGTACCGGAAAATCACCCGCCGGGGCGAGCTGGAAAACGCGCTTCGAGGCGCGAAAGCCGCCCTGAACGCGGGCTTTGAAAAGGTAAAGATCAACGCCGTGCTGATCGGCGGCTTCAACGACGATGAAATCCCCGCTTTGGCAGCCCTTACGCAGAAATGGCCCGTGGACGTGCGTTTTATTGAACTTATGCCCATGGCGGGAAATACAGACTTCGGTCCGGAATGCTATATTCCGGTGAATAAGGTACTGGAATCTTTACCGGAAGCTGTACCGGAACAAGAGGAAGGCGTGGCCCGGCTGTACCGTCTGCCGGGCGCCTTGGGCCGTGTGGGCCTCATCAGCCCTTTAAGTCAGCATTTCTGCGCCGCGTGCAACCGCATCCGGCTCACAGCGGATGGAAAAATCAAGCCCTGCCTCCATTCGGCGGAGGAAATATCCATGAAGGGATTGAGCGAAGCGGAGATGATGGAAAAAATGCGTTTTGCCATTCTTTCCAAGCCCGCCTGCCATGGGACGTTGAACGCTCAAAGCCGCAGTCAGGCCGCCCGAAGCATGAATCAGATCGGAGGATAGAAAATGCCCACGCCAGTCATTGGGTTTTCCGCCTGGTCCGGCACAGGGAAAACCACCCTGATGGAGCAGGTGATCCGGGGGCTTACGGAGAAAGGCGTCCGGGTGGCGGTCATCAAGCACGACGGCCACGGCTTTGAAATCGACCATCCGGGCAAGGATTCCTACCGCCACGCCCAGGCCGGCGCGCAAACCGTGGTCATCACCTCTCCGGATAAAACAGCCGTCATCGAGCAATCCGGCAGCGACCTGGAGCAATGCGTCGGCAGGATCAGCGAGGCCGACGTGATCCTGGTGGAGGGCTTCAAGTACGCCTCCATTCCCCGGATCGGCCTTTCCCGGAAGGCCTCGGGAAAAGGCCTGCCCGAACCGGCGGACAATTATATAGCAGTTGCCACCGACGATGAAAGCATGAAAACGACCGTTCCCCGCTTTTCTCTGGACGACGCGCGGGGGCTAACGGATTTTATCATCAAGGAGATTCAGAAGATGCCCCAAGAAGATTTTACCCACTTTAACGATCAGGGCCGGGCCAGGATGGTGAACGTGGGGGAGAAGGACCCCACCCACCGCACGGCCCTCGCCGCCGGGCGGGTGCTGGTGAACGAAACCACCTTTGCCCTGATAAAATCCGGCGGCGTGAAAAAGGGGGACGTGCTTACCGTGGCCCAAATCGCCGGGATCATGGCCGCCAAGCGAACGCCGGAATGGATTCCCATGTGCCATCCCGTGCCGCTCAACGGCATCGACTTGAAGCTGTGGCTGGACGAAAAACGGCTGTCCGTGGAAATCGAGGCCGCCGCCCAGTGCGACGGGCGCACCGGCGTGGAAATGGAGGCCCTCACCGCCGTCAGCGCCGCCGCCCTGACGGTATACGATATGTGCAAGGCGGTGCAGCGGGATATGGTGATTGACCAAATCCGGCTGCTGCGCAAAACCGGCGGCGTCCACGGGGATTATTGCAGGGAGGAATAATCAATGAGCGAAACGAAATATACGGCGGCGGTCATTACGGTCAGCGACAAGGGCTTTCGGGGAGAACGGGAAGACACCAGCGGCCCCGCCCTGTGCGGGATGCTCGCAGAACAGGGCTGGGATGTGGTGTATACCTCCATGGTGCCCGATGAAAAGGAACTGATTCAAAAGGAATTGCTGCTGTGCGCCGATGAAAAACACGTCGCCCTGGTGCTTACCACCGGCGGCACCGGTTTTTCACCCCGAGATATCACGCCGGAAGCGACTTTGGAAATCGTGGAACGGGTGGCCCCCGGCATTCCCGAAGCCATGCGGGCGGAAAGCATGAAAATCACGCCTCACGGCTGCCTGTCCAGGGAAACGGCGGGCATTCGGGGAAGCACTTTGATTATCAATCTGCCGGGCAGCAAAAAAGCGTCCACGGAAAATTTTGCCGCCGTGTGCAAGCCCGTGCGGCACGGGGTGGAAATGCTGCAATCCGCAGGCTCGGCGGACTGCGCCGCGACCGTTCAGAATCAGAATAAAAAGAAGGAAAAGCCCTCCTTAGACGCATGGCTGCGGGAAGTCAAAGCGCTGCCTGACGCCGGACAGATCGGCATGTACCTGATTCATAACGGCGTGGTGCGTTCGACCGCCCGGAGCAAGGTGCGCATGGGGGATGAAACGGCCCGGCCCGTGACCGGCATGTTGTTTTCCTGCGACGGGAAAAAAGCCGAAGCTGCCGTTGCGGACGCCCTGAAAATGGACGGCATTTACGCCGTGAAGGTATGGGTGAACGAAGGGGAACTGCACGTGGGCGACGATATTATGCAGGTCCTCATCGGCGCGGACATCCGCCCCCATGCGGTAAAGTGTTTAGAAACCCTGGTGGGCAAAATCAAAAGCGAGTGTGTGACGGAAAAGGAACTGTATGCGGATTGATGGGAAAGAATGGGCAGGATGATCTTTTTTCAGCAGTTTTATCTGGATCGGGAAAAGGATATCGCGGTGGACCTGTATATGGAGGGGGACCGTCTTTTTCACGTGATCCGCACGCCCAACCATCACACGGGCAACCTGATCACCAACCTGGCCCGGCTGTGTGCCCTGGAAACCGCGGAGGACGAAAACGGCTTAAAGGTGATCCGGGGCGAAATCCCCTGCTATTATGACGGGGACAACCGGAAAATGTACATCCTGCGCCTGGGGAACACCAAGATCGCCAACATCTTCCCGGACGGACGGGTGGAACTGAAAGCCTCCATCCCCGCCATTTCCAAGACCCTCATGAGCCAGACCAAGGATTACCGGCTGGGCGTGGAAAAAACCATCGTGAAAACCTATATCCGGGGGGACTGTAAATTCCGCACGGACCTGCACACCCATATGAACGGCAACCTGCCACCAGACGCTCTGATCGCCTTGGGGATCATCCACCAAATCCGATATCCCCTTTATTACATCAAGAAATTGGGCCTTCTTTGCACGGAAGCCCAGTGGGCCAAGCTGGAAACGGAGCGGCAGGAGTCGGAAAAGCGGCTGGATTTGGGCGAACTGACGGGCCGCCACCGGGAACGCCGCATCGACGATTTTACCTTCATCAATTTTGCCGATCTGATTTTGGGCAACCTTCAAAACGCCGCCGCCAATATCGAAAAAATCCGCAATTCCCTCACCATTCCCAAGGACGGGCAGGCGGTGTTCGCCGATCTGGAAAAGGTCTATTTATATCGCTATGTGTTTACCAAGGCCGTTGCCGACCAGCATCCCTTTTCCGGCATCAATATCGAGGGCATCCCGGACCGGGAGGTATACGCTTACGCGGAAAAAATGCGCCGGGATCGGGAGGACAGCCGCTACCGCGCCAATACCCTGTACCAGGATCTGCTTTTGTGGATCGCCCGGGAATATCAGAAGCGGGGCATCGAATACGCCGAAATCAGCGATACTTCGCTTTTAAATAAAGCGGAATTTCCGGAAAAATTGCGCCAAATCCACGAAATCATGCCCACTGTCACCCGGGAAACGGGCGTGCTGCTGCGCTTTCTGACCGGCATCCGCCGCATCCCCCTCACCATCGTAAAGGATCAGGTGACACCCAACGATTATTTGGTGGAAAACCTGCGCTGCCTGCGTGTCATCGCCGGTGATCCCTACATCGCGGGCAGCGACATCATCGGCGAGGAAATCAACGATATTATGGAGCTGCGGCGCGTGATCGGCGAGCTGACGGCCATCGCCGGGGAGCATCCGGGCTTTGTGATCCGCATTCACGCCGGGGAAAACGACGGCCTTCGGGACAACGTGGCAAACAGCATCCGGTGCGTTAAGGAATCCCTGAAGGAAGGAAAGTCCATGCCGCCCGTGCGCCTGGGCCACGGCTTATATACCTGCGATCTGAACAGCCCCAAGGGCAAAAAGCTGCTGGAGGACATGCGGAAATACGGCGTGACCCTGGAATTTCAAATCACTTCCAACGTGCGGCTGAATAATCTGAGCAGCCTGGACCGGCACCCTCTGCGCCAGTATTTGCAGGCCGGGATTCGGTGCGTACAGGGCACGGACGGCGGGGCGCTGTACGGCACCAATTCCATTGATGAAGAACTGAGCCTGGAAAAGCTGCTGAACCTGACGCATGAGGAGCTTTGCCGCATGCGCCGGGCGGAGGAAGATATTCTGGCGGAAAGCCGCCGGGTATTTGAAGAAAAAATGCAGGCGTTCCGGCGGAATTGTCCCGGGGGAGACGTGGCGCTCTATTACAGTCGAAAACAGGAAAGCGCCGCGCGGACGGCCAAAACGCTGTGGGAAGCGCCCGGCAGGATCAACGCCGAAAAGGAATTGAAAAAACAGCTTGCCGTTTTGCCCAAGGAGCTTATGCCCATCGTGGTGGCAGGCGGCAGCTTCAACAGCAGTGGCCGCCGCACGGTGCTGCGGGAAGAGGACCGCGATTTTATCGACAGGCTTTTGCAATGCGCCGATCCCCGGAAGGTATGCTTTGTGGTGGGGCATACCCTGTCCGGTTTGGAAGGATATCTCGCCCGCCGCGCCGGGGAGCGCTTTGCCGTGTTCGCCATTGTGCCCAACCAGATCAGCCGCATGGAAAAAACGCGCCTGGAAAAGGCGAGGGTCGGCGTCCTTATTTCCATTGAAAGCTCCGGCATGGGGCTGTATAAGAGCTTCGCCTATGAGATCTTCCAAAAATTCCCTTCCATTCTCCTGGCCTTCGACGGCAATTCCTCCGCCCTGAACCTGATCCAGGAAGCCCGGAACGGGCGGGAAAAGTGCCGCATCTACATCAATCCCAAATCCCGCGATTTAGCCGCCAAAGCCAAAATGCTGGAAGGCTATGTGCAGCCCTTAACAAATCCCGAAAACATCCTGTAATGAAAAAAGCGCGGCTGCCCGCGCTTTTTTCATGCATTGGAGATTATTTGGCGGTTACGGCTTCGATCAGCGAATACGTGCCGTCTTTCTTCTGTACGACCGCCTTGTCGTCGCTGGTAATGGTGAAGGGGTTGATGTAGGTTTTCATCAGGATTTCACCATGCCAGGTGACGAGCATGTTCTTATAACTTGACGAGTAGAACGACATCAGATAGCCGCTGCCGGTATTCTGGCCTTTCGCGGGCTTGGCGCCTTTTACTTCATAGGTTTTCAGGTCAGGCGTGGTGATGCGGAATTTTGAATTGGCTGTGTCGTTGAGTACATACAGAAGACCTAACCGCTGCCATTTTTTGCCTGGGCTGAGCGATTCGTACAGCGTGCCGTCAGCCGTGTCGATAAAATAGCGGGTTTTGGCTTTTTCCACACTCACATAGCCGTGCTGCATGTAAGGATCAACGCAGTCGCCGTTGGCGATCACCTTATCAAAAGCGCAGGGAGCCAGCACCTTCTGTTCCTTGATGGAATAAAGGCCTCTTTTTTTGTTGATGGTTACCACGGCGTAATCCTTGGTAAGCGTCTCGATTTCTCCCTTGACCACCGGCATCAGCTGTTCGCCCTCAAGGGTAAACACGGTGCTGCATTTGTTGCCGGAATAGTCCAGCCGCGTCAGCTTCAGCAGCATGCCGGCGTCTGTCGCTACTTCCTTCACGGCGGTAAAGCCGTCAATCAGCACGTCGATGGTACCGCGCAGCACCACAGAGTAATTCCGGATCAAGTACATGGGATCGTCCAGAGAAGCGACCTCCACGTCTACCGGATTGAACTGGCTGTCGTAGACTTTGATCTGCTCGTCCCGATCCTGTACGTACAGATATTTTCCATGGCTTTTGGCGGTCTGGTACTCCTGGCGGGAAAGCGACAGGGGCGCAGGCAGTTCTTCCGTTCCCTTTTTACCGGTCAGGGCGTGGTCGCCAAGATAGTAAATATCGCAGCGCTCGATTCGATAATGGAAATCGTTTCCCGCTGTCAAATCAAAGTCGTTGTAGTTGGCTTTTTCCAGCACCCATCCGCAGGCCCAGTAGGTATCGAAAACCTCAAGATAACCGTATTTGAAGCCGGATATCTGGGTTCCGTCCGCGGTGACGATAGCGTTTACATTGAGTTCTTCCGGCGTGGGCGCCTGCTTGGACGATTGCTTGGCGGGTTCTTCATTCACGGCGCAAAAGCAATTGGCCCCCATGTAATACAGCCCCGCATACCTGAAAGGAATCAGCTGTTCCCCGTCCGTATTGTACAGGCCGTATTCTTTTCCTTTTACTTCCTTTGCAAGCAGATAGGGCGTAGAGAACACGGGAACCAGTTCGCCGAAGCCCGAAAGGATTTCCCGCGTCGTCGTTTCGCCCAGGGCCTGCCCCGGAAGGAGGGCCGCAGCCGTTACCAGCAGAAGCAGCGCGCAGATGACCCGCCTGAATTTTTTGCGGTTCATAAGCAGCCTCCTTTATCGGCCCACAATCTCGTCAAGCTCCACACCCGTGCTGGTACGAATGAGGGACTGGGAATCGAAGGTCAGGGTGATCACGGTTTTGTGAATGAAGGGCAGCACTTCATTGCCATGCCAGTCGATCATGCCGTAGAAGCCGTTCTTTTTGGCCACCAGCAGGGTGCCGTCGCCGTTGGTGGCGGGAATTTCGGTCACGTCGTGAAGCTCGGTGCGGGTGCCGTCGCCGGCAATCAGCACAAACCCGGTTTCACCGTCGAAGGCGATGGAGCAGCCGTAAGCCTTGGCGATACGGCTGTTGTAGGCGGGCGGGCAGGTGACGGTGCAGGTGCGGGCGTCCACAAAGCCGCGCAGGCCGTCCTTTTCCACGCAGACGTAGCCGTTGTTCACATACTGATTCACGGACGTGGTGCTGGCGACGATATTGGTAAACTCGCAGGGAACCACCAGGCGGTGTTCCGCCAGGGAATACAGGCCGCGCAGGCCGCTGGCGTTGGCGACCACCACATAGGGATCGCCCATGGTGACGATGGTGTATTCGGTGGGCATCAGCTCGTTGCCGTCGGTATCCAGAATGCCCTGGATCTTTTCGCCGTCCATTCCAAGAGCAGTGGCAATGAGCAGGGAACGGGTGGGCAAATCAGCTTCCGCCACTTCGGTAAAGCCGAAGGCGATCGCTTTATTGGTGATCTTGCTGATGACCTGGTAATTCTTTACCTGATAGTAGCTGGCCTTAACGTCCTTGAGTTCCTTGAGAACGGGCTTGAACTGGCGGTCATAGGCGGTGGTTTCTCCGGCGCGGTTCTGAATGGAAATATAGTCCCCGTGCTGCTTGGCGCTGGCAAACTGCTGCCGGTCCAGGGAAGCCACCAGGGATACGCCTTCTTCGGAAACGAAGTACAGATCCCACTGCCCGATCAGATAATTCACCTTGTTCACAGTCAGGTCTTTTTCGCCTTCGGGAGCGTCCGCCAGCACAATACCGGCCACCCAGCGGCTGTCGTATACGGTAATGGAGCCGTATACGTAATCGCTCACTTTCGTTCCGTCGGTTTTATAGATCGCCAGGCCGTTCAAAGCCTCTTTATCCACTCTGACGGACATGAAGCCGTTGGTCAGCACGTTCACAGCGGCAATGCCGTAGGGAAGCACTTCCTCGCCTTTGCTGGTGAATACACCCAGGGTATTATCCTCTTTGGATTCGACCAGCACAAGCCCCGTGCCGCTCAGGGGCTTAATGGAGGGCATATACTGGAACACCGTTTTCAGCTCGAGCTTTTGCGAGGGAACGGCGGGAAGCATTTCTTCCTCGTCCAGCCCCTCCGCCAGCACTACGGCGGGAAGCACCGCCAGCAGGCAGATCAGCATTACGATCCAAGTTTTTTTCATCGTTGTTCTCCTTTCAAATTCCGTGAAAATACATCCACGCTTCCATTCCGTGGAATATTATACATCATTTTTATTTTTTTTTCAATGGCTTTTTAGAATAACGCTTCAACGCGCGCGTGAACAGAGGCTGCCTTTCACCTATTTGGAAGAGATAGCAGTATTTACGGCGGGGGCGTCGGGGGAATTTCCCCGGCTGTAATCCGCTGGCGGCGGCGTGTACGTGCCTTAGCGGCTCTTTTACCGCATTTTTTCATTTTTCCTATGGAAAATGAAGATTGCAGGTGTTATAATAGAAAAAATGGTCTGCTTGAAAACGCCTTTCCCGGTACGGCTGAAAGATTTGAGGTGTACGAAGTGAACAGCGAAAAGGATTTGCAGAGGCATTTATCCCCTGTGGGAGCCTGGGCCTTTTCTGTGGGAACCAGCATCGGCTGGGGTTCTCTTGTAGTCACCGCCAGCACGTACTTAAAGCAGGCAGGTCCCCTGGGCAGCCTGCTGGGCCTGGCCGCCGGGGCGATCGTGATGCTTATGATCGGCTGGAGCTACGCCTACATGATCCAGTGCTATCCGGAATCGGGCGGCGCTTACGCTTTTACAAGAGAGGTTTTCGGCTACGATCATGCGTTCCTGGCGGCCTGGTTCCTGGCTATGACCTATTTCGCCATCCTGTGGGCAAACGCCACGTCCCTGCCGCTGTTCGGGCGCATCTTTTTGGGCGGCGTCTTCCGGTTTGGAAAACTATATACGATTTTCGGCTACGATGTGTACTTAGGCGAAGCGCTTCTGTCCATGGCGGCCATGGTGCTGGTGGGCCTGCTGCTGACGCGGTTCAAAAAGGCGGCCAACCGGCTCATGATCGCCCTGGTTTCCCTGTTTTCCGTCTGCATCCTGATCGTTTTTATCGGCGCCATGACGGGGGAGAGCGGTGGCCTTGAACCGGCTTACGTGCCGGATTCCTCCGCCCTTTCCCAAATCGTGCATATCGCCGTGATTTCGCCCTGGGCGTTTATCGGCTTTGAGTGCATTTCCCACGGCACCGAGGAATTTGCCTTTGACCGGAAAAAGACCCGGAAGGTGCTGCTCGTATCCGTTCTGACCACTCTGGCGCTGTACGGGATGATTACCCTTTTGTCCGTCACTGCGTACCCGCCGGAATATGAAAACTGGCTGGCCTATATCCGTGATCTGGATCATCTGGAAGGTATCAAGGCCCTGCCCGCCTTTTATGTGGCGGACCGGTATATGGGGAGCCTGGGTGTGACGCTGCTGATGCTGTCGCTGCTTTCGCTGGTACTCACCAGCCTGATCGGCAACACCGTTACCTTAAGCCGCCTGGCCTATGCCCTGGCAAAGGACCGCATCTTGCCCGGACGCTTCGCCAAAGTGAACGACCGGGGCATTCCGGCTAACGCGGTGCTGCTGGTGGTGGGCTTTTCCTTCTTCGTGCCCCTGGTGGGCCGGACGGCCATCGGGTGGATCGTGGACGTGACCACCATCGGCGCTACCCTGATTTACGGCTTCGTTTCCGCCGCCGCCGCCAAGAACGCCCAAAAAGTGGGCGACAGGCGGGAAATATGGGTGGGCAGAGTCAGCTTTTTCGTCATGGTAGGCTTTGGCCTGTACATCCTGCTGCCCAATCTGGTGGAAAAGGGTTCTTTGATGAAGGAAACCTATTTCCTGTTCATCGTCTGGAGCGTGCTGGGCTTTGTCCTTTTCCGGTGGATCCTGCGCCGGGATAAGGAAAAGCGGTTCGGCGCGTCCATCGTGGTCTGGGTGGCGATTATGGCCCTGGTGCTGTTCATTTCGCTAATCTGGATGCGGCAGTCCATGATCGCGTCCAACGAGCATATGATGGCGAATATTCAGGAATATTACAGCCACGCGGACGCCGACGGCCAGCGGAGGGAGGACGCCCTCTTTATCGCCGATCAGGTGGACATCGTGCAGGCGGAAAACACGCGCACCATTTTGCTGACCACGGGAATGTTCGCCTTCGCCCTGGCCATCATGCTCACTAACCATTCCTATCTGAACAAGCGCTCCCAGGAAAGCGAGCGGCTTGCCATCATCGACCCGCTGACGGGGGTGAAGAACAAGCACGCCTACCTGAACGAGCAAAGCAAGCTGGACGTCGCCATCGGCGAAAAGCGCGGGCAGGAATTCGCCATCGTGGTGTGCGACGTGAACAACCTGAAAAAGGTGAACGATACCCTGGGTCATAAGGCGGGCGACGAATACATCCGCGACGCCTGCCGGATGGTGTGCGAAATTTTCCAGCACAGCCCCGTCTACCGGGTGGGCGGCGACGAATTCGTGGCGATCCTGCGAGGCCGGGATTATCTGATCCGCCGGGAGCTGATGATCGCGCTGCACGAGCGTTCGGCGGATCACATTCGCAGCGGCGGCACGGTGGTTTCCGGCGGCCTTTCGGAATACGACCCCGAAACCGATACCAGCGCCCACGACGTTTTTGAGCGGGCCGACCAGCTGATGTACGAGGAAAAGAAGCTGCTCAAGGGGCTTGATTCCGCGGCCAAGGAGGATGCGGACGGCGGCGAAGCGCAATTCTTGATGGAAATCAATCAGGACGATGCGATCCTGAACGTAAAGCGCCACGTGCTGATCGCCGAGGACGAGATCATCAGCCGCCTGATGCTGGGCGATTCCCTGGAAAACGATTATGAAATCCTCTACGCCAGCGACGGCTTGGAAGCGCTGGAGCAGATCATGCTGCATAAAAACGATCTGGCCCTGGTGATGCTGGATTTGCAGATGCCCCGCATGAGCGGGGTGGAGGTACTCAAAACCCTGAAATCCGAACCGGACACCCAGAATATCCCCATCCTGGTGCTGACCTCCGACCGGAGCATGGAAGCCAGCTGCCTGCGCATGGGGGCCATGGACTTTATTTCCAAGCCCTATCCCGCCGCCGAAATCATTTTAGCCCGGGTGAACAAGTGCATCGAGCTTTCGGAAACAAGGGAAATCATTCAGTCCACCGCCCGCGACAGCCTGACCAACCTGTTCAACATTGATTACTTCCTGCGCTATGTGAATCTGTTCGATCAGCATTACCGCGATAAGGCCATGGACGCCATCGTGCTGGACGTGAACCATTTCCACATGATCAACGAGCGGTACGGCAGGCAGTACGGCAACAGCGTGCTGCGCGGCATCGGCGAAAGGATCCGCGCCATCGCCCGGGAGGTGGGCGGCGTGGGCTGCCGCCAGGGGGCCGATACCTTCCTGATCTACTGCCCACATTTGGAGGATTATACCGATCTCCTGGAAAAGGCGTCGGCGGGGACCGGGGACGGCGAAAACGCGTCCAACCGGGTGCGCATGCGCCTTGGGGTATACGCCTGCGTGGATAAAACCCTGGACATCGAGCATCGGTTCGACTATGCCAAGGCCGCGGCGGATTCCGTAAAAAACAGCTATATCAAATCCATCGGCGTGTACGACGCGGAGATGCACCGGGCGGAGCTTTTCAAAAACCGGCTGGTGGAGGATTTCAGGCCCTCCATCGAGCAGGAACGTTTTTTGGTCTATTATCAGCCCAAGTTCGATATCCGGCACGAAAAGCCGCTGCTTTGCGGCGCCGAAGCCCTGGTGCGGTGGGATCATCCCGATTTCGGCCTCATCGGCCCCGGGGAGTTCATTCCGTTCTTAGAAGAAAACGGCCTCATTTTAGAATTGGACAAATACGTGTGGCGCAGGGTCGCCAATCAGATCCGGGCCTGGAAGGAACAGTTTGGCTTCTCGGTGCCCGTTTCCGTCAACGTTTCCCGCATCGACACCCTGACGCCCGATTTGAAAGCCTTTTTCCTGGACATCCTGAAATCCTGCCGCCTGACGGTGGACGATATGGCCCTGGAAATCACCGAATCCGCCTATGCGGGGGATTCGGAGCAGGTGATTTCCAGCGTGAAGGAGCTGCGGGGCATGGGCTTCCGCATCGAAATGGATGATTTCGGCACCGGCTATTCCTCTCTGGGCATGCTCACCAATCTGCCCATCGTGGCGCTCAAGCTGGATATGAGCTTTATCCAAAGCGCTTTTGGGGAAAAGCGGGATATGCGGCTCATTGAAATGGTGATTGACATCGCCGATTATCTGCATATTCCCGTGGTGGCCGAGGGCGTGGAAACGGAAGAGCAGTATCTGGCCCTCAAGGCCATGGGCTGCGATTTGGTGCAGGGCTTCTATTTCTCCAAGCCCGTGCCGCCGGAAGCCTTTGCCCGCTTCCTGATCGAGCGGGCGCAGCAGGCCATGGAAGCACCCAAGGAAGACGCGGCCGCCGATATGAGTTTCCCCAAGATGCTCACCAGCGACTTTGAACGCATATTCTATATTGACCTGCTGACGGGGCATTATCTGGAATTCTTCACCGACAGCATGGGTGGCTTTGAAATTCTGCCGGACGGTCGTGATTTCTTCCGGGATATGCAGGAGAAGCTGCTCAAGGACGTGGCGGAAAAGGACAAAGGAGCCGTTTCAGGCGCCCTGACCCGCGACATCTTGAAAAGCTGGGCCGGACGGGATGAAAAATGCAGCCTTTCCTTCCATAGTGTGGTGAACGGCCGCGAAAAACGGTACGGCCTGCAAACGATCCAGACCCGGAACGGCGGAGGACGGCATATCGCCGTCGGCATCCGGCCCGAGGAAGAAAGCAGCATATAAGAAAGGACTATTAGGGCATGGGACGTAAAAAACTCAGTTTTACAACGCGGTTCGTGCTTGCCTTCGGCGTTTTGCTGGTGGTTGCCAACATCCTGTTAGGCGTGGTGATCCTGCGTCAGTCCGAATCGGCCATGAAATCGCTGATCAATAAAAATATGCTGGACATCGTCAACACCGCCGCTGGTTTCATGGACGGCGACGCGTTGGGCGCACTGACGGAGGACGACGTGGGCGGCGATCAGTTCAACGACGCGCTGCAGAAGCTGGCCGTTTTCCAGAGCAATGTGGATATCCAGTTCATTTACGCCGTCAGGCAGATCGATGAAGACACCTTCGTGTTCACCGTAGACCCCGATCCGGTGGAGCCTGCGGAGTTCGGCGAGGAAATCGTGGTCACGGAGGGCATCAAACAGGCGGGCAGGGGCGTCGCCGCCGTGGACGACGCGCCCATGGCGGACCGCTGGGGCAACTTTTACAGCGCGTACTGCCCCGTGTTCGATTCCCAGGGCAAGGTGGCGGGCATCGTGGGCATCGATTTCGCCGCCGATTGGTACAATGAACTGGTCAAAAGCCACACCCTCGCCATCACCGTTGAAACGATCCTGTCCGTCTCCATTGGCGGCCTGGTCATTTTTATCATCGCCAACGGCGTCAGAAAACGCTTCAAGGAATTGAACAGCGGTTTGATCAGGCTGTCGTCCAGCATGGATCACCTCATGCGGCAAGTGGGCATTATCTCCGGCGGCGAAGAAAAGGTTTCCCAGGAACCCCGGGATGAACTGGAGGTGCTGGAGGAAAAAATCGACACCATGCAGCGCGATATGACCGTATATCTCGACTACCTGCAAAAGCAGGCGTACACCGATTCGCTCACCCGGGTGGGCAGTTCCACGGCCTACCACGAGCTGGCGCAGAAGCTGGAGGATGAAATTCAGCAGGGCAGCGCCGCTTTCTCCCTGATCGTTTTCGACGTGAACAGCCTGAAAGTGATCAACGATGAACTCGGCCACGAAAACGGCGATAAGGTGATCAAGGGCGCGGCGGAGGTGATTTCCGGGGTCTTCGGCGCGGATCACACCTTCCGCATCGGCGGCGACGAGTTCGCCGTGGTGAAGGATCAGGCGCGCGGCGAGGATCTGGAAAAGGTGGACGCGGAAATCTCCGCGTTCAACAAGCGGGAAAAGGGAAGCCGCGTATTGCTTTCCGTTTCCAAGGGCCTGGCCCGTTTTGAACCGGAGCGGGATCATTCCTTCAAGGAAGTATTTGCCAGGGCGGATCGGATCATGTACGAGGAAAAGAAGAATTACTATCAGACCGTGGGAAACCGCCGCGCCTGAAAAGCCGAAAAATCAAGCGTTTTCCGCCGCGAAAAGCCGTGAAACAGGGAAGGATTTTCCCCCTGCTTCGCGGCTTTTTCTTTTTTGCCGCCCCCGGAAGAAAACCGGGCGCTGTTTCGTTGAATGGGTGAACACAAACGCGTTTTTAAGTACGCAGCCGGGGAGGCGAAAGACGATTGAAGCACACATGGATCAAAGCGGCGGCGATTATCATGCTGCTGATTCTTCTTCCTGTTCAGGCCTTGGGCTACAGCTACAGCACGCTGAAAAGAGGCATGATGGGCGCGGATGTTCTGGCTATGCAGACGGCGCTGAAATCCTTGGGTTATTCCATTGCGACGGATGGGAAATACGGCCCCGCCACCGCCGCCGTGGTCAAATCCTTTCAAAAAAAGTACGGACTGAAGGCGGACGGGCTGGCGGGCGATAAAACCCTGACCCTGCTGTATACCCTGGTTCCCAACGGCGGGCAAATCCCTTATCCCACCGCCGTGCCCACGCTCGCGCCCACGGCGGCCCCTGCCGGAAACCCCGTGCAGGCGATGGTGGTCACCACCGGCGGGTCGCTGAATCTAAGGACGTCCGCCAGCAGCGGGGGAAAGGTGCTGGCCCAAATCCCCTATGGCACGTGGATCACGGTGTACACCAAGGGGCTTCAATGGTCGCTGGCAGCGTATAACGGGCTGACGGGCTATGTGATGACCCAGTATCTGTCCTTCGGCGCGGCTGTTCCCACTGCGGTTAACACCGCCGCGCCCACAGCCCAGCCCAGCATTCCCAGCGGTTCGGCAGCCTATGTATCCACCACCGGCGGCAGCCTGAACCTGCGGGCCACGCCCTCTTCCTCCGCCAAGGTGCTGCTGCGGATCCCCAATGAAATGCCGGTGCAGCTGGTGGTCCGGGGCAGCGCGTGGTGCGCCGTGGTCTATCAGGGCATCCAGGGCTATGTGATGACTTCTTTCCTGCGGTTCCCCGAAGGGGCGGCTACCGCCGCGCCCACCCCCGCGCCCACAGCGGTTCCCACCGCCGCGCCCGTGATCACGGGTCAGACAGCCTTCGTCACCACCACCGGTGGCAGCCTGAACCTGCGGGAATACGCCAGGAGCGGCGCGAAAATCCTTTTCACCATTCCCAACGGCGCCGCGATCACGGTGACCGGACGGGGAAGCGAATGGTGTTCCGTGTACTATCAGGGCATGGCGGGGTATGTGATGACCGCCTATCTGCGCTTTCCTTCCGATCCCACGGCCAAGCCGACGGCTTCACCCACCCCCGCGCCCGCTTCTCCCGGCGTTTCCGTGGGTACGGCGCTGGTAACGACCTCCGGCGGCAGCGTAAACCTGCGCGCTTCGGCTTCCTCCGGCGCCAAGGTGCTTTTATCCGTACCCAACGCGTCCATCGTCACCGTACACGCCAAGGGCGCTGAATGGACCGCAATTACCTATAACGGCACCTTTGGGTATATCATGAGCCAGTATATCACCATGGTAAACGCCGGGGGCGCGCAGGACGGAAACCCCGAGGAGGAAGACCCCTCCGTTTATAAGCGCACCCTGAAAAAAGGCATGACCGGCGAGGACGTGACCTGGGTGCAGAACCGTTTGTATGAGTTGGGCTATTCGCTGCAAATCACCCACGTGTACGACGACGCCACGTTCAGCGCCGTGAAGGCCTTTCAGAACCAGAACGGCCTGGACGCCGACGGGCTTGCGGGGTCGCAGACCTTCTCGGTGCTGAAAAGCGAAAACGCCCGCCGGGCCGACGCACAGCCGCTGACCTACGCCACCTTGCGCATCGACCAGACCGGCGACGGGGTCAGACAGCTGCAAACCGATCTGAAAAAGTTGGGCTATTCTGTCACCGTCAACGGCACCTACGATACGGACACCCATAACGCCGTGGTGGCGTTCCAGCAGCGGAACGGGCTGGTGATCAGCGGCATCGCCGACGCGCTTACCCGCCAGGTGATCCACGGCGGCCAGGGGAAGCCTTTTTCCACAACCGTGGAAACGCTTCCGGCCAACGAAGGCTGGATGGCAAGCCCATCCGTCAGCCAAATCAAACTGCTGCACTGGCAGAACGAAATCAAGCCCAATGTAAAAGCGGGGCAGACCTTCACCGTGCTGGACCCCAACACCAATTTGAGCTGGAAGCTGGTGTTCTATTCCCTGGGCCGCCATGCGGACAGCCAGCCCGCCTCCTGGAAGGATACGCAGATCATGAACCGCTCCTTCGGCAGCACCTCTTGGACCATTCATCCCGTCTACGTGCTGCTGCCCAACGGCCAATGGACCATGGCTACCATGCACAACCGGCCTCATCTGTACGGCTCCATCACCAACAACGGTTTCGGCGGCCACCTGTGCGTCCACTTCCTAAGGGACATGGACGAAGCGAAGAGAAACGACCCCGACTACGGCGTAAACAATCAGGTCACCCTGCGCAGCGCCTGGAAAGCGCTGACGGGGGAAACGGTGAACTGACGCGAGAGAGGCCCATGCGGAAACTGCTTTTTGTAAGGCGGTTTCCGTTTTTCTATTGACATGCGGAAGAAATGAGGGCAAAATAATACCTGACATCCTTGGGCGAAGGATACTTGCAATAAGACCCTAACCGCCCTATGAGAGCGTCATGAACATGATGGAGACGGCAGCGGTCACGATCATTGTGCGGTCACCGCCGCCAGGGGGAACAGCATATGAAAATCACAGCTTTGATCGAAAATACGTCCGCCTGCGGGCTGCCTACGGAACACGGCCTCAGCCTGTTTGTGGAAATGGAAAAATGCTCTTTTCTGTTCGATATGGGACAGACGGATCTGTTTGCCCGAAACGCCGAAGCCTTGGGCGTCAACCTAAACGAAGCCGATTTCGCCGTGCTGTCCCACGGGCATTACGACCACGGCGGCGGGCTGCGGACGTTTCTTGCCATCAACAGTCACGCGCCGGTTTATATGAACCGATTTGCCTTTGAACCGCACTACAACGGAACGGAAAAATATATCGGCCTCGATCAGGGATTGAAAGCGTCAAGCCGGATCGTGTTTGTGGAGGAAGATCGGGAAATAGCGGAAGGGATCAGGGTGTTCGGCTGCCTCAACGCTCCCAAGGTGATGGATTTCGGCTCCTGCGGGCTGAATATGCTCCAGGGCGGACGCATGCTGGCAGAAGATTTCCGCCACGAACAATATCTGCTGGTGGAGGAAAAAGGAAAGAAAATCCTTTTCAGCGGCTGTTCCCACCGGGGCATCCTGAACATCATGCACTGGTTCCGCCCGGATGTCCTCATCGGCGGCTTTCATCTGTCCAAGCTCCCCCTGGACGATACGCTGGCCGGATACGCTAAGGCGCTGGACGCCTATCCGACGGCCTATTACACGTGCCACTGCACCGGCACGGAGCAATACCGGTTCATGAAGGAACAAATGAAGAACCTTCATTATTTGAGTACGGGGGAAACGATCATTCTTTGAAATACCAAAGCGGCTTTGGAGGCGAATATGTTACTGACCCTTTTTCTGACCTTTGCCAGAATCGGCCTGTTCACCTTCGGCGGCGGATACGCCATGATCTCGTTGATCGAAAACATATGCGTGAAACAGAAGCAATGGATCACCCATGACGATATGATGAACGTGACCGTCATCGCCGAATCCACCCCCGGCCCCATCGCCATCAACTGCGCCACCTTCGTGGGCTACAGGCAGAAGGGGATCGCCGGGGCGCTGGCGGCCACCTTCGGCGTGATCCTCCCGTCTTTCGTCATCATCTATACCATTTCCGTGTTTCTGGATTCCTTTCTGGAAATCGTGTGGATCGCCAACGCGTTCAAGGGCATTCGCATCGCCGTGGGCATCCTGATCGTGGACGTGGGGGCGAAGATGTTTTTGAAAATGCCCAAAAAGCCCCTGCCCTGCGCCATCCTGGCGGGCGCTTTCGCGGCCATGCTGCTGATCAACTTTTCTTCCTTCAAATTCTCCACTATCAGCCTGATGCTGGTTGCCGCCGCGGTCAGCCTGGCCGTTTTTCTGCTCAAGGGAGCGCCTGAAGCGAAAGGCGGTGAAAAGCCGTGATCTATTGGGATTTGTTCATGGGCTTTCTGAAGGTGGGCTGCTTTTCCTTCGGCGGGGCGTACGGCGCGATTCCTCTGATCCGGGACGTGGTGCTGTCCTACGGCTGGCTCAGCGAAGAAACGCTGACGGATATGATCGCCGTCAGCGAAAGCACCCCCGGCCCCATCATGGTCAATTTGGCCACCTACGTGGGCAGCAGCCAGGCGGGATTTTTGGGCGCTTTGATCGCCACTTTTGCCGTTGTTTTGCCCGCTTTCATCATCATTCTGCTGGTGATGGCGCTTTTGAAAACCGCGCTGAAAAACAAGTATGTGCAGGCAGTGCTGCAAGGCCTCAAGCCGTGCATCGTCGGCATCATTCTGGCCACGGGCTGCACCATGGCGCTGAATTACGGCGTTCTTCCCGCGTTCCGGGAAAACGGGGATATGCGCCCTTTGATCCTGACGGCGGGGCTGGCGTTTTTATACTTCGGCTCAAGAAAGGCGCTGAAAAAGGGCCTTTCGCCCATCGGCCTGATTTTACTTTCCGCCTGCGCGGGGTTTTTGACGTACGGCTATGTATAAATGTTTTCCGGCGGGTGCTTTCCATTTGGCCGGTTTTATGTTATAATTCTTATTGACCGCGGCGCTTTATCAGCCGTGAAAATTCAAACCGGCACCGGATGAAGTGGGGGGATGCGTATGAAGCACGATGATATGGCGCGTCTGCTGGAAGCGATCCTGTCCTTGAAGACCAAGGAAGAACTGGAGCATTTTTTTGAGGATTTATGTACCATCCAGGAAATCAACAGCCTGGTGCAGCGCTTTGACGTGGCCCTGCAATTGGACCAGGGGCTGACCTATGCCCAAATCGCCAATATCACCCATGCCAGCACCGCCACCATCAGCCGCGTGAACCGCAGCCTGGTTTACGGCGCGGAGGGGTACAGGCTGGCCATCGGGCGCATGCGTGAAACAGAAAAAGAGGATACATAATGGATTTGACCGCCTTAAACCCCATGCAGCGGAAGGCCGCCGAAACGCTGGAGGGTCCCGTTTTGATTTTAGCGGGCGCGGGCAGCGGCAAAACCCGCACGCTCACCTATCGCATCGCAAACCTGATTGACCATGGCGTGAAGCCATGGCATATTCTTGCGCTCACCTTTACCAACAAAGCGGCCCGGGAAATGCGGGAACGAGTGGAAAAACTGGTGGGCGCCGACGCTCAGGATATGTGGCTTGGCACCTTCCATTCCATTTGCGTCCGCATCCTGCGCCGGGACATTGAAAAGTTGGGCTATCAGCGCTCCTTCACCATTTACGACGACGACGACCAGCTCCGCGTCATCAAGGACGGCCTGAAAGCCCTGAACATGGACGAAAACCGCATTTCGCCCAAGGAGATCCGGAATAAGATTTCCGACGCGAAAAACAAAATGCTCACGCCGGACGAATGGTTCCGGGATTCGGCCCGGGATTACCAGTGCCAGCAGCTGCACGACGTTTTTTCCTACTATGAAGAGAGGCTCCGCGCCGCCAACGCCCTCGATTTTGACGATCTGCTTTTGCGTACTCTGCAGTTGTTTGTAGATCATCCGCCGGTGCTGGATTACTACCGTTCCCGCTTTCAGTATGTTCACGTGGACGAATACCAGGATACCAACGCCGCCCAGTACACCTTCGTGCGCCTGCTCACCCAGGAAAGCCGCAATCTGTGCGTGGTGGGCGACGACGACCAGTCCATTTACGGCTGGCGCGGGGCGGACATCCGCAATATTTTAGACTTTGAACAGGATTTCCCCGACGCCCAGGTGATCAAGCTGGAACAGAATTACCGTTCCACCTCCAACATTCTGGACGCCGCCAATCAGGTGATTGCCCACAACCGAGGCCGCAAGGAAAAAGCCCTGTGGACGGACGCGGGGGAAGGGGAAAAAATTCACCTGTACAGCGCCGGGGACGAGCGTGAGGAAGCGGCCTGGATCTGCGAGCGTGTGCGCAGGCTGCGCCAGATGGACGTACCTTATGCCCAGATCGCCGTGCTGTACCGCATGCACGCCCAAAGCCGCGTGATCGAAGAAATGTTCACCCGGGCGGGCATCCCCTATAAGATTTTCGGCGGCACCCGGTTCTATGACCGCAAGGAAATCCGGGACGCCCTGGCTTACCTGCGAGTGATCGTAAACCCCGCGGACGACGTATCCCTGACCCGCATCATCAACACG
The DNA here is from genome assembly GCA_905234985.1 of uncultured Christensenellaceae bacterium. Classification (GTDB taxonomy): domain Bacteria; phylum Bacillota; class Clostridia; order Christensenellales; family Aristaeellaceae; genus RUG563. Next base: position 99,568 of record CAJOJQ010000002.1, read on the forward strand.
CCCAAGCGCTCCATCGGCGATTCCACCGTGGCCGCCCTGCAGGAATACGCCCGGCAGGAGGAATTGCCCCTGTATTCCGTTTTGAACGATCCGCCGCAAAGCCTTTCCTCCCGGCCCAGAAAGTGCATTTCCGAATTTGCGCTGCTGCTCATGAAGCTCACCGCCATGAAGGATATGCTTTCCCTGTCCGAGCTGGTGGAAACCATGCTCAAGGACACGGGCCTGCGGGCGCAGTTTGAGATGGAGGGCAGCGACGAAGCCAAAACGCGGCTGGAAAACCTGGATGAATTTGCCGGGGCAGCCAAGGAATTTGAAAACCAAAGCGCGGAAAAGACTTTGGAAGCGTTTTTGGAAAACGTGGCCCTGGTGACCGATTTGGATCAGCAGGAGAACGCGCCCCAGTATGTCACGCTTATGACGCTGCACAGCGCCAAGGGCCTGGAATACGACGCGGTGTTCATGGCCGGGCTGGAGGAGGGCATTTTCCCCTCCATGCGCACAGCGATGGACGAAAAGAAGTTAGAAGAGGAACGCAGGCTGTGCTACGTGGGCATCACCCGCGCCCGGCAGCGTCTGTTCTTATCCTTCGCCCGGCGGCGCATGATCTTCAACCAGATCACCCACAACCCGCCCTCGCCCTTCCTGAAAGAAATTCCCAGCCGCCTGCTGATCGACGAATGGGCCGAGGCGAGCCGGAAGAATTTCGTCCCCGAATCGCAAAAGCCCGCTCCCGTTTCCCGGAAAGACAGGCCCCGGAACCTGAGCTTCGGCACCCCCGGCATGGCGGCTGGCGTCCGGGGCGCGCTGAATATCCCCGGCGTGCAGAAGGGCTTCGTGCCATCCGCCGCCGCCGACCTGTCCGGCAGCGCCATGAACCGGCTGTTTAAGCCCGGCGACCGCGTGCTGCACCGGAAATTTGGGGAAGGAACGGTGCAGGCGGTGAAAGGCAGCGGGGCCGACGCCCGGGTCATGATCGCCTTTACGGCCTACGGCACAAAGGAATTTTCCCTGTCCATCGCGCCCATCGTCAAAATTGAAGACTGAATGAAAGCGCAGGGGCCAAAAAGCATGGCCCCTGCTTCGATATCGGAGGGTTGACCCATGGAACGGTTTACGGATATGCGCAGCCTGGTGGATTACCTGAACAAAACCGCCCACGCCTACTATGTGCTGGATGATCCTATTATTTCCGATAAAGAATGGGACGCCCTGTACAATCAGCTGCTTGCCATGGAAAAGGAAACGGGCACGGTGCTGCCCGATTCCCCCTCCGTGCGGGTGGGCGGCGAACCCCTGGCCGCGTTTCGCCAGCACCGGCATATTTCCCGCTTATGGAGCATGGACAAGGCCCAGAGCGAAGAAGAACTGAACGCCTGGTTCGACCGGACGGAAAAGCTGTGGGAGCAGGAGGGGAACCTTCCGCCCCTGACCTACGGCATCGAATACAAATTCGACGGATTGACACTGAACCTGACCTACGACCAGGGCGTGCTGGTGGAAGCCGCCACCCGTGGCAACGGCGAGGTGGGGGAGGCCATTCTGCCCCAGGCCCGCACGGTAAAGGACGTGCCGCTTTCCATCCCCTGGAAGGGCAAGATCGAGGTGCAGGGCGAGTGCATCATGCGCCTGAGCGCCCTGGAAGCGTACAACAAAACGGCCCAGGAGCCGCTGAAAAACGCCCGCAACGCCGCCGCCGGGGCGCTGCGCAACCTGGATCCCGCCGTCACCGCCAGCCGCAACCTGTCCGCCTTTTTCTATCAGGTGGGCACCATCGAAAACCCGCCCTTTTCCGATCAGGTGGGCATGATAGCGTTTCTCAAGGAGCAGGGCTTCCCGGTCAGCCCCTATTTTCAGGTGGCGGATAATCGGGAAAAGGCGCTGGAACTGATTCGGGAAATCGAAGAAAAGCGCCCCTCCCTGGATTTCCTCATCGACGGAGCCGTGGTCAAGGTGATGGACCAGCGCACCCGGCAGCTGATGGGCTACACCGATAAATTCCCCCGCTGGGCTGTGGCCTATAAATTCGCGGCGGAGGAAGCCACCGCCACCCTGGAAAGCGTCACCTGGGAATTGGGCCGCACGGGCAAGCTGACCCCCCTGGCCCACGTATCGCCGGTGGAATTTGCGGGCGTGACCGTGAAAAAAGCCACCCTCAACAATATGGGCGATATCCAGCGCAAGGGCGTCACCCTTGGGTGTACTGTCTGGATCCGCCGCTCCAACGACGTGATTCCAGAAATCATGGGCAAGGTGGACGACGGCGTGGAGGGCACCCAAATCCTGCCGCCGGAAAAGTGCCCCGCCTGCGGCGGGCCGCTCACCTGGCGCGGGGCGCATCTGTTCTGCCTGAACCGGGAAAGCTGCCGTCCCCAGGCGATGGCGCGGCTTGCCCATTTCGCTTCCCGGGACGCCATGGACATTACCGGCTTTTCCGAAAAAACCGCCGATCTGCTGTATGATAAATTGGGCGTTCGGGACGCCGCCGACCTGTATCGCTTAAGCGTGGAGCAGTTGCAGGGGCTGGACGGCTTTCAGGATAAGCGGTCTCAAAACCTGATCGACGCCCTGGAAGCCAGCAAGCATTGCCCCCTGTCCCGGTTCCTTTTGGCTATCGGCATTCCCAATATCGGTCGACGCACAGCACGGGATTTGTCCGCCGCCTTTACCACCCTGGAGGGCGTGATGAAAGCGGACATGGACGCGCTGCTCGCCATCGACGAGGTGGGGGAGATCGTGGCCCAAAGCGTGATCGACTTTTTCTCCTTCCCGGAGAACCAGCGGATGATCGAGCGTCTGCTTTCCGCCGGAGTCGCCCCGCAGACGGAAGCCAAAACAGAGGGCGGTTCCCTGAACGGCGTGATCATGGTGGTCACGGGCACCCTGCCCACCCTTTCCAGGCAGCAGGCCGAAGCCCTCATCCGGGAGCACGGCGGCACCGCTTCCTCCTCCGTCAGCCGGAAAACCAATTATGTGGTGGCGGGGGAAAGCGCGGGCAGCAAGCTCACCAAGGCCCAAACCCTGGGCATCCCGGTCATCAACGAAGAAGAATTGATGCGGATGGCAGGAGTAACCATTTAAGTATCTTAAGAACAATCAAACAGCATGCCCGAGAGGGGGGCGTCGGGGGTACTCCCCCGACTGTAATCGTATCGACCGGCTCTGCCGGTCGGGCGGGGTTTTCCGTAAGGAAAACATACCTTGCAGATTTTCCGCCCGGGAGCCTTAGCGTCGAGCGCAGCGAGACTGAGGGCGTGCAATCCTTGGATTGCCGCCCGAAACCCACGACCAAGCGAATGCGCAGGGCGTGGGGCGTAAAAGGCGAGAGGAAAAACCGTGCGGGGGGACGAACCGCTGATGACCGCCTGCGGCGGGAATCTCATCGGCGGTGAGATCAGCCGAAAGGGAGCAATCTCCCTATGAAGGGGAGTTGCGACCTTTGAGGCCGCGGATACGCGGGGGGTATGCAATACCCGCCCGCGCGTTACTACGAAACCGTAGGCTGAGTAGTAAACCCTTAATTGGTATTCCTATCAAAAACACTTGACAGGCCCTTGATTAACAGTATAATTTGTAAAGGAAGGCTTGCGGAAACCTGTTATTTACTGTCGAAAAAGCCTTTTGAAAGGGGAGAAGCGGAACTTGATCAGGACGGGCGCGTGCCGTGTGGAGCATTGGAGCGATAAGACCATGAGCGTGATGCGGGAAAGGCAGCTGGAGGCGTGCCAGGACAGGCTGTACCGCTGCCCCGCCAACGGCATTTTTGATACTTTATGCGAGGACGAAGTACAGACCCTTTACGCATTTTCTTATTACGCGAAGGAGTTGCGGCGCAAAACGCCCAACCAGCAGGAGCTGAAGGAAACGGTGCTAAAGAACGTTTCGCTGGAAGCCTGCTATCTGTCGCCCGGCGAAGATAACCTGGTCAAGCGCATCCTGCGGGGCGGGGGAGAAGCGTACCTGGACGATTGGGATGAAATCAGCGCCGCCGAAGCGCTCATTTCCCGGCTGTGGTGTTCGCTGCAAATCGAGGATGAGGATTACGCCCGGCTGGTGCTGGCCCCGGAGCTTGTGGAACCCATTACCCAGGCCATGACGGATCCCCAGTATACCCGCATCCGGGAACAGCTTTTCGCCTTTGACGCCACGCTGCACAGCCTGCTGTATTTATCCGGCTTTCTTCATGCCTCCGTGCCGCTGACGCAGTTTTTGCTGCAAAAAAAGAAGGAATCAGACGGGCAAACGTCCCTGATGATCGGTCGGTATCTGCGCGCCGCCTTTGATTATACGGAAACGGCGGACGGGGAAATGCTGCTGCTGCATCCCGGCCTGGCCGACCCGGAGCATCTGCTTTCCAGCCTTGCCAAGCTGCCGCCCATCGAAATCCAATTGACCCGGGAAATGATGCTCGGGGGCATGAACGGCGTCTTAGCCGAGGAAGTGGCTTCCTGCGAAGCCATGCGGGGGGTGCTGGTAGGGGCGGTGCGGCCCGAATACGATGAAGAAGAAGTGCTGGAGGACCTGCGCATGATGGCGAAGCAGGGGGCCAGTATCGCCGAAATGCGGGAGGTGCTGGAATCCATGCTGTGCGTGCTGCCCACCCCCCGCATGCTGAACACCCTCAAGCAGCTGCATTTGCATACGGTGCGGTGGATGGGCATGGCCCCGGCGGTCGTCAACTGATGAACGTTTACGAAGCTACTGTGCCCGCCTGCGCGGAGGGCATGCAGGCCGCCCACTATATCCAGCAGGCCATGCCGCTGCTGCCCGCCCACGCGGTGCGGGACGCTTTTTCCCGCCGGGATGTGAAAATGGACGGAAAGCGCGTGGGAAAGGACGAAACCGTCGTTCCCGGCGCGCGAATCAGGCTGTTTTCCGGCTTTTCCGTTGAAATCCCCGTGGTTTACGAGGATGAAGCCGTTCTTTTGCTCAATAAGCCCGCCGGGATCAACTGCGACGAGGACGTTTGGGGCGGCATGACGGTGCTTTCCCTGATGACGCAAAGGGCCGGGGGAGATTACCTGCCCCGTTTGTGCCACCGGCTGGACAATCCCACCAGCGGCCTGCTGCTGCTGTGCAAGGACGAGGAAAGCGAAGCGCTGCTGCGGGACATGTTCGAGCAAAGGAAGCTGACGAAGATTTATCAATGTTTGGTCAAGGGGGAGATGCGCCCCCGGGAAGCGGTCAAAGAAGCGTATTTGGTCAAAAACAGCCGGGAAGCCACGGTGCGCGTTGTCACCCACGAAACCCCCGGCGCCCTGCCCATCGCCACACAGTATGAAACCATGGAATTTGACGGGAAACTCTCTCGCCTGCGCGTGCGCCTGCTCACCGGGCGCACCCATCAGATTCGGGCGCATATGAGCTTTCTTTCCCATCCGATCTTAGGCGACGACAAGTACGGGGATCGGAACTTCAACAAAGCCATGAAGGCAAACGGCCTCAAGCTCTGCGCCACGGAGCTGACGCTCTGCCCGGAAGGCATGCTATCCTATTTGCAGGATCAGCACTTTGTCATACAGCCGCCGTTTTAAGAAGGAGAATCGTTTTATGCCGCCCATCAAGCTGATTGCGACGGATATTGACGGAACGCTGTTAAGCGCGGATCATATCATTACGGATAGAAGCCTGCGGGCCATTCGCGCCGCCCGGGAAAAAGAAATCACGGTAGCCATCGCTACAGGCCGGTTTCCCGAAAACGCTTTTTTGCTGCTGGAGGATTACGGCCTGCGCCTTCCCATCATTGGGGTGAACGGGGCCAGGATCGTGGATGAAAACCTGCGGGAAATCGCCAATCATCCCATGGACCCGGAAGCCGTGCGGAAGACCCTCGGCGTGCTGCTGAACGCGGGGTCGGACTTTTTTATTTTCGGCGATCACGCCATATGTACGGCCACGGTCCAGCGGAAGCATCATTCGGAATTGTCCCAGGGGGACCGGATCAGGAAGTTGGGCTTCCAATATTATCACGGCAAGGAAGAAGTAAAGGATTTCGTTCAGCGCCATACGGTATATAAATTCTTTGTCTGCAACAATGTGCCTCTGCCCATTGTCCGTGAGGCGCTTTCCGCCGTGAAGGGCATCGACCTGACGCAGTCCTGGGTCGACAACATCGAAATCATGCCCGCGGGCATTGATAAGGGTCGGGGCGTGCGGGATATGGCGGAATCCCTGGGCCTTTCCATGGATCAGGTGATGACCCTGGGCGATCAGGGCAACGATATTCCCATGCTGAAAGCGGCGGGCTTTGGCGTCGCCATGGGAAACGCCAGCGAGGAAACCAAAAGCGCCGCCCGCTTCGTCACCGCCTCTTACGCGGAGGAAGGCTTCGCTCTGGCGCTGGAAACCTACGCCCTGTAAAAGGAGGTCATGATGATGAATCAAATCCGTTTGGAAAAACTGACGTGGGATACTGTGGACGACGTTATCAAATTAAGGGTATCCAAGGAGCAAAAAGCGTTTGTCGCCAAGAACAGCGACAGCGTCATCGACGCGTACTTCGCCATGACGGAAGACGAAAAAAGCGTTTTCATTTTCGGGATCTATAACGGGAAAAAGCCGGTGGGCTTCCTGATGATCAGTTACAATTGCGACTGGAGAGAAAACCTTGATTTTGCAAAAAACAGCTATTATATCTGGCGGTTTATGATTGATCGCCGTTATCAGGGAAACGGGTACGGGAGAGAGGCGCTGAAACTCGCCATTGACTTTATCCGCACAGCGCCGTGCGGAAAAGCGGAGTATTGCTGGCTGTCCTATGAGCCGGAGAACGAGGTGGCAAGGAAGCTGTATCTTTCCATGGGTTTTGAAGAAAAACCGGAATTGTGCAGGGAAGACGAAGAAATACCGGCTGTATTGAAATTGTAATAATACAAAAACGCCTCCGTTCCCGAATGTTGGGAATCGGAGGCGTAATATATTGGAATACGATCAGATGCTTCTTTTTTTGCCCATGAAGCAGCAGGCTAGAGTGCCGGGGCCGCAGTGCGCGCCGATCACGGGGCCGACCATTTGGATCCGGATGTCCTTGATGGCGGGGATATGCTGGCGCAGCATTTTTTCCAGCATCTTAGCTTCTTCCTCCACGTCGGCCTGCATGATGATGACGGTCTGATCTTCGGGATGCTCGATGTTCTCCGCCGTGCGATCCACGATGGTGCGAATGGCTTTTTTCCGGCCCTGCACCTTTTCCGCCGGATCCAGCTTGCCGCCCTTGCCCATGCAGATGATGGGCTTGATGTCCAGCATGGAGCCGAAGAACGCGCTGGTGGAGGAAATGCGCCCGCCCCGGGCCAGGTATTTCAGGTCGCCAACCGTCAGCCAGGCGTGGGCGCGCATGCGATTATCCAGCACCCACTTTTCCACTTCCGCCATGGATTTGCCCTGCAAATACAGGTCGTGCGCGCCTAAAACCAGCAGCGTCATGGGGGCGGAAATGCTCAGCGTGTCCACCACGTAGAATTTCCGGGTGGGATACTTCCGGAGCAGCTGTTCCCGGGCTTCAAAAATGTTGTTGATGGTAGAACTCATCTGGGAGGAAAAAGCGATGAAAAGCAGGTCTTTTTCCTTTAAAATGGGTTCAAAGTATTCCAGATAAGCGTCCGTGGGCAGACAGGACGTATTGGGCATAGCACCCGCCCGCATCTTGTCAAACAGATCCTTTTCCACGCCGCTGCGACCGTTATCGTCAAAGTATTCCTGACCGTCCAATGAATAAGGCATCCGGACGACCGGGATTTTGCGTTCATCCGCGATAGAATACAGCAAATCGCTGTCACTGTCCGTCATGAATACATAATCCTGGGGCATAGGGGAGTCCCTCCTTCGTTTGTTCGTACACTATATTCATTATACAGGCTTCAACCCAAAAAATCAATATATTCACAAAATTTGCGGAGTAATATCGTTACGCCGCAAAATCGGCCATTTTGAGCTTTATCGGAAAGAAAAGATACACGAAAGGCATGCTGCACAGCTATGATCTGCCGGGGATTCCTGCCGGGGGAGAAACAGCTATTTGGGGGCGGAAATGGATTAAACTATTCGCAAAAGAAAACTTTTACGAAGAATTATGGACAAAAAGAGCCGGATATGATATACTGACAGCGTACCCGGACTTAGCACGCACTCAAACAACAATCGTCAGCCAACTCTCAACTCTGCGCTCTGCACTCTGATCTTAAGGATTGTGAGGAATTGATTTTGAAAGAAACACTCAGCTATCACGATCAGGCTTCCATTCGCCGCATGGATCGGGTTCGGGAACTTGAAAAAGAATTGCCCATGGCCTGCACGGATTTTTTTCGTTCCATCGCCCAAACCACCAGCCCCCTGACGCGGCTGGCCTACGCGTACGACTTCCGGCTGTTCTTTCAATACCTGACCCGGGAAAATCCCTTCTTTGCCGACGTGGAACCCCGATTCTTTACGGACAGGCATCTGAAAATGATTCAGAAGCGGGATATCATCGGTTATCAGGAATATTTGATGCAATATTATGTGACGGATGAAGAATCCGGCGAATCCACCGTGGTGCGGAACCATGAATTGGGCATCATGCGGAAGCTGTGTTCTCTGCGCTCTTTGTTCGATTACATGTACAAAAATGGCATGATTGACGCCAATATCACCACGTTGGTGGAGCTTCCCAAGCTGCACGATAAGCCCATCCTGCGCCTGGAGCCGGATGAAATGCAGAAAATGCTGGACGCCGTTTCCTCCGGCGACGGATTAACGGACCGGCAGCAGAAATATCTGAACTTCACCCGGAGCCGGGATATCGCCATGCTGCTGCTGTTTTTGGGTACGGGCATCCGCGTCAGCGAATGCGTGGGGCTGGACGTGGACGATCTGGACTTTGACATGAATGCCTTTCTCGTCACCCGCAAGGGCGGCGATCAGAGCATCCTGTACTTTCCCGATCAGGTGGCGGAGGCGCTGCGGGCGTACCTTACCGAACGGGCCAAGATTCAGCCTTTGGAGGGCCACGAAAACGCCCTGTTTTTATCCATGCAGAAACGCCGCATGACCCAGCGGGCCGTGGAAAACATGGTGAAAAAATACGCCCTCGTCGCCGCGCCGCTGAAAAAGCGCATCAGCCCCCACAAGCTGCGCAGTACCTTCGGCACCAACCTGTACCAGGAAACCGGTGATATTTATTTGGTGGCCGACGTGCTGGGCCATGCCGACGTGAACACCACCCGCCGCCATTACGCCGCCATGTCGGACCTAAACAAACGCAAGGCTTCCCGCCTGGTGCCGCTGCCCAGAACCGATCTCGACGATCAGGATTGAGCTTCGCCCGGCTTTTTGCCGTCCTCGGCTGCGATCACCTTGTCGATCAGAATGGAGCGGAACATCTGATCGCCGTTGACGCACTTCATGCAGTTATCGCAGATTTTGTTGGGATCCAGATCGCAGCGGTCGCATTCGCCGCAGTCGATGCACTCCCGGTCGTATAATACGCATTGCTTCATGAACCTTTCCCCCATTTTTATATATTTGGGTATGCTGGGGGGAAACCGCTCTTTGGAGCCAAAGAGCGGTTTCCCCCCAGTCCCCTCTTCCGAGAAAGCTATAAGAGACATTTGTTTCAATGGAACCGCAATGAGTATTTATCCACGTCAGTCCAATTTTCCCTTCTTTTTTTGTTTTTATAGCTGTTCTTCCCTTGCCAAACACTTGTTTGCCTGTTATAATGAATTTGTAATTCTTCCATGAAAGACGGTGTTTCGCAATGCCTAGGCGTCCTAACGGCGATACGCAGCAGCGCATTTTGGAATATATCGAAAAATACATCGACGAGAACGGCTTTCCGCCCTCCGTGCGCGAGATTGGCTTAGCGGTGGATTTGAAATCCACGTCCACCGTACACGGCCATTTGAACCGCCTGGAAAAGAAGGGCCTGCTGCACAGGGAAGCCATGAAGCCCCGCACCATCGTGAAAAAGGAAGAAAAGCCCGCCATGGTGAAGGTGCCCCTGCTGGGCAAGGTGGCCGCCGGTACGCCCATTTTGGCGGAGGAAAACGCCGAGGGCTTTATGACCCTTCCGGAAGAAATGGCGGGCAGCGGCGACCATTTCATCCTGGAAATTCGCGGCGAAAGCATGATTATGGCGGGCATCATGAACGGCGACTACGTGGTGGTCAAGCGCCAGCAGACCGCCCAGAATGGCGAAATCATCATCGCCATGATCGACGACGAGGCCACCTGCAAGCGCTATTTCAAGGAGCCTGACCGTATCCGGTTGCAGCCGGAGAACCCCCGCATGCGCCCCTTTTACGCAAGATCGGTGACTATCGTGGGCAAGGTGGTGGCCGTGTACCGGATTTACAACGGAAACTACAAGCTCACGAGATAACGGGTTGAGAGTTGAGAGCGGAGAGTTGAGATGAATATAGATCAATATATGACGCTCATTACAAGAAAATCATATTGTTGTCAGACTGTATAAATCTCAACTCTCAACTCTCCACTCTCAACTCTTATTATGAAGCACAAACGCCCCGGACAGCGCCGGGACGTTTTTTCTTTTGTACATGTGACAAAGCGCGGCCTGTAAGCCGGGTTCTGTTGAAAATGGCCATCTATCTAAGCGCGAAGTCGCCAGCGCGCTTGAGCGGTACTGCGGGAACAGGACGGGCCGCCCTATGCGTTCCCTACACCTTGCACCGGATGGGGTTTACATGACGGCACAGTCGCCAGGCCGCCGGTGCGCTCTTACCGCACCTTTCCACCCTTACCGGGGTTTCCCCCGGCGGTATCTCTCTGTTGCACTCGCCTTGGAGTCGCCTCCACCTGCCGTTAGCAGGCATCCTTGCCCTGCGGTGCCCGGACTTTCCTCACGCCCTTGCGGGCCCGCGGCCATTCAGCCGCCTTTGCCACGGGGACATTATAACGCACTTTCTCAAGTCCGTCAATCTTATAGTTTCCAGTGATTCAGCTGGGACAGCGCCTGATCGTACTGGGCGCGCCGATCCTGCTCCGCTAATTCTTCCGGATTGGGCATATGGGCGATCAAAAAGTCGATCAAGTCCGCTTTGCTCTGGTACACGAAATTTCCGTCCGTGTAGCACCACTTGCAGTATTCCTCGTTGAAATCGCCGTTCGGCTCCCGGCTGATCACGTCGTCCTCGTACAGCGGCATGCCGCAGCACTGGCAGAACAGCTGCCGGGGCGAACCCAGCAGGGTATTGATGGACGCGTCCAGCGTTTTCGAGAGCAGCTTCAAGGTGTCCGTGTTGGGCTGGGTTTCCCCCGTCTCCCAGCGGCTGACGGCCTGACGGCTCACCAGCACCTGATCCGCCAGCTGCTCCTGGGTAAAGCCCTTCTTTTCGCGCAGCGTTTTCAGAATATCTTTTGTTTCCATTTTCTTCATTTCCTTTCATTTTGCTTCTTTTCGCCTTTATTATATCCCGATCAGCCAAATCCGTAAAGCAACGCGCTGTTGCTTTTTCGCGCAAAAACGCCGATGGAATCAACGTCCATCGGCATAAGGATATGCGGTTATACGATAATCAAAAGCCTGCCGCAGGTTTCGCACTCCACCAGCTCCCCGGCCTTGACCTTGCGGGAGACGGAGGACGGAAGCGACATATTGCACCCGCCGCATTGATCCCCGTACAGGGCGGCCAGGGGCGGCACGCTATGCTTCTTGATGTCGCGGTAGCGCTCCATGAAACTGGGTTCGATGGGCTTGGCCTTTTCGGCGGCGGCGGCTTTCAGGGCTTCCAGCTCCTGATCCTTTTCCTTTTTCTCGTCGTCGTAGGAGAGCTTGAGCTTGTCAAACTCGCCCTTGGCCTTGGCGGCGCGCACGCGCACGTCGTGCTGCAGGCGTTCCCGGTCGCCCGCGTCCTTGCGGATGCGCTTGATTTCCTGCTCGTAGGCGGTCAGGTTATTCTGGAAGCGCTTGGCGTCGTTCATGAACTGCTGCACTTCCTGGCTGGATTTGGGCGGATCGCTTTCCAGCTTGGCGTGCAGGTTATGCAGCTGCTCGTCGGTCATTTTGATGGCGTCCTTCAGCGCTTCCAAACGATCCTGCATGGCGGATACTTCGCTTTCGATGCGCTTCATGGTGTTTTGCTGTTCGGCATAATAATCGCGGTATTTCACCAGCTTTTGCCTGACAGGAGAGCGTTTGATGGAAGCCTCCAGTTTATCCACTTCCACGTCTGCTTTCTGATATTCCCACAATAGATGCAATTGATCCATTTTTGGCCCTCCTTCTATATCCTTAGACGCTGCCAAAGGGCGCGTATTGAGACGGGTAAACCCGTACATTATATTGTACATCATTCAGACGCTTTTGTAAATACTCCGCCAAAAATGGCACCAAAGGCGCTTCCGTGCCGTAATGTCCCCCGTCGAACAGCACAAAATCGCTCATGGAGGCGGCCAGGGCGTTGTGGTGGCGCACCTCCCCCGTCAGCAGCGCCTGGGCGCCGAGGGCCTGCGCTGTCTGCCAGTCGCCGTCGTCCGCGCCGCCCGCGATGGCTAAGGTGGAAACCAGCTTGTCTCCGCTTCCGTACCGGCGAACAGGGAAGGAAAGAGCATTGGAGATTTTTTGTTCCAGTTCTTCCGCCTTCATGGGCTTTTCCAGTTCGCCCAAAAAGAGATAGTTCGTTTCTTTCCGGATGTTTTGCAGGTTCAGCAGCCGTGCGCAGCTCGCGCTGCCGCTCAGCTCCGTCTGATCCAAATTGGTATGGGCGGCAATCAGGGATAGATGGGAACGCACCATTTCGCACAGGATGCGGCCCTCCGCGTCCTCTTCCAGCAGGTTTTTCCGGGCATGAAACAAAAGCGGGTGATGGGTCACGATCAGCTCCGCGCCCACTTCCTTCGCTTCCCGCACCACGTCCAGCGTGCAGTCCAGCGCCACCAGGATTTTGGTCACTTCCGCGTCCCGGCGGCCGATGATGGCCCCCACGTTGTCGTAGCTTTCCGCCGTTTCCATCGGCGCGAGTTCATCCAAAAGGTTTTCAATCCATCCCACAGTTGCAAACACGGCTGTATTCCTCCTTGAGCCAGGTCCATTCCCGTTTTCCTTCTTCTGTGCGTTTTTTGGCCGCAATGCCGATACGCCAGGCAAGGTATTCTTTGTAATGCTTCGGCGCGCTTTCCATGAGGCGGGGACCTAAAAGCAGTTCCCTTTCCCCCATGCTTTCCCGGCCTGGAACGGCCCGAACCACCACGTAAAACCGCCCGGCGGCAAAAGCGATTTCCTCCCGGTCGATGCAGTATTCCAATTCCATCAATGTTCTCCGCACCAAATGCACATCCGTATGGGCGGACAGGATCAGGGCCGCCCCTTGCAGCCTGTCCGCGCCGGAACGCAGGATATCGCAAAGGGTGTGCCCGCCCATGCCTAAGATGGCGACGGCGCCCGCTTTTTGCGACAGCACGGAAAGACCGTCGCCCACGACAAAATCCGCCCGTTCGGAAAGGCCCTGCCGGTCGATCAGCGCCTTCGCCTTTTGCAGGGACAGGGCGCTGATATCGGCCACGCACATGCGCTGGCATTTCCCGCTGAAGAGCAAATAACAAGATAACCGCCCGTGATCCGCGCCGATATCGGCGCCGTATGCACAGGCGGGAAAAAGAACGGCAGCCCGGGATAAACGGTCGTCCAATTCAAAAGGCTGCTTCATCAGTCCAAATAATCCTTGAGTTTTTTGCTGCGGCTGGGATGGCGGAGCTTGCGCAGGGCCTTGGCCTCGATCTGGCGGATGCGCTCGCGGGTGACCTGGAATTCCTTGCCCACTTCTTCCAGGGTGCGCTGGTGGCCGTCGTCCAGGCCAAAGCGCAGGCGCAGCACCTTTTCTTCCCGGGGCGTGAGGGTTTCCAGCACGTCCCAGAGCTGCTCCTTCATCAGGGCGTGGGAAGCGGCTTCGGCGGGGGCCAGGGCGGTTTCGTCCTCTAAGAAGTCGCCCAAATGGCTGTCCTCTTCCTCGCCGATGGGAGTTTCCAGGGAAACGGGTTCCTGGGCGATCTTGATGATTTCCCGCACCTTCGTTTCGCTGATGCCCATGGCTTTGGCGATTTCGTCGGGGGTAGGCTCGCGGCCATATTCCTGGAGCAGCTGGCGGGAAACGCGGATCAGCTTATTGATGGTTTCCACCATATGCACGGGGATGCGAATGGTGCGCGCCTGATCGGCGATGGCGCGGGTGATGGCCTGCCGGATCCACCAGGTGGCGTAGGTGGAGAATTTGTAGCCCTTGCGGTAATCGAATTTTTCAACGGCCTTGATCAGGCCCAAATTGCCCTCCTGAATCAGATCCAGGAACAGCATGCCCCGGCCCACGTAACGCTTGGCGATGGAAACCACCAGGCGCAGGTTCGCTTCCGCCAGCTTTTTCTTGGCTTCCTCGTCGCCCTGCTCCATGCGCTGGGCGATTTCAATTTCCTCCTCGGCGGTCAGCAGGGGCACCCGGCCGATTTCCTTCAGATACATGCGAACGGGGTCGTCGATGCTGATGCCCTCGGGCATGAGATCCAAATCCTCGGGCAGGGGTTCCGGCTGCTGAACGGCCCCTTCCGCGTCCCGGGTGACGGAAACGCCCATGGCTTCAAAGGTTTCCAGAATGCTGTCAAATTGCTCGGGATCAATTTCATAGGACGCTAACTTGGAAATGATTTCGTCGTAGGTCAGTACGCCCTTGCTTTTGCCTAATTCATACAGTTCGTTCAGCTTGGCCTGCTTCGCGTCCATCTGCGTGCTCAATGGCTCCACTCCTCTCTTCCTGTCAGCGCCCCTGCTGTCTCAGCCGAGCCAATTCTTTGGTAAGCGCCGCCACTTCCTTGAGCGCTTCCCCCTGTTTTTCAGCCGTTTCGGCGGTCTTCATCAGTTCGGTCATTTGGTTGATTTCCTGCTGTATACGCTGTATCTGCAAATTGCGCAGACAATCCGAGGCGATTTGGGCGGCGTGATCCTTGTCCGTATTGGTCAGCAGGGAAAAAGCCTCCCCCGCGGCCCCAAGCACCTCGGCGCTCAGGTTTTCGTCCCCCATGATATCGGCGGGCGTGCGCCCGCTCAAAAGCTGCTTCGCCGCTTCGCGCAGGGCGGGATGCAAAAAATCCGTTTCCTTTACCGTATCCCGCGGCACGGCTCCGGCGGCCAATAAACCCAGCAGCGTCTGTTCCGTGCGGAACCCCTCTGAAACGCGGCCGCGCTTTGGCTCTGATTTTTCCCGTTTATCGGTAAAATTATTCTGGCTGGACGCTTCCGGGGCGGATACGCCGATTTGGGCCACCAGCACGTCCCGGGAAAAGCCGGTCTGCACGCTGAGCAGCTCCAAATAGTTTTCCACGTCCACGGGGTCGCGCACCTTGCGCAGCAACTCCGCACAGCCCTTGGCGTATTCGGTGCGCCCCTCCTGGGTTTCCAAATCACAGCGCAGGCGAAGGCGCTGCATGCGGAAGGCGGTGGGCGTCATGGGGCGGAGCGCCTGGAAGGCGTCAAGGCCCCTTTGGCGGATGAATTCGTCCGGATCCAGCCCGTCGGGGAAATACAATACCTTGGCGGGTACGTCCTCCGCTTCAAAGATTTCCAGGCCCCGTTCGATGGCGTGCTGGCCCGCCTCGTCCCCGTCGTAGGCCAAGTGTACCTCCGGGGCGAACCGCTTCAGCAGCCGGGCCTGCTCGTTGGTCAGGGCCGTGCCAAGAGTCGCCACCGCGCCGACCACGCCCGCCTGGCTGATGGCCACCACGTCCATATACCCTTCCACCAGCAGGATGCGTTTCAGGTCCCGCTGCTTGCGGATCAGGTTGATGGCGTACACGCCCTTGCGCTTGTTGAACACCGGCGTGTCGGAAGTGTTCAGATACTTGGGCTTTGCGTCGTTCATGGCGCGCCCGCCGAAGCCCAGCACGTTTCCGTACTGATCAATAATGGGAAACATGGCGCGGCTGCGGAACATATCGTAGGCGCTTTCGCCTTTGACCACGGTAAGGCCCGCTAAATGCAGTTCCTCCTGGGTGTAGCCCTTTTCCGTAAGGTATTTGGTCAGGCTGTCCCACTGATCCGCCGAAGCGCCCAAGCCGAACCGGCGGATGATGCCGTCGTCCAGGCCGCGCCCGTGCAGATAATCCAGACAGCGCCTGCCCTCGGGCTTCCACAACATTTCGTGATAGAACCGCGCCGCTTCCCGATTGGCATTCAGCAGCCGTTCCCTTTGGCTGCGGCGCTTTTCGTAGTCGGGATCGTCCCGAACCTCCGGCAGCGTCATATGAATGCGATCCGCCAGGAGCTTCACGGCGTCCATATAAGAGAGCCTCTCCATCTCCATCACGAACTGCACCACGTTGCCGCCCGCCTTGCAGCCGAAGCAGTAATACAGGTTCAGATCGGGATTAACGGAAAAGGAGGCGGTCTTTTCATGGTGAAAGGGACACAGCCCCCAATAGCGGCGGCCGTCCTTTTTCAGCGGCAGGTAAGCGGACACGACGGAAACGATATCCGTTCTGGCATACAGCTCGTCCATCCATGCCGATGGGATGCGTCCCGCCAACCCGTGTCCCCTCCCTTTGTTTCCGGTTCATGTGCTATCATTCGATGCGAAATGCGGATTTCCTGCCGTAAATGATAATTTTCGCGCTCAAATTACCGGAAACGAAACAGGAATGAACAAATTCTGATAGGTTCTGATGGCGTACCGGTCCGACATGCAGGCCAGGAAATCCGTCACCGCCCGTTCCGTGCCGTCCCGGTAGGAAATCTGCACGTATTCCAGGGGCATTTTGCCGGGATGCTCCATAAAGTATTCAAACAGGGCGACGATCACATGGTCGCACTTTTCTTCCTCGGCCTGACGCCATTCGTCCAAATATACGTGATCGAACAGGAAGGAACGCAATTCGTCGCTGGCGTGCTGGATGGGCGCGCTCATGCGCAGGTGATCCTGCCCCGCGCTTTCCCGCACGATGTCCGTAATCATGGTATCAATGCGCTGGCCGTGGGTTTCCCCCAGCACGCGAAGCAAGTCCTGGGGAATTTCAAAATCCCGCAGCACCCCCGCCCGGATGGCGTCGTCGATGTCGTGATTGATGTAGGCGATGCGGTCGGCCCGGGCCACGCATTCCCCTTCCAGGGTTTCCGGTTTCAGCTTGCCCGAATGCTTGAGAATGCCGTCCCGCACCTCCCAGGTCAGGTTCAGGCCTTCGCTGCCTTCCAGCACCTCCACCACCCGCAGGCTTTGTTCGTTGTGGCGGAAGCCGCCGCTGGTCAGGCGGTTTAAGGAGCGTTCCCCGCTGTGGCCGAAGGGCGTATGGCCCAAATCGTGCCCCAGGGCGATGGCTTCGGTCAAATCTTCGTTCAGCTTCAGCGCCCGCGCGATCGTCCGGGCCACCTGGGAAACCTCCAGGGTATGGGTCAGGCGGGTGCGAAAATGATCCCCCTCCGGGGCGATGAACACCTGGGTTTTGAATTTCAGGCGGCGGAAACTTTTGCAGTGAAGAATGCGATCCCGGTCCCGCTGAAATTCCGTGCGAAGCGGACAGGGGGCCATGGGCCTTACCCTTCCCCTGGTGTCAGCGCTGCATACGGCATGGGGCGACAGATATTCTCTTTCCCGCGCCTCTAATTCTTCCCGGATGGTCATGAAGCACGCCTCCTCCCCTGTTGATGTAAATATACAACGGGACATGCCGTATTTCCTTCATTTGCCTCTATTTTTGCTTGTTTTTTGCGATTTTTGTGAAAGTATGATGAGGCAACCGGCGCAAAGCGCGGTTTGCCGTCCAGCCGGACCGCGAATGCGAGTACGGCTGGCGTCACAAAAAAATGGCCCGGATCGCTCCGGGCCGAAAGGAAACAGGCTTGCGTATTATTTGCAGTATTCGATGGCGCTCTCCGCCGCGATGCGGCCAAAGATCACGATATCAGCCACAGCGTTGCCGCCTAAGCGGTTGCCGCCGTGGACGCCGCCGGTCACTTCGCCAGCCGCGAACAGGCCGGGAATTACGTCGCCGTTGGTGTTGATCACCTGGGCGCTGGTGTTGATCTTCACGCCGCCCATGGTGTGATGGATGCCGGGGGCGATCTGGATGGCGTAGTAGGGCGGGGTGGTCAGGTTGTTGTCCATGCCGGTGGTGCGGCCGAAGGCGGCGTCGTTCTGGGTGGCAACCGCTTCGTTCCAATCATTCAGGGTCATGGCCAGGAAGTAGGGATAAATGTCCAGCTTCCGGGCCAGCTCCTCGATGGTGTCCGCCTGCACGGTCAGGCCGTTCTTCACGTACTTTTCGATGGCTTTCAGGTTGTCCCGCAGGTGCTGGTCAAAGATGATGTAGGCATACTGGCCTTCCTGCGCCAGCTCGGCGGCGGAAACCGCGTCGCGGGTCAGCAGTTCGTTGGTGAAGCGGTGGCCGCTCTGGTTCACCAGGATGGCGCCGTCGCCGCGCACCGATTCGGTGATCAGCATGGACGTGGTCTGTTCCACGGTGGGATGCAGCTGAATCTGCTCGATATCCACCAGGGCCGCGCCCACAGCCTGGGCCATCACAATGCCGTCGCCGGTAGCGCCGGGGGCGTTGGTGGTCACGGTGCCCTGCAGGTCAGGACGGAAACCGGCGATCATGTCCAGGTTCGCGCCGAAGCCGCCGGTAGCCAGGATGACCGCTTTGGCCTTGATGGTATAGTTGGCGTCCTTGCCTTCGGCTTTCACGCCGGCAATCTTGCCGTCTTCCATGATCAGCTCGGTGGCCTTGGTGTTCAGCATCACTTCCACACCCAGCTCCGTGAGCTTTTCGGAGAACTTGTCTACCAGGTAGTTGCCCACGGCGCTGCCATCGGCGGGCGCGTGGATGCGGTTGGTGGAAGCGCCGCCGGAGAAGGAGATCTTGGGCAGGTCAGCGCCGATGCTGTCCAGCCATTCGATGGCGCCCGCGGACTGTTCCGCCATGGTGCGCACCAGCTCGGGGTCGTTCAGGTTGTGGCCGCCGGTCATGGTATCGGAAATGAACAGCTCCACGGAGTCCTGAATGTTCTGTTCCTTCTGGTAGTGGGTTTCAGCGGCGTTCATACCGCCGGTGGCCTTGGTGGTGTTGCCGCCCACGTAAGGCATTTTTTCCAGGATGATGAACTGCTTGCCCGCCTGGTGGGCCATGATGGCGGCGGCCATGCCGGCGCCGCCCGCGCCCACGATGACGATTTCGGTTTCAAGGGTCTTTTCTTCCTTGGCTCCGTCCTCGGCGGCAACGCGCTTGTTGGCGTCTAAATAGGCGATATCCGCGCCCGCCTTTTCCAGGGCTTCCGTGGCGGCGGCGATGATGGCCGTGCTGGTCACGGTAGCGCCGGACAGGATATCCACGTTGGGGGTCTGGGCCTTGACGATTTCGCCCGGCAAGGTCTGGATGGCTACGCCGCCCAGGGCCGGGGTTTCAGCGTCGCCCGTCACGGTCACGTCGGTGATTTCCGTTTCGGAAACGGTCACGGAAACCTTCACCGCGCCGCCGAAGCCTTTCCCCTCCGCTTCGTAGGTGCCGGGGGTAAACACGGCTCCCTCGGCAAACGCGCTGACTGAGAACAGCAGCATCATCAGCGCCAGAACCAAGCTGATCAGTTTGGACATACTCTTCTTCCCTCCAATTTCAGCCCCGAAGAGCTTTTCATGAAATCATTGTACCATATTCATAAGGGGATGGCAATGCGTTGAAGAAGAAAAATATCCTTTTTGATCTGTTTTTTTCCGTTCAAGCCATGGGCAAAAAACAAAAACGGTCTGTTTTTGCAAATCCGGACTGAATTTTGCAAAAACAGACTCTATTCTCCTTATGAATTCATCAAATGCGACGCTGCTTGACGCAGGGTATCCATCCCGGCGCGGATGGCGGAAAGGTCGCTTTCTTCCATTTTATCCGGCTGCTTGCGGAAGACCAGCTTCCGCAGGGCGTTCACATCATCCTTGATCTGCTTCTTTTCCGCTTTGTCCAGCTGCTTGCCTTTTTCGTCCAAGGCCTTTTCCACATCGTTCATGAGCTGCTGGGCTTCATGGATGATATTAAGGGAATCCCTGCGCACCTGATCCTGGGCGGCATACTGCTCCGCGTCCCGGATGGCGGCGTTGATTTCCGCGTCGCTCATTTTGTCGTTGGCGGTGATGGTGATGCCCTGCTCCTTGCCGGTATCCATATCCTTGGCGGACACGCGCAGGATGCCGTTGGTGTCGATATCGAAGGTCACTTCGATCTGGGGCACCCCTGCCGGTGCCATCTTGATGCCCTTCAGCTTGAATTTGCCGATGGTTTTGTTGTCCGCCGCCATGGGCCTTTCCCCTTGCAGCACGTGGATTTCCACGCTGGTCTGGAAGGGCGCGGCGGTAGTGAAGATTTGGGAATAATGGACGGGCAGGGTGGAATTGCGCTCTACCAGCCTTGTGGCCACGCCGCCCACCGTTTCGATGGACAGGGACAGGGGCGTCACGTCCAGCAGCAGAATACCCTTATTCACGGATAGGGCCTTGGAGCTGGACAGGGTGTCCCCTTGGATGGCCGCGCCCTGGGCTACGCACTCGTCGGGGTTGATGTTCTTGCTGGGTTCCTTGCCCGTGAGCTGGCGCACTTTTTGCTGTACGGCGGGAATGCGGGTGGAGCCGCCCACCAGCAGCACCCGGCCCAATTCGGATGCGGCGATGCCCGCGTCGTTTAAGGCGGCCTGCACCGGCCCGGCGGTGCGCTCCACCAGATCGCGGGTCATTTCGTTGAATTTGCTGCGGGTCAGCGTCAGGTCCAGGTGGACGGGCGCGCCGCCTTGCTGGGTGATATAGGGCAGGGTGATTTGCGCCGTTTCCGCCGCCGAAAGCTCCTTCTTGGCCTGCTCCGCCGCTTCTTTGACCCGGGCCAGCGCGACCAGGTCATTCCGCAGATTGACGCGCTGGGTGCGGGCCGCCTCCTCGCAGACCCAATTGACTACCCGTTCGTCAAAATCGTCGCCGCCTAAGTGATTGTCGCCGGAGGTGGCCAGCACCTCGATCACGCTTTCCCCGATCTCGATCACCGACACGTCGAAGGTGCCGCCGCCCAAATCGTACACCATCACCTTTTGCGCCGTGCCGGTGTTCAATCCGTATGCCAGGGCGGCGCTGGTGGGTTCGTTGATGATGCGCTTCACGTTCAGCCCGGCGATGGCGCCCGCGTCCTTGGTGGCCTGCCGCTGAATATCGTTAAAATAGGCGGGCACGGTGATCACCGCGTCGGTGACCGGTTCGCCCAAATAGCTTTCCGCGTCGGATCGCAATTTGCGCAGGATCATGGCGCTGATTTCCTGGGGCGTCCAGCTTTTGCCGTCGATATTCACGCGCCAGTCCGTGCCCATTTGCCGCTTGATGGAGGAAATGGTGCGCTTGGCGTTTACGGTAGCCTGGTGTGCCGCCGCGCTGCCCACCAGGCGCGTGCCGTCGTTGGTGAAGGCCACCACGGAAGGGGTGGTGCGTTCTCCTTTATCGTTGGGAATAATCACCGCGTGTCCGCCCTCCACGACGGAAACGCAGCTGTTGGTGGTGCCTAAGTCGATGCCGATGGTTTTGCTCATTGGTTCAGTCTCCCCTCAATCCAGTGATACAATCCTATTATACCATGATTGTCGCCGTGCTGCGCAACTCGCTTCGCTCGCTTGCCCGGCGACACGGAAAACCTTCGGTTTTCCGTAACTGTCCAGTCCACCCAAAAATTAACATAAAATTCCAAAAGGTAAACTGAGCAGTGATGTCGAATAATAAACCATAGCAAGAGGAGCTATGGGGA
>CAJOJQ010000003.1 GCA_905234985.1 uncultured Christensenellaceae bacterium
AATATCCCCGCTTGCTCCATCTTTCATCACCCTTTGGTATTATACCATTTCTCGACTTGATCTGCTGTTCTTTCTTAGTTTTTGGAGGTTCTCATAAATCAATTCTTTATATAGATGATATTCAGGTGAAAATCGGATTGTTTATTCACCCTAAAAATGAGATACAAATAAAAAAATATGATCGTAAAAAAAGAGAACTGTATATTATTGTGCCTCAAAAAGATTTATATGGACAAATTGTCACTTTGCCCCCGCACAAGATAGAACTTGTTTCTGATTTAAAGTTTCTTATTAAACGCATACAAGAATGGTATGAAAAATATAAAGGAGACTTGTGTCTTCCTACTTCTTTTCCAAAGATGGATAGTCAAATGCCCGAATTATTGAAAAAACCATCCTTAGAACAATCAATCGCTTATGAAGGTATTACTCATTCATCTTTTTCATATATTTGGGGTGCGCCCGGAACGGGGAAAACACAATTCGTTTTATCGCGAGCGGTTCTTTCGTATTACAAATCAAATCAGCCCATTTTAATTACCGCGCCAACTAATAATGCTGTAGAACAAACAATGAAAGGTGTTCTATCAGTATTAAAAGAGGCCGGTATCTCATTTGAAAAGGTTCTTCGGATGGGCGTTCCTTCGGCAGAGTTTTATTCTGAATATCCAATGGTTTGTGAAAACAAGACTGCGGAAGATGAGCTAAAATTCTTAGAGGCACAAGAAAAGGATTTAAGAAAATACATTGCATTCTATCAAGCGGATAATTGGTGTACTCAGGCTGAAAGCTTACTTATCTCTGTAAAAAAGTCTATTGATAAATTGAATGATGAAATTATGAGCCTTGAAAAGGAAATCTCTGATAAAGAGACAGCAATAAAAATTGAGAAAGCAAGATTTGCTCCAATTCTATCTGAAATAGATCAACTTAATAAAAAGCATAAAGAAGTCGAAGCGTACCTGAATAAACCACGAAATAGAATAGCTGCATGGATTCAAAGGAAAAAAATTACTCAGGCAGAATTTGAACGCGCTGGCATAGAATCGAATCTTGCAAAACAAGGCAACGAGCATGAAAGCCTTAAAGAAAAACTAAAACGAATGGAAGATGAAAAGGATGCTAAGAGAACTAATAAAGATACAAAAATAAAAGAAAAAACATATCAGTTTTTGCGCTTACATGATATAAAACCGTATCCTGAATTATCAAAGCTTACACCAGATTATATTTTGTTTATGAAAACGCTCGCATTTGAGACGCCTAACATGGAAATATTTAGAAAGTCAGAAACTCCTTTAAAAAGTATCAGAGATACAATTGAAGATCGAAGAAGTATTTATGAATCAAAGACGTTGGCAGAAGTAAGAACGGAAATAGATGCTATTCAACTGAAGAAGAATGATCTTCATGTCGCTTTTACAAAAAAAATAAAGGATTGCCTTGTTGTTGCGGCTACGGTGGATGGTTACATCAATAAACTTACGGATACTGCCGACTTTCATCCGGTTCATGTTTTTCTTGATGAAGCAGCATACTGTCCTCTTATAAAAAGTGCAGTTCTCTTATCTTTGAATGTTCCTATCACTCTATTGGGAGACCATATGCAGCTACCTCCTATTTGTGAAATGCCAGACGCTAAGTTTGATGAAATGGCCTATATGCCAGTATGTCTATGGGCGCAATCTTCACTTTATCTTGCTTCTGCTTTTTCAAAGAATTTGAAAGAAATTAAAGATCAATATATTCGTGATATTAAATCGAATGCTATCATTTCATTGCCGCAGTCCACGATGAATGAATATATTTTGCATCATACATTTAGATTTGGAAACGCTTTAGCAAAAGTACTGTCTCATTATGTATATACTGATCAGTTTTTCGGCAATCCAGATGTCGATACAAAAGTTTTAGTAATAGACGTACCTAAGTTCTCTGAAAAAGAAAGAAATGTCAATCACAAAGAATGCGAAGCAATCAAAAAGTACATACAAGATCAGAAAATATCAACAAATTATGCCATCCTAACTCCATACAAAAATCAGCAAAAGGCACTGCTTTCCACAGTTTTTTCTAAGGATGAAACGGATAGAGATGAACATGTCTTTACGATTCATGGCTCGCAAGGAAGAGAATGGGACGTCGTTATTATCAGTGTTGTAACAACAAATAATGGGCGATGGTTTTTAACTCCTCGATTGATGAATACTGCGGTAAGCAGGGCAAAAAAACAATTGGTTATTGTTTGTGATGCGTCTTCTTATTGGGCAGGACAGACAAATCATATTATTGGAGGACTAATCGCTATAGCGGATATAATACATTATGACCCGAAAGAATAAAAATCAGCCTGGGGCATTATCTGCTCCAGGCTGAACTATTCAATTAGTTATTACTTCCCCACAACTTCCTTAGCGGCTTTCACGGCGTTCTCCACGGTGAAGCCGAATTCCTTGAACAGGACGGAATAAGGGGCGGAAGCGCCGAAATGGTCGATGCCGATGGTCTTGCCGTCCAGGCCGGTGAAGCGATACCAGGGCATGGTCACGCCGGCTTCCATGCTGACGCGGGCGCGGACGCAGGGCGGGATCACCTTGTCCTGATATTCCTTGGGCTGCTTTAAGAACAGCTCCATGCAGGGCATGGAGATGACGCGGGCGTCGATGCCGTCCTTTTTCAGTTCTTCCTTGGCGCCCATCATCTGCTCCACTTCGGAGCCGGAGGCCATCAGCAGCACGTCCGGGGTTTCCTTCTCGGAATCGGCCAGGATGTAGCCGCCCTTCATGGCTTCACAGCCGCTGTTCTCGTACTGGGGCAGGTTCTGGCGAGTGAGGACCAGACAGGTGGGCAGGCCCGCGGTGAGGGCGGTGAGCCAGGCGGCGGTGGTTTCCTTGCCGTCGGCGGGACGGAACACCAGCATATCGGGCACGGCGCGCAGGCCGGTGAGATGCTCGATGGGTTCGTGGGTCGCGCCGTCCTCGCCCACGCCGATGGAGTCGTGGGTCAGCACGTAGGTGACGGGCAGCTTCATGATGGCGCTCATGCGCATGGCGTGCTTCATGTAATCGCTGAACACGAAGAAGGTGCCGCAGAAGACGCGCAGGCCGCCGTGGAGGGCGATGGCGTTGCAGATGGCCGCCATGGCATGCTCGCGCACGCCGAAGTGCAGGTTGCGGCCCGCCCGGTTTTCGGCGGAATAATCGCCGCCGTCCTTGATGTAGGTCTTGTTGGAAGGGGCCAGGTCGGCGCTGCCGCCCACTAAGTTGGGCAGGAGCTTGGCCAGGCGATTGATCATTTCACCGGAGGTGGCGCGGGTAGCCATCTTGTCGCCCCACTGCCAGAGCGCGTCATTCAGGGCTACTTCGTCGGGAAGTTCGGTGCTGTGCCAGGCTTCCCATTCCTCGGCCAGCTCTGGATACGCCTTGCAGTAGTTCACGAACAGCTCGTTCCACTCCGCCTCGGCCTTTTCGTTCTTTTCCATCAAAGCGTTCACATGCTCATATACCTCGGGCAGCACGCAGAAGTCTTCCTCCGGCATGCCCAAATTCTGCTTGGTCGCCAGCACGTTGTCCGGGCCTAAAGGTTCGCCGTGGGCGGAGGCTTTGCCTTCCTTGGCGGGGCAGCCGAAGCCGATCTTGGTGGGGCACACGATCAGGGAGGGCCGCTCGTCCTTCTTGGCTTCCTCGATGGCGGCGATGATGGCTTCGGGGTCGTTGCCGTCGGTGAGGCGAATCACCTGCCAGCCGTAGGCTTCAAAGCGGGCGGGCACGTTCTCGCGGAAAGCGATGTCGGTGTTGCCCTCGATGGAGATTTCGTTGTCGTCGTACAGCAGGGTCAGCTTGCCCAATTTCAGGGTGCCCGCCAGGGAGCAGGCCTCGCTGGAAATGCCCTCCATCATGCAGCCGTCGCCGCAGAAAGCATAGACCCGGTGATCCACCACGGGGAAGTTGGGGCGGTTGAAGTGGGCGGCCAGCATGGTTTCGGCGATGGCGAAGCCCACGGCGTTGGCCACGCCCTGGCCCAGGGGACCGGTGGTGGTTTCCACGCCCACGGTGTGGCGGTATTCGGGATGGCCGGGGGTCTTGGTGCCCCACTGGCGGAAGCCCTTGAGGTCTTCGATGGTCAGGCCATAGCCGGTCAGGTGGAGCATAGTGTACATGAGGGCGCTGGCGTGGCCGCTGGACAGGACGAAGCGGTCACGGTCGGGCCAATTGGGGTTCTTGGGGTTGTGCTTCATCTGGTTCATCCACACGGCGTAGGCCATGGGGGCCATGCCCATGGGCGCGCCGGGATGGCCGCTCTTGGCTTTCTGTACGGTGTCGGCGGCTAAGGTGCGGATGGTGTTGACGGTCTTCTGACGGATATCCATTTTGCTCTCCTCCCAATTCAATTGTATCATTTACTTTTCAATAAACTCCCTGAGCTTCCCCAACTCGATCCCCTCCGCGCCGTCCAGCACGGAAAGCAGGGCCTGGGCCATTTGCTTCACACCGCCCGCCACGTCGCTTTCTAAGTTCAGGGGCAGCACCGGGTCGTGAACGGACAGGCGCAGCAGGAACCACCCGCTGTTGAGGGCGCCGTCCAAATCGAAATTGATGCGCACGCCCTCCCGGTTATCCGGGGCGATGTGCCAGCCGGGGGCGAAGGCAGCGTGATCCATCACCTTTTCGATGGCGGTCCGGCCCGCTGTCCGGAAATCTTCGGCATTGATGTCTAAGCGAATTTCTGCGCTCTCCACCGGTTCCCGCAGGTCGGCGATCAAGTCGGACAGCTCCTTGCCCTCCTGCTTTAAGCGCATGGCCTCGCAAATCAGCACCGTGACCAGATACATGCCGTCGTCCAGGAAGTGGTTTTCCCGCAGGGCCGCGTGACCGCTGGTTTCGATAGCCAGGGGGCAGTCGATGCCCGCTTCGTTCAGGCGCTTGGCTTCGTTGATCACGTTCCGGTAGCCCCGCTTGTAGCGGTAATGCTCCCCGCCCCATTCCATGATGAACTGGGCAAGGCCCGAGGAGGTGACGGAATCCGTCACGATGGTGAGGCCCGGCTTTTTGTCCAGCAAAATGGCGGAAATCAGGGCAATCAGGCGGTTGCGGTTGATTTCCCGGCCCGTGCGGTCCACGATGGCGGCCCGGTCGCAGTCCGTATCGAAGATCACGCCCAAGTCGGCCCCCGCCTTCACCACCGCGGCGCTGACCGACGCCATAGCGTCCGGGTTCTCCGGGTTGGGAATATGGTTGGGGAACATGCCGTCCGGCTCTAAGAACTGACTGCCCTCCACCCAGGCGCCCAAATCCTCCATGAGTCCGGCGTAAAAGCCGCCCGCGCCGTTGCCCGCGTCCACCAGCACATGCAGGCCCAGCAGGGGCTTCTGCACGTCGGTGTCCAGGCCCTGGCGTATGCGGTCCTTGAGCTGCTCGCAGTACACGGGCAGGAACTCCCGCTTGATAATGGGGGAGCTGCCGCCGTTCAGGGGCGCGTCGCTTTCGGCGATATCCAGAATCGCGTCCAAATCGGTGCTTTCGATGCCGCCCTCTTTGGTGAAAAATTTCAGGCCGTTGCGGTCATAGGGGTGATGGCTGGCGGTGATCATGATGGAGCCGTCGCAGCCGAAGCCCTCGGTGATCAGGCTCATGTACATGGCCGGGGTGGTACACATGCCGTAGGTTTCCACCTGGGCTCCCGCCATCATGCAGCCCTTGGCGCAGGCGTCCAGCAGCGCTTCACCGGTCACGCGGGAATCCCGGCCCAGGGCCACCCGGGGGTTATCCACGCCCCGTTCCTTGAGCCATTGCACAAACGCCCCGCCGATCCGGGCGGCCACAGCCCCCGTCAGCGGCGCATTGTCTCCCAGCGCCCGTCCGCGCACATCCGTTCCGCTTTTCAGCCCGCGCAAACCAGTACTCATACATTCCCTCCCTGTTCATCCATTTGGTTCATTGCTTCCTCCACGCAGCCCCTGAAAATCCAGTACAGAGGGGCAAGCGCGGTATAATCCTCCATCACCCGGCTTACGATATCGGGTGAGTGAATCCATGATAATTGCGCGCCCTGCCGCTCGGCATACACCGAACGCTTGAGGTACCAGGGTGCCAGCACCTCCGGCAAATTTTCCGGCGGCTTCATTTTTTTCCATTCGGGACCGGCCAGGGCAAAGCCCCGCTTTTTCAGCACCGGCAGCATCCGCAGGAAATCGTCGGGATGGGCGATCATCCGCCTGCGCATTATGTCCATGGTTTCCCGGCTTTCGCCCCAGATGCCTACGCCCCAGCTCACGTTTTCGGGGCTTACCTCGAACCAGTAAAAGGGCGTGCCGTCGTTGGGCCTGCCGCTTTGCCGGAAAGCCACCCACAAATGATCCCGGTAGGGAGATTTATCCTTGCTGAACCGGGTGTCCCGGTTGATGCGGGAAAGGCACTTGGCAGGGCGCACCTCCATATCCTCCGCGATCTGCTGCATGCCCGGCCCCATGGCCCCGATAAAATCATAAAAAGGCTGGCGCACGTCCCGGAGGTACCGCTCCCGGTTGGCGTCCATAAAAGACTTATCGTTATGAAACCGCAGATCGAGAAAGAAAGGAATCATTTCCTTTCCGAAGCCCTGAAACACGTTTGCGCCTCCCAAGCAGAAATTCACCTTTCCTATTATAATTGAAACCGCCGCTTTATTCAAGCCGTAGGGGAGAGGAAATCCGAGAATTGAGACGAGAAAATTGTTGGAAAAATGTTGGATACTTTCTGCCGATAGCCGCCCAGACATACTTGCCATCTTTGCCTTTTTCCTGTATAATGTAGATGGTTCTTTCAGAAATTGGGAGATTTTCGGATGCGCCCCCATGGGGCGGATGACGCGCCTGCCGCGTTTCAGATGATTCGGCGCCTGAACCGACGATGGATATAGGAGTGGTACCATGAAAAAAGCCCTGCACTTTGTTTCACACTTATTGGGTTTTGAAAAACTGAGCAAATATGAAAGGGATTATTTGCATGACGCGAATATCCGCACCAGCATCTATATGGGCGTCATCGTCATCTTTCTGGAAATCTGGATGCTGGAGAGGCAAACGTATTCCAAGATCATTCCCAAATATCAGGCGGGCGGGGACCTGTTCGATCTGATTGTAAAATACACCACCAAATACTGGCTGTTCCTGCTGATCGGTTTGGGCATCATGCTGTTTTGCAGCTATCAAAAAGACAAAAAGCTCTCCAAGGGCCGGTTTAGTGCGCTGGTTGCCGTCGGCTCGGCCTGTATTTTATATACTTCCGTTTTGAGTCTGGAGTCGTTTACAAAGGAAAGCAGCTCGGTCACGCCGGTGATGGCGGGCATTATGAACGCCATGCTCGTCTCCATATACGTTTTGCTGTTTTTGATCGGCGTGACGATCGTGACGTACGCGCTGTTCAAATATCGGAAGAACAAAACGATCGTACCGCTGGAACACCTGACGATCATCTTCTTCACCCTGGTCTGCCTCGCCTTCGGCGTGTTCGTATCCTACAGCGACTTCTGGGGCGGAAAGGAAATCATCTGCTTCCTGACCATGGTGATTTATGTGGGCTGCCTGCTGATCTATCGCCCCTACGTTACGGTTTTGATCCTGGGGGCCAGCTTCTTTGGGTTTTACCACGTCTTACTGACCTATCAAAACGGGCTGTCCTTCCAGGATCAGGAGGTCATCATCAGCGGCGTGGCGCAGAAGATCATCTCCGGGGACTCCGTGAACTATATCACGTTCTTTATTTCCCTTGCCACCACCTGCTTCGCCATTTACCACGGCCGCCTGAATGAAGCCAAGAAATCCAAAGCGCTGGAAAAGAGCGCCAAGGAAGACGCCCTGACCGGGATGAACAATTACAGCTCTTTCCCCGGCCTGGCCAGAGAATACATTCAGGGCCTGACGGAAAATTTCAGCGAAAACGTATTTCTTTTCCTGGACGTGCATAATTTTAAGGCGTTCAACGACCAGAGAGGGTTTGAGGAAGGCGACAAGTTTTTGATCGCCATCGGGAAATATATTTCCGATATTTTCAGCGATTCCCTGTGCGCCAGACAGGCCGACGACCATTTCGTCATTCTGACGAAAATGGCCGGGTTGGAAGAAAAGCTGAACGCTTTGAACAAACTGGTGCATGATTACGATGAAGAGATCCTGCTGGGCATCAACTGCGGCGCGTATCACCTGACCGGTGAAAACGAGGATCCGCGCATGGCCATCGACAGGGCGCGTTACGCCGCTCACCTGATCAAGAACCGTTTCCAGACCATTTATGCCGAATACGATAAGAGAATGAGCGAGGAATACCACAAGCGGCTGTATATCGTCAACAACATTGATAACGCCGTCAACAACGGCTGGATCGTTCCCTTCTATCAGCCGGTGGTATGGTCGGACACCAAGGAGCTGTGCGGCTGCGAGGCGCTGGCCCGCTGGATGGACCCGGTGTACGGCCAGCTGTACCCCAACGAGTTTATCCCGGTGCTGGAGGAATACCGCCTGATTCACAAGCTGGATAAATCCATCTTTGAATCCGTGTGCAAGGACCTCCGGGCGGCGATGGACGCGGGCAGGCCGGTATTCCCCGCGTCGCTGAACTTCTCCAGGCTGGACTTTGAACTGATGGACGCGGTGCATGAGCTGGAGGATTTGGTGACCAAGTACCGCATCCCCAAAGACCTGATCCACGTGGAAGTGACGGAAAGCGCGCTGACGGATAACTTCTTAAAGCTGAACGAGGCCATGAACCACATCAAGGAGCTGGGCTATTCCCTGTGGCTGGACGATTTCGGCAGCGGCTATTCCTCCCTGAACGTTTTGAAGGATTATCAGTTCGACGTGGTGAAGATCGACATGCGCTTCCTGTCCAACCTTGAAAACAGCGAGAAATCCAGAACGCTGATCGACTGCATCGTGAAGATGGCCAACCGGATCAATATGCTTACGCTGACAGAGGGCGTGGAAACGGAAATGCAGGCCACGTTCCTGAACAAGATCGGCTGCAATCGCCTGCAGGGCTATCTGTTCGGCAAACCGATCCCCAAGGACGCTTTGTATAAGCGCATTGATAACGGCGAGCTGACCGTATCCGATAAACAGTTATAATCGTATCTGAAAAACCGAGCCTCCCGCCGGGCCGTCCAATAGAAGGACGGGGCGGGAGGCTGTTTCTTTGCGGCTTTCTCGAAAAAATCACTGGTATTTCCGAATCCGGATGCGCATTTCAACCCAGGAATCCCCGTCCTGGGTTTCCATGGCGGCGTCCAGGCCGGTTTCCTGCATCTGGCGCATGACGTTTTTGATGGCGTTCACATAGAGGCGGGGATCGTGTACCAGGGAAATGACCTTGCGGGCGGGGGGCGTGGGCAGGCGCTTTTGGGTTTTGCGCACCAGCGCTTCGGTTTCGCGGACGGTCAGGTGGGATTCCACAGCCTGACGGGCCACGCGGGCGCGGGCGGCGGGGTCGGAAAGGGACAGGAGCGCCCGGGCGTGGCGTTCACTTAAGCCCTCTTCCGTAAGATATTGGCGCAAATCTTCGCCCAATTTCAGCAGCCTTAACTTGTTGGCAATGCCGGAGGCGCTTTTGCCAAGCCGCCGGGCCAGGACTTCCTGGGAAATCCCTTCGGCGATGAGGGCGGCGTAGGCTTCGGCTTCCTCAAAATAGTGTAAATCCTGCCGCTGTAAATTTTCGATCAGAGCCAGCAGGGCGCTTTCTTCCTCGCCCGCGGGCAGGATGAAAGCGTCGATGTGGGTAAAGCCAAGCATGAGACAAGCCCTGTACCGCCTTTCGCCCATGACGATCTCATAGCCGCCTCCTGCCGCGCGCACGGTGATGGGCTGCAGCAGGCCGTGCTGGCGGATGGAGGAAGCCAGCTCCATCAGGGCGTAATCGTCGAAGCGCTTCCGGGGCTGCCGGGGATTGGGCGCGATTCGATCCAGGGGCAGCCAGCACGCTTGCCGCCCCGGCCCCGCCTGTCCCTCCCGCAATACGCTCATAGGGCATACCTCCCAATTCGTAAACCGAGCGCGGCCCGAACCGCACAGCCCTCCCCCGATGGCCGGGGTCCGCGCCGCGCTCTTGGGGGAAGGGATTCTGCAAAAAAGAAAATCCTCCTGCCGTTTTTTCGGCGGGAGGCGGGAGAAGCGTTCGACGGGAAAGAAAGTTTTTTTCGGTTTTTCAGCGTCACTTTTTGCCGCTTTTCAGGGGACGCTTGGCGGGAATGCCGTTTTTTCGGGGATACTGGGGAAGGGTTTTTGTGATTTTTTTCACGGGTACGATCACGTGGCGGGTATCATGGCAGGAAAATTCCATGATTTCGCCCATTTCGCCGCCCAGGGCCTTGGCCGCGAAAGCGCCGTCGGGCAATTCTTCCTCCGCCGCCGGACCCTTCCAGCACAGGGCCATGCCGCCGGGCTGCACAAAGGGCAAAAGATACTCGCACAGCACGTTCAGGGGAGCAACGGCCCGGGCGATGGCGCGGTCGTAGCGTTCCCGGTGGGCCGCGTCCTGCCCGGCGATTTCCGCCCGGTTCTGAATCACCCGCACGTTGGCCAGGCCCAGTTCATCGCATACGCCCTGCAAAAACTGGCACCGCTTCTGCATGGCTTCCAGCAGGGTCACCCGGCAGTCGGGCCGGGCGGCGGCCAGGGCCAGACCGGGGAAGCCCGCTCCCGTGCCCACGTCGATCAGACTGCATCCGACAGGAAAAAGCTCCGGCTGGGTCAGGGGCAGCAGGGAATTCAGAAAATGCTTTTCCCCCATGTCCTGGGGCGGCACGCTGGTCAAATCCATGCGGCCGTTCCAGTCGATGAGCATTTCCCAATAACGGTTCAGCTTTTGAATGGCTTCCTCCGCCACCGGCACACCGGAGGCCTGCAAAAGTGGAGCTAAATCATACATACCGGTTCGCCTCCCGCATGGACAGAATTTGCAGCATTACTTTTTCCAGGGCGCCCGCATCGGCCAGCTGGCCGCTTTTCACCAAATACTCGCTGTCCAGGCACAGCCGGGCCATTTCGCCCAATTGCGCCAAGGTGTAGGAGCGGGCCGTATCCAGGATTTTCCGGGCCACGAAGGAGGGCACGCCGAGCTTGCCCGCGATTTCCCCCTGCTGGCGGCCTTCCGCGGCCAGGGCCTTGGCGTAGCGGAGCTGGCGGCATTGCCTGCCCAGCAGAGAAAGAATCATGAGCCGTTCTTCCCCGTCCCGCAGCAGGCCGTCCAGCATGCGCAGGGCCTTGCCGCCCTGGCCGGAGAGCAGGGCGTCGGTCATATCGAATACCTTGTATTCCGTGGACTGGACGCAGATGGCCTGCACGTCCGCTTCCGTCACCTCGTTCCGGTCCCTCGCGTAGGCGATGAGCTTGCCAATTTCGTTGTTCAGCAGCGTCAGATCCCGCCCGGCGGAGAACCATAAACGCTGGCAGGCGGCCTGGCTGATCTTTTTCCCTTCCTTTTTCAGGGTCCGGGCGATCCACTGAGCCAGCTCCTTATCGTCCAGGGGATCGAAGGACACGATTTTGGCTTTCTTTTTCAGCGCCTGATACAGCTTTTTCCGGCCGTCTGCCCTGCCGCGTACGGAAAACACGATCACCGCCGTGTCCGGCAGCTCGGAAAGATAAGCGTCCAGACGCTTCACCGCGCTGTCCTCGTCGTACTCCTTGGCCTTGCCGGAAAGCAGCATGGCGCTGTCCCGCACCTCCAAAAACCGCTTTTCGCTCATAAAGGGCAGGGTTTCCGCCGCGGCGATCAGGGCGTCCGGGGCCGGGTCAACCAAACGGGTATCGTTCATGGCGGCGAAATCCCCGCCCGCGATCTTTTCCCGCAGGGCTTTCAGGGCGGCCTGCTTGGTAAATTCCTCTTCCCCCTCGAACAGATAGCACTTTTCGATCTGCCCGGAACGCAGGGCGGCAAAAAACTCGCTGTGGGTCATGGCTGCTCCTTTGGGTTCAAATAGGATGTGAGCATGGCTTCGTTTCCCCGAACCGTGATCGTCACCGCGCCGGTTTCAGCAGTATCAAAGATTTGCGCGCCGCAATCTCTCAGGCGGGCGACGGCGTCGGGGTGGGGGAGACGGCGGCTGACGGGGCTGCTGGTGATCAGGGCGATGCGGGGCGAAACCGTTTCCAGAAATGCTTCCCCCGTGCTGGTTTTGCTGCCGTGGTGGGCCACCTTCAAAATATCCGCGTCCCGGGCGGCGTACTGTTCGTATGCGCCGGGAATATCCGAAACGGATAAGAGGGTCACCCCGTCCAAATCGTACAGCAGGCCTAAAGAAAAGCGGTTGGCGTCCTGTCCGGGAAGCGCCGCGTCCGCCCAAGGCCAGGTGACGGTAAGGGCAGTGCGGGCGGTGGCGATTTCATCCCCGGCACGCAGGGAAAGAACGGGGATCCCGTTTTCCCGCAGGATGCTTAACAGGGCAAGGCATTGTTCATCCACCTGCATGCTTTCCGCCCCTTCGGGAAGATACACCGCGCCAATGGAAATATCCTGCTCCAAAAGCTGGGTGAGGCCCATGCAGTGGTCGCTGTGCAGATGGGTCAGGATCACTTTATCGGCCTGTCGGCCGGTGGAAAGCAGGCAGGAAGCGATATCCCCGCCGTAGTCCCCCGCGTCGATCAGCACGGTTTCCTGACCGTCCAGGATCAGCGCCGCGTCGGCCTGGCCCACGGCGAGCTGGATATACTGCACGTCCCGGCACAGGGTCAGCCGCCATGCGGCGAAGGAAACGGTCAGCAGTCCGGCAGCCAGCAGCGCTTTTCGGCTGCGGGAGAACAGGCAATACCGGGTGGAGAAAATCAGGACGGCGGCAACGGCAAGCACGCAGTACCAGGGCAGGGCGGGAACGCGCACCGAGGCAAGGGGCAAGCCGCCCAGCCAGGCAACAGCCCGGGTCAGCCCTTGGGTAATGGGATTGATCCAGTCCGCCAGCCAAACGCCCGCGGGCAGATACAGGCAGCCCATGAGCAGCGCCAGCGCGTACAGGGGCAGCAGCACCGCGAACAGGGTACACAGGAGGGGATTGAGCGCCAGCCCCATAAGGGAAAATTTGTGAAAAATCTGAATGACGGGCAGGGCCGTGCCCGCCGTGGCGGAAAAGGTGTTCACCCAGCCCTCCCGCAGAAAACGGGGCTGCACCCAGTCCAATTTTCTTTCCAGGGCGGGGGCAAACAGCACCATGCCCAGCACCGCGCAAAAGGAAAGCTGGAAGCTGGCGGAAAACAAATCCAGGGGCCGCAGGAGCAGCAGGGCAAAGAAGGCGGCGCACAGGGCGGTCAGGGGATCGGGGGCGCGGCGCAGAATGCGGCGCAGCAGGAAAAGGAGCATCAGCAGGGAGGCGCGCGCCACCGGCGCGGGAAAGCCCAGCAAAGCGCTGTACAAAAGCAGAAACAGGCCCATGACCATGAACTGCCCTTTGGGGCCGAGCCAGCGGCGCAGGAGAATCAGCGCCAGGGCGGCCATGAGGCCCACATGCAGCCCGGACACAGCCAGCAGATGGGCGACGCCCGCGTCGGCAAAGTCCTTTTGCGTTTCCTCCGGCAAATTGCTCCGGTCGCCCAGCAGCAGGGCTTCCGGCAGCGCGCTGTCCGAACCGAATACCAGCCGCGCCCAGCGAAGCAAACCCTGCCGCACCCGGTACAGCAAAGACCATACGCCCCGGCCCGGATGCTCCAGCGTTTCCGCCTGCGCCGCGCCGGATACACCGGCGGGAACGCCTTTTTGCAGCAGGTACATGCGGAAATCAAAGCCGTAGGGGTTCGCCTGGCCCGCGGGGCGGTACACGTTGCCCGCAAAGCATACACGGTCGCCCTCCCTGGGCAGAAAAGGCGCGTCCGGTTCGGGGGTGTACGTCCAATACAAGGAGGAAAGAACGGTTTCCCCGCTTTCATTTTCCAGACGCACGTCGGTCAGATACGCCGCCGCCGTGCCGTCCTCCCGCAGGACGGAATCGGCAGTCAGCACGCCCGTCACCTGATACCTGCCCGGCTCCGGAAGTTTTGGGTTGGCGGCGAAACCGCCCAGCAGCATGCCGAAAAACAGGGCCGCTGCCAGCACGCCGGTCACGCGCCTGCGGCCCAAAACGGGCAGCAGAATCGCCAGGGCGATTCCGCAGGCCAAGCCCAGGCCGTACAGCGCCGGACGCCATACAAAAGAAGCGCCCGCCCATACACCCAGCCCATAGGCCGCGGCAGCGGCGGCCAGGGGACGCTGGTGATGAAACGGACGGGCCGCTGTCATAGCGCGATCACCATGCCGGGCGTCACGGCCCGGACGCGGGGAAATACCTGTTTCGCTTCCTGTACCAGGGTTTCCGGCGCGTGGCGCACCGGCAGATGGGTAAGGTACAGCTCCTTTGCCTCCGCCGCCAAGGCCAGCCGGGCCGCGCCCGCCGCGCTCATGTGAGGCTTCTGAGCCGTCCATTCCTGGGTCAAAAAGGCGGCGTCGGCCAGCAGCGCGTCGGCGTTTCGCGCAAAGGCGTCCAAACCGGGACAGTCGTTCGTGTCCCCGGTGAAAATCAGCGTCTTTTCCCCGTCTGTCAGGCGCAGCGCCCGGCAGGGTACGGGATGGCGCACCGGCAGGGTGGTGATTTTCAGTCCCATGATGTCCAATTCCGCCGGATAAGGCCGCACGTCGAAGGCGGGGGCCGTCAGCAGCGCTTTGAAGGGGGAATCGTCCTCCGGCGGCACATAAACGGGCAAAGTCTTGCCCGCGATTTCCAAATAGTAACGCATCACCAGCAAATCGCTGGCGTGGTCAAAATGCAGGTGGGACAGAAGCACCCCTTCCAGGGCGGCGGGGTCCCATAGCTGCATCAGGCGGCCCATCACGCCCGCGCCGCAGTCCATGAGCAAGGCTTTTCCTTCATGTTCCACCAGATACCCGCTGGTGCAGCCCCCGGCCACGGGATAGGGCCCGTGACAGCCGATCACGTGCAGCTTCATTTCCGTTCCCTCACTCGATTTCAAATTTTCGGCTCACCCGGTCCCGCCAGGCAAGGCCGATGCGGATATCCTCGCCCACCCGCACCCCTTCCCGGGAAAGCCGTTCCGTATGGGTGGCAAGGGCCAATTCCGGGGTGTTGTTTTCCCCGCTCAAATGGCCTAACATCACTTCCCGCACGCCGGTTTCCATAAGCGAAAGCAGCCCTTCGGCGCTGGCTAAGTTGGACAGGTGGCCGTGATTGCCCAGGATACGCTGCTTTAAGTACAGAGAATAATGGGGATTGAGCATGAGCAAATCGGGGTCGTGGTTGCTTTCCAGCAGCAGCACGTCCACGCCGCTTAAGGCTTTCACCACGCTTTTTTTCATAAAGCCCATATCCGTGGCGGTGGCGGCGCTGCGTCCTCCGAAAAATACCCGATAGCCCACCGGGTCCGCCGCGTCGTGGGGAATGGAAAAGGGCAGCAGAGCCAAATCGCCGATAAAAAAGTCTTCCTCGTCCTCAATGATCCGTCGGTTGCCCGGAGCGATTTCGCCAACCGTGCGGGCCATGGCGTTCCAGGTGCGTTCGTTGGCGTACACCGGCAGGTGGTATTTCCGGCTTAAAATGCCCACGCCCTTCACGTGGTCGCTGTGTTCGTGGGTGACGGCGATGCCGTTGAGTGTCTCCGGCAGCACGCCGATTTGCTGCAAGGCTCCTTCGATGGCCTTGCCGGTCATGCCCGCGTCAATCAGAATTCTGGTATCTCCCGCGCCGATGAACAGCGCGTTTCCGCTGCTCCCGCTGAACAGCGGGCAAAATGTGAACCGCATGTATTTGTCCTCTTCAGGTTTTCTTCTGTACGCCTAACTTCCTTCGCAACGCGCGGGCGACGGGCCGTTCAAACAGATAGGTAATCAGCGTGGACAGAAGGATCGCCAGCACGAAGGAGAGCACCGTGAAGGACACCTGCCAGACATGATCCGAGGAGGACCAGGGCGTTTCGGATGCGCTGGGGATAAATTTTATTTCCCGCAGCTTCACGGCGATCCATTGATGGTACATATAGAATTGGAAGGAAATAGCCGCCAAATACCGCATGACCCGGTTCCCCAGCAGGAAACGCAGAGCGGTGCAGGAGAAGGCGGAACACACCATCAGGCAAGCCAGCACGGCGGTAAAGGAGAAGCGACGGTCCATCTGGCCCTGGCGGATGGCGTCGTACCCCATGGAACCGGCCTGCGCCCGGGCGATTTGCAGCAGCAGGCACACGCACACCACCGTCAGGGCGGTGAAGAAGATTTTCACCTTACTGTCCGCCTGTTCGCCCAGCGTTTTGCGCAGGGCGGCAAAGGCGGAGGCCGCCACGAAGCCGTTGGCGTACACGTCCAGGAACGCGGGCAATTGATTGAACCACATGCTTGTGTCCGGCTTGGTGGCGCCCACGTAATACCGGTAGACGAAAGCGGCGGCGGCCATGACGATGTAGGTGATTACCGGCTTTTTCTTAAAGCACCGGGCAAGCAGGGGGAACAGCAGATAGAACTGCACCTCCACGGCCAGGGTCCACAGCACGCCGTTGATGGGCGAACCCAAATAGCTGAAATAGAAGAAGGTATGGGTAAAGGTCAGGTGCGCCGCCAAATCTTTGACGGCGTCCAGCACCGAGCCATACCGGCCCTCAAAGCAGGCTCCGGCGAAAAAGAACGCGACGCACAGCAGGTAGCTGGGCAGGATGCGCACCAGTCTGCGCTTGTAGAAGGGTACGGCCCCGGGCAGTTTGCTGCCCGACCGGGTATAGGGCAGATACAGCAGGAAGCCGGACAAAAGCAGCATGCCGTCCACCCACATATAGCCGCTGCGCAGCAGGAAATCCAGGGAAATGTACGTTTTTCCCATGGAAAAATAGGGTGAAAACCAGCTCTGCTGCCAGATATGGAACCAGCCCACGATCAGGATGATCAGCACCCGCAGGCCGTCCAGCGTGTCGATGTGCGTATCGTCCGGCGTCCGCCGGAAGGAACGGAAGTATTCAGCCGCTTTCTGCATATCAGTCCTTCACCCTCGTCATTCTGTAAAGTGTTTTTTGCTTCACGTGGCGCAGCGTCATGTTGTTTTCGCCGAAGGAGACGATTTCGTAGGTATAGGTCAAGCTGTCGGGCTGATCGCCGATATGCAGGGCGTAGACGTTGGGCGTGTAGTAGTAGTAATTCCGGTTTTCGATGGTGCAGGTGCCGTCCTCCCTGAATTCCATCACGCTGCCCTTGCTGCTTTCCCAGGTGCCCATGATCTGATATACGATTTTTTTCAGGCGGGCGGTGGAAACGTCCTTGTAATCCGTGATCTGCCGATAGTACACCAGGGCCTCAAAGGGCTTTTTCTCGTTGTACAGCTGGTTGGCCCAGTTATAGCACGCCTCCTGGAACATGGCGGGAATATCGGCGTATTTTTCGGAAAGGTACTCCCGGGAAAGGGGCATGAGAGCTTCCGCCGCGGTCTTGTAATCCTTTTCCTCCATGGCGGCCACGGCGGTGGCGTAAGCCTCGGCGTAATACTGATCCGCGGTGCGCTGGGCGCGCTGGGCGGCGTCCTGATAGCCGCCCGCCATATCGTAGTACATGGCGGCGGCGGCCAAATCGCCGTGTTCCTCGGCGTCCAGGGCCAGCTGGTAAGCGAACTCCTGAACCTTTTCGTTGGCGTCCTGATACCCGCGCAGATCGTTCAGCTGGGCGATGGCCCCGGCCAAATCACCGTTCGCCGCGCGGCCCATGGCGATTTCGTACAGGCAGGCCTGCCGCAGCTGGCGGGCGTCCTCATACACGCCCAGGGTGTCCAGAATGGTGACGGCGTCCTCGTAATCGCCCTTGGTGCGCAGATCCAGGGCCAGCAGATACCGGGCCTGGGTCATGTACTCGGCGGCGTCCTTGTAATCCTCCAAGGCGGCCAAGGCCGCGATGGCGTCCTCATACCGGGCGTTTTCGATCATGGAAATGGCGGAAGCATAGCGAACCTCGGTCAGCAGATCGGCGGCGTCGCTGTACGCGCCCAACTGATCCAGCAATTGCGCGGCGGCGTCGTAATCGCCCTTTTCCATGCTTTCCTTCGCCATAGCGTAGCGGATCTCGTTGATGTAGTTTCCGGCGAAGCGATGCTCGGGAATGGTTTCCAGCAGGGCCAGGGCTTCGGCGGCGTTCCCGTCCCCTAACAGGGCCAGGGCGGGATAGTACACGCAGTCCTTTTTGGCCTCCTGGGCGTCCTGCAAATCGGGCGCTTGGTCAAAGAAAGCGGCCGCGCCCTCGTAATCCTTCTGTTCCAGCAGCGCAAGGCCCTGGTAGTAGTAGCACTGCTGCATCAGGGTCCTGGAATCCTGGTAACCCGCGATTTTTTCCAGCATGGAGGCCGCCCGGGCGTATTCCCCGTTTTCCATGGCGGCCACGGCGGGGGCGTACAGGCAGGCGGTTGCCCGGCGGTAAGCGTCAGAGTAATCCCCGGCCAGCAGGAAGTATTCTGCGGCCGTATCGTAATCCTCGGCGGCGAAAAAATGGTCGCCCGCCAAATAGTAAGCCCGCTGCAGCTCCAGGGCGGAATCCCGGTAGGAACCCAATTCCAGGTAGTATTCGATGGCTGTCAGGGGATCGCCTGCCTCCATGGCCTCCGCGGCGGGCTGGTAGAGACACTCCAGGGCGTTGGTCTTCGCGTTCTGGTAGCTGCCCAGGGCTAAAAATTTTTCCCGGGCGGCGGCGTATTCCTTCTTCGCCATCAGGGCCGCGGCCCATTCATATTCGGCCTGGGTGATGCGGGCCTCGGCGTCGGCATAGTCCGGCACCTGGCTGAACATTTCGATGGCGGCTTCCCAGTTCCCGGCGGCCAGCAGCTTTTCGGCGTTCACATACCGGGCTTCCTGCGCGCGCTGGGCGCTGTCCTTGTAATCCCCCAGGGCGTCAAAGCCGCTTTGGGCCGAGCGCAGGGAGGTGTAGGTGCCGCTGTTCAGGGCGGAAAGGGCGGCGCGGTAATCGCATTCCAGGGCCAGCTCGGCGCTGTCCCGGTAATCCTCCAGGGCCAGGAACTGTTCTTTGGCGGCGTCGTACAGGCCATTGGTCAGGGACAGGTTGGCCTGATAATAGCGGTAATAAGGGATGCCGTGGAAATAAACGCCGTAAGCCAGCGCGCCCACGGTGATCAGGGAAATGAGGGTGGTCACGATGATCCGGCGGCGGCGGCGGCGCTTTTTTTCCTTGGCTTCCTTTTCGGCGGCGGCGCGCCGGGCTTTCTCCCGGGTGCGGCGCTGCAGCTCCTCCAGGACGCTTTGCCGCTGGAAGATGATTTTCTCGATGGCCGCTTCGTTGAGCCGGGTAAAAATCTCGTGCTTGTCACGGTGGCAGCGGCGGCAGGTGTCCTCGCTGGCTGCGTTGGGCCTGCCGCACACGCACACCCACACGCTGCCCTGATCGCTGGGATAGCTGGCCGCGTCCCGCCCGGCCAGCTCCTGCATCACCTGCAGCCGCTGGCCCTGAAGCAGGGGAGAGGGCCGGTACGTGGCGGGGTCGGCTATGCCGCGCCGCCATACGATGCCGTCCGTGTACCAGACTTTTTCGATCAGTACCTCTAAATCCTGAGCCTCGGCGGCCTCCTCCACCTGGAGGGACACTTCAAAAGCGTGGTGGAAGGGGCCGTCCAGGCCCTGCACCCTTTCCACGTGGCGGGCGAAGCGCTGCCCTTCGGCGTTAAAGCACAGCACGCAGAACTGGATGCTGTTCACGGCCTTTTCGGACAGGTTGTATATCTGCATCACCAGAACGGGATCCTCCGGAGAGGGCATCCTGCAATGCCATAATTCGATCGGACAGGTCAAGTCGATCCGCATGGAGAAAACCTCCGTAGATTACTGAGCGGGAGTGGAGAATGAAGAGCGGAGAGTTGAGATTTATATCGTATCATACATAAGGACATCCAGACAAACAACAAATCCTATAATCGGGCAAACCTTATCTCAACTCTCAACTCTCCACTCTCAACTCTTTAGTATACCTTATCTCAGCATGAGCGTCATGCTCTGCAGTTCCCCGATCACGAAGGTCATATGCCACACCACGGTGCGGCCTTCGCCCACGGAAACGGCGTAGGTCACTTCGGCGTTTTCAGGGGTATAGACCAGCGCGCCATAGGGAACCGTCTGCCCGTCGCCGTAAAGGAGGACGGTATCGTCCGCGTAAAGGATTTCCGCGTGGCGGAAACGGTAAATCACGCTGTCCAGGCTGTCGCCCACGCGAACGCCCCGGGGGCCTTCCAGGTTCACGTCGTTGATGGTCACGCTGACCACGGCGGTGAACTGGCGCTGGGCGTTATACCGGAGCAGCACGGAAATGCCTTCCCATTGCAAAGTGCGCAGCAGAGAGCCGTCGGAATCCTCGGTCCATTCGTCCACGGGAGCGGAACCCAGCGCGGCGTTCAGGTCTTCCGCGGTCAGGTCCAGGAAATCGGCTACCTTCTGGCCGAACTGGGTGATCGTCAGATCTTCCCGATCAAAGGGCGCCAGGCTTTCGCCGTCGTCCATGCTGACGGGATAAGGCGTATATTCGCTGATCTCCTGCATATCCGCCACGTCCTGAATATCCGACTGCGCCACGTTTTCATCCAGCAGCTGATCATTCAGGGCAATGTGGATCTGGCTGACGTAGCCGTTTTCCAGGAAATATGTGATGGAAGAAACAGCCACCCCGTCGGGCTGCCAGGAATAAACCTCGTACCGCACGAAAATGGCCTGCTGACCCACGCGCGTGAGATAGCCCACCGTGACCTCGGGCTTTTCGCCGCGGTGATACAGCGCCGCGTCATAATAGGAGCCGGCCAGGGACGGGTTGTCGTTGGGATAAGCCCGCAGCACTTCGTCCAGGGCCGCGCCGATGTACAGGCCCCGAAGGTCTTCCGTTTCTTCCTTCAGCGCCGCGCCCACCACCGCGGTGGTATCGGTAAACGCTTCGTCGCTGATGGTCAGCGTTCCGCCGGAAAAAGCCACCGTGGGCAGGAAAACTCCGATTGCGGCCCCTTCATCCGCATTGGCTTCAGCGCCCTCCTGCCGCGCAGTCTCCGCCAGGGCGTCCAAGTAGATTTGCAGCTCTTCCCGGGTCAGGGCCGCGTTTTCGTCCACGGGCACGTCTTCCGCCAGGGCGGCGGAGGAAAGCAGCATCGCAAGGGACAGCAGCAGACAAAACAGCTTTTTCATTTTGTTTCTCCTTATTCATGAAGGTTCCTTACGCCCTGGGGCGTAATGAGGGCATAGAGCAATCTCGCCTTGGGCGCAGGCTCTTTTGTAAATGCAAGGGCGCCAAGCACCCGTTCTTCCGTTTCTTTGGCGCTTTCCGCGCTGGCCGCGTGCAGGGTACACAGCACGTCGCCGGGCTTCACTTCGTCCCCGATGCGCTTTTCCATCACGAAGCCCACGGCGGGGTCGATTGCATCCTCCTTGCGCACCCGGCCCGCGCCCATGCGCTGGGCGGCCAGGCCCAAGGCCGTGCCGTTCACGTGGGCCAGGAAGCCGCCCTCCCGCGCCCGGACGGGATAAAGCACCGGGGCCTTGGGCAGCAGGTTCACATCGTCGCACACCCGGCTGTCTCCGCCCTGGGCGGCGATCATTTCCTTGAGCTTTTGGAGGCCCGCCCCGCTGTCCAGCGCCCGGTTCAGCCTGTCCAGCGCTTCTTCTTCCGTATCGGCCACTCCGGATGCCAGCAGCATCTGCGCCCCTAAGAACAGGGACACTTTTTTCAGCGGCC
This sequence comes from uncultured Christensenellaceae bacterium, assembly GCA_905234985.1. Lineage (GTDB taxonomy): Bacteria > Bacillota > Clostridia > Christensenellales > Aristaeellaceae > RUG563. The sequence goes on from CAJOJQ010000003.1 coordinate 21,684, forward strand.
CCTGGGCGCGGCCCGCCAAAATGTCGATGGCTTCCTTCACCTCCAGGGCGTTGCCCACGTGGGAACCCAAGGGTTCCTCCATGCCGGAAACCACCGCCACGATGCGCCGCCCCGCGTGGTCGCCGATGGCGACCATGGCCTGGGCCAGCTCGATGGAGGCTTCCAGGGTGGGCATGAGCGCGCCGGAGCCGGTTTTCACGTCCAGCACGATGGCCTTGGCCCCCGCCGCGAATTTTTTGGACAGGATGCTGCTGACGATCAGAGGAATGGAATCCACTGTGGCCGTCACGTCCCTGAGGCTGTACAGGGTCTTGTCCGCCGGGGCCAATTGCGCGCTCTGACTCACCACGGCGCAGCCCACGGTGCGCACGATGTCCTGAAACTCTTTTTCCGACAGGGCGATGCGCATGCCGGGAATGCTTTCCAGCTTGTCCAGGGTGCCGCCGGTATGGCCTAAGCCCCGACCGCTCATTTTCAGCACCTTGCCGCCGCAGGCCGCCACCAAGGGGGCCAGCACCAGTGTGGTGGTATCGCCCACGCCGCCGGTGGAATGCTTGTCCACAGGCACGCCGCCCACGTCGGGAATCAGCATATCGCCGGAATAGGCCATGGCCATGGTCAGGTCCGCCGTTTCCCGGGCGTCCATGCCGTTCAGGCGAATGGCCATCAGCAGGGCGGCCAACTGATAATCCGGCAGCGAATGATCCGCCGCGCCCCGGACAAAAAAGCCGATTTCTTCCGCCGAAAGCGCCTTGCCGCGCTTTTTGTTTTCCAGGACGGATAAAATGTCCATACAGAACCCTTCCTTAATATAAACATGATGCAAAAGCATTATAGCATAGATATGGGGTTCCGTAAAGCAATTGAAGGAAATAAATCGTAAAAAACCCGTAACAATTTTTTAAAAACGCTTGACCTCGTAACAAAAATGTAATACAATGCAGGAGAAAGAATGGATTTTTTCATCCTTTGAAGAATGAAGCCCGGGAAGGGCTTTGAAACACAAGCGGATGGGGTGTCATTTTCTATGAAGCAAAAAGGGACGCTGAACCGGATCGTTTCCATTGCGCTGCTGCTGGCGATGGCGCTGTCGCTGCTGCCTGCGGGCGGGGCGGCTGAAGTCCAGCATGGCTACCTGGTGATCAACAACAACAGCGCGAACCGGGTGGTGAATTTCCGCGCCCAGCCCAACACCAACGACAATACCAACTTCCCCATTGCCCGCCTGCCGGAGTATTGGGTGGTGGAGGTATTGAGCCACCAGACGGGCTGGTATAAGATCAACGCCAATATCAACACGGCGGGCGGCGCGGATGATTTCCGCACCGGCTACGTGATGGATACTTTCCTCAAGGTGTTTACCGCGGAGGAAGAATACGATTGGCTGATGAACCCCACGTTGATGTACGTGCCCGGCGGCGCTGCGGAAGCCACGCCCACGCCTTCGCCCACGCCCGCCTCGGCCGCCCAGCCGGAAATCATTCCGGGGCAGACCGTTGGCTGCGTGACCGTCGATAACGTGTTTTTCCGCAAAAGCCCCAGCACCAGCGGGGATTTCTGGTCCCGTCTGCCCGCGGGGTGGACTCTGACTGTGCTGAGCACCACCACCAAGAACAAAATCCTCTGGTATAAGGTGCAGGGCAGCATTCCCTCCAACCCCTCCCACACGTATACGGGCTATGTTCACAGCGACTATTTTACCATTACAAATACAGCCGCCCCCACCGCCAGCCCCACGCCCAACCTCACCAACAGCGATTACGCGGTGGTGATCGCGGATGGCGCCAATCTGCGCCAGACGCCGGGCGGCACCACCTTGAGCGTTTTTCTGTCGGGCACGGTGGTAAACGTGCTGTCCGCCCCCGCCGGGAATACCAGCAACGATTGGTTTTATGTAGAATTGAACGGCACGTACGGTTATCTGCCCGCCACCTCCCTGCGGGTGCTGACCACGGCCGAGCTCAACAATTATACGCTGCCAGCTAAACCCTCCGGGGCTTTCCCGCCCGTGATTACCGGCAGCGGCTATGTGAAGCTGGTCAAGGACAAGGTGAACATCCGCAAAACGCCCGCCGGCACCGTGCTGACCTCCAAGGAATCCGATAAGATGCCCCTGGGCACCGTGCTGGCCTATACGGAAGGCCCTGTGAGCGCCAGCGGCTACAGTTGGGTGAAGATCACCTACAAGGGCATCACCGGCTATGTGCGCAGCGACTGCTACACCTTCTGCGACAGCAGCGGCAATCCCGTGGCCACGGCCACGGCGCAGCCTACGCCCACGCCCACCAACAACGCCGACGGCAGCCAGGGCTATATCAAGCTGATCAAAGGCGGCGTGAACCTGCGCAACAGCGTCTGGGGCAAAACGCTCGGTCAGCTGGCCCGCGGCACGGTGCTGCCCTATTTCAACATCGTCAAAACCAACAACACCTCCACCGAATTCTGGTATGAGGTCTATTCCAGCCAGTACGGCACCTTCGGCTTCATCTTAGGCTCCATGGCGGAGCTGAGCGACGCCAACGGCAATCACGTTGATCCCATCGTGCTGCCTACGGACTCCCCGATCACGGTGACGGGCTATGTAGCCACCAGCGTATCCTCCGTGTGGATCCGCAAAACGCCCAATACCGGCGCGGAAACCGCGGGCCAGGTGAAGACCAAGGGCACTGTGCTGCCCATGATCGGCGCCCCCGTGGTGACGGATTACACCTGGTATCCCATTCAGACAGCCGACGGCACCCGGGGCTACCTGCGCGGCGACTGCGCGTTCCAGCTGGCGGCCTGGCAGATCGAGCTGTACAACTCCACCGGCAAGCTGGCCAGCCCCACGCCCGGCCCCGCTACGCCCAAGCCCGGCTTCAGCAGTTATCTGCAGGTGGTGGGCGGATCGCTGTGGATCCGTGAAACCCCCAGCAAGAAAGCGGGCACCGTGGGCCAGCTGTCCAACGGCACCATCATCAAATTCAGTAAAAAGCAGACCGTGTCCGGCGTGGAATGGTATCAGGTCACCAACGGCGGGAAGACCGGCTGGGTGATGGGAACCTACACGCGCGTGCTGACCAACGCCGAATATGAGGCGCTCATGGGCACGCCCACTCCCGTTCCCACCGTAACGCCGCAGGGCACCGTCAATCCCTCTGATTTCAGCGATTTGATCGTGACCACCACCACCCGGGTGCGCATCCGGGCCGCCGCTTCCATGAACGGCAAAGAAATCGGCATGGTGTATGCGGCGGGCACCGTGTTCTCCTACCTGGGCAGCTATACCGTGCCCACGCTCACCAACCCCTATTACTGGTACAAGGTAAAGTACCAGAATATCACCGGCTGGATGCGCGGCGATTGCGTGCGGGTACTCTCCAAGGCGGAAAAGGAAGCCTACCAGCAGAGTAACGGCGGCAACAACAACAATAATCAGAACGTCACCTACCGCACCCTGTCCCTGAATTCCACGGGCGACGACGTGACCCGCCTGCAGCAGCGGCTGAATGAATTGGGCTACCTGAACGCCGATCAGGTGAGCGGCGTCTACCTGTCCAGCACCCAGCAGGCTGTGATCAACTACCAGCGGGATAAGGGCCTGGTGGTGGACGGCATCGCGGGCACCAAGACCCAGCAGTCCCTGTACGGCACACAGCAAAGCGGCACCGAATTGAACGAGAACGGCAGCTCCGTCAGCGTGACGCTGTACCCCGTGGAAAAGATCGACTGGTACACGGGCGGCATCCAGAGCATCTGGGCGAACGGCACTGTGGCTATCATCACCGACGTCTATACCGGCATTTCCTTCCGGGCACAGCGGCTCTACGGCGATTATCACGCCGACTGCGAACCGCTCACCACCGCCGACACTGCCGCCTACTGCCGCATTTACGGCGTGAGTACGCCCCAGGAAATCGAAGATCGGGAACAGGAACTGCGCTCCTATATGCGCCGTCCCCTGTGGGTCACCATCGGCGGGCGCACCTTCGCGGCCTCCATGTACGGCATTCCCCACAATTACGAGGGCGACCGGATCCCGGATAACGGCTACACCGGCCAGTTCTGCGTCCACTTCGTCAACAGCAAGGTACACAAAACCGGCCTCGTGGATACGGACTCCAGCGCCAACGGCTATTTCAGTCACCAGAGCGCCATCAAGTACGCTTATGAGCATTCCATCAGCGGTGTAATATAAAACATGAAATACGACGTCATTGTCATCGGCGGAGGCGCGGCGGGATTGACCGCCGCGCTTTCCGCATCCCGGCGCGGCGCGCGGGTGCTGGTGCTGGAAGCGGCCAATCGGGTGGGCCGGAAAATTTTAGCCTCCGGCAACGGTCGCTGCAATTTGGCCAATGCCGGTCCGGCAAGCTATCCCGGCGGCGGGACGTTCGCCCAAAAGGTTTTGACGCAATGCCCGGTGAGCCGGGTGCTGGATTTCTTTCACGCCCTGGGCCTGGTGACGGTGGAGGAGGACGGGGGCCGGGTCTATCCCGGCTGCGGCCAGGCCGCCGCCGTGCTGGACGTGCTGCGGGGAGCCATCGAACGCCGGGGGATCGAAGTCCTCTGCGATATGCCCGTTCAACAAATCCAGCCCACGAAATGGGGCCTGCGGGTGAAGACTGGGGGAAAGCCTTATGACGCTTCCGCTGTGATCGCCGCCTGCGGCGGCATGGCCGGGGGCAAGTTAGGCCACGACGGCGGCGCGTACAAGCTGCTGACCGATTTGGGCCACACCCTGACGCCGATGAAGCCCGCCCTTGCGCCCCTTACGGCGGAAAAGAGCGCCGTCAGGGGCCTGTCCGGCCTGCGCCTGCCCGCCATCCTGACTCTATGCGGTCAAAAGGGAAATCCCTTGGGCCATCCCTTCCAGGGGGAGGCGCTGTTCACCGATTACGGGGTCAGCGGGGTCTGCGCCATGGAATTGGCCCGCCGGGCCGGGGAAGAAAAGGAAAAAACCGGCGCCTGGCCTGTGCTGTACATGGATTTTTCGCCCATGTTGGGCCTGTGCCCCCGGTATTACGGCGCGCTGGATGAAGCGGACGGCGACCCCAACCGCCATCTGAAAGCCGTGCGGGCATTTTTGGAGGAGCGGGCGCATACCCTGCCCAAAGACGCGCTTTTGCAGGGCATGGTCCCCCGGCTGCTGGCGGAACGGCTGAAAGGCCAATCCGTCCCCGAGCTGGCCCGCAGTTTGGCCGCGTTCCCGATTCAACTGACCGGCGTGCGGGGCTTTGAATACGCCCAGGTCACCGCCGGGGGCCTCGCCTGCGGGGAGTTTGACCCCGCTACCCTCCAATCACGCCGGATCCCCGGCCTGTACGCCGCCGGGGAAATACTGGACGTGGACGGGGCCTGCGGCGGCTTCAACCTGCAATTCGCCTTCGCCTCCGGCATGGTGGCGGGGAAACAGGCGGCATTGAGGGCGTAAACGACTGTTCGGATGAAACTTTTAGGGACGCTTCGGCATAGGTAGGAAGTAGGAGGTTTGTATAGTCCACAAAAGGACAAAGCACCGCATTTCGACATGATAAAACCTCCTACCTGTTTTAAAACGTACTCAAAATTAGAAAAGGAGGAATCACCCATGGCTCACCCCTTCGTTTCTCTCACCCCCGGTACGCTGCTTGCCCCTGTGCCCGCCGTGATGGTTTCCTGCGCGCTGCCGGGACAAAAGCCCAATATCGTCACCATCGCCTGGGCGGGCACGATCAATTCCGATCCGCCCATGTGCTCTATTTCCGTGCGCAAGGAACGTTTTTCCCACGACATCATCCGGGATTCCGGGGAGTTCGTTATCAACCTGTGCGGGCAGGAGCAATTGAAGGGCATGGATTTCTGCGGCGTGAAATCGGGCCGGGACACGGATAAGTTCGCCGCCTGCGGGTTTGCGCCTGTTCCTGTGCCGGGGTTCACCGCCCCCGCCGTGGGGGAATGCCCCCTGTACTTAGCTTGCCGGGTCACATCCGTGCAGGAATTGGGCAGCCACGATCTGTTCTTGGGTAAGGTGGAGCAGATGGGCGTGCGGCCTGACCTGATCGACGAAGCGGGCCGCATCGACTTCGGCAAAGCCCGTTTGGTGGCCTACAATCACGGGAATTATTACGCCTTGGGCGAGGCCTTGGGCTTCTTCGGCTATTCCGTGGCCGCCCCGGACGTGCTGGAGCGCCGGATGAAACAGTTGAAAAGCGGAAAGTGAAAAGTGGTAAAAGTGGAAATGAAAAGTGAAAGCGATTTGCACGGCGGTTGCACTATTCTAATCTTCACTTTTCACTTTCCACTTTTCACTTTTTTCATCTTTAGCAGGTTTTTTCAAATCCACGCAGAAAATAATTTGTATACAACGCAAAGGAGGAAGCACCCATGAAGTTTGCCATCGCCTGCGACCCGGCCGGCGCGCCGCTGAAGGAACCCATCAAGGAAACATTAAAGGAATTGGGCGTTGAATACGAGGATTTCGGCATCAACGAGGGCGATCCCCGGGATTACCCCATTTTTGCCGTGCGCGCCGCCAATGCCGTGGTGAACGGCGACTGCGACCGGGGCATCATCCTGTGCGGCACCGGCGTGGGCATTTCCATCGCCGCCAACAAGGTGCCCGGCGTTCGCTGCTGCTGCTGCTCCGACTGTTACAGCGCCAAAATGAGCCGCTCCCACAACGACGCCAACATGCTGGCCTTAGGCGGTCGGGTGATCGCGCCGGAGCTGGCGAAGCTGATCGTGGAAATTTGGGTAAAAACCCCCTTCGAGGGCGGACGGCATCAGCGCCGCATTGATATGTTTTCTCTCATCGAGGCAGGCAAGCCGGTGGAATAAATCGCGGAATAGCGATCTTCAATGATTTTTCTTGTAAATTCTGGCCGATTGTGGTAAGATAAGTATATCTTATGAGCAGATGGGCGGCGGGCCGGGATCGCTTTGGGGGCTGATCCTGCGCGTTTTTTCCGTACCGCTTCCCGACCGGGCAAGCCGGAAAGGAGATACGAGATGATTCCTACTTTATATATCGTGATCCCCTGCTATAACGAGGAAGAAGTGCTGCCGGTGACCGCGCCCCAGTTCCTGCAAAAAATCGACGATTTGAGCCGGGCGGGAAAAATCAGCGGGGAAAGCCGGGTACTGTTCGTGGACGACGGCTCCAAGGACAAAACCTGGGAGATCATATCCGGCCTGGCCTCCTCCGACCGGCGCTATACGGGCGTCCGCCAAAGCCGCAACCGGGGCCACCAGAACGCCGTGCTGGCAGGCCTGATGGAAGCCAAGGACAAATGCGATATCACCATTTCCATCGACTGCGACGGCCAGGACGATATCAACGCCATGGACGAAATGGTGGACGCGTACCTGGACGGCTGCGAAATCGTGTACGGCGTGCGCAGCAAGCGGGATACGGACACATTTTTCAAGCGCTTTACCGCCGAGGGATATTACAAGCTGCTGCGGGGCATGGGCGTGGACGTGGTGTTCAACCACGCGGACTACCGGCTGGTATCCGCCCGGGCGCTGAAGGAGTTCGCCAATTTCAAAGAAGTGAACCTATTTCTGCGGGGCATGTTCCCCCTGGTGGGCTTCAAATCCACCTCGGTGTATTACGAGCGGCACGAGCGCCTCGCGGGCAGCAGCCATTATCCCCTGAAAAAAATGCTGGCCCTGGCCTTCGACGGCGTCACCAGCCTGTCGGTGAAGCCCATCCGCGTGATCACCCTGTTCGGCCTGATCGTAAGCGTTTTGAGCTTCATCGCCCTGCTGTGGATCATCATCGCCGCCCTGTGCGGCGCGGCAGCGGAGGGCTGGGCCGCCACCGCCTGCGCCGTGTGCTTCATGGGCGGCGTGCAGATGCTGTTCCTTGGCGTCGTGGGCGAATATGTGGGGAAGATTTATTTGGAAACCAAGGCCCGCCCCCGGTATATCATCAGCGAACGCACCGAGGACAAGCGCCCGAAGCCCTGACGGGATAAAATGAGAATTGGTTTGGAGAGATCGTCTATGTATACAAAAGGAAGCATCGCGCGGAATAAGCTGTCGCCGCTGAATGCCTGGGCGTTTTCCTTCGCCTGCATGATCGGCTGGGCGGCCTTCGTTATGCCCGCCACCACGTTCCTGCCCGTGGGCGGCATCTTAGGCTCCACCCTGGCGTTCCTGGTAGCGGGAGCCGCCATGGCGATCATCGCCCTGAACTACCATTATCTGAGCAACCTGTATCCCAGCATGAGCGGCATTTACAACCTGGTGAAGGTTTCCGGCAACCGCCGTCAGGCGTTCTCCGCATCCTGGGCCATGGGTCTGGCGCACCTGTGCTGCATCCCCCTGAACGCCCGGGCCCTGGGCATGCTGCTGCGCACGATCTTGGAGGAATTTCTGCACATCGAATTCCGGGCCTACTTTTTCCAGTCCAACACCCTGCTGGTGGAAGCCATCGTGGTGGTGGCCGCCCTGGTGCTGTTCGGTTTTATCAACATCCGGGGCATGCGGCAGACCGCCCTGGTGCAGACCGTCGGCGCTATTTTGCTGCTGGGCGGCATCGTGATCATCCTGATCGCTTCCGTTTTTACGGCGGGCGATACGGCCCGCACCCTGTCCCCCGCTTATTATCCCGGCACCGGCCCGCGCCGCGCCTTTATGACCATCTTTATCATGACGCCCTGGGCCTTCGTAGGCTTTGATTCTCTGTCCAACGCCACCACCGAGCTGAATTTCCCCCTGAAAAAGTTGGGGAAAATCATGGTCATTTCCGTGCTTTGCGGCACCTTTGCCTATGTGGCCAATATCTTCAGCGCCCTGCTGGGCATGCCGGACAGCTTTTCCTCCTGGCCAGAATATGTGGACAGGCTTCGGGGCATGTCCGGGGTGGCCGGGTATCCGGTGGCCATGGCGGCGCGGAAATCCATGGGCAAGATCGGCACCGTGATCTTCTTCGCCTCCTGCATCAGCGCCACCCTCACCGGCTTGGTGGGCTTTTTCGCCTCCATCAGCCGCCTCATTTCCCAGATGGCCAACGACGGTGCGCTGCCCACCTCCCTGGGCAAGACGCATAAGCATTACGGCACGCCCGTCAACGCCGTGAAGCTGGTGGTCATCATGGCGCTGCTGCTGTCCCTGGCGCGGAGCGCTTTTGACTACATCGAGGAGCTGGCCTCCGTGGCCACCGCCGTGGGCTTTGGCTACTGTTCCCTGGCCGCCCTGCTCAACGCCGTGCAGAACGAGGATAAGCGCTATGTATTCACCGGCGCGGTGGGCATGCTGCTGTGCCTGCTCTGGATCTTTTTCCAGCTCGTGCCGGTGGAGGGCTTAAGCTCCGCCATCAGTGAGGAGGCTATGATCTGCGTGATCGCCTGGGTCTTTATCGGCATCGTGCTGTACGTGCTGAACAGCAAATCCATGGCCGCCAAGTAAACTTGAACGAAAGAAAGGAGGGAGCGCCGTGCATTCCAACCGTTCCGACAGCGCCTTAAGGCACCTGGATTTCGCGTTTTTCGACGTGGTGGTGATGCAGCTTTCCTTCATCCTGATGTACGGCATCACCAAGCACCAGGGCTTCCTTTACAACGACGAGCAGTATGTGATCCAGGCGTCCGTTTTCCTGGTGGTGCAGATCGCCCTGGGGCTGTTTTCCAACGCCTACGACCGGATCTATACCCGCGGCATGTATGAGGAATTGAAATCCCTGCTGCTGAACATCGCCATGATCGAGCTGCTCAGCGGCGCTTTCATCCTGATGACCCATACCCCGGTGAAAAATAAGGAACTGCTGATCGTGGCGGGCCTGTATTTTGACATCAACTTTTTCGTGCGTCAGGCCAACAAGGCCCGCCATCTGCGCAAGGGCCTGCCCAAGCGTAAGGTGGCTATCGTCACGACCGGCGAGCGCGTTTACTCGGTACTCCGGCGTCTGAGGGAAAACACCATTTCCGCCGAGTACGAATTGAGCTGCATCATCCTGCTGGACGAGACCCCGCCGGAAAGATACGACGATTTGGGCGTGCCCGTCTTTTACGCCTACGGCGAGCTGATTTTGGAAAAAATCACCCGCCTGTGGATCGACGACGCTTTCGTGCTGCTGGAGGATAACGTGCCCTATCCCAAGAGCTTGATGGCCAACTTCCTGTACATGGGCATCACCATCCATACCAGCCTTTCCGTTCTGGACGATTTTTCCAACACGGAGGTGGGCGTGGAGGAATTAGGCAGCTTCAAGGTAATTACCAATTCCATACGCTTCGTTTCCGATTCGGCCCTGTTCCTCAAGCGGGCGGTGGATATCGCAGGCGGCCTGATCGGCACCATCGGCACGGGGATGTTGACCCTGATCATCGGCCCCCTGATCTACATCAAATCCCCCGGCCCCATTTTCTTTGCCCAGAAGCGCATCGGCCTGAACGGGCGCGTGTTCAAAATGTACAAGTTCCGCAGCATGTATATGGACGCGGAAAAGCGCAAGGCCGAGCTGATGGAAAAGAACAAGGTGCAGGGCGGCCTGATGTTCAAAATGGACGACGACCCCCGCATCATCGGCAGCGAAAAGAAGGGCAGGGACGGCAAGCCCAAGGGCATCGGCAACTTTATCCGCAACACCAGCCTGGACGAGTTTCCCCAGTTTTTCAACGTGCTTAAGGGAGATATGAGCTTAGTCGGCACCCGTCCGCCCACCCTGGACGAATGGAACCAGTACGACCCCCGCCACCGCATCCGCATGAGCGTGAAGCCCGGCATCACCGGCATGTGGCAGGTGAGCGGCCGCAGCAAGATCACCGATTTCGAGCAGGTGGTGGCTCTGGACCAGAAATATATCGACAACTGGAGCGTGTGGCTGGATTTCAAGATCCTGGCGAAAACCGTGCAGGTGGTGCTTCAGCACGACGGCGCGGTATAAGATATACCAACAATGGGACGGCGGCGGAAACGCTGACCGTCCTTTTTCTTTTTTTGGTGATTGTAATTTTTTGGCCGAAATGCTATAATAAAAATACATGCTGCGGCCCGTCAGATTTACCGCGGCGGAAATGAATCAGGAAAGGCGGAAAACAGGATGAAACGAAAGCTGATCTTTCTGGACATCGACGGCACTTTGACGCCCGCGGGCAGCAACGTGCCGCCGGAAAGCGCCATGAAAGCCATCCGGATGGCCCAGGCCAAAGGGCATCTGGTGTTCCTGTGTACGGGACGCAACCCCGGCATGCTGGCCCCGGTGCTGGCGCTGGGCTTCGAGGGGGCCGTTGCGGGGGCGGGCGGCTACGTGTTCGCCGGGGACGAGGTGCTGTTCGACTGCCCCATGCCCAAGGAGGAATTTGAAACGGGCATGCGCCTGCTGAAGGAACAGGGCGTGTTCCGCACCATCGAGGCCCGGGATACCACCTGGGGGGACGAGGATCTGGGCGATTTCCTGGCCCAGGCCGGGGAGGGCAACAGCGAACTGGTGCGCTGGCGCAAGGCCCTGGCGGAGCAATTGAACATCCGCCCCATGTCGGAATACGACGGCAGCCCCATTTACAAAATCGTGTTCATGTGCAAGGAAGCCAGGCAATTGGAACCCGCCCGTCAGGCCCTGGAGGAGAAATACAACTTCGTGGTGCAGGACGTGGCCGCCCACCACTGCCTGAATGGAGAGCTGATCAACCGGAAATTCGATAAGGGCCGGGGAGTGAAGATCGTGGCGGATCATTTCGGCATCCCCATGGAGGATACCTACGGCTTCGGCGACAGCATGAACGACCTGGAAATGATCGAAACGGTGGGCTATTCCGTGTGCATGGACAACGGCAGCCCCAAGCTCAAGGAGATCAGCGATCTGGTATGCCCTGCCGTGGAAGCCGACGGTTTGTACTGGGCCTTTGAAAAATTAGGCCTTCTCTGACCGGATTTCGTGCCCATTTGTGCAAAATGTGCAAAACTTATCCATTTACAGGGAGCGCCTCATCCGGTATAATAACCTCAATACCGCTGATTTGTCAAAAAATCTCCCGCGTTTGACAAATTTCTCGAAGAAAAAAGGAGGGTAAAACCAATGGCTCTTGACTACAGAAAGTGCGCCGAGGAAATCGCTGCCAACATCGGCGGCGGCTCCAACGTCATCAGCGCGGCTCACTGCGCCACCCGTCTCCGCCTGGTCATCGCGGACAACAGCAAGGTGAACAAGAAGGTGCTGGAAAACGTGGACGGCGTGAAGGGCATGTTTGAATCCAACGGCCAGCTGCAGCTCATCATCGGCACCGGCACGGTGAACAAGGTGTACGACGAGTTCCTGTCCGTCACCGGCGCTTCCGCCGCCACCAAGGACGACGTGAAAGCGGCCGCCGCTTCCAAGATGCCCTTGTGGAAGAAAATCCTCAAGACGCCCGGCGACGTGTTCGTGCCCATCCTGCCCGCCATCGTGGCCTCCGGTCTGATGATGGGTCTGGTGGAAGCCCTGGCCAAAGCCATTCCTTCCTTCGCGGAAAGCGGCTGGTTCGGCTTCCTGGACATGGTCGCCAACACCGCCTTCGCCCTGCTGCCCGTACTTGTAGCCGTTTCCTCCGCCCGCGTGTTTGGCGGCAACATCTTCCTTGGCGGCGTCATCGGCATCATGATGGTACACCCCGCCCTGATGAACGCCTGGACCGTTACCCCCACCAACCAGCCGGCTGTATGGGATTTGGGCCTGTTCTCCATCTCCCAGGTGGGCTATCAGGGCCACGTCATCCCGGTCATATTGGCGGTGCTGCTCATGGCTACCGTTGAAAAATGGCTCCATAAGCACGTGCCGGAAATGATCGACCTGTTCGTCACCCCCCTCGTCACCGTTCTTGTGACCGCCTTCGCCACCTTCCTGGTCATTGGCCCCATCTTCTCCATCCTGGAGAACTGGGTACTCACCGGCGCTAAATGGCTGGTGACCTCCACCGGCGGCATCGGCGCGCTGGTCATGGGCGCTCTCTATCCCTGGACGGTCGTCATGGGCCTGCACCATATGTACAACGTCATCGAGGCCGGCATGCTGTCGGGCGCTTTGGGCCTGAACATCTGGATGCCCATCGCCTCCGCCGCCAACTTCGCCCAGTTCGGCGCCTGCTTGGCCGTCGCCATCAAGTGCCGCAACGGCAAGCTCAAGTCCGTGGCCCTGCCCTCCTCCCTCTCCGCTTCCCTGGGCATCACGGAACCCGCCATCTTCGGCGTGAACTTCCGCTTCATGAAGCCCTTCATCGCGGGCGTCGTCGGCGGCGCCGTCGGCGCGATCTTCGGCTCCCTCACCGGCCTGGGCGCTACCACCTACGGCGTCACCGGCATCCCCGGCCTGCTGGCCATCAACAACATCCCCGTGTATGTGATCGAGCTGCTGATCTCCGCGGGCATCGCCTTCGCCGTCACCACCGTCATCTGGAAGGAAGAACAGCCTGAGGAAGCGCCCGCCGCAGCCGCGCCCGCCGCTCCCGCTATCGAAGTGCCCACCGTCAGCGTCATCCGCTGCGCCGCGGGCCAGGTACTCCAGCCCGTGAAGGGCACCGTCATCGCCCGGGACCAGATTCCCGACGAGACCTTCGCTTCCGGCGTGCTGGGCGACGGCGTGGGCATTCAGCCCGCCGACGACAAAGTGGTCGCGCCCTTTGACGGCACCATTTCCTCCGTGGCCGAGAGCCAGCACGCCGTGGGCGTCGAATGCAACGGCATGGAAATGCTCATCCACGTGGGCGTGGACACCGTCAACATGAAGGGCGACGGCTTCACCTGCCTCGTCAAGGAAGGCGACGCCGTCAAGGCCGGTCAGCCCCTCATCATCTTCGACCGCGCCAAGATCAAGGCCGCCGGTTATTCCGATACCGTGGCCGTCCTGCTCACCAACTCCGACGACCTGGAAGGCGTGGAGTGCGGCGTCAAGTAAGCAGCCTCCGTTTTTCAGCCAAAAGCAGGACGCTGCCTTTCCCGGCGGCGTCCTGCGGAACGTCGCAGCGCTTGAAAAAAGCCTGTGACCCCCACGCCATACCGTCATAAGAGGAGAAAACAGATGAAAAGGTTTTTCTTGTTTGCTCTGTGCATCATGCTCGTTTTTGCCTGCATGTCTGCCATCACGGAGGAAAGCGCTCAGGATTTGCTCATCAAGGGTAAAGAGGCATTCGATCAGGAAGATTACGAGACAGCGATTCAGTATCTGCTTCCCGCGGCAGAGCAGGGGCTTGCTGAAGCGCAGGCCTATATGGGAAATTGCTGCTACAAGGGTTACGGCATTGAACAATCCTATGAGAAAGCAGTAGAGTATTACCGGCTGGCTGCGGAACAAGGGAATGCCATAGGTCAGAACGGCTTGGGGCGGTGTTACGCGAATGGCTATGGCGTGGAGCAATCCTACGAGAAAGCAGTAGAATATATTCAATTGGCTGCGGCTCAGGGATACCGCAATGCGCAATACAATTTAGGCATTTGCTACGATAATGGTTACTTCCTGGAGCAATCCTACGAAAAAGCAGTGGAATACTACCGGCTGGCTGCAGATCAGGGATATGCAATGGCTCAGTACAATCTGGGCGTTTGCTACGAGGATGGCCGCGGCGTGGAGCAATCCTACGAAAAGGCGGTAGCATACTATCAACTGGCGGCAGATCAAGGGGATGCATGGGCGCAGAACAATCTGGGCCTTTGCTACGAGGATGGCCAAGGCGTAGAGCAATCCTACGAAAAAGCTGTGGAATACTACCGGCTGTCCGCCGACCAGGGACATGCAAGTGCGCAGACCAATCTGGGGGTTTGCTACGTGTATGGCCGCGGCGTGGAGCAATCCTATGAAAAAGCGGCAGAATATTATCAACTGGCGGCAGATCAAGGTAATGCAAGTGCGCAGAGCAATCTGGGCAATTGCTACTATTATGGCCGCGGCGTGGAGCAATCCTACGAAAAGGCGGCAGCATACTATCAACTGGCGGCAGATCAAGGTGATGCATCGGCGCAGAACAAGCTGGGCGATTGCTACGCGTATGGCCTAGGCGTGGAGCAATCCTACGAAAAAGCGGCAGCATACTATCAACTGGCGGCAGATCAAGGTAATGCATCGGCGCAGGACAATCTTGGCGATTGCTACGCGTATGGCCTAGGCGTGGAGCAATCCTATGAAAAAGCGGCAGCATACTATCAACTGGCGGCAGATCAAGGTAATGCATCGGCGCAAAACAAGCTGGGCGATTGCTACTATTATGGCAAAGGTGTAGAGCAATCCTACGAAAAAGCCGTAGAATATTTCCAGTTAGCCGCGGAACAGAAATATGTTGAAAGCCAGATGCGGCTGGGCTATTGCTACTATTATGGCCTAGGCGTGGAGCAATCCTACGAAAAAGCGGCAGCATACTATCAACTGGCGGCAGATCAAGGTAATGCATCGGCGCAGAACAATCTTGGCGATTACTATGCGTATGGCCGCGGCGTGGAGCAATCCTACGAAAAAGCGGCAGCATACTATCAACTGGCGGCAGATCAAGGTGATGCATCGGCGCAGAACAATCTTGGCGAATGCTACTATGATGGCCGCGGCGTGGAGCAATCCTACGAAAAAGCGGCAGCATACTATCAACTGGCGGCAGATCAAGGTGATGCATCGGCGCAGAACAATCTTGGCTATTGCTACTATTATGGCCAAGGCGTGGAGCAATCCTACGAAAAAGCGGCAGCATACTATCAACTGGCGGCAGATCAAGGTGATGCATGGGCGCAGTACACGCTTGGCATTTGCTACGAGCATGGCCAAGGCGTGGAGCAATCCTACGAAAAAGCGGCAGCATACTATCAACTGGCGGCAGATCAAGGTGATGCATGGGCGCAGAGCAATCTGGGCAAATGCTACTATTATGGCAAAGGTGTAGAGCAATCCTACGAAAAAGCCGTAGAATCTTTCCAATTAGCCGCGGAACAAAAATATGCTGAAAGCCAGATGTGGCTAGGCTTTTGCTATGACAACGGCCAAGGAGTGGAACAGTCCTTTGAAAAGGCAATAGAATACTACCAACTGGCCGCAGATCAAGGCAACGCTTGGGCACAGTATTATCTCGGATACTGCTACGAGAATGGCCGCGGCGTGGAGCAATCCTACGAAAAAGCTGCGGAATACTACCGGCTGGCAGCAGACCAGGGATACGCAGCGGCGCAGAACAATCTGGGTAATCGCTACTATAATGGCGAAGGCGTGGAGCAATCCTACGAGAAAGCCATAGAATA
Source organism: uncultured Christensenellaceae bacterium (assembly GCA_905234985.1). Lineage (GTDB taxonomy): Bacteria > Bacillota > Clostridia > Christensenellales > Aristaeellaceae > RUG563. The sequence continues at coordinate 37,836 of CAJOJQ010000003.1, forward strand.
CTTCCAGTTGGCTGCGGATCAAGGAAATGCTGAAAGCCAGATGAGGCTGGGCTTTTGTTATGACAACGGTCAGGGGGTAGAGCAGTCCTTTGAAAAAGCGATAGCATACTATCAGTTGGCCGCGGATCAAGGCAATGCATGGGCACAGTATTATCTTGGATACTGCTATGAGACTGGCCGAGGCGTGGAGCAATCTGACGAGAAAGCGGCGGAATACTACCAGCTGGCCGCTGATCAGGGGCATGAAGAAGCCGAAAAGGCGCTGGCCAATCTAAGGGAATAAATATGCAGTCCGGAGAAACAATGAGTGAAAAGCCACCTTGGGCGGAGCCCAATCAACAGCGTCTCAAAAAATAAAAATATAGGGAGGAAAACATCATGAAGTCTTTCGAGTACACCATCACCGATCCCGTTGGCATCCATGCCCGCCCCGCTGGCGTGCTGGTCAAGGAAATCAAGAAGTACGCCTCTACCGTCACCGTCATCAAGGGTGAAAAGGCCGTCAATGCCCTCAAGCTCATGGCCCTCATGGGCATGGGCATCAAGCAGGGCGACACCGTGAAGGTCACCGTCGAGGGCGCGGACGAAGACACCGCCGCCGCCGCCATCGAAGCCTTCTTCAAGGCTAATCTGTAAGCAAATGACCCGGACGGCTGCCCGAAAAGACAGCCGTCCCTTCTGTTTTTCGCCGAAAACGATGATAGACGAGGCAGACGAATGAAAAAATACACGGTGCTTTTCCTGACCTTGACACTAATGTGTACAGCCGCCTGCGCTTTCGCGGAAGCCACGCGGCAGGATGTGACAGGCTTCGTCGAGGATTGCGATTACAAAAACGCCTATGCAGGCTTTGGCTTTCATCTTGGCGACTGGCAGATCGCGTCAGAAACTGACATAGCCTCTGTCTACGAAAAGTCAGAAGACTATTTCACAGAGGATTTCTCCAAAGCCATGGAAGAGCGGGATTCCCTTTGCTTTTTCATGGCAATAGCGGACGAAGGCAAGGAAAGCGTAATGTCCGTTATCACGAACGAGGGCGCTGCGTCAGGGCTTTATCATGCGCTGGGCTTTCGGACGATGTATAGGATGGAAGCCGCGAAGCTGAAGAAAAACCTGGAATCCTATGGAATTACAGTCGTTTCCATGGAATTCGGCTCTATCATTGTCGACGGCTGTGAAATGCCGTGTATGCGGATTGAGGAATCCTTAGACGGCGTCAGGATGTGTGTCATCGAGGTTTCCTGGATGAAGGGTCAGTACAGGATCGACATCGGCGCTTCATCCGCCGATTTTGACAGCGCAGAAGCGATCATAGCACGGTTTTTCTGGTTATAACCCCCAATCAAAACGAATCAACGAACAGGAGGATGAATCCCATGATTTCCATTCAGGGCAAGGGCGTATCCACCGGCGTGGCCATCGGCCCTTTGTATTACTATCAGCGCGCCAAATCCACCATCCGCCGCTATGAAGTAGAGGATGTGGACGCGGAATGGGCACGCTTTAAGGCGGCCCAGGCAAAGGCCATTGAGCAATTGGGCGAGCTGGCCGAAAAGGCCCGGGAAGAAGCGGGCGACGAAGCGGCCCTGCTCTTTGAAACCCACCAGATGATGGCGGAGGATATGGAATATGAGGAAGCCATTCAGACCGCTATCCAGGAAATGAAGCTCAACGCGGAAGCTGCCGTCACCGACACCGCCGCCCAGTTCGCCGAGATGTTCGCCGCCATGGAGGACGCTTACTTCCAGGCCCGCGCCGCCGACGTGAAGGACGTTTCCGGCCGCATCATCTCCGCCCTCACCGGCGTGGTGCAGGGGGGCATTGATTCTCCCGTGCCTGTGATCTTAGCCGCCGACGACCTGGCCCCCAGTGAAACCGTGCAGCTGGACAAGAGCAAGATTTTGGGCTTCGTCACCGAGGGCGGCTCCGGTTCCTCCCACACCGCCATCCTGGCCCGCACCATGGGCATTCCCGCCATCATCGGCGTGGGCAATCAGCTCAAGCCGGAATATGAGGGCCGGGAAGTCATCATCGACGGCGGCACCGGCGGCGTGGTTGTGGACGCTGACGCCGACACCAAGGCCCGTCTGGTCAAGAAGATGGAAGAGCTGAAGAAGCAGCGCGAGCTGCTGGAACAGCTCAAGGGCCAGCCCAACGTGACCAAGGACGGACAGAGCATCAAGGTGTACTGCAACATCGGCTCCCCCGACGACGTACACGCCGTTCTCAGCAACGACGCGGGCGGCGTGGGCCTGTTCCGCAGCGAATTCCTGTACCTGAACTGCGACGATTATCCCACCGAGGATTACCAGTTTGAAGCCTACAAAAAAGCCCTCTCCGACATGGGCGGCAGGGAAGTAGTCATCCGCACGCTGGACATCGGCGCGGACAAGCAGATCGCCTACTTTGACATGCCCAAGGAAGAAAACCCGGCCCTGGGCAACCGCGCCCTGCGCATCTGCCTGAACCGGCCCGAAATCTTCCATACCCAGCTCCGCGCCCTTTACCGCGCCTCCGCCTTCGGCAAGCTCGGCATCATGTTCCCCATGGTCACCAGCGTGTGGGAAGTGAAGGAAGCCAAGAAAATGTGCGAACGGGTGAAGGCCGAGCTGACCCAGGAGGGCATTCCCTTCTCCGAGGACGTGGAGATCGGCATCATGATCGAGACCCCCGCCGCCGTCCTCATGAGCGACCGGCTGGCCAAGGAAGTGGACTTCTTCTCCTGCGGCACCAACGACCTGACCCAGTACACCCTGGCCTGCGACCGCCAGAACGCCGACCTGGGCCGGTTCTACAATCCCCACCATCCCGCCGTGCTGCGCGCCCTGAAAATGGTGTGCGACAACGCCCACAAGAACGGCGTGTGGGTGGGCATCTGCGGCGAATTAGGCGCGGACTTAGAGCTGACCGAAACCTTCCTGTCCATCGGCATCGACGAGCTGTCCGTTTCTCCCCGCTCCGTCCTGCCCCTGCGCCAGAAGATTCGGGAAACCGATGTGAGCGCGGTCAAGGAAAAGCTGCTGGCCGATTTGATGAGCGACGAAAACACCATTTAACACAAAACGATCATTTTTCCGCCCGGGGTCATCCCCGGGCGGAATTGCTGCATGGAGGGCAGGCCGTGGAAGGAACGCAGGCGAGATGGCGAATCATTTTTTCCGGCAAAGTGCAGCACGTGGGCTTTCGCTACACGGCTTATTACTTGGCAAAAGAGCTGTATTTGACCGGCTGGGCGCGCAACCTGCCCGACGGGCGCGTATTGCTGGAAGCCCAGGGCGGCGTCAGCCGCATCCGCAAGCTGGTATTGCAGCTCAAAAGCCAGCCCCACATCCACATCGAGCATACGCAAATCGAAGAAATTCCATTATTACCGCATGACAGAGGCTTTAAAGTGATTAGCGGCATGTAAAAAAGCCGCTTTTTTCTTCGCTTGTTCCCAAAAAAGAATGACAAAAGTCATGTTAAATTGTATAATAGATGCGATAACCTGAAAGGAAGCGAACGGACGATGAAAGCAGCGGAATTTGCCTCTCCGGCGGTACTGGCCGCGTTTGATTGGGGCGGTGAAGTGCTGGACGTGTCCCGCTACGGCATGGGGCACATCAACGAAACCTACCGGGTGATTGCCTTGCAGCCGGACGGTGTGGAAAAGGCATACATCCTGCAAAAGGTGAACACCGGGATTTTCAAGGATCCCGACGGGCTGATGGACAACATCGTGCGCGTCACCGAATACCTGCGGGATTACCTGAAACGCACGGGAGGCGACGCGGAACGGGGGGCCATGACCGTGATCCCCACCCGGGATGGCCGTTCCTGGTACAGGGGCGAGGATGATTCCTGCTGGCGGGTGTATATTTTTGTCACGGACACCATCTGCTTGCAGCGGGTGGAGCAGGACAGCGATTTTTACGAAAGCGCCGTGGCCTTCGGCAATTTCCAGAATCAATTGGCGGATTATCCCGCCCATACCCTGCATGAGACCATCCCCAATTTCCATAACACGGTGAGCCGCTATGAAGCCTTTGAAAAGGCCGTTCAGGAGGATCGCGCGGGCCGGGCCGATTCTGTGCGGGCGGAAATTGATTTCATCCGGGCGCGGAAGCAGGACTGCGCTTTCCTCATGAATCTGCTTTGGGAAGGCAAGCTGCCCCTGCGGGTGACCCACAACGACACCAAGCTGAATAACGTGCTGTTGGACAGCAAGACCCGCAAGGGCGTGTGCGTCATCGACCTGGACACGGTGATGCCCGGCCTGGCCGCCTGGGACTTTGGCGATTCCATCCGCTACGGGGCCAACGACTGCCCGGAGGACGAGCCGGACTTGGGCAAGGTACACCTGAACATGGCGAAATACGAAACCTATCTGCGGGGCTATTTGGACGCCGCCGGGGCCGCTCTGACGCCCCTGGAAAAGGAAACCCTGCCCTGGGGCGCGCGGGTCATCACCCTGGAAACGGGCATCCGGTTCCTGACGGATTACTTAGAGGGGGATCATTATTTCCGCATCAGCCGCCCCAGCCAGAACCTGGACAGAACCCGCAAAATGCTCAAGCTGACGGAAGAAATGGAAGCCCATTTTTCCGAAATGGGTGAAGCGGTCAGGCGGTACGGCGGATAAAATTTTCCGTTGTTTCTTGACATCGCACCCCCGGTGGGCTAATATGTTGAGTGTAAAAAGGAGGCGGGGAAACGCATACGTCGGGATGGAAAAACGAGGGCGTTTCCGGCTTCCCCGCGGCGATTGCCGCCGTAAATCAAAGGAGGAAAATTCTCATGAAGAAAGTTCTTGCTCTCTGTATCGCGCTGGCGCTGTGCTTCGGCCTCGTGTCCGCGCTGGCGGACGAAGCGCCGGTGAAGGTGGGCGTGCTGGTGCCCGTTTCCACCCATGCCTGGGTCAGCGGCATCACCTATCAGGCGGAAGTCTACGCCAAGGAGCTGGAAGCTGCCGGAAAGATCGAATACAAGCTCACCACCTCCAGCAATGCCGAGGAAATGACCGCCCAGATCGACGAAGCCATCCTGTGGGGCGCGCAGATCCTGGTGATCGCTCCCCAGTGGGAAGGCATGGAAGCCCCCGTGGAGGACGCTATCAACAAGGGCCTGATCGTGGTGGCCTTCGATATGGATATCAACGCGGACGGCATTCTGAAAGTGACCGGCGATAACAAATCCATGGGCGTGGCGGGCGCGAAATTCATCGTGGACAAGGTGGGCCCCGAAGCCACCGTGATCGCCCTGCCCGTGCCCACCAGCGGCTCCGTGTCCGAACTGCGCATGGCTGGCTTCAATGAAACCATCAAAGAAATCGCCCCCAACCTGAACGTGATCGAATACGCCACCGAGTTCAAGCGGCAAGACGGCTTGAATGACTTTGCGGATATTTTGCAGGCCAATCCCCAGATCGACGCCGTGTACAGCTTAGACGATGAAACCTCCATCGGCGTGCTGCAGGCCATCGACGACGCGGGCCGCAAAGACATCAAGGCCATCACCGGCGGCGGCGGCTGCCAGGAATACTTCCAGCTGATCGCTGAAAACAAGGATATCGCCGTCAGTTCCTCTCTGTACAGCCCCCTGATGATCCGCGACTGCTTCGACGTGGCGCTGGCCAAGCTGGCGGGCGAGGACGTGCAGGCCGTCACCGTGATCCCCTCCCAGATCGTGGACGCTTCCAACGTGGAGCAGTATCTGGATCCCAGCAACACCATCTATTGATCTTTCAGGGTGTCGAAAAAGTTTTTTCGCCACCCTGCGAAGGAAATCGGAAACAGGATTCCGATTTCCTTTGGTGCATCAATTTCTTGTAAAATGGCATTTCCGGCCTAAAGGCCGAAAACGCTCATTTTACGGCCAGAAATTGATAGCGGAAGCAAATTTCATTTGCTCCTCGGCGACGTACACGCCGCCGCCTGCGGATTTGTTGATGAAGGGGCTGCGGCCCCTTCATACTTCCCCAGGGGCTTTTTCAACAGTCTGAGGGCCGTGGCTGAACCCACGGCCCTTCGTTCCATTCGGATGCGGATGTAACTTGCCACGGCGGCAGGAGGAAGTGAAAAAATGAACCTTTCCATGCGGGGGATCGTGAAATCCTTCGGCGCGAACAAAGTGCTTCGCCAGGTGGATTTTTCCCTGGAGGCGGGGGAAATCTGCGCTTTGCTCGGGGAAAACGGCGCGGGCAAATCCACGCTGATGAATATTTTGGGCGGGGTGCTGCAGCCGGACGCGGGCGTGATCGAGATCGACGGCATGCCCGTTTCTTTTCATTCTCCCGCCCAGTCGCTGAACAGGGGCATCGCTTTCATCCACCAGGAGCTGAACCTGATCAACGATCTGCCGGTGTACGAAAATATGTTCATCGGCAGGGAAATCAAAAAACACGGGTTCATCGACCACAAGGAGGAGCTTCGGCAGACCCGCGCCCTGTTTGACCGGATGGAAATAGCGATCGACCCCACGGCGCCGGTTTCGTCCCTGGACTTGAGCTACAGGCAGATCGTGGAGATTTCCCGGGCGCTGATGATGAAGGCCTCCGTCATCATCATGGACGAACCCACCACCTCCCTCACCGATCCGGAGATCGAGCGGGTGTTCGATATGCTGCGGATGCTCAAAAAGCGGCAGGTGGGCGTGGTTTTTATTTCCCACAAGCTGCGGGAGGTCATGGAAATCTGCGACCGGTACGTGGTGCTGCGGGACGGCGCGGCGGTGTCCGGCGGTCTGGTGAAGGACGCTTCCATCGCCGGGATCGCCCGGGATATGGTGGGCCACGACGTGTCCATGGAGGCGCTTCGGCAAAGCGGTCAAATGGACCGGGAAGTGCTGCGGCTGGAGGATCTGACCCAGGAACCCCATTACCGCCACATGAGCCTGACGGTGCATGGGGGAGAGGTGCTGGGCGTCACCGGTCTGCTGGGGGACGGGCGCAGCGAGCTGTTCCGCACAGTGTTCGGCGACGGCGGAAAGTATCAGGGCAAAATTTATTTGGAGGGGAAGCCCGTGCAGATCACCTCCACCCGCCAGGCCCTGGCCCTTGGCATCGGTTATCTGCCCCGGAACCGGAAGGAAAACGCCATCATCAAGGATATGAACATCCTGGATAACGGCACCATGGTGACGCTGGAAAAATTCGCCCGCTTCGGCCTCATCAGCCGGAAAAAGCAATTGGAAAGCTTTGACCGCCAGCGCGGGAATCTGCGCATCAAAATGGGAAGCCCCTTCGATCCCATCGGCAGCCTGTCCGGCGGCAATCAGCAGAAGGTGGTGCTGGCCAAGTGGCTGTGTACCGATCCCAAGCTGCTGATTTTGGATAACCCCACCCAGGGGGTGGACGTGGGCGCGAAGGAAGAAATTTACGAGATCATCCTGCAATTGGCCCGGCGGGGCGTGGCCGTGGTGGTGCTGTCCAACGAGGCCCAGGAGATCATTCGCGTCTGTAACCGCGCCCTGGTGCTGTACCACGGGGATTTGCAGGCGGAGGTCAGCGGGGACGCCATGAACGAAAGCAACATCATGCGCCTGGCGACGGGCGGAATCACGGAGGAGGAGAAAGCGCAATGACGGAAAAAGCGAAACGGGAGGGCTTCTTCACGCGGTTCGTCCGGAAATGGCAAAGCAATCCCCTGTATTCCACCGGCGCGGTGCTGCTTTTGATGATCCTTGTGCAGACCGTGGCCCTGGGCTTCGATTATCCTGACTTTGGCACGTGGTTCGCCAACTGGGGCAAAAACTGGATCAACATCCTGCGCAATAACGCCCCGGTGGGCGTGGTTGCCTTAGGCATGACCTTCGTGATCATTTCCGGCGGCATCGACCTGGCCGTGGGTTCAACCCTGGTGGCGGTGGGCGCGATCATGATGGTACTCATCAACGGCAACGCAAACGGGGTGCTGACCGCCGTCGGCGTCACCGGGACGCCCGCCTATATCATCGGCATTTCAGCCGCCCTGGCGGCGGGCTGCCTGATCGGCTCCGTCAACGGGCTTCTGATCGCCCGGAGCAAAATCCCCGCGTTCATCGCCACCTTGGGCATGATGAAGATTTGCCGCAGCGTGACCCAGCATTTTATGCAGACGGCGGGCGTCAAGGTGCCCAAGGAGTTCCGGGCCATCACCAACACCACCATCGGCGGAGAAATCATTCTGCCCATCCTTTACTGGCTGGTGATCGCCGTGCTGCTGTATATCCTGGCCCGCAAAACCCCCTTCGGCAGGCACGTGTACGCCATCGGCTCCAACGAGCGGGCGGCCCGGCTGTCCGGCATCAATGTGGAGCGGGTCAAGGCCCTGGTGTACGTCCTCTCCGGCGCGCTGGTTTCCGTGGCGGCGGTCATCAATATCGCCCGCATCGGCAGCATGGACTACGCCAACGCGGGCAGCGGCTATGAAATGGACGCCATCGCCGCCGTGGTGGTGGGCGGCACCAGCATGAGCGGCGGCAAAGGCTCCGTGGTGGGTACGGTGCTGGGCATGCTGATCATCGCCGTAATGAACAACCTGCTGAACCTGGTGGGCGTGCCCACCTTCCTGCGGGAAGCCTTCAAGGGCTTTATCGTGGTGGCGGCGGTGCTGCTGCAGAAGAAGGAAAGGGCTTCCTAACAGGATCAGGCATTCATCCCTTCGTCCAGCGCCCAGCTTTCCAGCTCCCCGCCGGGGCGGTAAATCAGCTTCAAAGAAAAGCAATCCTCCCGGGTGCGGAGCAGGGGCAGGAATACCCGATCCCCTTCCCAGAGGGACAGGCTGTCCACCTGCTCCATGGGTACCCATTTCAGCACCCCTTCCGGGCATTCCGGCAAATCGGAATCCTTCGTTTCGGCGGTGTACAGGAAGGTAAGCTCGTTGCCCCAATCGGGCAGAATAAAGGTAATGATCCCCCGCAGGCGCAGACCGGTCAAAGAAAGGCCGGTCTCTTCTTTAACCTCCCGAAGCACGCATTCCTCCGGGGATTCGTTTTCCTCCAAGTGGCCGCCGATGCCGATCCATTTGCCCTGGTTTTCGTCCTGGGCTTTTTTCACGCGGTGCAGCATCAGCCAGCAGCCGTCTTTTTCGATGTAGCATAAGGTGGTCAGGCGCATGGGAGGCCCTCCAATCTTTGTTCTTTTGTGCTGAATTCAAGAAGTCTTTAAATCAGAGTGGAGAGTTAAGAGTTGAGAGTTGATATGATATAGTGATTATCACAAGAGAATCCAATTTGATTGACTATATAAATCTCAACTCTCCACTCCCAACTCTCCACTCTTTTGCTGTCTTAAAGTGTTTTATAAGGTCACTTTTGTGCTTTCTTTCTCCGAATCAGCAGCGCCGTGACCGCACCAAGCACCAGCAGCACGGACAGCGCCTGACTGACCCGCACGCTGCCCCACATGAGGCTGTCGGTGCGCAGGCCCTCGATCACCGCCCGGCCAAGGCCGTACCAAACGAGGTAGCCAAGAAACAGATTGCCCCGGACCTGGACCCGCTTCCGGTTCAGCCACAGGATCAGGAAGCCGATGAAGTTCCACAGGGATTCATAAAAGAAGGTAGCCATGCGCCATGCCCCGTCGGCGTACACCGCCAGGGGGAAGAATTGCAGGGCAGGGTTTTCGATCAGGCCGCCGTAGGCTTCCTGGTTCACGAAGTTGCCCCAGCGGCCGATGGCCTGGCCCAAGATCAGGGCCGGTGCCACCATATCGGCCAGGGCGGCGAAAGAAACCTTTTTGACGCGGGCATAGATCAGCGCTGCCACGGCCCCGCCGATAACGCCGCCGTAAATTGCCAAGCCGCCTTCCCACAGGTACAGGATGCGCAGAGGATCAGAAGCGTACAAGGGCCACTGAAAGGCCACGTAATACAGCCGCGCGCCAATGATGGCGGCGGGGATCACCCACAGGGCGAAATCCACGGCTGTGTCTTTGGGCAGCCCTAACCGTTCCTCCTGCCGGGCGCACAGAAACACCCCCAGGGCCATGGCCCCGGCGATGAGCAAACCGTAAATGGGGATTACCCCGAAAAGCAGCCTCTGCATGCGCTTTCCTCCTTGCGGCCTTTTTTCCATTTTTCCCCGGGCCGCGGGCGGCTATGCGGTTATTGTACCATTAAACCATTCGCTTCGGCAATAAAAAAATGGGGCCGCGCGGCAGCCTCCAATAAGCGAATGAGTTTTTTGCGGCTTTCTTGGAAGGAGGTCTGGGGGAAACCATTCTTTGGCCTCCAAAGAATGGTTTCCCCCAGCAGCATAAAGACTCATGCTTCCTGAATCATGGAAAGCGCGCCGTAGAGTACGGAATCGTCGCCCAGGGCAGCTTTTTTCAGGGTGACGGTGGGGCGGATGGAGGTCATGCAGTAGCGATCCACCTCGGCCAGAATCTTTTCCAGGAAGATATCGCCCACGGCCTCGATCACGCCGCCGCCATAGACTACCGCGTCCGGGCTGATGGTGTTGATCATGTTGCCGGTGGCGACGGCCAGCCAATGACAGGCCCGATCCACGGCTTCCATGGCCACGGGGTCCTTTGCTTCCAGGGCCTTTTTCAGGGCCTTGCTCTTGAAGGCGGAACCGTCCAGGGCGTCGGCCATCATGCAGCTCCTGCCGCGGGAAACCTGCTGGCGGATGTAGGAGGACATGCCCTGCTTGCTGGAGAGCGCCTCTAGGCAGCCGCGCTGGCCACAGCCGCACAGGGGGCCTTCGGGGTCCAGCACCATATGGCCGTATTCCGCGGCCTTGAACAGGTGGCCCGTGAACAGCTTGCCGTCTAAGATCAGGCCGCCGCCCATGCCGGTGCCCACGAAGAAGCCCACGATATTTTTGTATCCCTGTACAGCGCCATATTTGTATTCGCCCAGCACGCCCACGTTCACGTCGTTGCCGATGTAGAAGGGCACGCCGAATTCCTTTTCGATGGGCGATTTGATATCATAGTCCCGCCAGGGCAGGTTGGGGGAAAACAGCACGACGCCCTCGGCCTGATTGATGACGCCGGGCGCGCCAGCGGCGATGGCTTTGATGTCCTTCTTTTTAATATCGGATTCCTTGATCATCTCCTGCACCACGCTGATGATGACCTGCTCGATGTTTTCGGAGGAATCGCCGCCGGACTTGGTCTTTTTCTTGAGCCGGTACACGGGCTTGCCCGCTTCGTCAAAAATTGCCCCCAGTACCTTGGTGCCGCCGATGTCCAAACAAATGCTGTAATCCGCTGCCATGAGTATACCTCCCCTTGCTTTGCGTCGCGTTTTGTTTTTGCTGTCTCTTATGTTACCATAAAACGCAAGGATTGGCAAGCGAAACCTTATTTGACTGTTTCCCGGTATTCCTTATCAATGGTTTGCAGCCAGTCGATGATGGACAGGTGCTGGGGGCAGGCGGCTTCACACGCGCCGCACTGGACGCACTGGGAAGCGTCGAAGCTCTTTTCCGCCAGTTCCCGGTAGCGCCAGTTGAAATGACCCGGATTATCAAACATTTTCCCGCCGTTGTACGCCTGGAAAATATCGGGGATGTGTACGCCCTGGGGGCAGGGCTGGCAGTACTGGCAGGCGGTACACTTGACGGGCATGCGGGATAGATAGGCCTGCTTGAGTTCCTTGGCAAACTGCCGGTCGGCCTCGGTCATGCCGCCCACGGTGAGGGTATCGAAAACGCGCAGGTTATCGTCCAATTGCTGCTGGCTGCTCATGCCGCTTAAAATGGTGGCGACCTCGGGATAATCGGCGATATAGGCGAAGGCCCATTCCACGGCGCTGCGCTTGCGGGGGTTGTTTTCCATCAGCGCCCGCACGTTTTGCGGCGGATTCGCCAGCGCGCCGCCCCGCAGGGGTTCCATCACCACGATGGGGACGCCCATCCGTCCGGCTTCGCGCAGGCCGTCCACCGTGGCCTGCTCCTGATCGTCCAAATAGTTGAACTGAATCTGCGCCATGCCCCAATTGTCGTAGTCGTGCAGGATGCGCAGGAACGCTTCTTTTCCATCGTGGAAGGAAAAGCCGGGCCGTTTGATGCGGCCGTCCCGGACGGCCTGGGCCAAAAAGTCTTTATAATGGAACGCGATCATTTTGTCCATGCGCTCATTGTTCATGGCGTGGAGCAGATAAAAATCCACATAGGGCACGTCCAGCTTTTTGAGCTGCTCGTCCAGCAGGCGGTTCATGTCCTTTTCTTCATTTACCGCCCAAATAGGCAGCTTGGTGGTCAGGGTCACTTTTTCACGGTAGCCGTTTTTCAGGGCTTCTCCCACCACGATCTCGCTTTCCCCGCCGTGGTAAGGATAGGCGGTGTCCACATAGGTGACGCCTCCGTCAATGCCCCGGCGGATGAGAGCGACGGCGGCTTCCCGGTCTACCACCTGCTTATCGCCTTCGGGTTTGGTGGGCAGGCGCATGCAGCCGAAGCCTAACCGGGAAACGTCAAAGCCATGCTTGCCAAAAGGTACATACTGCATATTTTTTCCTCCTTTTCGTCCGTCTGTGCGGCATACGGGCGCCTGATTGGAGGGCGCGCTGATCGTATAGCTGAATTATAATACAAAAAAGCCCGTTTGTCCATGCAAAGGGCAAAAAACAAGAAAAAAATGGAAGCGAAGAAATTGGAAAAAATGTAAGAAAAGAGTGTAGCGCGGCGCGCGGCGACGGATTGACAAGCCCATGCCGGCATGGTAAAATTATTCTGCATACGGATGCTCGTATGCGGTTTTTCCCGTATAAAAAAGAGGGAGAATCTTACGCAGGATGGGATTGGAATGAAGGAAAAGAAGTTTGATTTTCACATCAGCAATTGGGTCAAGATGGCCACGCTGCTGAACATTTATGATATCGTGGTGGTGACGGGTTCCTATTTTCTGGGCCTGTGGATTCGTTTTGACTGCATTGTTTCCAGAATCTCCGAGGAATATTGGGGGCGTTTTTCACAATATATTTGGATCCACGCGCTGGTCAGCGTGGCGGTTTTTTGGGTGTTCAGGCTGTATCGGGCGGTTTGGCGCTTCGCCAGCTATGTGGAGATGTTTCGCGTGGTGACCGCCTCCTGTGTTTCCTGCGCGGTCAACCTCGTTTTGATGCGGGTGCTGGTGGGCAGGATGCCCATTTCCTATTATGTGTTTGGGCTGTTTTTCCAGACCTTTTTCATGGTGGCAGCCCGGTTCGGCTACCGGTTTTTTAGGCTGATATATATGAGGCGGCATGTGGACAGCGAGGCTCCCCGCGTGATGATCATCGGCGCGGGCAGCGCCGGGCAGATGCTGCTGCGCGATATGATCGAGGCCAAGGAGATTTCCGCCCGCCCCGTTTGCATGATCGACGATGATAAAAACACCTGGGGCCGGGAAATTGAAGGGGTGCCCATCGTGGGCGGCAGGGACAATATTCTGGCCAGCGTGGAAAAATACAAAATTGATAAAATTTTCCTGGCGATTCCCAGCGCCACTCCGGAACAGAAGCGAGATCTGCTGAACATTTGCAGCGCCTCCGACTGCGAGCTGATGCAGCTGCCCGGCATTTATCAGCTGGCCAACGGCGAAGTGACCGTGGAAGCCATGAAAAAGGTGTCCACGGAAGACCTGCTGGGCCGGGAACCCATCAGGCCGGATCTGACGGACGTGTTTGAATTCCTGAACGGCAGGGTGGTCATGGTCACGGGGGGCGGCGGGTCCATCGGGTCCGAATTGTGCCGCCAAATCGCCGCCCACGGCCCCAAGCAGCTGATCATTCTGGACATTTACGAAAACAGCGCTTACGACATTCAGCTGGAGCTGAAAGAAAAATACCCCCATCTGGATCTGGTGGTGCTGATTGCTTCCGTGCGCGACAGCCGCAGGATGTTCCAGGTATTCAGGGATTACCGGCCCGAGGTGGTGTACCACGCCGCCGCGCACAAGCATGTGCCGCTGATGGAAACCTCCCCCTGCGAGGCGATCAAGAACAACGCCATCGGCACCTATAAAACGGCCTACGCCGCCATGATCCACGGCTGCCGCCGCTTTGTGCTGATCAGCACGGACAAGGCGGTGAACCCCACCAACATCATGGGGGCCAGCAAGCGGCTGTGCGAAATGATCATTCAGAGCTTCGACGCCATGATTAAGGCGGGCCGGGCCGGTGAAATGCCCCAGCTGTTTACCCACGAGGGTATGGAAAACGCGGACAAGGACGGAACGGGTTCCGTCTATCAGCGGATCAAGACCGAATTTGTGGCCGTGCGCTTCGGAAACGTGCTGGGCAGTAACGGTTCGGTGATTCCCATTTTCCGCAAGCAGATCGAAAAGGGCGGCCCGGTCACCGTGACCCATCCGGATATCATTCGCTATTTTATGACCATCCCGGAGGCGGTCAGCCTGGTGCTGCTGGCGGGGGCCAACGCCAAGGGCGGGGAAATCTTCGTGCTGGACATGGGCAGCCCGGTGAAGATCGACACGCTGGCCCGCAACCTGATCCGTCTGTCCGGCTTCGTGCCGGATCTGGATATCAAGATCGAATATACCGGCCTGCGCCCCGGCGAAAAGCTGTACGAGGAAAAGCTGATGGCGGAGGAAGGCATTCAGAGAACGGAAAACGACCTGATCCACATCGGCAGGCCCATTCCCTTCGATACGGATGAATTCCTGGCGGAATTGGAGAAACTGATGCTGGCCGCCTATGCCAACAAGGCGGATATCCAAGAGCGGGTGGAAAAAATGGTATCCACCTATCACCCGGCGGACGCGGGGGAAAAGGCGAAGACGGCCTGAAAACAGGAGAACGCTTTGCGCGAAGGAAGATGCTTATGAAGAAAGTCATGGCCGTATTCGGCACCCGGCCCGAAGCCATCAAGATGTGCCCCCTGGTGCTGGAACTGAAAAAGAGGCCGGCCTTGGAAGTGACCGTGTGCGTCACCGCCCAGCACCGGCAGATGCTGGATCAGGTGCTGGAGACCTTCGGCGTGGTTCCGGATTACGACCTGAACATCATGAAGCAGCGGCAAACCCTGTTCGATATCACCGTGGGCGTGCTGGAAGGCATGAAAAAGGTGCTGGAGGAAGTCAAGCCCGACGTGGTGCTGGTTCACGGCGACACTTCCACCTCCTTCGTCACGGCCCTGGCCTGCTTCTATCTGCAAATCCCCGTGGGCCACGTGGAAGCGGGGCTTCGCACCTATAACATTTACAGCCCCTACCCTGAGGAATTCAACCGGGAGGCCGTGGGCGTCATTGCCCAATACAATTTCGCCCCCACGCCCCAGGCCAGGGACAATCTGCTGCGGGAAGGCAAAAAGCCCGAAACCATTTATGTGACCGGCAACACGGTGATCGACGCCATGCAGCACACCGTGAAGCGGGAATATACCCACCCCGAATTGGATTGGGTGGGAGACGGCAAGCTGATCTTTATTACGGCTCATCGCCGGGAGAATTTAGGCGAACCCATGCGCCATATGTTCCGGGCCATCCGGCGAGTGCTGGACGAGCATCCCGAGTGCCGGGCGGTATACCCCATCCATATGAATCCCGCCGTGCGGGAGGCCGCGGTCGCGGAATTAGGCGGATGCGACCGCATCCACATCATCGAACCCATTGAGGTGTTCGACTGCCACAATTTTGAGGCCAGGGCCTATCTGTGCCTGACGGATTCCGGCGGGATCCAGGAGGAATGCCCCTCCTACGGCGTGCCCGTGCTGGTCATGCGCGATACGACCGAACGGCCCGAGGGCGTACGCGCGGGCACCCTGAAGCTGGTGGGCACGGATGAAGAGACCATTTACCGAACCTTTAAGCAGCTGCTGGAAAGCAGGGAAGCCTATGAGCAAATGAGCCGCGCCTGCAACCCCTACGGCGATGGCCGAGCCTGCCAGCGCATCGCCGATATTCTGGAAAAGGGCAGCTTTGAGCCTTGGGAGGCGATTTCCAATGAAGCAGCCTGTTGAGCTGAACGGAAAAACCATCCTTGTCACCGGTTCCCCCGGTTTTATCGGGGCCAACCTTACGCTGCGGCTGCTGAAGGAAATGAACGGCGGCACGGTGATCAGCTTTGACAACATGAACGATTATTACGACCCGAAGCTGAAAGAATACCGTTTGGGCCTGATCGAAGAAGCCGCGAAAAGCAGCCCTGTAAGGCACGTGTTCATTCGCGGCAGCATCGCGGACAAGGCGCTGGTGGACAAAACCTTTGCGGAATACCGGCCCGCTGTCGTCGTGAATTTGGCGGCTCAGGCCGGAGTGCGCTATTCCATCGACCATCCCGACGTGTACATCGAAAGCAACCTGATCGGTTTTTATAACATCCTGGAGGCCTGCCGCCATTTTCCCGTGGAACATCTGGTGTACGCCTCCAGCAGCAGCGTGTACGGCGGCAACAAGAAGGTGCCTTTCAGCACGGAGGACAAGGTGGACAACCCGGTTTCCCTGTACGCCGCCACCAAAAAGAGCAACGAATTGCTGGCCCACAGCTATGCCAAGCTGTACAATATCCCCTGCACCGGCCTGCGGTTTTTCACGGTGTACGGCCCGGCGGGGCGGCCCGATATGTTCTATTTCAGCGCCACCCAAAAGCTGGTGAAGGGCGAAACCATATCCATCTTCAATTACGGCAACTGCAAGCGGGATTTCACTTATGTGGACGACATCGTGGAGGGCGTGCTGCGGGTGATGCGGGGCGCGCCGGAAAAGAAGACCGGGGAAGACGGCCTGCCCCTGCCGCCCTACGCGGTGTACAACATCGGCGGCGGCACGCCGGAAAATCTGCTGGATTATATTCAGACTTTGCAGGAGGAGCTGGTTTCCGCCGGGGTGCTGCCCCAGGATTACGATTTTGAAAGCCACAAAAAGCTGGCGCCCATGCAGCCCGGCGACGTGCCCGTGACCTACGCCGACAGCGCCGGATTGGAAAAGGATTACGATTTCCGGCCTGCCATCGGCATCCGGGAAGGGTTGCGGGCCTTCGCCCGGTGGTATAAGGAATACTATCAGAGAAATTGAAGTCGCTGATAGGATCGTTTGATATGGGGGAGGCTGGAACAGGCATTGATGGATGAAATCATTTCAGCGGGCCGTTCGTGGGTCGAAATTGATTTGAGAGCGATCCTGCGCAACGTGGACATTTACAGCGCCGCCCTACCGGAGCATATGCAGGTCATGGCCGTCGTCAAGGCGGACGCCTACGGCCACGGGGATAGGGTGGTGGCAAAAAAGCTGTTTGATCACGGCGTGCGTCACTTTGCGGTATCCAATATCGACGAGGCCATTCACATCCGAAACGCGGGCGTGGGCGGACAGATTTTGATCTTGGGCTATACGCCCCTGGACCGGGCGGCAGATTTGGCCCGGTACGACATTACCCAGGCCCTGCTTTCGGAGGAATACGCCCAGGGGCTTTGGGAAACGGGCTTTCAGGGAAAGTGCCAGTTCGCCCTTGATACGGGCATGCGCCGCATCGGGCTGAATGCCGACGACCCGGCGGCCTGCGAGCGGGTCATCCGGGCATACGCCGGAAAGCTGAATTTGGACGGGCTGTTCACCCACCTGTGCGTGGCGGATACGCCGGAGGAGCAGGCGTTTACCGAAAAGCAGATCGCCCTGTTTGAGGACGTCGCAAACCGGGTTGCCGACCTGCACCTGCCCTACTGCCACTGTATGAACTCGGCGGGGGGCCTGTGGCACCGTTCCGGCGTTTCCTGCTTTGCCCGGCTGGGCATCATCCTGTACGGCCTAAAGCCGGATTACGTCAACACGCTTCCGGCGGGCATTGAACCGGCTTTAAGCTGGAAAACCGTCGTCAGCATGGTGAAGGCCGTCAAGCCGGGAGACACTGTCGGCTACGGCAGGAGCTTTGCGGTGCAGCGGCCCATGACCGTCGCCACCGTGCCAACGGGCTACGCGGATGGCTACAGCAGGCTGCTTTCCGGCAGGGGCTGGGCGCTGATCAACGGACGGAAAGCGCCCATCGTGGGCCGGGTGTGTATGGATCAGATGATGCTGGATGTGACGGACATTCCCGACGTGCATATGGGTTCGGAAGTGGTGCTGATCGGCAAAAGCGGAGAGGAAACGATCACTGCCGACGATCTGGCGCACGTCTACGGAACCATCGGCTATGAAGTGGTCTGCGGCATCAGCAAGCGGGTGGACAGGGTCTATCTTGAAACAAAATAACGAACAAAAACACCAGGCTCCCGGGCGATTTTCGTCCGGGAGCCTGACGTTTTTGGGAAAAAGGCTTACAGCCTTTCTTTCCGTTCAATATCCAGGAAATATTTGTAGGTGTCCACGGTCAGCTCGCCGCAGGCGGCTTCGTCGCAGGCAATGATGGCGGCGTTGTGGGTTTGCAGGGCGGAGCAGGTCCATTTCTGGCTCACGCCGCCTTCCACGGTGGCGGCCAGGGCGCGGGCCTTGTTGTGGCCGTTGATCAGGATCAGCACTTCCCTGGAATCCATCACAGTGCCCACGCCCACGGAAACGGCCTGGCTGGGCACGGCTTCGGGATCGTTGCCGAAGAAGCGGCTGTTCACGATGCGGGTGTCGGTGGTCAAGGTGCGCACGCCCGTGCGGGAAGAAAGGCTGGTGAAGGGTTCGTTGAAGGCGATGTGGCCGTCCACGCCGATGCCGCCCATGAACAGGTCAATGCCGTCGTAAGAGGCGATTTTTTCCTCATAGCGGGCGCATTCCTTTTCGGGGTCCTCGGCCATGCCGTTCAGGATATTGATGTTTTCCGGCTTCATGTCCACCAGATGATTGAAGAAATTGTCGTGCATGAAGTACCAGTAGCTCTGGTCATGCTCGTGGGGCAGACCGATGTATTCGTCCATGTTGAAGGTGACCACGTTGGCGAAGGACAGCTCTCCGGCCTGGTTCATCCGCGCCAGCTCCTTGTACACGCCGATGGGGGAGGAGCCGGTTGGCAGACCCAGCACGAAGGGCCGGTTTTCCTTGTGCGCCTTGATTTTTCCGGCGATGTAGTGAGCCGCCCACAGGCACATCTTTTCGTAATTATCCTGAATGACTACGCGCATAACTTGCCTTCTTTCCGCAGCTCTTGCTGCATTTTGTTATATTTCCTGGGGGAACCTCTCTTTGGCGCCCAAAGAGAGGTTCCCCCAGGCCCCTTCCGAGAAAGGCTCCTCTTAGCCTTTTAATTCATGCTCGTATGCGTCCTGATTGCTTTTCCCAGAGTGGATTTCTTGGATGGGGGTCTGGGGGAAACCATTCTTTGACCTTCAAAGAATGGTTTACCCCAACTTTTTCTCTTTCAGAACAGCCCCAGCACGTTGCCGGTTTCGGTGTCCACGTCCACGCGCCGGTAGGCAGGATTGCTGCCCGTGCCCGGCATCATGCTGATGGCACCCGCCATGGGGCAAAGGAACTTCGCGCCGCCGTATTCCAGAATATCGCGCACGGGCAGCCGCCAGCCCTTGGGCACACCCTTCAGCTTGGGATCGTGGCTCAGGGACAGGTGAGTTTTCACCATCATGGTGCAGTAATCGGCGTACTTGGGATCGCTTTCAAACCGCTCCGCCTTTTCGATGGCCAGGGGCGACCAGTCCACGCCGTCCGCGCCGTACACTTCCCGGGCGATCAGCTCCACGCGCTGGCGCAGGGGAGTGTCCAGATCGTACAGGGGCTTAAAGACCGTTTCTTCCTCGCAGGCTTCCACCACGGCCTGGGCCAGCTCGATGGCCCCTTCGCCGCCGTACTGCCAATGCTCGGACAGGGCGCAGCGCACGCCGTGCTCGGCGCAGAGCTTGCGGATCAGGGCGATTTCCGCGTCGGTGTCGGTATAGAATTTGTTGATGCACACCACGGGGGTGATGCCGGATTTCTTCACGTTTTTCACGTGATGGAACAGGTTTTCGCAGCCCTTTTCCAGCAGCTCTAAGTTTTCCTGGGTGTAGGCGTCGGGCAGGGGCCGTCCTGGAACCACCTCGGGGCCGCCGCCGTGCATTTTCAGGGCGCGGATGGTAGCTACCAGCACGGAGCAGTCGGGTTTTAGGCCGGACAGCCTGCATTTCACGTTCCAGAACTTTTCAAAGCCGATGTCGGCGGCGAAGCCGGACTCGGTCACGTGGTAATCGAACAGCTTCAAGCCCACCCGGTCGCCGATCACCGAGCTTTGGCCGATGGCGATGTTGGCGAAAGGCCCGGCGTGTACCAGGCAGGGCTGATGCTCCACCGTGTAGCACAGGGTGGGGTTGATGGTGTTGCGCATCCAGGCGGTCATGGCCCCGGCCACTTCCAGATCCTCCGTGGTGACGGGGTTGCCCTGCTTATCGTAGGCCAGCACGATCTTGCCGATGCGCTCCCGCAGGTCCTTCAAATCCCGGGCCACGGCCAAAATCGCCATCAGCTCGGAGGAAACGGCGATATTGGCCTTGGTGGTCATGCGGTAGCCGTCCATTTTGCCTTCGCCTAAGCCGATTTCCATTTTGCGCAGGGCCTGACAGCAGAAATCCAGCACGAAGCTCCATTCCACGCGCTCCGGGTCGATATCCAGGCGCTTGAGGCCGATGGAAGAAAGCCGGTCGTCGTCGTAATTGCGCTCGTGCTGCATGCGGGCGTTGAGCGCCGCCATGGCAAGGTTATGGGCGTTCATGATATCGTTGATATCGCCCGTCAGGCCCAAAGAAAATTCCGTCATGGGGATCAGCAGAGCGTTGCCGCCGCCCGCCGCCGAACCCTTCACGTTCATGGTGGGGCCGCCGGAGGGCTGGCGCAGGCAGCCGCCCACGTTTTTGCCCAACTTGCCCAAGCCTTCGATGAGGCCTAAGGACGTGGTGGACTTGCCCTCGCCCAGGGGGGTGGGGGTGATGGCGGTCACTTCGATGTATTTCCCGTCGGGCTTATCCCGGAGCCTATTCATGATCTTGATGAAATCCAGCTTGGGCGTGCGGCCGTAGGGAATGATTTCGTCGGGTTCAAGGCCCATCTTCTCCCGGAATACCTCAACCGGCGGCAGGGATTTTTCCGCGTCCTCCGCGATTTTCCAATCCTTGTAAATCGTAGGGTCCAGCATGCTCATTTACCTCTTAATCATCTTTCTAAGCAGGGGAATGGAAACGCCGCCCAGGGCGTTGCCCGCGGTCATCACCAGCAGGTACAGGGCCGCTTCCACGCTCCACGCTTTCCCAACGGTGAAGTAGTACATGTTCGCCACGCAGTGTTCAAAGCCGCAGATGACGAAAATCGTTACGCCGAAGAAGATCGCCAAGTATTTTCCAAGCTCGTGGGGGATGCTTTTGTACCCCTCCACGGCCACGAAAATCATGATGTTGCAAAAGATTGCTAAGATAAAGGCGCTCAAAAGCCCCTGGCCTAACTTCGTTTGGCAAATTGCGGCGGCCTTTTCCGTAAGATTCGGGCCTAAGCGGGTGAACATTTCCAGAAAAGCGGCAATCAGCGCCCCGGCCAGGTTGCCCAGCCAGATGATCGGCAGCTTGAGCGCGTAGGTCCGGTCGTTATCGAAGGCGTAGCACACCTTGCCGGTGAACAGGTGAAATCCGAAGGCGCAAACGCAAAACAGGCCCACCGTGAAAAACAGCGCGCCCACGATTTTCGATTCGCACAGCAGGAACACCGTTCCGCCGATGGAAATGCTGATTCCGGCCAGGATGCCGCTCAAAAAGGTACTCATCGTCCGCGTTCCTTTCCGCAAAGCCTTGTACTGCGCCGCTCAAAGCGGAGCGCAAAATGATTATAACATAGGGCCTGTGGTTTGTTAGCAGGGGATTTCCGCTTTTTTCCTTCTCCAGGGGAAGATGCTTTTTCTGCTGGGCGGAGGGACGGGATTGGGTTCGATCTCCAGGATGTGCCAGCCCACGGCGTTGAACACTGTGGTATCGCCGTACTGGATTTTCCGGGGCAGGCTGTGGCCGTAGGTTTGATGAACGTGGCCGTGTACCAAGTATTGGGGACGGTATTCATCCATCAGCGGCAGGAAGCAGGCAAAGCCCCGATGGGCGTTGTCCGGCGCGTCGCCGTAGCCCTTGGGCGGCGCGTGGGTGATCACCACGTCCACGCCCCCCGCTTTGCGCAGCTTGCGGCGCATCCGTTTGATGCGCTTTTCCATTTCCTGCTCGGTGTACTGGTACGGCCCCGGATTGTACCGGGCGCAGCCGCCAAGCCCCAAGACGCGCAGGCCGTTCACCGTGACCAGCTCATCGTCTAAGCATTCGCAGCCCTCGGGGGGGAAGTTTTCGTAGCCCTTGTCGTGGTTGCCGTGAACGTAGTACAGGGGCTTGTTGGACATGGTGACCAGGAATTCAAGATATTCCTGCTTCAAATCGCCGCAGGCCAGGATCAGGTCGATCCCGGCCAGCTTCCCGGGCTGGTAATAATCCCATAAAAAGGGGCTTTCCTCGTCCGCGACCAGCAGCAGCTTCATAGGGCGGCTTCCTCCGTTTTCGGCGGTATATTCTGGCGGTAGATGCCCAGCAGGCGCACCAGGTTTTGGGACCGGGGCAGCAGGGCGTCAAAGCCGGGAATCGCGCCTTCGATGTTGTCGTTCAGCCAATCCATGCGCATCAGCTCCTCTGGGGTGAAGGAACGGGTGCCGTCGCTGATCACGTTGCCCCGCTGATCCTTGATGGGGGACAGGAAGGGGTCGATTTCCTCGTTGACGATGCCGTTTTTCAGGATGCGGGCCAGCAGCTTCACGCCCTCGGGCAGGCTCTCGTCCATTTCCACGTTCACCACGCCGGTGCTCAGGCCCCACCAGTCGTTCACGGCGTGCTTGCTGTCCCGCAGGGCTTCCACGCCGCCGTTGAGCAGGCTTTGCACCGTTTTTTCGTAGTAGCTGCCCCAGTTCCAGTGGGGCGCGGCCAGGGACTGCAATCCGCCCTCGGGCTTTACCATGTAGGTGCCCAAATCCCAGGTCAGGTTGGTGTTGCTGCCGTCCTCGTCCCGGTTGGAAATCACGGTGATGCCCTCGTTTTTGAATTCCAGGATGGGGTTGCCGGGCAGGCAGCTCCATTTCAGCACGATTTTCGCCCGGGGGTTGGTTATGCGCGCGCCTAAGGCAAAGGCGTTGATGGCGGCGGTGACGCCCATGATGGGGTAGCTGGCCACATAGCCGATGCGGTCGTCCCGGGCCATGGCCCCGGCAATGGCGCCGGTAATGAATTTGCCTTCGTAAATGCGGCTGTAATAGCTGCGCACCCCCGCGTAGGGCATGGACAGGGAGCAGTTGAAAACGGCGATGTTCTTATGTTTGGCGGCGGCTAAGCGGCAGGCGTCCATCAGCGTGGGGGAAGTGGCGAACACCACGTTGACGCCCTGCGCCACGGCCTTTTCGATCACCTCGGCGGGGTCTTCCTCGCCGCACAGATAGGCACTGACCTGGATGGCGGAGCCGAATTTTTCTTCCAGGTGCTTCTGCCCCTGGGCATGGGCCGCGGCCCACGCGCTTTTTTGCGGATCGAAATCGTACAGGAACGCGATATGCAGCCGAGGGCCGCCTAAGATGCGGTTCAGCAGGCCCTTTTCCTTTTCCTCCGGTTCGGTGCTGACCGACAGGGGTTCACCCTCCGCAAGCAAGCGGATATCGGGCCACAGGGCGCTGAGGCTTTGGCGGAGTTCGTCGCTGGTCATCTTTCTCAGCTCCGCGAAGGGATGCACCTGAATATAAACCAGCAGCGCGTCCCCCGCCGTCAGGGGCAGCTTTTCCGCGTTCAGCTGATCAAAAGCAGCGGAAAAACGCCGGAAATCGCTGCTGAACCCCCGGCGATCGTCCTCGGTCCATTCCTGGTCGGGCTGAAAGCCCAAGGCGGCCTGCAGCCGGGCGTAGGAGCCGGGCTGGGAGAAGGTGACCAGGTAGGTTTTGCTGACCTTGTAGAATTTCAGAAATTCGTAGTAAAGCTGAATCTTCGGATCGTCCGACAGGGCGGGCACCATGCGGGTGACGATGCCGGGGATGCTGGGCGAATCGTAGCTTTTCAGCACGCTCACCCGCTTGTGGCCCTCCTGCACGTAGAAATTGCCCAAATATTCGATGCAGGTGATGGGGTCGGTAATGCCGCCCTCGTCTAAATGGGCTTCGCACAGGTTCACCCATTTGCTGCCGAACTCGGTATCTTCATCCAGCAGCGGCATAAAATTGCCTGCGAAAGCGGCCTTGCGCCCGTCGGTCCAGGTGCCCACGATCCGGTCCGTGGGAATGTCCACCAGCCCCACCTTCACGGGGTTGGTGGCGGCGGATTCGTCAATGATATCGTTCAGCACCTGGGGATAGGGAGACACGCCCTTGGCAATGCAGGCGCTGTAATATTTTCTCGCTTTTTTCTGGGCTTCGGCATACTGTGAAACGGCTTCTGCTCTGCTCATATTTTCCTCCATAGGCGCGGGAGGATCAAGGGTTTTTGCCCCGCGCGACTGCATTATAGGGGAAAAGGGGGGCTGTGGCAATGCTTTGCCCGCACGGTTTTACACCGAAATAGACAGGAACTGTAAACGATCAGCCGTTTTCCGCTATCTTCGCCAGCACCGCTTCCTTCTCCGGCACGCTGGAAATACCGCCGTGGGTTTGGGTGGACAGGCTGGCGGCGGTGCAGGCGAACTGCACGATGCCGCGCAGGCCTTCTTCCGTCAGATCGTCCGGGGCTTTGCCGCATTGCAAAAGCTGGCTCATGGCGCTGCCGCCGAAAATATCCCCCGCGCCGGTGGTATCCACCACGCGGATGCCGGCGGGGCTGGAAACGGTGACGGCGGCGTTTCGGGTGGCGGCGTGGCAGCCCTTGGGACCCAAGGTGGCGTACACCAGGGAAACGCCGTACTCTTTCAGCAGCTTCTGCGCCCCTTCTTCCGGGGTGAGGCCCCACAGCCATTTGATTTCTTCATCACTGATCTTCACCACGTCGGCCTGCCGCAGGCTCCATTCCATGGCCGCCTTGGCGTCGTCCTCGGTGTTCCACAGGGGCTTGCGCAGGTTGGGGTCCAGACTGATCAGCAACCCGTGGGCCTTTGCCAGCTCCACCGCCCGGCGGGTGGCGGAAGCGGCGGGTTCGTCGGTCAGGGACAGGGTGCCGAAATGGAACACCTTGGCGGAAGCGATCAGCCCTTCGTCCACTTCATCGGGCGTTAAGCAGGTGTCGGCCCCCGGCTTGCGGGCAAAGCTGAAATCCCGGTTGCCGCTTTTGTCTAAGGAAACGAAGGCCAGGGTGGTGAACACGTTGGGATCTACCCGGACGCATCGGGTATCCACGCCCGCGTTTTTCAGCGTGCGGATCAGCAGGGAACCGAACATATCGTTTCCCACTTTGCCGATCATGGCGGTTTTAAGGCCGTATTTGTTCAGCGCCGCCAGAAAATTGCCCGGCGCGCCGCCGGGATTGGCGGCCACGGTGGGGTAGCCTGCCGCGTCAACGGATTTGGGGGCGAAATCAATCAGCACCTCGCCCAGTGCCACAACGTCAAACATGGGGGAAACCTCCTTACGTGCGCGATTCTGTATCTATTATCGCATATTCCGGAACGCGCGTCAATCAATCAATGGGGCCGTTTTTGTCGAACGGTGGATTTTTTTTCGCAATCAGGGAACAAAGGGCGGCGGTCATTCGTCTATATGGGTGAGGTGAGGATGAAATGAGCACCAAGCTTTCGATTTATCCGCAGGAGGACAGCCCCAGCCCCGCCCTGCTGGCCATCGACGAGGATGAAAAGGCGGTCTATGTGGACGGCGCGCCCTGCGAACTGACCCAGCAGGAATTTTCCCTTTTGCAGGAATTGGCCCAGAATATCGACCGGCCCGTGTCCCGGGCGGAACTGCTGCGGCAGGCCTGGGGCTATGTGTGCCCCGGGGAGACCCGCACCGTGGACGTGCATATCCAGCGCCTGCGGAAAAAGTTAGGCTTTTCTTCCATTGAAACCGTGTACCGGCAGGGGTATAAGCTGAGGGCGGAGGCAGTCTGCTGACCGAAAAAAGGCACAGCGCGCGAAGATAAAAAGTGAAAAGTGAAATGATATATTGCTTCCCAAACCATCGGATGTCAGGCAATGTGTCTTGTATTCAAATCTTCACTTTTCACTTTCCACTTTCTACTTTCTGTTTACTCCACGAAGCGTAGGTTGCCAACCTTCCCCAAGTCTGTTATGCTGTACCCGAAAGAGGTGATGACCAATGGATCATTATGTAACGGGTACGACGATCAAGGCCCTGCGGGAAAAGCAGGGTATGACCCAGGCGGACCTGGCCGCGAAGCTGAACATTACGGACAAGGCCGTTTCCAAGTGGGAAACGGGACGGGGCTTCCCCGACTTATCCCTGCTGGAGCCGCTGGCGGCGGCGCTGCACGTATCGGTGCCGGAGCTTTTGTCCGGCCAGGTGATCGTGAACGGCAACCGGGCCAGCAATCTGCTGCGCTCACGGCTGTATGTGTGCCCCGTGTGCGGCAACGTGATGTTTGCCAAGGGCGACAGCGTGATTTCCTGCTGCGGCATCGCGCTGCCCCCGCTGGAGGCGGAGGAGCCGGACGGGGAACACCGGGCGACGGTGGAGAAGGTGGAGAACGAATACTTTGTTTCCATTCCCCACGAGATGAGCAAAAACCACTTTATTTCCTTTATCGCCTACGTGACCATGGACCGGTTTGAAATGAAGGCCCTGTACCCGGAGGGAAACGCCGAAGCGCGCTTCTTCCCCCGCAGCCGGAACGGCAAGCTGTATTTTTACTGCAACCGCCACGGATTGTATTGCCAGAAAATGTGCCCCACGAAAAAGCCTGCGAGATGATGAAAAACCGCAGGTTTTTTTATTTGCGCCCGCCCTTCTTTCCGTCAAAAAAGGCGGCGGAGGTCAGGGGGAAAAAACCGCCGCGCCACCCGGAAAGAGGATTCTTGGGGAGGAAGCAATTTTATTTTGAAAATGGTTCATTTCCTTATTGACTTTGTGTGTGGGGGGGTTGTTATGATGAGATAGAGAGCAAATCTGGAAGATTGAAAGGAGAATTTACCCATGAAAAAGAACTTGTGCACCCTCCTGGCCGCCCTGCTGGCCCTGACCCTGATCCTGTCCGCCGTGCCCGCCCTGGCGGAGCTGGTGTGCCCCCATTGTCACCAGTCTCAGTATCTCCGCAACTTCGGCAACGGCGTTTGGGGTTGTGACTGGTGCGAGCGGTATATCACCCCCATCAATGCCGGCGGCAAATACATCAGCGTTCCCTCCAGCGGCGAGGGCGATGGCGAAATCAAGTTCGTTTCCACCCGCAAGTGCGTGGTAACGCTGAACGGCGTGAAGGAATATTTCAGCTTCCGGGTTGAGGACGGCAAACTGATCCTGACCAACGCCGACGGCGCTGAAACCGAAGTGACCGTGGGCGAGGACGGCAAGGGCACCCTGGAAATCACCCTGGGCAACGGCGAAACCTTCACCGCCACCTTCCCCAGCACCAAGCTGAGCTACATCGTCAATAACGGCGTGTTCCCCATCGAGAAGGAGAACCTCGACAGTTAATCCACTCATCACGCCCCCCGCTTCCCGGTGGGCCGGATAAACACGATTCCCCTGTGCGAATGAACCGCATGGGGGAATCGTGTTTTTGGAGGAAAGATCCTTCGCTTGGCGTTTCGCTATCGCACCACGCCGCTCAGGATGACAATGCGGGTGGCGGCGATAAAAGCAGCATGTCGCGTACCAAACAAAAAGTCGACCAACAAACACTGTCATCCTGAGCATCACGGAGCGAAAGCGGAGTGATAAGCGAAGGATCATTTTCCGCGAAAGTACATTGGGGCTGTTTTCACACAAAACCGCCTTTTTTATGGCTTTCTCGGAAAGGGGCCTGGGGAAAACCGCTCAGCAACCACGCGGGTTTAGCCGCGTGGCGCGATATAAGCCAAGTGACATAGAACGGAAGCGCAGGCAAGCGAAGCGCGGGCCGTGCGATGCAATTCCAAAGAGCGGTTTTCCCCAGAATTTTTTTCGTTACTCCTCTGGCCGCAGGACAGTGCCCATATCGTCGCCATCCAGGACTTTCAGAATGCTTTCCGGCTCGAACAGGCCGAACACCCGCACGATGGGCACCTTGTTTTCGGCGCAGAGGGCGAAGGCGGCGGCGTCCATGACCTTGAGGCGCAGTTCCTGGGCCTTTTCGTAGGTGATTTCCCGAATGAGGGTGGCGGCGGGGTCAAGTTTGGGGTCGGCGGTGTAGACGCCGTCAATGTTCTTGGCCAGCAGGATGGCGTCTGCGCCCACTTCCACGGCGCGAAGCACCACGGCGGTGTCGGTGGAGAAGAAGGGATTGCCGCTGCCGCCCGCGAAGAGGGTCACGTAGCCCTGTTCCATGTAAGCCCGGGCTTTTTCGGCGTTGAACACTTCGCACACCCGGGGCATTTCAATGGCGCTCATCACCACGGCCTTGCCGCCCGCGCGCTGCACGGCGTCCCGCATGGCCAAGCAATTGATGACCGTGCCAAGCATGCCCATCTGGTCGGCGGTCACCCGGTCCATCTGCCCGCCGCTGCGGCCCCGCCAAATGTTGCCAGCGCCGATGACCACACCCAACTGGGTCTTGCGCACGATCTCCACCAGCACCTGGGCCACGTGGTCGATAATGCCGTGATCGAACAGCCGTCCGTTTTCGCCTAACATTTCGCCGCTGAGCTTGAGCAGCACGCGCTTGTATTCAAGGGTCATCCTTATTGCCTCCTTGTATGTGATTTGAGTTGAGATCGGAGAGTTGAAAGTTGAGATTTGTATAGTCAACCATTTAGAATCCCCTTGTGATAAACGCTATATCATCTCAACTCTCAACTCTTAACTCTCAACTCTGGCTTAAAGCATTCTTGAGGGTTCGCCTGAACAATTGCTTTTCTACAAAAAAGGAACGGCAGGAGCCGTCCCTTTTTTGAATCTGAATTACTTCTTGGTCATCGCGGCGATTTCGTCCGCCAGATTGCTTTCTTTCTTTTCGATGCCCTCGCCGCACTCGTAGCGGGTGAAACGGCGGATGGAGATCTTTTCGCCGGAAGCCAGGGTGGCTTCGTTCACGCGGGTGGCGATGGTGATGTCAGGATTCTTGACGAAAACCTGTTCCATCAGGCAGTTTTCTTTGTAATACTTTTCGATGCGGCCTTCCACCATGCGATCCACGATCTTTTCGGGCTTGCCTTCGTTCAGGGCCTGGGCGCGCAGGATTTCCTTTTCCTTGTCCAGAGCTTCCTGGGGCACGTCTTCCTTGTTGATGTACAGGGGGTTGGAAGCGGCGATCTGCAGGGCGATGTCATGGCACAGTTCCTTGAAAGCGTCGGTCTTGGCCACAAAGTCGGTTTCGCAGTTCACTTCAACCAGCACGCCGATTTTGCCGCCCATGTGGATGTAGCTTTCCACGGCGCCTTCGGCGGCCACGCGGCCCGCCTTCTTGGCGGCGGCGGCCAGGCCCTTTTCGCGCAGATAGGCAACGGCCTCGTCCATATCGCCGTTCTTTTCAACCAGGGCCTTTTTGCAGTCCATCATACCGGCCTGGGTGCGTTCGCGCAGTTCTTTCACCATCGCGGCAGTAATTTCAGCCATGGGAATGACCTCCTTCTATTCGTTCAAAACGTAAAAATCTATGGAAAATGAGCTTTCTGCCCATCGCGGGCGGATGATATCCGCCCCTACGGAAATTATTCAGCGTCGGCAGCCTTTTCGGCTTCGGGTTCGCTCTGTTCGCCCTGCTTGCCTTCCAGCACGGCGTCGGCCAGCTTGCCAGCGATCAGCTTGACAGCGCGGATGGCGTCGTCGTTGCCGGGGATCACATAGTCCACTTCGTCGGGGTCGCAGTTGGTGTCCACGATAGCCACGATCGGAATGCCCAGGGTGCGGGCTTCGGCGATGGCGATGTGTTCCTTGCGGGGGTCAACCACGAACAGCGCGCCGGGCAGCTTCTTCATTTCGCGGATGCCGCCGAGGTTAGCTTCCAACTTTTCGCGCTCATGCTGCAGCTTGATAACTTCCTTCTTGGGCAGCACGTCGAACTGGCCGTTCTGCTCCATCCTGTCGATGGTGTTCAGCCGCTCCACGCGGGTGCGGATGGTACGGAAGTTGGTGAGCATGCCGCCCAGCCAGCGGTTGTTCACATAGTACATGTTGCAGCGCTTGGCTTCGCTTTCGATGCTTTCCTGGGCCTGCTTCTTGGTGCCCACGAACAGGATGGTCTTGCCTTCCATGGCCAGATTGCGAACGAACATGTAGGCTTCGTCGATCTTGCGGACGGTCTTCTGCAGGTCGATGATGTAGATGCCGTTGCGCTCGGTGAAGATGTAGGGGGCCATTTTGGGGTTCCAGCGCCGGGTCTGGTGGCCGAAGTGTACGCCGGCTTCCAGCAGGTGCTTCATAGAGATGACTGCCATTGGGGTTTCCTCCTCGTTTTTGTTGTATCCTCTGCGGGTTTCATCTCTGCTCGCCACCGGTTTCCCGGCACAGGCAAACAAATCCGCCCGCATGCGTGTTCCAGAAGATTATAGCACAGGGCGCAAGGGTTGGCAAGCATTTTTTTACTTTTTCAGCGTTGCAATTGTCACTGCATATTCAAGAGGCTTGTCACGGCATTCTCAGGTTCAAAGCGTCTTATGCAGCTCATGCCGCGTTCCGTGGGAAAGGAGCAGCCCGTCCGTTAATTCGACGCGGAGGATGACGGTGTTTTCATCCTGTAAATTGGTATGGCCGTTATCAATCCAGGACGCGAAAGCCTCTCCTAATCTCCCGGCGATCTCCCGGTTTTCGGCTTTCCCGAAAAAGCCCAAGCTGATTCCTTTCCCATGGGCGGTAAACCATTCGCCGGCGATCCCCACCGCGGGATTCTTTTCGATCTGCTTCATTTTGTTGGAAAGCGCGTAGGTGATCACATAAAAACTGCCGTTTTCATACAAGGCGTTGACGTAGCGCACGGAAGGAATCCCGTTTTCTTCCGTCGCCAGCGCCAGCACGCTGTCTTTTCCGAAGCGTTCCCGCATGATTTGTTCCGCTTCCACGCTCATTTTGACTGCCATGTTTTTTCCTCCTTAAATCATTTTCTCATAGTACATAAAATCGACCCATCCCGTGTTTCCCGCGAATAAAACCTGGGTTCCTCTGTAGGAAAATCCGGCCTTTTCATACATGCGCCGGGCCGGAAGGTTGGATTTCAGCGCATCCAGCCGAAGGACCTTTTTTTCTTTCTTTTTCGCGATTTCAAGGGCCGCTTCCAGCATGTTTCCGCCCACGCCTTTGCCCTGATAATCCGGGCATACGGCGAAAAGATGCAGCGTCGCCACCTGATCGCCGGCGAGGCTTTCCGCCCAGGAAATCGCCTCGTAATCCTGATCCTGATGCATGACGATAGCCGCCAGCCCGGCGAGGACGCCGCCGTCCATATACGCGTACATTTCGCCGGATGCGATAAAAGCCTGAAGCAATTCATCCGACGGATGCAGGCCGTAAACCCACCGGGCATGCCGCCCGATGTCCGGCGTCCGGGCGATCACATCCAAATATCCGGCTTTCACCGCGTCAAAATCTTTTGCAAGCGTCAGTTTCATGTGTGTCGCCACATCTTTTTTCATCTAGGATAGCGCCTTGTTCGTTTTTGCATTATAGAGAACGATCTGTCACTTGTCAAGCACACTTTGGAATAATTTCCCAGGTTTCAACGGTGAAGAGAAATTTTTTTGAAATAAGGGCTTGACTCTTACGTTACGTCATGGTTTATGATAGGATCACCACGAAGGAGGGAACCCCCATGATGACGGTACACCAGGTAAGCGGGCTGACAGGCGTGAGTATACGCACCCTGCAGTACTATGACAAAATCGGCCTTCTGCGTCCGGCGGAATACACCGAGGCGGGTTACCGGCTGTATGACGATACGGCATTGGAAACCCTGCAGCAAATCCTGCTGTTCCGTGAACTGGAATTTCCCCTGAAGGACATCAGGCGGATCATCCAAAGCCCTTCTTTTGACCGGAGCAAGGCGCTTGAACAGCAAATCAGGCTGCTGGAAATGAAGAAGGAGCATTTGGAAAACCTGATTTCTCTCGCCCGTGGCATTAAATTGACAGGAGGGAAACCGCATATGGATTTTTCAGCGTTTGATACGAAAAAGCTGGACGAATACGCCGCCCAGGCCAAAGCGGCCTGGGGAACGACCCCGGAATACCGCGAATTCGAGCAGAAAGCAAAAGGCAGATCGCAGGCGGACAACGCGGAACTGAACGCACAGATGATGGGGATTTTCACCGAATTTGGCGAAATCAAAAAGGAAAGCCCGGCTTCCGAAAAGGCCCAGCAGCTGGTGAAAAAGCTGCAAGACTTTATCACGGCGCATTTCTATGCCTGCTCCGACCGGGTTTTATCCGGGCTGGGTCAGATGTACGCGGGGGGCGGGGACATGACCGCGAACATCGACCGATACGGCGGCGAGGGCACGGCGGCCTTTGTCCATGAGGCCATTGAAGTATTCTGTGCCAAGTAAACCTTTGGAAAACTCCGAGCGTCGCTTCGGCGGCGCTTTTTTCATTTCCATGAGCGGAGTTTTCAAATCCGTGTTCCTATGCTATAATTGGAAAGAATTGCGAAACGCGGAGGGATGAACATGGGCGAAGCGGATTTGGTCATTCGCGGGGCAACGGTGGTCGACGGCACGGGGCGGCCCGGCTTCCGGGGAGATATCGCCGTGCAGAATGGAAAAATCTTAGCCGTGGGCGATTGCGGCGGTCTGCGGGCGCGGGAGGAAATCGACGCGGAGGGGCTGACCTGCGCGCCGGGGTTCATCGACGCCCACGCTCATTCGGATACGATGTTCATGCGGGACGACAGTGGCGCGTCCAAGCTGTACCAGGGAATTACCACGGAAATCTCCGGCAACTGCGGGTACAGCCCCTTTCCCAAGCCCGAAGGGGACGGCGATCCCCGGCGCTTTGCGTCCTATGCGGATTTCCTGCGGGCGTTTGACGAGCGGGGCTGGGCTATGGCGGTGAACCAGGCCATGCTTTCCGGCCACGGCAGCCTGCGGGAAGCGGTGGTGGGGGAGAGCGCCCGCCCGGCGACTTCGGCGGAAATGGAACGCATGCAGGATTTGCTGCGGCGGGATTTGGAAGCCGGGGCGCTGGGCCTGTCTCTGGGTCTGGAATACGCGCCGGGGTGCTTCGCCGGACAGGAGGAACTGAACGCCTTAGGCGCGGTGGTTAAACGGGCGGGGGGCCTCGTCACCTGCCACATGCGCAGCGAGGGCCTGCATATTTTTGACGCCATCGACGAATTGGCCCAGGTAGGCCGCGTTTCCGGCGTACACGTACATATTTCCCATATCAAGCTGGATCATTACAGCGTTCACGGGCAAGCTCCGGCGGTGTGGGCGCACATCGAAAAGCTGCGGCGGGAGGGAATCAATATTACGGCGGACGCGTACCCCTACACCGCCTCCGCCACCAGCCTGACCATCCGCTGCCCCCGGTGGAGCATGGACGGCGGGGAAGAAGCCCTGCTCCGTTTTCTGGCAGGCCCCCGGCGGGGCGAGGTGGTGGAGGGCATTCGCGGCCACTACTTTAACGCCCAGCGGGCTGAAACCTGCCTGTTCAGCGACAGCGGCGGCCTGTGGCCCGAAATCGTGGGCAAAACCCTGCGCTTCGTGGCGGAAGAGATGCTGCATACGGATGATTACGCGGAAGCGGCGGCCATGGTGCTGGAACGCACGAAGGCCCGGGCCAAGGGTGTGTTCTTCGTCATGAGCGAGGAAGATATGCTGTACTTCCTTTCAAAAGACATTTGCATCGGCTCGGACGGCTACGCCCTGCCTGACGACCCGAAGAAGGTCGGTTCCCTGCCGCACCCCCGTTCCTATGGCTCCATTGCGGAGTTTTTGCGTCTGGCGCGGGAGAAAAATATCTGTTCTTTAGAGGAAGCGGTGCGAAGGGTCACATCTAAACCGGCGGAGACCTTCGGCCTTTCTGACCGTGGCCGCGTCGCTCCCGGCATGGCCGCCGATTTGACCGTATTTGATCCCGCCGCCATCGCGCCGCGAGCCACCTATTTGAACCCCATTCAAACGGCCCAGGGGGTGCATTGGGTGATTATAGGCGGAAAAATCGCCCTGCGGGAGGGCAGGCAGACGGAGGAACGGGCGGGAAGGTTTTTAACGAAAAGAACGCTTTAAATCAGGTAGGAGGTAGGAAGTAGGAGGTAGGAGGTTTGTTTTGTGAATATAAAGACCCAATAAATGGTGCTGGATTCATTTTGTGGACTATATAAAACTTCCTACCTCCTACCTCCTACTTCCCACCTTGACTTAAAGAGTCCGTATCGACTGAAGAATGAAAGAAAATACGCGTCGGAGGAAGCGCATGAAGAAGCTGTTCATATACTTGCGGGACTACCGGAAGGAAAGCGTCTTAGGCCCGCTGTTCAAGCTGCTGGAGGCGGGCTTTGAGCTGATCGTGCCCCTGGTGGTGGCCGCCATCATCGACAAGGGCATCGGGAGCGGGGATCAGGAGTACATCATTAAAATGTGTCTGGTGCTGGTGGCGCTGGGGCTGGTGGGGCTGTTTTGTTCCGTCACCGCCCAGTATTTCGCCGCCAAGGCCAGCGTGGGCTTCGTGAAAAAGCTGCGCCACGCCCTGTACAGCCATATTCAGGGCTTTTCCTACCAAACGCTGGATAAGGTGGGCATTTCCACCCTGATCACCCGCATGACCAGCGATATGAACCAGGTGCAGACCGGGCTGAATTTGGCCCTGCGGCTGCTGCTGCGCTCGCCCTTCGTGGTGTTCGGGGCCATGATTATGGCCTTCACCATCGACGTGCAGGCGGCGCTGTGGTTCGCGGCGGCCATCCCCGTGCTGTCGGTGGTGGTGTTCGGCATCATGCTCATGAGCATTCCCCTGTACAAAAAGGTGCAGGGTCTGCTGGACAAGGTGTTGGGGGCCACCCGTGAAAATCTGACCGGCGTGCGGGTGCTGCGGGCTTTCGGCAAGGAAGAAGCGGAAATCGCTTCCTTTGAAGAAAAGAACGAAGCCCTCACCGATATGCAGAAGTACGTGGGCCGCATTTCCGCCCTCATGAATCCCGTCACCTATGTCATCATCAACTTGGCGATCCTGTTCCTGATTCATACCGGGGCCGTTCGGGTGGAAGCGGGGCTCATTACCCAGGGCGCGGTGGTGGCGCTTTATAACTACATGAGCCAGATTCTGGTGGAACTGATTAAATTGGCGAATCTCATTATCAACATCACCAAATCCGTGGCCTGCGGCAAGCGTATCCAAGGCGTTTTGGACATGCCCGCCGGAGAAACAGCGGAAACGGGCCTGGAAAAGGGCGACTCCAAGTACCGGGTGCAGTTTGTCCACGCGGGGATTTGCTATAACGAGGGGGCCGACCCCGCCCTGACCGACGTGAGCTTCGCCGTGCTGCCGGGGGAAACCGTGGGCGTGATCGGCGGCACGGGCAGCGGCAAATCCACCCTGGTGAACCTGATCCCCCGGTTTTATGAGGCCACGGAGGGCCGGGTGTTCATCGACGGGCAGGACGTGAAAGCCGTCGATCCGGCGGAACTGCGCCAGCGCGTTGGCGTGGTGCCTCAAAAGGCGGTGCTGTTCAAGGGCACCATCCGGGACAATCTGCGCTGGGGCAATGAAAACGCCTCCGACGAGGACATCATGCAGGCCGTGCGCATCGCCCAGGCGGAGGACGTGGTGGTTTCCAAGGGCGGGCTGGACGCTCCGGTCGAGCAGGGCGGGCGCAACCTGTCCGGCGGCCAGCGCCAGCGGCTCACCATCGCCCGGGCGCTGGTAAGGAAGCCGGATATCCTGATTTTGGACGATTCTTCCTCCGCCCTGGACTTTGCCACCGACGCGGCCCTGCGCAAGGCCCTGCGCGAAATGGACGAGAGGCCCACGGTGTTCATCGTGTCCCAGCGCACCAGCTCCATCCAGCAGGCCGATCAGATCATCGTGCTGGACGACGGCAAGGCGGCGGGAGCGGGCGACCACTTTGGGCTCTTGGAAACCTGCCCCGTGTACCGGGAAATCTACGAATCCCAGTTCAAAAAGGAGGCGGCGCGGGCATGAGCAAGGCGCAGAAAGCGGAAAAGGGCACCCTGAAAAAGGTGCTGAATTATTTGCGGCCCTATTGGGCGCTGGTAGCGCTGTCCATCCTGCTGTCCGCCGCCGTGGTGGGGCTGACCCTGTACGTGCCCGTACTCATCGGCCGGGCCATCGACCGCATCATCGGCCCCGGGCAGGTGGATTTTGCCGCCGTCATGGCGCTGCTGATCCGCATCGGCGTGATCGTGGCGGCCACGGCGGGCATTCAGTGGCTGGTGAACAGCATCAACAACAAAATCACCTATCAGGTGGTGCGGGACGTGCGGGATCAGGCGTTCCGCCGCTTACAGATTTTGCCCTTGAGCTACATTGATTCCCACCCCGTGGGCGGCGTCGTCAGCCAGGTGATCGCCGACGTGGACCAGTTCACCGACGGCTTGCTGTTAGGCTTCACCCAGCTGTTCACCGGCGTGGTGACCATTTTGGGCACGCTGGTTTTCATGCTGTCCATCCGCCCCGGCATCGCCGCCGTGGTGGTGGTGCTGACGCCGCTTTCCTTCGTGGTGGCCCGGTTCATCGCCACCCACACCTATTCCTTTTTCAAGCAGCAGAGCGAAACCAGGGGGGAGCAGACCGCGTTCATCGACGAAATGCTCGGCAATCAGAAGGTGGTGAAAGCCTTCGGCCAGGAAGCAAAGAACGTGGAAAAGTTCGACGAGATCAACGAACGCCTGGAGAAATGCTCCCTGAAATCCATCTTTTATTCCTCCCTCACCAATCCCTGCACCCGATTCGTGAACAATGTGGTGTACGCGGCGGTGGCCCTGGCGGGGGCGCTGGTGTGCGTGGCCTCGGCGGGCACGGCGGCCCCCTTTACCGTGGGCAGCCTGTCGGCGCTTTTGTCCTACGCCAACCAGTACACCAAGCCCTTCAATGAAATCAGCGGCGTGGTGACGGAATTGCAGAACGCCCTGGCCTGCGCTTCCCGGGTTTTCAAGCTCATCGCCGAACCGCCCCAGACGCCGGACGACCTGGACGCCCGGGTGCTGGAAAACGCCGCGGGACGGGTGGATATCGACGGCGCGGCCTTCGCCTATTCTCCGGATAAGCCTCTGATCGAAAATCTGAACCTGCACGTGAAGCCCGGCCAGCGCATCGCCATCGTCGGCCCCACGGGCTGCGGCAAAACCACCCTGATCAACCTGCTCATGCGCTTTTATGACGTGGACGCGGGTGCCGTTTCCGTGGAGGGTACGGACGTCCGCCATATCACCCGCCGCAGCCTGCGGGCCAATTACGGCATGGTATTGCAGGATACCTGGCTGAAAGCGGGCACCGTGCGGGAAAACCTCATCTTGGGCAAGCCCGGCGCCACCGACGAGGAAATCATCGCCGCCTGCAAGGCCGCCCACGCCCACAGCTTCATCAAGCGCTTGCCGGATGGGTACGACACCGTCATCGGGGAGGACGGGGGCCAGCTTTCCCAGGGCCAAAAGCAGCTTTTGTGCATCGCTCGCATCATGCTGTGCCTGCCGCCCATGCTGATTTTGGACGAAGCCACTTCTTCCATTGATACCCGCACGGAAATTCGCATCCAGAAAGCCTTTAACACGATGATGGAAGGCCGCACCACCTTCATCGTGGCTCACCGCCTGAGTACCATCCGGGAGGCCGACGTGATCCTGGTCATGCGGGACGGGCACATCATTGAGCAGGGCGACCATGAAACCCTGCTGCAAAAGAACGGCTTCTACGCCAAGCTGTACAACAGCCAGTTCGCGGCGTAAAACATGAATTTCTGGGGGAACCGCTCTTTGCTGCCCAAAGAGCGGTTCCCCCAGTCCCCCTCCGAGAAAGGCGATAAATAGATTTTGCTGAAGACGTATAGTATTTTTTTGGCTTTCTTGGAAAGGGGTCTGGGGGAAACCATTCTTTGGCCTCCAAAGAATGGTTTCCCCCAGCTACATAAATAAAAATATTTTCATCAAACAATCCGTGAAAATCCGTTGAAAAACGGAAGAAAGTTTGATATAATCATTGCAAGCGGCAGACCATTCTTGAAGCTGCCGGGTCATTCAATCCATCATGAAACGAGGAGACAGGCTGATCGGATGATAATTTGCGTCTGAACGGAGAAAAAGTGTCGGATCATACCCTTCGCGTTTGTGCCCGGTGAAAAAATGAGAAGCATGGGTTCTTTTTTCTTTGTGTCAAGGAGGATTTTGGATGAGCGAGCAATTTGAGAGCATGTCGGTGATCGAACTGCGGCAGAAGGCCAAGGAAATGGGCGTAAAATTGGGCGCCGGGATCAATAAACAGGGGATCATAGCCAAACTGAAGGAAGCGGCGGGGGGGGATGCGCCGCAGGAAGAGCAGCAAACCCTGCCCATCGCCGACGCGCCCGCCCGGCCTATTCGCAGCGCGGCGATCATTACGGACGACGAGGAAGTGGAGGAGGAGGACGTGCCGGTTCTCACGCCCAACCCCGTTTTGCAGGCCGCGCCCCGGTCCGCGCCGCGCCCCGTCAGCCCCGTTCCCACAGGGGCCGCCGCGCCCAGCGGTTCATCCCTCAGCACCATTTCCGCCAAGGCCCCCGCGTTTACCATGGAGGGGTCCCGGGCGTGGCACAATCCCCGGGCGTATCAGGGCACGAACACGTATCAGCGTTCCCCCGCCGCGCCCCAGGGGTGGGCGGCCCGCACCGCCCAGCAGCCTATGCCCGGCGATCAGAGAAGCTACGGCGGTCGTCCCGCGGCCCCGCAGCATATGGACAGCCGCATGCAGCAGCCCCGGCCCGTCCAGCAGCCGTCCTACGTGAACCGCTTCGGCCCGGAGCAAACCATGCAGGAGGCGGAGCAGCGCCCCACGGAATACCGCGGGTACGCCGCCCCGATGCAGCAGGATTATAACGCGCCCAGGGACAATAACGTGCCCCAGGGCAATTACGGTTACGCCCAGCCCGCGTATCCCCGCCGGGAAAGCGGCATGACCATTGCGGATATCATGGCCGCGGGCGAATGCGGCGACGGGGAAGGCGTGCTGGAGGTACACCCCGAGGGGTACGGCTTCCTGCGCACCAACCACTATCTGCCCGGCAAGCAGGACGTGTATATTTCCAACGCCCAGATCCGGCGCTTCAACCTGCGCACCGGCGACCTTGTGGCGGGCAAGACCCGCCCCCAGCGGGAGCAGGACCGCTACAGCGCCATGCTGTACATTACCGAAGTGAACGGCGCGGCGCCGGAGGAAATGCCCACCCGGCCCCGGTTTGAGGACTTGACGCCCATTTATCCCAAGAAGCGCATCACCCTGACGGGCAAGCGGGAAAACGATCCCATGCTCCGGCTGATCGACGTGCTGTGCCCCATCGGCTTCGGCCAGCGGGCCATGGTGGTGTGCGGCCCTCGGGTGGACCGGCTGGCGCTGCTCAAAAAGCTCGGCGCGGCCATCAACCGGAATTACAGCAAGGTGCAGATGATGATGCTGCTGGTGGACGAGCGGCCCGAGGAAGTGACCGAGATCAAGGAAGCCGTGAAGGCCGAGGTGATCTACTCCACCTTCGACGATCCTGCCGACAATCAGATTCGGGTGACGGAGCTGGCCCTGGAGCGGGCCATGCGCATGGTGGAGCAGAAAAAGGACGTCATTATTCTGGCCGACAGCCTGACCCGCCTGGGCCGGGCCTGCAACGTCATCGCGCCCCAGACGGCGCGCACCATGGGCGGCGGCCTGGCCGCCGGGGCGCTGAACAAGCCCAAGCGCTTTTTCGGCGCGGCCCGCAACACCCGCGAGGCGGGCAGCCTGACCGTCATCGCCACCATCATGGGCGATACGGTGAACGAGCTGGATCAGGCCATCCTGCGGGAATTCCGGGGCAACAGCAACATGAGCTGCACCTTCCTGCGCGGGAAGAACGGCCAGCCGATCATGCAGGTGGCGGAATGCGGCACCATTCACAAGGAATGGCTGCAAACCGAGGAAGAAATGAAGCTGGCGGATCGCCTGCGTGCGGAAACCGCCGGCATGCAGCCCGAGGAAGCCATGGAAAAGCTGCTGAACGATATGGCGGAGCACGAAACCAACGAGGGCTGGAGCACCGCGGAGAGCGGAGAGAGCCAAACGGAAAATGAATAAAAACGAAGGGCTTCCGGGATGCCGGAGGCCCTTTTTGAAAGGGAAACATGCGCATCGTGATCGAAAAGTCCGCCCGGCGGCTGACGGTGGAGGGGGATGGGGGAGAAACCTTGTTTTCCTGCTCCGTCGCCTTGGGAAGCTGTCCCACCGGCCCCAAGGAACGGGAGGGGGACGGAAAGACCCCGGAAGGGGATTATTTCGTGTGCCTGAAAAAGCGGGGGAAATACGGGCCGTCCTTAGGGGTCAGCTATCCAAACGAAAAGGACGCCCGGAAAAACGGCGCGGACGAGGAACTGATCGCCTGCATCCGGCAGCGCGCCGCCCAAAAACAAAGGCCGCCCTGGGGCACGGCCCTGGGCGGGGAAATCTATATTCACGGCGGCGGCACGGATTCCGATTGGACGGCGGGCTGCGTCGCTCTCAACGACGATGACGCGGAAGCCCTGTATGCCCTCGTTCCCCTGGGAACGGAAATCGTGATTTCTAACGGATATATTTCCACCCGCAATATTCGTTGATAAATGCTGTAAGATCTTCCGCATAATCCAGATCATAGTCCGTAAAAACGATATACGCGATCTGGCGCTTCGCGTCATTGGTCATGATCAGCCGGCAGCCATTATAAAACCAATAGGAATCCCCGTCTTCGGGAAAGAGGACACGGAAGCGATCGTCCCCGATCGCCGCATACGGTTCGATGGTTATTTCCGCATGATTATCGTCATAGCGGCCTGTTCCCATGGCTTCCGTTCTGAAATCGCAGCGGCCCTCCAGGGCAGCCAGCGCTTCTTTGTATTCCGCTTCGCCGTAATCGCACAACAGCGTATAGGAATCGCTCTCGAAGATGAAAGCAATGTCGATCACTTCATGATATTCAACGGAGCTTGCGGTGTTGATTTCCAAAGGAATGGCATAGTCTTTCGGGTAAACCGCCGCCGCGCGGGCTTCAAATATGCTCCGCGCGTTCGTTTTTGTTTGGAAATGAAGCGTCCTCGGCAGAAAGACGTTGAAAAAACTGACGATTGCCAAAATAATCAGCCAAACCGCAATCAATATAGCTTTTACAACTGCCTTCCGCCGGGAACGCAGCACGAAAATCATCCTTGTGAAAATCAGCCCCACCGCAAGGAGCGGAATGAGCGCAGGGAGGGAAAACTGATGGGGTGTAAGCCCGACGCTGAAAACACTGACCAGCATATACGAAGCGATCGAATCCAGACTTGGTATCCATCCTCGTAAGAAAAAGCCGATCAGCAGCAGCGTCAGCGTCGGCGCGCACCAAATGATCAGCTTTACCGCCGGTTGCGGCAACCCTTTCTTGCTTTCATGGACTTCCAAAGGCTTTTCCTCCGGCTTTTATAATATATTGGTATAAACCAGTGCGCCCTTCCTTCCGATTTCCACTTTCCACTTTTCACTTTCCACTTTTTTATCTCATTCCGCCCTGTAAAAGGCGATGGTCAGAGCTCCGTCCTGGCTGGAGGCGTCGATGCGCAGGGGGAAGGGATAATCGTTGCGGAAACGGAAGTTCAGGGCCGAATTGCCCACGGCGGCGTCCATGCCGATGGGCAGGTAGCTGGCCCCGTTGTCGCCGTGGGCACGGCGCTGGAGCACGGTCAGCCCCGGCAATTGCAGCACCACGTTGTACAGCGTGCTGGACACCTGGCAGGTGCCGCCGCCGTAGCCCTGGAGCACCTCGCCGTCCGACAGCACGCCGGCGGGCAGGTAGCCGCTGCTGGCCCTGTAAGGCCCCATATCCCGGTTAAAATTCAGCTCTCTGGCGGAAAGCAGCGAAAAATCGCACAGCTTTTGGCAGGCCACGGCGATATTGGTCATGCGGTTCAGGTTGCTTTCGTCCGTGGTGATTTTGTAAAAGGAGGTGTAGGAGGCGATGGGCGCGTCGGTGCCCGCCGTTTCCGGATCCTCGTATACGCTGAGCAAATCGCCCAGCAGCCGGGAATCGACGTAGGCGTACTGCCGGTGATAGATCAGCTTGCCGTAGCCGTTTTCAAAAGCGATGAAGGAAACCCGCGCGCCGCTGTGCAGGGTGATCAGGGTGTCGCCGCCGCCGGGGGCCGTGGTCACGGGCGCGTCGTCGGCCTCGATCACGGAAAGGAAATGGTTGAATTCCACGCCGTAGGGCGGGGTGGAAGCGTTATCCACGATCCGTGTATCTTCCAGGCACACCCGGCGCACATAGCCCACCACCTTGTCCTCCGCGTAGGAAATTAGCGCGAAGGTGGGGTTCAGCGCCAGCACGGAGACGCGCCGGTGCTTGGGAATGGTGCCGATATGGGTGAGACCCTCCGTTCCGTCC
Source organism: uncultured Christensenellaceae bacterium (assembly GCA_905234985.1). Lineage (GTDB taxonomy): Bacteria > Bacillota > Clostridia > Christensenellales > Aristaeellaceae > RUG563. Next base: position 80,210 of record CAJOJQ010000003.1, read on the forward strand.
CAATCGGCGTAAATCTTGCAATCCATCCGGGTGCGGGCGGTATAAAGCGCTTTGGACGCGTTCTCCGCCCGGACCCGCGCGGCGGGCAGGAGCAGAACGGCAAGCATCGCCAGCGCCAGGAAGCGTTTCATGGGGCCTTACATCTCCTTATAGATGGCAATGAACAGCGCTAAATCGTGGGTGGAGGCCTCGATGCGGATGGGGAAATCGTAATCGTTGCGGAAGATGAAATTCTGTTTTTCGGTGCCGGAAGCGGCGTCCATACCGTGGGGCAGGTAGGAAGCCGCGTTGTCGCCGTGGGGTTCGCGGTGCAGCACGGTGATGCCGGGCAGCTGCATCAAAGCGTCCCACAGGGTGCTGGAAACCTGGCAGCTGCCGCCGCCGTAGCCCATTTTGCTTTCGCCCTTCACGAGTACCGGCGCCAGACGGTAGCCGTTGGCCGCGCTGAAGGGACTCACGTAGTTATTGAAGTTCATGGTCTGGCCGGGCTGCAGCACCTTGCTGATCAGCTCGCAGCAGCGGGCCAGGTTCACGATGCGGTCCGGGTTGTCGCTGTAGAAAGAATTGAACACGGAGATGGGCGTTTCGGCGTCAGCCGTTTCCACGCTGGAGGCCACGGGCAGAAGCTCGGCCAGCTCGTTGGTATTGATATAGCCGTACTGCCGCTTGTGGATCACCACGGCCCAGCCGTCCTCAAAGCCTTCGATGGCCACTTTCGCCCCGGCGGTCAGCAGGGACAGGGTTTCGCTGACCGCGTCTTTATCGGCCTTCACTTCCACGTCCCGGTCGATCACCGCGTAATAGGAGATGGGCACAATGGGATAATTGGGCGTGGTGACGGGATCGGGATTGCCCGTCACGTCGATGCGGTGGCGCATCACGTAGCCCACGACGCTGCCTACCTTGATCGCCACCCAGCCGGGGTAAACGTCTAAGATCTGGATGCTGTTGCCGGCGCTCATGGTTTTGACCACCTTGCCGGTTTCAGAATCCATCCGGTCATACACATTGGTATAGCTGTTGGGATAGCGGCGGGTGATGATGCCTTCGTACAGCACGTCGCTCTTCTTCGCCGCCTGAGCGGCGGGCGTGAGCAGGAAGCACAGCACCAGCGCCAGGGATAACAATGCACGGAACTTCACTTGAAATGACCTCCAAACCTTTTTCCAGCGTACAGGGCTTCGGCGCTCCGCGCCAAAACCTTTTTATATTATAGCATAATATTTCCGTTTGGCAAATCTTTGATGTAAAATTTTACATTGCGTTCACGCGCCCGGTTGCCGGAAGGGGCCGGGCGTGATAAAATAGGAAAAACGCCGCCGGAGGAAAGAGAGCCATGCAGCCCTTTGCCATAGAAGAATTGACCCTGAACCAGATCCGCGCCCTGTACGCAGGGCGGATGCGGGAGGATTTTCCGCCCGCCGAAATCAAGCCCCTGACCGCCATCGAACGGGCGCTGGCCCGGGGCGAATACGTCTGCTTCGGGGCCATGGCGGGGGAGGATATTCTGGCCTACGCCTTTTTTATCAAATTAGAGGGAATTGCCCTGTTTGACTATCTCGCGGTGAAAAAGGAAGCGCGGGGAACGGGCATCGGCAGCGCGTTTCTCCAGGCGCTGACAGCCGGGTTCCTTCGCGGCATGGACACGGTGCTGCTGGAGGTGGACGATCCCACCTGCGCCGGGAACCCGGCGGAGAAAACTGTCCGGGATCGCCGCTTGGCGTTCTATCTGCGCAACGGCCTTACGGACACCTCCGTTACCGCCGTGGTGTACGGCGTGCAGTTCCGCATCCTGGCGCTGCCCGTGGGCGCCTGCCCGCCTCCAGACGAAACCCGCCGCATGTACGCCGCGCTGTACCGCGCCGTCATGCCCCCGAAGATTTTCGCGAGCAAGGTGCTGATACACGGGGCGCAAACAAGCAAAAGCTGACTTGACATGACCGGGACTTCACTATACAATGGTCGCCGAGAACAGAAAGAGGGGGATCAACTGATGAAAAAGAAGCAAAGAACGGTCAGAAGGGCCGCGGCGTTTCTGTGCCTCTGTTTCGCGCTTCAGACAGCGCTGTGTTATCAGGCCAGCGCCACAGAACCGCAGCGGCTGGCGGCTCCTGTCATTTATGACGTCGTTCACGGCGCCACGGTGGGCGGCGAGTTCAGCGCCCGCATTTCCGTGCCGGAAGGCGCGGGCATGGTCTATGCGGAATTCGGACGCGTAGATGACCAAGGGAGAATTTTGGGGTCGCCCTGGGATGTGATATACTCCAATTCCGACAATCAATTCATTGCTCTGGGCCTTGATATGCTTGAACCCGGCACTTATCAGCTGCAGGCCCAGGCGCGGCTAAACGAAGACTGGGAGGATTCGGATCAGGACAGCGAATTGGCTGTTTACGAGTTCACCCTGGCGGAGGCCGAATTGCCGAACATCAGCGATCAAGTCACTTTTTCCGCCACGGAGAATATTCAATTGGGCGACGAGATCACCTATACCGTGGCCGGCGCGGACGCGGTTACCTGCCAGATGTACGACGAAGACGGAGAATGGGGCACGAATCCGCCCACGACCTATACTTCCGGCAGCTCGGATTCGCTCTTCTTCGGCGAACCCGGCAACACCCACGTTACCATCTGGGCCCGCTATAACGGCGTGTGGTCCAGGCCCTATGATACGACGATCTTTGTGCAGCCCCTGGGCGTGCTGGAGGCGCCGTACCTGAGCTGGAACAGCCATCCGGTGGACGACTGTCTGCTGCTTTCCATCGGCACGCCCCTGCAGTTCAGCGCGTATGTGGATCAGGCGGATTATATCTTTTACAATATTTGCCAGAAAATCGGCCCCAACGACTATGAATGGCTTGATTCCGATTCCGTTGAAGGGTACTACGCGGGATTCACGCTTGACGCGGAACAGCTGACCGCGGGGGAATACCGGCTGCGGACGTGCGGGTTTAAGGACGGCTGGCTCCACACCTACAAAGAGGTGCGGCTGCTGCTTCAGGAGGATTTGGATTTCGCCGTGTCCGACGGCGTGATCATCGGCTATACGGGCGACGAGACGGTGACGGAATTGGTCATTCCCAGCGCGATCGGGGGGCAGCAGATCACCGCCATCGGCGAATTTGTTTTTTGTCCGTGCGATGAACTGACGCGCGTCACCCTGCCGTCCGGATTACAGCTCCTGGACAGCGGCGCGTTCATGGGCTGCCCCCTGACCGGTGTGCTTGTACCCGCGGGAACCGCCACCCAGGACTGGTATTTCTATGAGCCTGACCCAAGCGCCGGAAAGCCGCGCGTGTACTGCGTAACGCTGCCCGCCAGCGTGACCGAAGCGGAGGCCCCGTTCTTATTTACCACCCTGCCGAGCATGGCTCCTGACTATGTAACGCCCGGCGAGCTGGAAACCATTGAAGCGGAAGCCTTTGCAAACACGGACGCCGTTTTTGTCTGGCTGACGGACGGCGTGACGGCCCTTGGCGACGGCGCGTTCGCCGACTGCGGCGGCCTGCGCTTTGTCCGCGTTCCCTCCGGCTGCCAAAGCATCGGCGCCAACGCCTTCCCCGGCGACGCGATCCTGTTTGTGGAGTGGGGCAGCGAGGCCATGGACTACGCCGTTCAAAACGGTTATACTTACGTACTTTACGCGGAAGGCTTCAACGGCTGAGGTTCCCCGGCGTTCATTGCGCGGGACGGAAGCGCCGAAGCGAGCTGCTTTCCATAAATAAAATGGCCGTCTCTTTCCGTCAGTTTTTCTGACGCCTTGAGACGGCCTTCCGTATGCACTCTGTTTTAGCCCAAATCCACGATGATGGGCAGGATCATGGGATTGCGCTTGATCTTTTCGTAAATATACCGGTGCAGCTCGTCCTTGATGCGGTTCTTGATGCTGGGCCAGTCGCTGCCCTCGATGCGGCCGTAGGAGGCGATGATATTGCGCACCACTTCCCGGGTGCATTCGATGATGTCCTCGTTTTCCCGCACGTACACGAAACCGCGGGAAATCACGTCCGGCCCGGAAACCAGCACGCCGTTGGTGCGGTCAAAGGCCATAGCCACGATGATCAGGCCGTCCTGGCTGAGATGCTTGCGGTCCCGCAGCACCACGTTGCCCACGTCGCCGATGCCCAGGCCGTCCACCAGCACCTCGCCCACGGGCACGGTGCCCGCGATGGCTAAGCTGTCCTTGCTCATTTCGATCACCTGACCGGCGGCGGGCAGCACGATGTTCTTGCGGTCCATGCCCATGGATTCGGCCAGCTCGGCGTGCTGCCACAGCATGCGGTATTCGCCGTGGACGGGCACGAAATACTTGGGCCGGGTCAGGGCGTGCATCAGCTTGATTTCTTCCTGGCAGGCGTGGCCGGAAACGTGTACCTCCGCCATGGCCTCGTAAATCACTTCCGCGCCGCAGCGGTACAGCTGGTTGATGACGCGGGAAACGAATTTTTCGTTGCCGGGAATGGGCGTGGCGGAAATGATGACTTTATCGCTGGGCTTGATTTGCAGCTTCCGGTGTTCGGAGAAGGCCATGCGGGTCAGGCCGCTCATGGGTTCGCCCTGGCTGCCGGTGGTCAGGATCAGCAATTCGTCGTCCCGGTAATTGTCCAGATCGTCCACTTCCAGGTAATATTCGCTGGGGATCACCAATTCGCCAAGCTGCATGGCGACCCGGCTGACGGAAATCATGCTGCGGCCCACGAAGCATACCTTGCGGCCGAAGCGAATGCCGCTGTCGATCACCTGCTGCAGGCGGTTGATGTTGCTGGCGAACATGGCCACGATCACGCGGCCCTGGGCGTTGCGGAACTGGTTGATGAAGGTTTCGCCGATCTTGCGCTCGCTCATGGTGTAGCCGGGCCGCTCGATGTTGGTGCTTTCGCACAGCAGGGCCAGCACCCCGGCGTCGCCCGCCATGGCCAGGGAGCTTAAATCGGTCACCTCTTTGTCCACAGGGGTAAAGTCGATCTTAAAGTCGCCGGAATGAACGATCACGCCGGCGGGGCATTTGATGATCAGGGCGCAGGCGCCGGGAATGGAATGGCTGACCTTCACGAACTTTACGGTAAAGTGGCCGATGGTCACTTCGTCCCGGGGCACGATGGGGTTCATCTGGATATCGTTTACCCGATGCTCCCGGAGCTTAAGGTCGATCAGCGCCAAGGTGAGCCGGGTGCCCCAGATGGGGGCGGGCACCTGCTGCAGCACGTAGGGGGTGGCGCCGATATGGTCCTCATGGCCGTGGGTGAACACATAGCCGCGCACCCGGTTCTTGTTTGCCACGAGGTAGGACGCGTCCGGGATCACCAGGTCGATGCCTAACATATCGTCGTTGGGGAAAATGGAACCGCAGTCCACCACCAGGATATCGTCTTCGTATTCAATGGCGGTCATGTTTTTGCCGATCTCGTCGACGCCGCCCAGCGGTATAATCCGCACTTTGGGAAATTGGGGCATAGAATCCTCCTTCCTTACTTTCAGCCGGGGGTTATACATTTATTGAAAAACGCAGTTTCATTGGACAATGATTTGCGGATGCGAATCGGGGGAAGACAGGCTCTCGTCTGAAAAGAATCTACCACCAATCTTTCCTTATTATAACACAGAACGGCGAAAAATACCAGTCTGATTTTTGAATAAATTGTGCCCATGTTTCTGCGCGAAAGTGATGAAACTGCACAAAAGACGGATTTTTGCAGACCGTTTTATCCATCCGGGCCTTTTTTGCCGCGGAAACAAATTTGCCGTCCGCGCGAAAGCATATTGCCCGCCGGAGCTTTTTTTGGTATACTCTTTCCCGCGAATAAACAGCGGGACGCGCCCGGCGCGCGAACCGCGAAAGGACAGGCAAGCATGATCAACGCATCCATTTTAGACGCCGTAGGAAACACCCCGCTGGTGCGGCTGAACCGCATGCCGGACAAGGACAGCGCGGAGATTTTGGTGAAGGCGGAATTTTTGAACGTAGGCGGGTCCATCAAAACCCGCACGGCCCTGAACATGATCGAGCAGGCGGAAAAAGAGGGCCTGATCGACCGGGACAGCATCATTGTGGAACCAACCAGCGGCAACCAGGGCATAGGCCTGGCGCTGGTGGGCGCGGTGAGGGGCTACCGCACCATCATCATCATGCCGGACTCCGTCAGCGAGGAGCGGCGCAAGCTGGTGCGCCATTACGGGGCGGACGTGAAGCTGATCCACGACGCGGGGGACATCGGCAAGTGCATCGAAGAATGCCTCCAGGCCGCCATGGAGATGAAGCGGAAAAACCCCAAGGTATTCGTGCCCCAGCAGTTTGAAAACCCCAACAACACCCTGGCCCACAAAAAGCACACCGCCCTGGAGATCATGGCCCAGGCGGCGAAGCCCATTCACGGCTATTGCAGCGGCATCGGCACCGGCGGCACCCTCACCGGCATCGGCGAGGTACTCAAGGCCCAGTATCCCGATATGGAAATTTGGGCGGTGGAGCCGGAAAACGCCGCCATTTTAGCGGGCGGCACCATCGGCACCCACATTCAGATGGGCATTGGAGACGGCATCATCCCCGCCATCCTGAACCGGGAAATCTACGATGAAATCTATGTTGTCACCGATTCCGAAGCGCTGGAAACCGCCCGCCGCCTGGCCCGGGAGGAAGGACTCATGTGCGGCATCTCCAGCGGCACCAACGTGGCCGCCGCCTTAAAGTTAGCGAAAAAGTTAGGGCCGGGCAAAACCGTGGTCACCGTGCTGCCCGATACGGCGGAGCGGTACTATTCCACCCAGCTGTTTGGGGAATAACACGGAAAAAAGACAAAGAGGCTCTGACCACGATAAGAACGCTTGGAAACGGCGTATTGAAAAAACGCAAAAGATATGGTACTATAAACTCAAACGAAAAAAAGGAGGCGTCATTTTCCATGAAAGCCAAGCGTTTCCTGGCCTTCTTTCTGGCCTTTTCCCTGTCCCTTGGGCTGATGGTTTCTCCCGCCAGCGCGACCTGGGTTCTCCTCTCGTTACGCAAGTCAGAACTTGCTGATCTTAAGAAAGACCATGATGACTTTCTGGAAAAAATCACAGAAATCCTCTCAAAGGCTGAAGTTCTCGCGGACGTTGAAGATACGGATCAAGGAGATATTTTCCGTCTGGTTCACGATGGGGAAATCGAATTCGACCTGAAATTTGATAAAGACATCCCAGGGATTAACCTGAGTTTTCCCTATCCAATAGTGCTTTACCCGATTTATCCCGATGGAACAAAATATGAAATTCAACCCTTAAATCTTTCAAAAATCTATCAGAAAATCCTCTCAAAGGCGGAAGTTCTTGCGGACGTTGAAACCACGGATCAAGCGGTTATATTCCGTCTGATTCATGATGAGGAATACCAATTCGACCTGGAACTCGATTGTGCCCATCTAATACTTTACACAATTAATCTCGACGGAAGTACTGTGAAGCCCACGGTGAAGCCCACGGATTATTCTGCCGTTTGCCCTTATTGTCAGGGGTTAGGACATTGTTCCCATTGCTCCAACGGCTTGTGTTCGTACTGCATCAATGGATACACTTACTGCACAGGGAGCAACTGCTTGGGCGGTATATGCTTGAATTGCAGCGGTCTGGGATACACCACGAAAATGGTTTACACGAAAAATGGTTATGACATAAAGGAACAGAAGTGCGGCATCTGCAATGGCTCCGGACAATGTCAGCGCTGCGGCGGTCTGGGACAGATCAAATGCATCCATTGCGGCGGTTCTGGCGTGTGTTCCTACTGTAAAGGCGCCTATTTATGCGCTTATTGCGGCGGTACCGGCACCCGGTGATCGAAAAGAAGCCTGACGCGCCACCGCACCCATAACGGAAAACGCGCGAATCGGACGGAACAAAACCGTCCATAAAAAACGGTCAGCCATGCCGGATGTTCCGGCGCGGCTGACCGTATTCTTTTTCATTCTATCAATCAGGCTTTGACCTTTTTGCTCTGCATCCACTGCCAAAGCACGACCACGCCCACCAGCACGATGCCGATCACGTCGGTCAGGGTGCCAGGGTAAATCAGCAGCAGGCCGCCCGCCAGGGCCAGAAGCGCCTGGAGGATATTGAGCTTGGTTTTCCAGTACCGCTCCAAACCCATGCCGATGCCGAACATGCCCACCAAAGAGGTCAGGATGATCTGGACCACCTCATACCACTGGGCGTTGAGCATGAGCATTTGGGGGCTTAAAACGAACAGGTACGGCACCAGGAACGCCGCGATGGCCAGCTTGGAGGCTTCCAGGCCTGTTTTCAGCGGGTCGGATTTGGCGATAGCCGCCCCCGCCATGGCGGCCAGGGCCACAGGCGGCGTAATATCCGCGATGATGCCGAAATAGAAGGTGAACAAGTGGGCGGGCAGCAGGGCGTAGCCCGCGTTGATGGCGGACAGCGCGCCGTAGACCTCCGGCAGGCTGGCGGTAAGCGCCTTATACACGATGGGGGCCATGATGGTGGAGGTGATCAGATAGTTGGCCGTGGTGGGCACGCCCATGCCCAGCAGAATGGAGGCCAGCATGGTGAACAGGAGCAGCAGCAGCAAATTGCCGCTGGCAATGGCGGACAGGCCGGTGCCCATTTTCAGGCCGATGCCCGTTTTGGTGATCATGCCCGCGATGATGCCCGCCGTGCCGCAGGCCAGCGCCACGCCGATGATGGACCGCGCGCCGCCCTCCAGGGCTTTCAGGTAGTCCATGCCGTGAAGGCCCTGGGTCTTTTTCACGGCGGTGAGCAGCGCCTTGCCGAAGGAGGTTTCCTTGGGCACGCCTTCCCCGTTGGCGATCATGCCGTAGGCTTTTTTGCCCCGCACCAGCACGCACAGCAGTTCCGCCACCGTGCGCAGGTAGGAACCCGCGATGGCGGTGACGATGCCGATCAGCGCCGCCATGATGGGGGTAAAGCCCATGGCTAAAATGGCGATGATGGCGATGAGGGGCAGCATCAGGAAGCCCCGCTCCAGCATCACCTTGGCCAGCTTGGGCATTTTATCCCGGTCCATACCCACCAGCCCCTGCTTCCGGGCTTCCAGGTCGGTGATAATGTAGATGCCCACGAAGTAAAGCAAAGCGGGAATGATGGCCGCTTTCACGATCACGCCGTAGGGCAGGCCGATGGACTCCGCCATCAGGAACGCCGCCGCGCCCATGACCGGGGGCATGATCTGGCCGCCGGTGGAGGCCGCCGCTTCCACAGCCGCGGCAAATTCCGGCTTGTAGCCCAAGCGCTTCATCATGGGGATGGTAAAGGAGCCGGAACCCACCGTGTTCGCTACTGAGGAGCCGGACACCGTTCCTTCAAAGGCGGAGGTGATGACCGCCACCTTGGCGGGGCCGCCCCGCTGATGGCCGCAGATGGCGTTGGAAAGATCAATGAAGAATTCGCCCACGCCCGTTTTTTCCAGGAAGGAGCCGAACAGGATGAACAGGAAAATGAACGTGGAGGACGCGCCCACCGGCGTGCCGAAAACGCCCTCCTGGGTATAGAAAAGGTACTGCACCAGCTGCTTCCAGGTAAAGCCCCGGTTGGCGAGGAAACCGGGCATACTGCGCCCGAACAGCCCCACCGTCACAAAACACAGGGAAATGATCACGATGGGCAGGCCCACCACCCGGCGGCAGGCTTCCAGCAGCAGGATGATCCCCACCAGGCCCAAATACAGCTGGAAATCCGTGTAGCCAAACTGCATGGCGATCTTGTCAAAGAAAACCACCTGATACAAATAGACCGCGATGGACAGCAGGGCAAGCGCTACGTCGTACCAGGGCAGCTTATCCTTCCGTGCCTTGCGCCGGGCGGGATAGAGCAGATACGCCAGCATCAGCACGATGCCCAAATGAATGGGCCGCATGTGGGTGGAAGGAATGATGCGCCAGGTGGAATACAATTGCAGCACGGAAAACAGGATCAGAATGACGCTGAGGATCACGCCCCGAAAGCCCGTCAAGGTACGGAAGGCGCTTTCCCGGTCATACTTTTGCATGATCGCGTCCATTTCCTCCTGGGCGGCGGCGGCAAACTCATGCTCGCGTTCAGGATGCTCCGACATGAAATACCTCCTTGTAACCAAAATCGGGCCAGGGAGACCCCGGCCCGTGTAAACCTGTTGCAGGGCGGAAACCTTACTGCATGATGCCGATTTCCTTGTAGTACTTCACAGCGCCGGGATGGAAGGTGCCGCCGGTCACGCCCGCGGCGGCGTCACTTTCGGAGGTGGGTACGCCCTTGATAGCGCTTTCAGGGCTGATGTAGCTCTTCTTGGCGTTGGTCAGCTCGTCCTTGTTCTCAAACAGCACCTTGGTGATCTGGTAAACCAGGTCTTCGTCCAGTTCATTGGAGGCCACCAGCACGGCGGTAATGGCGGGCACCGCCACGTCTTCATCCGCGCCTTCATAGGTGCCGGCGGGAATCACGTCGGTGACGTAGTAGGGATACTTGCTCTGGAGGGCTTCCATCTGCTCGCCTTCAAAGGTCAGCAGGGAAATGGGGCGCTTGAGGGCCACGTCCACAATGGAGGCATTGGGGAACGCGGAAACCGCGAAGAACGCTTCCACCTGACGGTTCTGGAAGGATTCGGCGGATTCGCTGAAGGAAAGATAATGGGGCGTAATATCGTTCAGGGTCAGGCCGGCGATTTCCAGAATCTGAATCGCGTTGAAATACACGCCGGAGCCTACCGCGCCAACGCCCACATTCTTGCCCTTCAGATCCTCCACCTTGGTGATGCCGCTGTCCTTGGCGACCACCAGATGCACGACCTCGGGATAAATGGCGCCGATGGCCGCGAAGGTTTCCACCTTCTGGCCGCCGAAGTCGTCGGTGCCTTGATAAGCGTAGCTCATTACGTCGTTCTGGGTCCAGCCCAATTCGGCTTCGCCCTGGGTGATTGCCAGGATGTTGGCCTTGGAGCCGCCGGAGGCCTGGGCCGTAACTTCCAGATTGGCGATCTTGCTGGTGAACAGCGCGGCGATTTCACCGCCGAAAGCATAGTAGGTGCCCGTGGTGCCGCCGGTGGAGAATACCAGATATTCATCCGCCATCGCGGCAAAGGATACGGTCAGCATAGCGAGCGCCAACCCAAGAGCGATGAGTTTCTTCATGTTTCAGCAAACCTCTTTTCCTGCAAGATTGTCCGCGCGCTTCCCTTATGGGAACGCTTTGGAATGAAAGTATTTTACAGGAACATCCATAAAAATACAATCACTTCCGACCAATCAAAACGGGAAAAACAAGCAAAAAACAATCGCTTGCCGGTCAAAGGGTTTCTGCATGTTTATTCTGTTTTTTTATGAAGCGGCTTTTCCGCTGTACATGCTGTACAAAGAATAATAAATGCCCTTCTTTTGCATCAGCTCGTCGTGGGTGCCGGTTTCCTCGATGCCCTTTTCCGTCAGCACCCAGATCACGTCCGCGTTGCGGATGGTAGTCAGGCGGTGGGCGATGGTGAAGGTGGTGCGGCCCTTGGCAAGCTCCTCCAAAGAGCGCTGCACCAGCAATTCGTTTTCGTTATCCAGGGCGCTGGTGGCTTCGTCCAAAATCAGGATGGGCGGGTTTTTCAGGAAAACCCGGGCGATGGCCAGCCGCTGCTTTTGTCCGCCGGAGAGCTTCACGCCCCGCTCGCCGATATAGGTATCGTAGCCGTCCGGCAGCTTCACCACGAACTCGTGAGCCCCGGCCCGCTTGGCGGCCAGGACGATTTCTTCCTCCGTGGCCCCCGGCTTGCCGTAAGAAATGTTTTCCCGCACGGTGCCGGAGAAAAGATAAACCTCCTGCTGCACCATACCGATGGCGTTGCGCAGGGATTTGAGGGTGAGGGATTGAATGTCCTTGCCGTCAATGAGGATGCGGCCGCTGGTCACGTCGTAGAACCGGGGGATCAGGTTGCACAGGGTGGTCTTGCCCGCGCCGCTGGGACCCACCAGGGCCACGTTCTGCCCGGCGTGTACCAGCATGTCCACGCTGCCCAGCACCTCGTGATTCACGTCGTCGGCGTAATGGAAGCCCACCTTTTCAAAGCGCACCTCGCCCTTCACGTCCCCGATGGGCAGCGCGCCGGGCTTGTCCTTGATTTCCACCGGGGCGTCCATGATCTCGCAGAAGCGTTCGATGCCGGTCATGCCCCGCTCAAATTGTTCGGAAAAATCCACGATGCGGCGGATGGAGGTGAGCAGGGTGGAAATGTAGAGCAGGAACGCGGCGTAATCGCCTACCGCCAGCTTGCCGTCCTTCAAGAACAGGGCCCCGGCCACCACCACCAGGATGTACATGGTGCCCTCGAACATCCGGGTGACGGTGTTGAAGCCCGCCATGTAGCGGTACTGCATTTTCTTGAAGCCATAGAATTTTTCGTTGCCGTGGCCGAACTTTTCGATCTCCAAATCCTCGTTGGCGAAGGATTTCACCACCCGCACGCCCAGCAGGCTGTCCTCCACCTGGGCGTTGATCTCGCCCACCTGATGCCGGGCGTCCTTAAAGGCGATGCGCATTTTCTGGCGGAAGTACCGGGTGCCGATGAGCATGAAGGGCAGCAGCAGGAACACCATGAGGGTGAGCCATACGTTCATGCCGCAGAGGATGATGAAGGAGGCGGTGATCTTCACCCCGGCGATCAAAAATTCCTCCGGGCAATGGTGGGAGAACTCCGTCACGTCGAACAAATCGCTGGTGATGCGGGCCATGATCTGGCCTACCTTGGTTTCATTGTAATAGGAAAAAGACAATTGCTGCAAATGGTTAAAGAGGTCGGTGCGCATGTCCGTTTCCAGCTTGGCCCCGGTCACGTGGCCCCAATACTGCATGAAATGGTTGGCCGCCGTGTCGATGATCCGCAAAAGCAAATATACCCCGCCTAAGGTCAGCACCCAGGAGGTGGTGATTTGGGTATAGCCCGCCACCGCCTGATTGGTGATCATGCGCACGATTTGCGGGAACACGATCTCGCAGCCCGTGGTCATCAGGGCGCAAAACAAATCCAGGGCGATTTCTTTTTTGTACTTGCCGTAGTAAGGAAGGAAGCGCTTGAGCAAATGGCCGAGCTTCATGCGGGGGGCGGAAGACATAAGCAGGCTCCTTTCGGCGTGGGGGAACTGGTGATAAAATTGAAAAGTGAAAAGTGGAAAGTGGAAAGTGGAAATTTTACAAGTATCGTCGCAGGTTATATTTTCACTTTTCACTTTTTACTTTGACAACCGCAGTGCTGGCTTGGCGTTGAGCGTCAAATCGGCGATTTCTCCCCGCATCAAATGATAGTAGGCGGCGGAGCCGATCATGGCGGCGTTGTCGCCGCAGAGGTTCAGGCGGGGCATGTACAATTGAATACCGCGTTTCTGGCAGGCGGCTTCCATTTCGCGGCGCAGCAAACTGTTGGCGGACACGCCCCCGGCTAAAGCCATTTTCTTTAAGTTCAATTCTTCCGCCGCTAACATGGCCTTGTCCACTAAGAAGGAAACCACGGCGGCGCGGAAGGAGGCGGCCAAATCGGCGTCGTTGAGGGCTTCGCCCTTCTGCCGGGCGTTGTGTACAGCGTTGATGAAAGCCGTTTTCAGGCCGGAGAAGGAATAATCGTAGCGTCCCTCCGTTTTGGGCCGGGGCAGCTTCAAGGCGCAGGGATCGCCGGTTTCGGCCAGCTTGTCCAGCAGAGGGCCGCCGGGGTAGGGGATGTTCAGCACACGGGCCGCTTTATCAAAGGCCTCCCCCGCCGCGTCGTCCTGGGTCTGGCCGATGATGCGGAACACGCCGTAATCTTCCACGGAAAAGAGATGGCTGTGCCCGCCGCTGACCACCAGACAGGCGACGGGCGGCTCCAAATCGGGATGGGTGAGGAAATTGGCGCAGATGTGCCCCTCGATGTGATTGACCGGCACCAAAGGCTTATTTGCCGCAAAAGCCAGGGCCTTGGCGCAGGAAACGCCGATGAGCAGCGCCCCCACCAGGCCGGGGCCATAGGTGACGGCAATGGCGTCCACGTCTTTTAATTCCATCCCCGCGTCTTTCAGCGCCTGATCCACCATCAAATCCACCTTTTCCACATGGGCCCGGCTGGCGATTTCCGGCACCACCCCGCCGTAGAGGGCGTGGAGGTCGATTTGGGTAAAAACGGCGTTGGACAGAATCGTGCGCCCGTCCTCGATCACCGCCGCCGCCGTTTCGTCGCAGCTTGATTCAATGGCCAGGATGCGGACGTGATCTTTGCTTTTCAGCGCTTCCGCCTGCTGCCGGCAGGATTCAAAATAGCTCATTTTGTTTCCGTTTCCTTTTGTGTTTTCCCGTTTTTCAGCCACACCACGATCATGACCAGCATCATGCCCAGCAAGGGCAGCATGCTCTTCCCTATTTCTCCGGCGTACCAGATGAAGAAATTCAGGGGCATAAGGGCCAGCAATAAATCGGTGTTGGGGTTCAAAAGCCACAGATCGTTGGTAAAGATCAATTTGTGGAAGGTAACGAACAAGCCGTCAAAGTTCACCGCGCCCCACACCGCCAAAACGGTGGCAAGGGCCAGCAGGAACAGGGCGGAAAGGGAAAAGCCTCGGTCACCGTCGTATAAAAACTGCGCAGGCTGGGCCTTATGCCTGAAATACAGAAAGGCCAGCGCCCCGATCACGATGCCGCCGCCCGCCCAGCGGACGATTTTCAGGGCGGTGACGATACCGCGCACGTCGGCCAGATGGGCGTTTTCCTTGTCGGAAAAGGCGTTTTCCAGTTCACCGGAATCGGGATTCGTCACCTGCACGGCCACCGTTTTCCCGTCCAGATATTGGGTAATGGCCTTGGCGTAATCCCCGTACCGGGTGGGAGATACGTTCAAATGGGCGGTCTGGCTGTAATTCAGAAAGCCCTGCTTCATCAGGTTTTCATTGGTGACGCTGGACGCCGCGATGGAGCAGAGCAGGGAAATAAACCCCACCAGACCCAGGCAAAAATACATAATTCGTTTCATTTTATCATCGTATCACGGGGCGTTAAGTTGGAATAAGAACACAAAGAAACAACCCGAGGAGGTTTTCTTTGGAAGAGCGCGAGAAACCTTTCTTTTTCCGAAAAGAAAGGTTTCTCGCAAAATCCCCCCATCCCTTACTGCATTTTCAGATAGGCCGTGGTGAACCCTTCCAGGTTGCCGTCCATCACATCGTCGATGTTGCCGGATTCGTAGCCGGTGCGGTGATCCTTCACCATGGTATAGGGCTGGAACACGTAGGAGCGAATTTGGCTGCCCCATTCGATCTTCTTCATTTCGCCCTTGATGTCGGCCATTTCCTGTTCTTTGGCGCGCTCGCGCAGCTCCAGCAGCTTGGCCTTCAGCATCTTGATACAGGTGGCGCGGTTCTGCACCTGGTCGCGCTCGGTCTGGCAGGAAACCACGATGGTCACGTCGTCCTTCACGTAGGTCATGCGCACGGCGGAGGAGGTCTTGTTCACGTTCTGACCGCCCGCGCCGGAGGAATGGTAGGTATCCACCCGGACGTACTTCATGTCGATTTCGATTTCGCTGTCGTCTTCCTCCAGCATGGGAGCCACGTCCAGGGAGGCGAAGGAAGTATGTCGCCGGGCGTTGGCGTCGAAGGGCGAAATGCGCACCAGCCGATGCACGCCCTTTTCGCCGCGCAGGTAGCCGTAAGCGTGGTCGCCGCTGACCTCGAAGGTGACGGACTTGATGCCCGCCTCGTCCCCGTCCAGCAGATCCAGCAGCTTCACGGTAAAGCCCATGCGCTCGCAGTACCGCGTATACATGCGGTAGAGCATGCTGGTCCAGTCCTGGGCCTCGGTGCCGCCCGCGCCCGCGTGGAGGGACAGCACGGCGTCGTTATCGTCGTAATGCCCCCGCATGAGGGTTTCCAATGCCAGGGCTTCGGTTTCTTTTTCCAGGCGCTCGATTTCCGCCCCGGCTTCCTCCACCATGGACGTATCGTTTTCCTCCTGGGCCAGCTCCATCATGGTTTCCACGTCGTCGCAGCCGGAGACCAGGGAATTGTAGTGCTTGATGCGGCCCTCCAAGTTGGCGATGCGGCGGTTCACGTGGGTGGAGCGTTCCAGGTTATCCCAGAAGCCGTCGGCGTTCATTTCTTCCCGCAGCTCCTGCAATTCCCGATCCATGTCGTCCATGTGCAGCCCTTCGCCCACTTCCTTGAGCTGAGCGCGGAGGGCGTCCACCCGCTGGGTATATTGTTCCAATTCTAAAATCATCGTTGATCTCCCTCCCTGTATTATTCCTCGTCCTCTTCGTCGTCCTCGTCGTCTTCTTCCTCGTATTCCGGCTCATAATCGCCGGGCACGACCTCCGTTCCCGCCCATCGGTCGCCCAAGCGATCCTGCCCCGTGAGGACAAAGTAGGCTTCCACCGGCAGGATGGCGTAGGGCAGCGTGCGCTTGATGCAGTCCAGCAGGTTCAGCCGGGAGCCGTCCAGCTTGATTACCTTGATTCGCATGAGCTGTTTTCCGATGCTGTTGCCGGAAAAGAAGAGCCAATCCTTAAACGTCAGCAGGAACAGAATGATGGTGACCCGGATCAGAGATTCCCGGGGCAGAAAGCCGATTCTCCCGTTCAGCAGCGAATCAATCTTGCGGGCCGCTTTGGAGAGGAGGGAGGCAACGTCCAGCATCATCACAATGAGGATCGCCACAACGCTGACGATGACCAAGTCAATGAGGAACGCGAGAACGCGCCGGGTTGCGGTATTCATGGAAAAGCGCCTCCTTCTTTTGTCGGTCGGAAAGGATTTGCGCTTATTCCTCCCCCGCGCCTAAGTTCCGTCCGCAGCAGTTTTTGTATTTCTTGCCGCTGCCGCAGGGGCAGGGATCGTTGCGACCGATCTTTTTACCCACCTTCACGGGCTGCTGGGTGGGGCCGTTGTTGACGGTGGGGCGGCTGTTGAGCCGGGCGTTCAGCCTCGCCGCCTGGCGCTGCACGGGCGCGCCGCCTTCGGCGGGCTGGTTGGTGCCGGTCACCTTCACGGTGGACTGACGTTCCGGCGCTTTTTCGATCTTGATTTGGTAGAGGTAGCGTACGGTGTCCTCCCGGATCAGATGCACCATTTCCTCAAACATATCGTAGCTTTCCAGCTTGTACTCGTTCACGGGGTCCCGCTGGGCGTAGGCGCGCAGACCGATGCCGTCCCGCAGCTGATCCATGGCGTCGATGTGATCCATCCAGCGCATATCGACGGCCCGCAAAAGCACGTTGCGCTCTAACTTTCGCATGTCGATGCCCAGGCCGGCGATCTCCTGCTCCCGTTCCGCATAGAACCGGGCGGAGGCTTTTTTCAGGAATTCGGCGGCGTCCTCCTTCTTGAAGCCCGCGAAAGAATCCTTGTTGGCGTCGATGCAGCCGTGAGGCACGCACAGCCGTTCCAGATAATCCTTTAAGCCGTTCAAATCCCATTCGCTGTTCTTTTCACCGGCCAGGAAGCGGGTGCAGGCCTCGTCGATGAGGGCGTCCCGCATGGTGGTCACCACGCCCTGCATATCCTCGCCCCGAAGTACCTGATGGCGCTGGCCGTAGATCACGCCGCGCTGCTGGTTCATCACGTCGTCGTATTGCAGCACGTGCTTGCGGATCTCGTAGTTGCGGCTTTCCACCCGCTTCTGGGCGTTTTCGATCTGCTTGGTGAGCATGCCCGCCTCCAGGGGGGTATCCTCGTCCATGCCCAATTTTTCAATCAGGGGCTGGATGCGTTCGCCGCCGAAGAGGCGCATGAGGTCGTCCTCCAGGGCGATGAAGAACTGGCTGGAGCCGGGGTCGCCCTGGCGGCCCGCGCGGCCGCGAAGCTGGTTGTCGATGCGGCGGCTTTCATGGCGCTCGGTGCCGATGATGTGCAGGCCGCCCACAGCCACCACCTTGTCATGCTCCACGTCGGTGGTCTTTTTGTATTCGGCTTTCAATTCCTGGTAATGCTTCCGGGCCTCCAGGATCTCTTCGCTTACGTTTTCATTGAAGCCGGTAGCCGCCTCGATGATTTCCTCCGGAATTTCCTCCTGCCGCATGGTGCGCCGGGCCAGGAAGTCCGGGTTGCCGCCTAACAGAATGTCGGTGCCGCGGCCCGCCATGTTGGTGGCGATGGTGACGGCCCCGTAATGGCCCGCCTGGGCCACAATGGAAGCCTCCCGGGCGTGCTGCTTGGCGTTCAGCACTTCATGCTGAATGCCCCGCATGTCCAGCATATGGCTCAGCAATTCGCTGACCTCAACGGAAACCGTACCCACCAGAATGGGCTGGCCCGTTTCGTGGCGGCGTATGATTTCTTCCACCACGGCCTTGTATTTGCCCTTCTTCGAGCGGTAGATCACGTCGTTCATGTCCTGACGGATCATGGGCTTGTTGGTGGGCACCTGCACAACGTCCAAATTGTAAATGCCCTGGAATTCCGTTTCTTCGGTTTTCGCCGTACCGGTCATGCCGGACAGCTTCTTGTACATGCGGAAATAGTTCTGGAAGGTGATGGTGGCCAGGGTTTTGCTTTCCCGCTCCACCTTCACGTGTTCCTTGGCCTCGATGGCTTGGTGCAGGCCGTCCGAATACCTGCGGCCCACCATCAGGCGGCCCGTGAACTCGTCCACGATCACCACTTCGCCGTTCTGCACCACGTAGTCCACGTCCCGCTTCATGATGGCGTTGGCTTTCAGGGCCTGGATCAGGTAGTGGTTCAGGTCGTTGTTTTCGGGATCAGACAGGTTTTCGATATTGAAGGCGGATTCGGCCTTGCGGGTGCCTTCCTCGGTGAAGGTGACGGCCTTCTCCTTTTCGTCCACGTGATAGTCTTCTTCGGCTTTCAGGCGGCTGACGAACCGGTCCGCCCGGTCGTACAAATCAGTGGCCTTTTCGCCCTGGCCGGAAATGATCAGGGGGGTGCGGGCCTCGTCGATGAGAATGGAGTCCACCTCGTCCACGATGGCGAAGGCATGGCCCCGCTGCACCATGTCCTTTTCGTACAGCACCATATTATCGCGCAGGTAGTCAAAGCCCATTTCGTTGTTGGTGCCGTAGGTGATATCGGCGGCATAGGCGGCCTTGCGCTGCTCGTTGTCCAGGTCGTGGATGATGATGCCCACGGAAAGGCCCAGGAAGCGGTACAGCTTGCCCATTTCCTCCCCCTGGAAGGAAGCCAGGTAATCGTTCACGGTGACGATATGCACGCCCTCCCCGGCGATGGCGTTCAGGTACGCGGGCAGGGTGGCGGTGAGGGTCTTGCCTTCACCGGTTTTCATTTCAGCAATGCGGCCCTGATGCAGCACGATGCCGCCGATCATCTGCACCCGGAAGGGGCGCAGGCCCAGGGTGCGCTTGGCGCCCTCCCGCACGACGGCGAAGGCCTCGGGCAGCATATGGTCCAATTTTTCCCCGCCCTTGTAGCGGGTTTTGAATTCTTCCGTTTTCGCGGCCAGCTGTTCGTCCGTCAGCTTTTCCATTTGGGGTTCTAAGGCGTCGATCTGGTCGGCAATCTTGAACAGGGGCTTGAGCTGTGCGTCGTTGCCCAGGCCCAAGGCTTTTTTCAAAAATTCCAGCATGCTTTTTCTCCTTGATCTCAATTGGCGGCACGCCGAAAAGAGGCGTACAACACCATCTTTTATTATACCACGCAAGGCCCCCGCATAGCAACCCCGGCGTGAATTTTTCAGCCGAAGGAGGCAATGAGTTTTTGCACACTTATGACGTAAATATTTCTAAAATCAGAAAAATATTAAAAAATTATTAAGAAATGCGTGCAATTTCTTCACAAGTGTGCTATACTGGGAAACGGTTACGGAAGAACGCCCTCGGGGAGAGGAGGAAACGGCATGCTGACGAAAACGCAGACGGCGGGAAAAACCTTCCTGCTGGATGCGCATCAGCGCATAAACGCCGCCATGCGGGCCTGTTTGGCGTGGGCGGCTGTGGAGGAACACGATAAGATTTTGGATATGGCCTGCGGAGAGGGGCAGATGCTGTTCCGGCTGAACGATCAATTGCGGCTGACCCTTTGCGGTATGTGCGATTCGGCGGAACAGGCCCGGTATGTGAGCGAAATGCTGGACGGGGCCGACGTGATCCCCGGCCGGATGGAAGATATTCCCTGGCGGGACGATACATTTGACGAAATCCTTTTGAGTGCGCCCCTGCGGGGGGACGCCCGGCGGGTGTTTTCAGAGGTGATCCGCGCCCTTCGTCCGGGGGGACAGTTCGTAATGGCGTCCCACCTTTTTTTCCATCGCGGCGAGGGGGAATTGAGCCGCCGGGAAATCATGCGCCTGATGCAGGAAGCGGGGTTCCGGGAGGTCTCCTACCGCGCCACGGGCCTGTGTGGGGCCATCGTGGGCTGGAAAAAAGGAAAAATCGATCAGTGAAAAAAACGCGCGCTGCCGACAATGGGCAGCGCGTTTTGCTGAAAAGGACACTTTAAATCAGGTAGGAAGTAGGAGGTAGGAGGTTTTATCTTGTTCGACAAGAGGCACGCCCTCGTCCGTTTTGAGAACTATATATACTTCCTACCTCCTACCTCCTACTTCCTACCTTACTTAAATCGTTCTTATAGTACGATGTCCGTCAGCCCGAACCCGGCGGGCATGGGTTCTTCTTCCAGGAAGAGGAAATTCTCGTCCCGCAGCACGGGCAGGAAAGCGGCGTAGGGGATTTTGGAAAACTCGCAGCCATAGGTGCTTTGGCCGAACCAGCCGCCCTCCTTGGCCCGAAGGTTCAGGTCCCGGGCGAACTTGGTGCGGTTGCTGCAATCGTGTACCACCAGGGGCCACCGTTCTTCGGCGGCGGTCTTCATGAATTGCAGGGTCAGATTCCGGCTGAAAATGGGGGAGATGTAGCCCTGGCGGCAGAAATACAGGGCTTCCCCGGCGTAATTGTCGATGTTGTTTTCGTTTAAGTGCAGCTCGGCGCAGTTGATGAAATCCAGGCCCGTACCCAGGATTTTTTCTTTTTTGGAGAAAAACTCCCGGTAAAATTCCGGCGTCATGGGGGTTTCAATACCAATGCGCGGGAAGTATTCTCGGGCAATGCCCATGTTTTCGATCACCCGAGGCGCGCAGTGGGATGCGCCCAAGTTGAAGCGCAGCTCGTCCAGTCCCGCTTCCGCCAAGGCTTTCAGGTTTTCCCGGTCGGCGTGGATGCCGTTGGTGTACAGGTGCTGGTGGATGCCCGCTTCGTGGAATTTCTTTACCACTCCGTAATACTTTTCGATTTCCATGAAGGGTTCCAGGTACACGTAGGCGATGCCGGTGGGCTTTTTGTGAATGGACAGCAACAAATCCAAATCTTCTTCATAAAACTTGGTGCCGCCGATCTCCCACAGGCCTTCGCCCACCGGGGGCTGGCTGTTCAGCGCGCCGTAATCATAGCAGAATTTGCAGGCGGCGTCGCATTTGTTGGTTTTGCGCACGGCGGACAGCCCCGTGCCCAGCAGGCAGGAGCGGCAGCCTTGGGGGAATTTTGCGTCGTCCCCCACAAAATAGGTACGGTCTTTCAGCGTTTTCAGCCCCGGAATCTGCGCCATCAATTCCTGATGCTTTGCGTTCACCGCCCGCTCGATTTGGGCGAAAGCGGACAGGGCGATTTCCATCTGTCCGGACATCAGTTCCTCTTCCTCGTGCAGGGAAGCGAAAAATTCAAACCAGGTCAGGGCGTCCTTTTTGGATATTTTCATAAACATACCTCCGGTGCAGGAATAAAAATCATACGCCATAAAAAATTCGGTTTTCACGCCTTCCTTTCCTGCCGGAACGAAAGAAAAAGAAAACGGAATGTATTGAAACGGAAACGCGTTCCTTGTATAATCCAAATGAAAAAAGGGAAATACGGGAGGAAAAACCATGCTGTTTGAAAAGAACGATACCATCTTGTTCATCGGCGATTCCATTTCGGATTACGAACGGGCGCGGCCCGTGGGGGAGGGTTTGTTCAACGCCTGGGGGCGGAGCTACGTGGCGGACGTGGGTTCGCTTTTGAACTGCATGTACCCCGAGCTGGCCCTGCGCGTGGTGAACATGGGCATCAGCGGCAATCAGGTGCGGGATTTAGACGCCCGCTGGGAAACGGATGTGATGGAGCGCAAGCCCGACTGGGTGAGCGTCCTCATCGGCATCAACGATGTGTGGCGGCAATTCGACAGCCCCTATATGCCGGAAACCCATGTGCCGCCCGAAGAATTTGAACAGACCTATGAAAAGCTGATCCGGCGCACCCTGCCCACCGTGAAGGGCATGATCCTCATGACGCCCTATTTCATGGAACCCAACCGGGCCGACCCCATGCGCGCCCGGATGGACGAGTATGGGGCCATCGTGAAAAAGTTAGCGGAAAAATACCATTGCACCTTCGTGGATTTGCAGGCGGGCTGGGACGCGCTGTTCCAGTATATGCACCCCTGTAACATCGCCTGGGACCGCATTCATCCCAACCAGGTGGGCTGTATGTACATCGCCAAGCAATTTTTGAAGGCTGTTGGGGCCGATCGGGCGTAAAAATCGCCTTGCAAACATGTATATTCTGTGGTATAATCAGCGCAGAAAACCCAGGCAGAGAGAACTGGGGAAAAATCAACATACGGAGGGAATCGCAATGAAAAAGGTCTTAGCGCTCGTACTGGCACTGATCCTGACGCTGTCTCTTGGCTCCACGGCCCTGGCCGTGAACGAGGACGTGGAAGGGGAACTGGTCATCTACACGTCCATGTATCCTTTCGTCATCGACATGATGGATGAGGCCATCAAAAAGGAATTCCCCAACCTGATCCCCGGCAACGAAGGCAGTTTTTTCTTCTATCAGGGCACCGGCAAGCTCATTGACCGCATCTACAGCGAAATGGGCGCGGACAAGGACAAGCCTTTGGAATGCGATATGTTCATGGTGGCCGAGCCCGCGTTCTCCCTGGAATTGAAGGATTACGGCTATCTCCATTCCTTTGAGGTGGAAAACGCCGACACCCTGCTGCGCTTCCCCTACGACGAGGAAGGTTACTGGTATCCTGTGCGCGTGTGCAACATGGTTCTGGCGTACAACCCGGAAGCGGTCGATTATTGGGCTGAAAAGGGCGTCACGATTCCCAAGACCTTCAAGGATTTCGCCTATGATCCTTCGCTCAAGGGCTACATTTCCATGGGCGATCCCCTGACCAGCGGCACCACCTACGCCGCCGTCGCCTCCCTGCTGGATACCTACGGCGAGGAATATCTGGATAAGCTCCATGAAAACAGCGTGATGCGTGAATCCGGCTCTACCGCCATTGCCAAGCTGCAGGATAAGCAATGCGCGGCGCTGATGATCTTAGAGGAATCCATTCTGAAGTTCATCAAGGACGAAGCGGACAAGGGCAATGAAGTGACCAATCTGGAAGTGATCTATCCCGACGACGGCGTGATCCTGATTCCCTCCACCGTGATGATCGTGGCGGAAGAATACTCCAAGCACGTGAACGCCGAAGCCTGCGAAGCCGTGGCCCAGTGGCTGCTCACGGAAGAAGCGCAGAAGCTGATTCTGGAGGGCTATATGCATTCCGTGCTGGCGTCCGTTACCGATATTCCCTTCAAGTCCGTGGATACCAAGGGCCTGATCGAAAAAGACATGGGCGTGGATTGGGTAAAGGCGTATAAGAACCGCGAACAGATCAGAAACCTGTGGACGGAGAAAGTGACCCAATAAGGGACAGCCTAAAAACGCGTAAGCGGGGGGAGCCGTCAAGCGGCTTCCCCTGTTTCAGGTATTGCTTCCATCATGCTTGAAGGGGAAGAGGTGTATGCCAATGAAAAGCGCGGCCGCGATGCGGAAGGAACTAACGGATCGGGAACGCACCCCCGCGATCACCAAAGGGGTGCTTGCGCTGTTTCTTCTATTGGGAATCGCCGTGATCATAACGGGCGTGGCGGCCCAGCGGGATTACGCCGGCTCCGGCTTCAGCTTCGAGGCGGCTTACAGCGCCATTCACTCGCTGGGTGAAGACGCGGCCCGGATGTGGGAACAAAAGCTGGCCCCCCAGCGGGACGCGCTTTCAGCGCTGCAGCGGGAGCAGGCCGACGGCATGGCGAAAGCCCTGCTGGAGAGCGCCTGGGAAAGCCAAAAGGCAGGAAGCGCTGAAGAAATACGAACCCTGACGGAGGCTGCGGGCGCGGATCAAACCGCCCTGACCTATAAGCTACTGTACGCCACGTATCTCATGAACGGCCCCAGCGTGTCCACCTCCCAGCGGAAAGCGATTTTAGCCGTTCCCGAAAGCAGGATGGCCGCGTTCCGTCAGGAACTGCTGCTTTCCGCCGCGGATGAAAACGCACCCGTCCCCGAGGAGGCGGCGGGCATGGTGGAAAAGCTCAGCGGGGAAAAGCGCCAGGCCATGCTGGCCCAGCTCTTTTTCGTGAGCAATGATTCCGCCATCGCATCCGAGGCGGTAAAGACCCTGAAAAAGAGCGTGCGGGACAAGGAAGCCCAGCTGGGCGCCTTCCGCATGATCGCCCGGAATGAAATCTCCTGGACCCGGCAGCTGATCGTGGGAAACAGCCGCACCACGATCCTGGTGGGCGTCCTGCTGGCCCTGGATACGCTGGCCCTGGCGCTGCTGATGATGGCGGAAAAAAATTGGCGCATGGACGTGAAATGGCTGCTGATCCTGCTGATCGTGGATTTCCTGCTGTATTTCCAGCTGCTGCCCATGGTCTTCATGGTGTTCAAGGCGTTTTTTCCGGAAGGCAGCTTCACCCTTTCCGTGATGGAACGTCTGTATACGTATTCTCTGAACCTGGACGCCATGAAGAATACCCTCATCGCCGCTTTCGCCACCATGATTTTGGGAACGCTTTTGGCCTTTCCCCTGGCCTGGCTGGTGGGCCGCACGAACCTGTACGGAAAAAAGTTCTTCCGTTCGCTGTTCGTGCTCACCTATATGGTACCGCCGTATGTGGGCGCCATGGCCTGGATGCGGCTGATGAATCCTAACGTGGGCACCATCAACCAGTGGCTTCGGGCGCTGTTCGCCCTCGGCGATTCTCCGGGCCCCTTGAACGTGTATACCCTGCCCGGCATGATCTGGGTGCTCACCACCTTCTATTATCCCTATGCCTTCATTACCATCAGCCGGGCCATGGAAAAAATGGATCCCTCCCTGGAGGAGGCCAGCCGCATTTCCGGCGCGTCGCCCGTTAAAACGCTCTTTACCGTAACCCTGCCCATGATGACGCCGTCCCTGATCGCGGGCGCGCTGCTGGTGTTCATCAGCGCGGCCAGCTGCTACGGCATTCCCTCCATCATTGGCACTCAGGGCAACGTGAACACTGTCACCACCCGCATCGTTGAATTTGTGGCTTCGGGCCAGCAGGGCCTCAACGACGCCACCAGCATGTCCGTTTTCCTGATGGCGGTGGCGCTGATCATTCTGTTTATTTCGGACGTTGTGCTGGCAAAAAAACAGTATATCACCGTGTCCGGCAAATCCATGCGGCCCTCCATCGTGGATCTGCGGGCTTGGCGTATCCCCATCACGGTGCTCGTGTCCCTGTTCGCGGTGATTGTGGTGCTGATGCCCTTTGCCACCATTTTTACCACGTCCTTTAAGATCGACGTCGGCAAGAACATGCTGGCGGCGGGCAATTTCACCACGGCAAACTGGACTACGGTGTTCATGCGGGCGGAAACCATGGGCTGCCTGAAGAATTCGCTGATTTTTGCCGCCGTCGCCGCCACGGTGGGCCTGGTCATCGCCTGCGTGATGAGCTATCTTTTGCAGCGCACCCGCATCCGGGGCCGCGCGATCCCCAACTTCCTGATCACTCTGGGCTCCGGCACCCCCTCCGTGGTCATCGCCCTGGGTCTGATCATGACCATGCGCGGGGATTTCGGCCTCAATATCTATAATACCGCCTATATCATGATCATCGCCTACCTGATCAAGTACCTGATGATGGGCATGCGCACGGTGGTGTCCGCCATGAGCCAGATTCACGTTTCTCTGGAGGAATGCAGCCAGATTTCCGGCGCCAGCTGGACGCGCACCATGTTCAAAATCACCGGGCCCCTCATTTTCCCCAGCATCGCCGCGGGCTGGTTCCTGATCTTCATTCCCTGCTTCTATGAGCTAAGCATGACCACGCTGCTGATGTCCAGCTCCACCAAAACCATCGGCTATCAGCTCTATGAATACTGGACGTTTACCTCCCAGCCCATGAGCTGCGCCATGGCCTTCGGCATCCTGCTCATCGTGGTCGCGCTGAACTTTGTGCTGAACCGGCTCACCAAGGGAGAATTCTCTATCTAACATTCAGCTTGCGCTGAATGTTGCGCAAGGGGGAATCCTTCCCCCTTGCGGGAACCCCCTTGCGGGAACCCCCTCGGTTTTTCCTCTCGCCCTTTACGCCCCACGTCCTGCGCATTCGCTTGGCCGTGGGTTTCGGGCGGTAATCCAAGGATTGCACCGCCCTCAGCCTCGCTTCGCTCGACGCTAAGGGCTCCCGGGCGGAAAAAACCGCAGGGAAGAAAAATTTCTTTCAGTCGTCTGCGCTCCTTACAGAAATTTTCCGTCCTCCCGGCGTACACGCCGCCGGTGCGGATTTCAGTCAAGGGGAGAGCCCCTTGACGATCCCCCCGTTGTTTCCAGCTTTTCTTGTTCTCTGATAGTTGACTTGGTACGAGAAAGGAACGATTGAAATGGCAACCGTAACCATCAAGCATATCACCAAGGCGTTCGGCGATAACGTGGTGCTCAGGGAATTCAACGAAACCTTTCAGGAAGGGGAATTCATCACCCTGCTGGGCCCCTCCGGCTGCGGCAAAACCACCATGCTGCGCATCATCGCCGGATTTGAAAAGCCCACCAGCGGCGAGCTGTACATCGACGACCAGCTGGTGTCCGGCGGGAAAACCTTCGTGCCGCCGGAAAAGCGCTCCATTGGCATGGTGTTCCAGAGCTACGCCGTGTGGCCCCACATGAACGTGTTCGACAACGTGGCTTACCCCCTGCGCATCAAAAAGGAAAGCAAACCCAAGATCAAGGAGGCCGTGGACCGGGTGCTGGCCATCGTTCACTTGAGCCAGTACGCCGAGCGCCTTCCCAACCAGCTTTCCGGCGGACAGCAGCAGCGCGTGGCCCTGGCCCGGGCGCTGGTGGCGGCCCCCAAGCTGCTGCTGTTGGACGAGCCCCTTTCCAACCTGGACGCCAAGCTCCGCGAATCCATGCGCTTTGAAATCAAGGAAATTCAAAAGCAATTGGGCATCACCGTGGTCTACGTCACCCACGATCAGACCGAGGCCATGGCCATGAGCGACCGCATTTTCCTCATCAATCGCGGCGTGGTGCAGCAGTGCGGCACCCCGGAGGAAATCTACAACCAGCCCGCAAACCAGTTCGTGGCGGACTTCTTAGGCAAGGTGGATTTCTTCAAGGGCGAGGTTCAGTTCGGTCGCATCGTGTTTACCGGCATGAACGGCCAGTCCATCCCCTACAGCGGCCCCCGTACCGGCAAGGTGGACGTGGCCGTGCGCCCCGAAAACCTGTATTTCTGCGAAAACGGCGAATTGGAGGGCAGATTGGAATCCCAGTATTACCTGGGCGACGTGGACGATTGCCGCGTGCGCGTGGGAGACATCCTGGTGCGCGTCATCGCCAACGGCTACGAATACAAGAGCCTGAAAAACGGCCAGAAGGTGCGCCTGGGTGTGCGGGATATGATGGTCTTCGAGGACGACGGCCTGCTGGAACAACTTTTGAAGATTCAGACCTGATCCCAGGAGCAAAATACTTCTCTGTCATTTTCACTTTTTAGGATAAAAAATAGGTTGAATTTATCGGCTATTTGCTGTATAATCCGGATGAGGTGATCATGATGATGGTGAACACGAACGCGATGGTCAGTATTTCCGAAGCAAACCAGAATTTTTCCCGTGTCGCCCGGATGGTGGATGAAAACGGTTCTGTGGTGATTATGAAAAATAACGCGCCGCGCTACCTGCTTATTGATTTTAGTCAGGCGGAAGAAATGCAGATCGCGTCAGATAAAGATGTGTTTTCTGTCTCTGCCCGGCTGATTCAGCAAAATCGGGAAGCATACCGGGAGCTTGCAAAATGAAGATACTGACAAAGAGTCAGCTTGTTTTGCTGCATGAACAGCTGATCGAAGAAACGGGCGGAAGCCACGGACTGAGGGATGAAGGATTGCTGGAATCCGCGCTGTCCGCACCCTTCCAAACATTCGCTTCTTATTCGCCATACCCGACCGTTCAGCAGAAAGCGGCGCGGCTTGGGTATGGTTTGGTGATGAATCATCCCTTTATCGACGGCAACAAGCGAATCGGCGCGCATGCTATGCTGACGCTGTTTGCCCTGAATGGGATTGAGCTTGTCTACACGCAAGCGGAATTGATTCACGTTATTCTTGATGTGGCAGCCGGGAAGATCGGCTTTGAACACCTACTTATGTGGGTATTGGATCACCAGCGGTAGAACAATCCAAAGAGATAAACGCCGGAAAGCTGAAAACGATGAACGACGCGGGGATTTCCTTCGCCGTTCTTTTATTAAAAATTTTATCATGCTATCACTTTAGCTTGACAGAGCGATAAAGCGGTGATATAATAGGCCCCGTAAATCGAATTCAGGCCAGGGGCCGGGAAGAGGATCGCATGGAAATGGACGTGATGAAAGCGCTGCGCAGGGAAGAAAGGATCACCCTGTCCCTGCGGGCACTGTATGAGCAGTACGGCTTCCGCAAGTACCGCATGGGGCGGTTTGAGGAATACGAGCTGTATACGGAAAACAAAAACTTTCTGAAAAACCCTAACATTATCACCTTTCACGATTTGGACGGCACCGTGCTGGCATTGAAGCCCGACGTGACCCTGTCCATCGCCAAGAACACCCGGGCCACCGCCCAGAGCAGCGAAAAGGTGTATTACCTGGAAAACGTGTACTGGCTGGAAAAGCAAAGCGGCGGCTATCAGGAAACCACCCAGCTGGGCCTGGAATATTTGGGCGATTTGGACGCGGCGGCGTATTTTGAGGTGCTGTGTTTGGCCCAGAAGACCCTGGCCGCCATCAGCGGCAGCCACCGCATGCAGCTTTCCCATATCGGGTTCTGGATCGCCCTGCTGGAAGGGCTGGGCCTCGGGGAGAGCTTGGGTCAGGAAATTTTGAACTGCCTCCACGGCAAGCGGCTGCACGAATTAAAGGCCCTGCTGGAAAAGGCTCACGCGGCCCCCGCCGCGGCGGAATGGGTGCTGCGGGCGGCGGGGCTGTGCGGAGCTTTCCGGGAAACATTGGCAGAGGCCCGAAAAATCGCCCTTTCCAACGGCATGACCGCCGCTTTGGACGAGCTGGAAACGGTATACGGCTTGCTGGAAAGCGCGGGCTGCGGGGACGACCTGATCCTGGATTTCTCCCTGGTGAACGACAGCGATTACTACGACGGCTTGATTTTCCAGGGCTTCGTGGAGGGCGTGCCCCGTGCGGTGCTGTCCGGCGGCTACTATGGAAAGCTGCTGCGGAAATTCGGCCGGGACCTGGACGCCATCGGCTTTGCGGTGTACGTGAACGAATTAGACCTATTGTTCCGCAATCAGCACAGCACCGACGTGGACGCGCTGATCCTCTATGAAGCCGGGGCGGACCTGAACGCCCTGGCCCGCGCCGCCGACGACCTTCGGGAAAGCGGCCTCAAGGTGCGGGTGGAAAAGAACGCGCCAGAGGACGCGCGCTTCGGGAAAATCTATTGCTTTACGAAGGACGGCTTAAAGGAGGCGGGGAAGGAATGCTGAATATCGCGCTGCCCAAGGGACGGTTGGGCGACCAAGTGCTTTCCCTGTTCTCCAAGATCGGGTACGACTGCGGCGGCATCTATGAAAACGACCGCCGCCTGGTGCTGGAAAGCCCGGAAAACGGGGTGCGCTACCTGCTGGTGAAGCCCTCCGACGTGGCGATTTACGTGGAATACGGCGCGGCGGACATCGGCGTGGTGGGCAAGGACATTTTGCTGGACGGCAACCCCGACGTGTATGAATTGCTGGATCTTGGCATCGGCAAGTGCCGCATCTGCGTGGCCGGGCCGGAGGATTACGTGGAGGATCGGGAAACGGTGCTGCGGGTGGCAACCAAGTTCACCACCGTGGCGAAAAAATACTATTCCTCCCTGAACCGGGAAATCCAGATCATCAAGCTCAACGGCTCCATCGAGCTGGCCCCCATTTTGGGGCTTACGGACGTGATCGTGGACATCGTGGAATCGGGCCGCACCCTCAAGGAAAACCATTTGAAGGTGCTGGAAACCATCGTGCCCATCAGCGCCCGGCTCATCGCCAACCGGGCCAGCTACTTATTCAAAAATGAAATTATTACTTCCATTACCCAGAAATTGCAGGAGGTACTTCCGCAATGATGAAAATCATGCCGGTGGATCAGTTCGACGCATCCGCTTTTAAGACCCCGCCCATCCAGACGGGCAACGAAATCGAAGCCGCGGTGGACTTAATCATTCAGACCGTGCGGCAGCAGGGCGACCAAGCCCTGCTCGACTACGCCGCCAAATTCGATAAAGCCCAATTAGACAGTGTTTTGGTCAGCGACGCGGAAATCGAAGAAGCCTTCGCCGCCTGCGAACCGGACTTTCTGGAAACGCTGAAACAAGCAAAGGACAACATCGAAGCCTTCCACAAGCACCAGGTGCGCAACAGCTTGGTGATCAGCGAGGAAGCGGGCAAGGTGATGGGCCAGCGCATCATCCCCTTGAAGCGCGTGGGCCTGTACGTGCCCGGCGGCACGGCGGCCTATCCCTCCTCCGTACTCATGAACGCCGTGCCCCCCAAGATCGCCGGGGTGAAGGAAATCGTCATCAGCACCCCGCCGGGCCGGGACGGCAAAGTGAACCCCGCCATCCTGTGCGCCGCCAAAATCGCGGGTGTGACCAAGATCGTCAAGGCGGGCGGGGCGCAGGCCATCGCCGCCTTAGCCTACGGCACGGAATCGGTGCCTGCCGTGGACAAGATCGTCGGCCCCGGCAACGTGTACGTGGCCACCGCCAAGCGGCGCGTATACGGTTTGGTCGATATTGATATGATCGCAGGCCCCAGCGAGATCCTGGTGCTGGCGGACGGCAAGAGCAATCCCGCCTTTGTTGCCGCCGATTTGCTTTCCCAGGCCGAGCATGATAAATTAGCCTCCGCCATCCTGGTGACGGACAGCGTGGAATTGGCGGAAAAAGTACAGGCCGAAGTGGAGCGCCAGGTGGAATTGCTGCCCCGGCGGGACATCGCCCGCGTTTCCATCGACAACAACGGCAAGATCGTGGTGGCCCATGATTTGCGGCAGGGCGTCGAGATTGCCAACCTCATCGCCCCTGAACACCTGGAAATCTGCGTGGACGATCCCTTTGCCTACCTGCCCCAGATCGAGTCTGCCGGTTCCGTGTTCTTGGGCCGGAACGTGCCCGAAGCCTTGGGCGATTACTGGGCAGGCCCCAACCACACCTTGCCCACCAGCGGCACGGCCCGGTTTTCCTCCCCTCTATCGGTGGACGATTTCGTGAAGAAGTCCCAGTTCCTGTATTATTCCAAGGAAGCGCTGGAGCAGGCCAAGGATCGGGTGGTGGCCTTCGCGCAAAAAGAAGGGCTGAACGGCCACGCCAATTCCATCGCCATCCGGTTTGGAGAATCAGCGGTATGAGCAGATTTTTGAGTGAAAACAATCGGGATTTGAAAGCCTACGTGCCGGGGGAGCAGCCCAAGGTCAAAAACCTGGTAAAGCTGAACACCAACGAAAGCCCCTTTCTCCCCGCGCCGGGCGTTCAGGAAGCGGTGAAGCAGGCGGCGGACAGCCTGCAACTGTACAACGATCTTTCCGCCGCCAGACTGACCGGCCTGCTGGCGAAAACCTACGACGTGAAGGAAACTCAGGTATTCGTGGGCAACGGCTCGGACGAAGTGCTGGCCTTCGCCTTTCAGGCCTTCGGGGGCGGCGGAGTGACCTTCCCGGATATCACCTATGGATGCTACACTGTTTGGGCGGGCCTGTACCATCTGGACGCCAGGATTATTTCCCTGAAAGAGGATTTTTCCATCGACCCTGCCGATTATCGCGGCAACGACCGCTGTGTGGTCATCGCCAATCCAAACGCCCCCACCGGTATGGCCCTGCCCTTATCCGCCATCGCGGAAATCGCGGCACATAATCCCGATCAGGTAGTGATCGTGGACGAGGCCTACGTGGATTTCGGGGCGGAAAGCGCGGTGGCCTTATTGCCAGAATATGATAATATATTGGTGGTGCAGACGTTCTCCAAGTCCCGACAGTTGGCCGGGGCGCGCTTAGGCTTCGCTATCGGCAGCGAAGAACTTATTGCTGACCTGAACCTGATCCGCTATTCCTTCCATCCTTACAACGTGAACAGCCTCACCCAGGCGGCGGGGGCGGCGGCCCTGGAGCAGCCGGAGTATTTTGAAGCCTGCCGCCAGACCATCATGGAAAACCGGGCGTGGACGAAAACGGAATTGGAGAAATTGGGTTTCCGGGTGCTGGACAGCAAAGCCAATTTCCTGTTCGTTCAGGCCCCCGGCATGAATGGCGCGGAATACCAGAAAAAACTGCGGGAAAAGAACATCCTGATCCGCTATTTCGATCAGCCCCGCATCCGGGATTTCACCCGCGTCACCATTGGCAGCAAAACGCAGATGGAAAAGCTGATCGAAGCCACAAAGGAGATATGGGCATGAGACAGGCAACCATTGAACGGAACACCAAAGAGACCCAAATCGCACTGACCCTGAACCTGGACGGAACGGGCAAAGCGGACATCGACACCGGCGTGGGATTTTTGAATCACATGCTGGAGCTGCTGGCCTTTCACGGGCAATTTGACTTGACGGTAAAATGCCGGGGAGACGTTCAGGTGGACGACCATCATTCCGCGGAGGATATCGGCATCGCATTTGGCCAGGCGTTTGCGGAAGCCATGGGCGATAAAAGGGGCATCGTGCGCTACGGCAATTTCCTTTTGCCCATGGATGAAGCCCTGGTACTCTGCGCGGTCGATCTCTGCGGGCGGGACACCTTGGGGTACCAGGTGAACATCCCCACCCAGAAGGTGGGAACCTTCGACACCGAACTGGTACAGGAATTCATGTTAGGCTTTACAAGGAATGCCAAAGCCTGCCTTCATTTCGTGCAGATGGCGGGAACCAATTCCCACCATATTATCGAAGCCATGTTCAAGGGCTTAGGCCGCGCCCTGCGGCAGGCGGTGGCTATCGACCCGAAACAGGCGGACAAAACGCCGTCCTCCAAGGGCATACTATAGGTAGGAGGTAGGAAGTAGGAGGTAGGAGGTTATATTGTGTGCAAGGAAAACCTATTTCCTCATATTTCCTGACTTTTCCGATTGTATCATTTCTGAACGATTACGACCGGAGTTGAAAAGCCATGATTGCGATCATTGATTACGGGGTGGGGAATCTCTATTCCATCAGTCATTCCCTGTCTTATTTGGGGATGGAGAATGAAGTAACCCGGGATGAGGAAACCATCCTGAACGCGGACAAGCTGATCCTGCCCGGCGTGGGAGCCTTCGGGGACGCAAGGCAAAAGCTGAAAGATACGGGCATGGACAGGCTGGTGCTGGAAAAGGCAAAAGCGGGAACGCCGCTGCTGGGCATTTGCCTCGGCATGCAGCTCTTGTTTGAAAAGAGCCACGAGTACGGGGAGCATGCGGGCCTTTGCCTGATTCCCGGCGAAATTTGCCCCCTGCGGGCAGATATTCCGGAAAACCTGAAGGTGCCGCATATCGGCTGGAACGCCCTGCGGTTCACGGGGGAAAGCCCCCTGCTTCAATATATCCAAGAGGGTGACAGCGTGTACTACGTTCATTCCTTCTACGCCAAATTCGCCGGGGACGCGGTGAAGGCCGTATCGGAGTACAGCGTGGACGTGCCGGGGCTGGTGCAGAACGGCAACGTGTTTGGGGCGCAGTTCCACCCGGAAAAAAGCGGCCCGGTGGGGCTGAATATCCTGCGGGCCTTCGGGGAGGTGGGCGTATGCTGATTTTTCCGGCGATTGACCTCCGGGACGGTCAGGTGGTGCGATTGACCGAGGGCGATTACGACCAAATGACCGTCTACGGCGCCGACCCCTTAGCCGCCGCCGCTTCCTTCCGGGAAGCCGGGGCCGAATGGCTGCATGTGGTAGATTTAGACGCGGCCAAGGACGGAGGACAGAAGAATTTTTCCATCATCGAAAAGTTAGCGAAGGAAAGCGGCCTCCGGCTGGAAGTGGGCGGCGGCGCGCGGAGCGAGGAAAGCGCCCGGCGGTATTTGGACGCGGGGGTGTTCCGGGTGATCGTGGGTTCGGCGGCGGTGGAAAATCCCGCCCTGCTGGAAGCGCTGGCGGCCAAGTATCCGGGCCGGGTCGCCGCCGGAGTGGACGCCAAAAACGGTTTCGTGGCCATCCACGGCTGGCGTACGGTGACGGATATTCCGGCTTTCGATTTCGTGAGCAGACTGCCCGCTCAGGGCGTGGACACGGTGATTTACACCGACATCAGCCGGGACGGCAAGCTCATGGGGCCGAATCTGGAAGCCTACGCAAGATTAAGAGAAATCGAGGGCCTGCGGGTAGTGGCCTCCGGCGGCGTTTCCTCCCTTGAAAACGTGACGGACCTGGCAAAAATGAACTTATACGCCGCCATCATCGGTAAGGCCCTGTACGCGGGGAAAATCGACTTGAAACAGGCCATCGCCGCCGGAAAGGGGGAGATTGCGTGATCGCCAAAAGAATCATTCCCTGTTTGGACGTGCGGAATGGCCGCGTGGTGAAGGGCACCAACTTCGAGGGCATCCAGGACGTGGCCGACCCGGTGGAGATGGCGAAATACTACAACGATACCGGGGCCGACGAGCTGGTTTTCTACGACATCACCGCGTCCTTCGAGGGCCGGGGCCTGTTTACCGACATCCTCAAACGCACGGCGGCCCAGGTGTTCATCCCTCTCACCGTGGGCGGAGCCATCAACGAGGTTTCGGACTTTGAACGGGTGCTGTCCTGCGGGGCGGACAAGGTGAGCGTCAATTCCGGGGCCATCAAAAACCCGGATTTGATCGACAATGCCGCCAAGCGCTACGGCGACCAGTGCGTGGTGCTGAGCATGGACGTAAAAAGGGTGGACGGGTCTTTCCGCATCTTCGCCAAGGGGGGGCGGATCGATACCGGCATCGACGCCCTGCAATGGGCGCATGAAGGACAGGAACGCGGGGCCGGGGAACTGGTGGTGAACAGCATTGACACGGATGGCGTGAAGCAAGGCTTCGATCTGGAAATGCTCTCCGCCATGGGGAAAATGGTCTCTATCCCCATCATCGCTTCCGGCGGCGCGGGCAATATGGAGCATTTCAAAACCCTCTTTGAAACCGTGCCCCAGGTGGACGCGGGCCTGGCCGCCTCCATTTTCCACCGGAAGGAAGTGCCGCTTCCCACCTTAAAAGCGTATCTGGCCGGGGAAGGCATCCCTATGAGAATTTTGCGGACAGGAGTGTAAGACAATGAACATTGATGAATTGAAATTTGACGCAAACGGCCTCATCCCCGCCGTGGTGCAGGATTATTTCTCCAAGCAGGTTTTGACCGTTGCCTACATGAACCGTCAGTCCCTGGAAATCTCCATGAAGGAGGGCCGCACCTGCTTCTTCTCCCGTTCCCGCCAGCAGCTCTGGCGCAAAGGGGAAACCTCCGGCAACACCCAGGAGATCGTCACCATCAAGGCGGACTGTGATATGGACGCCCTGGTGGTGGAAGTCATCAAAAAAGGCCCCGCCTGCCATATGGGGGCCGAAAGCTGCTTCTTCAATCCCGTGTACCAGAGCGAGGACCACCAGGATTTCTCCATGGAAGCGCTGTATCAATTATTGGTCGGGCGCAAAACCAGCCCCAAGGAGGGCAGCTATACCACCTACCTGTTCCAGAAGGGCATCGATAAGATTTTGAAAAAGGTGGGCGAGGAATGCACCGAGGTCATCGTGGCCGGGAAGGGCGGCAGCAAGGAAGAAACGATCTTTGAAATCGCCGATCTGGCCTATCACGTCATGGTGCTCATGGTGGAAATGGGCATTCAGCCCAAGGACATCTTCGCCCAGTTGGAAAACCGCCACGTGGTGGACCATAAGGTGAAACAGGAAAAGATGCAATAATTCAAGGCGAAAACAAGAAAAAAGCCGGAGTCTTTCACGGCTTTTTTCGTTATGCATGTAACAAAACGCCTTTCCCGTTCGTCATAATAGATGAGCATTCGGAATAGCGGTGAATAAGCCGCATAAACCGAGGAAAGGATGGACAAGAGGAAGCAAGAAGATCGACACCAGGATGAGGGAAAAGGAAAG
>CAJOJQ010000004.1 GCA_905234985.1 uncultured Christensenellaceae bacterium
TCTTTGATGGGGTTGAGCGGGGAGAGCGAAGTAGAAAGCCTTTGTTACTTTCGCGAAAGTAACGCAAAGGCACTTTTGACAGCCTGCGGCCATCAAAAGGTGCTTTGCGCTCTCCCGAGGGGGAGGGGCGCTGCCCGTTGTCTGCGGACAACCCCCGCCAGGGCTGCCCTTTGAAAAGGGCACCCTGGACCCCGCGGAAACTTCCCGTGACGGTCCGTGTCGATGGTGACGGTGTTTTTGAGGCCCCATAAACACCGACGCGACCGTCACGCATCGTCACGCCGGCTGCTGCTTTTTCAAACATAAGCCGACCCTCCTTCCGAGATGCGTCCGCTTGTTCCAGTAATAGATGTTATATTCATTGAACAGGCGGGCAGCGTTGACATTCAGCTTCTGCGTCAGCGCATTCGGCTTCATGTCAACGCCCAGATAATCACGCAGTTCCGTCGGCGATCCTGAGAATTCAGGGTGCTCGGGATGGATCACCTGGGCAATTTTCTCCAGCAAAGGATCAGGCGGCGCTTTCCATAATTCCGTTTCTCTCCGTTCCAGATCCCAGCACAGTCGCTCTTCATTCCGTAAAAGATGCAGCTTCTGATCGGGCTGATCACGGCCGGTAATTTCCAGTACAGCAGTGTTCGCGGTCCGCTTTTCCTTGCTCAGGATGAACGTTCCGTCAGCAGCTCCTGTCAGACCGTTGGTGCCGGACACCATGTCGAAGCTGTCATCTGCATGCTGTTTCCTGGTGTGATGAACCAGCATCAGGCAGATTCCATAACGATCGGCAAACTGCTTTAGGAATGCAATCAACTGGTAATCATTGGCGTAATTGTATGTATCGCCGCACAATTCCCGGACCTTCTGCAGCGTGTCAATGATGACCAGTGAAGTATTCGGGTGATTTACCAGGTATCGGGAAAGCTGTTCGAGCAATCCGTTGCTGAGCGAATGCGCATCGATGGACATGAGCAGATGATCGCTTGTTTCAGTACCGAACATCCGATAAAGCCGCGCCTGAAGTCTCGCGTGATTATCTTCAAGAGAAAGATACAGCACATCCCCCTGTTGCACAGGGAACCC
The DNA here is from genome assembly GCA_905234985.1 of uncultured Christensenellaceae bacterium. Lineage (GTDB taxonomy): Bacteria > Bacillota > Clostridia > Christensenellales > Aristaeellaceae > RUG563. The sequence goes on from CAJOJQ010000004.1 coordinate 1,081, forward strand.
CCACAAAGGGGTCCCTGTGCTGACATGATAGGCAAGCTGCAACATGAGGAAGCTTTTTCCCAGCTTGGGGGCACCGGCAAAAAGATAGGTTCCGCGGTATAACAGTCCGTCGATGATCGGAGTCTTGCCGGTATAGATCCTTTCATACAGTTCGGTCATGGAGATGGTCGGAAGGAAGTACGGATTCATCATGTTCCGTTCCCTTTCTTCGATTTCCGCCATCACCAGCTTGTCGAACTCTTCCTCCGTCATGGCCGGACCTTCGTCCTTGATATCCGACACAGATTGAGGTATACTGTTCGCGGTTAAGGGATTGATTGACTGCCCGGCGTCTGCTGCAACAGGCGCGATTGGGGCGGTCATTCTTTCATTATTCTCCATAGTTTTCCTCCTTCATCCCTTCAAGGGTAATGGTAATCAGATTGATGGTTTCCAGGAGTTCATCCCGGATGTCGCCGACTTTTTCAAGCCGCTTCAGTTCGGCCAGTACGGCCGCGAGCTGATCCTTCAGAGCCTTATATACCCTGGGATTGCCCTGCACAACGATATCCCGCTGCATGCACCGGCGGTAACAGTATTCCTGCTTGGGAAGACCGGACAGCGCAACGGCAATGTTGAGCTGTTCACTTTCTTCCGGAGAAACTCTGAATCCGACCGTGATGCGCCGCCAACGGTTGCGCTGATCTCGAATCTTAACCGACATGGGCTTTCACCTCCCGCAGGTCATCCAGAGACTTGACAATGAGTGTAATCTCAATCGTTTCATGGCCCAGGCGGTCACCGATTGCCACTGCGGAGTATCCCAGATCGATCAGCAGGGATACATGACTGTGACGAAGGTCGTGAATTCGAATCCGTTTTACGCCGGCAGCTGCAGATCCGCGGTTCATCTCATGATGCAGGTAATCCTTGGTGAAGGCAAAGATCCGGTCTTTGGGGCCGATCTTGTACAGGCGGCGGATATAGTCCCGCATCTCTTCCACCAGGAATTCCGGCATCTGTACGACGCGGTTGCTCTTGGGTGTTTTCGGATCAGTGATCACATCACGACGGTTCATGCGCTGGTAGGATTTATTGATCCGTACGGTTCCCTTGTCGAAGTCAAAGTCTTCCAGCGTCAGGGCCAGGAGCTCTCCTTCGCGGATACCTGTCCAGTACAGCATCTCGAAGGCGTAGAAGGAGCGGGGCTTGCACATCATCGCTTCGATGAACTTTTCGAACTCCTCCTGAGACCAGATCAGCATTTCCCGGTACTGGGACTTTCCCATGTTCCCCACCTTCGCCGCCGGATTCTGCTTCAGATTGTAGAAGCGGACGGCGTGATTGAAGACTGCGCTGAGCTGATTGTGCAGCGTCTTCAGATAAACGGGGGAGTAGGGCTTGTCGTTTTCATCCCGATGATTGATCATCTCGTTCTGCCAGGCTATTACGTCCTTGGGAGAGATATCACTCATCTTGCGCCGGCTGAAATACGGCAGGATTTTCGTCCGGAGGATATGCTCCTTGGTGTGCCAGGTATTCTCCTTGACACGGAGTTTCATATCCTCCGAGTAGAGGTCGAGGAAGCTGCTGAAGGTCATGGTGAGATTGGATTCGACCTTGTTCAGCTGCTCCCGTTCCCAGAGCTGGGCTTCGCGTTTGGTTCCGAAACCGCGCTTCTGGGACTGTCTTCGCTCGCCTTGAAAATCGGTATACCGATAGACGGCGCGCCAGGTATTGGTTGCCTTATCCTTATAGACTGCCATAGGTTAAACACCTTCCTTTCCTTTCGTAGCGGGCTGGTAATAGAGCCGCTCGTTGAAATACTGCCGGTTTACACGGCCGGGAATCGTAATCATTCCCTTTTTCTCCAGTTCCTCGTTGAGCTTCCGGATCAGCTTGTATCCGTAGGACGGGGATACATTCAGCTCCTTGGCTACTTCCTGAACCGTCATGAAACTGTTGGTTTCCACTGGACTTCACCTCCTTTCCTCGTGGGATTCAATCTCACCAAACCTAAACAAAATCGTTTAAGTATGTCCATGATACTAAACAGAAAAGTTTATGTCAAGAGGTTTTGAAGAAAATAATAAATATTTTTGTTTAAGTTATTCTTGAAAGCACTAAGCATATATGCTATACTTGTTTCATCAGGAAACATAAGGAGGCTTTCAGAATGGCTATTGGTGAGAGAATCCGCTTTATCCGCAATCTGCGCGGGATGACCCAGAAGTACCTTGGTATAAAGGCAGGGCTGCGCAGTACGAAGCCGGAACCAGAACGCCCAAAGAGGATTTGACACAATCCCTGGCAAATGCGCTGGGCGTTTCCCCTCTGGCGCTGAACACGCCGGACATAGACAGCTATCTGGGACTGATGCATACGCTGTTCACATTGGAAGACCGGTATGGACTGACCATCGAGACTAGGGACGGGGAAGTGCTTTTCCGTGTTGATCCCAGAAAAGGGAAGGAAGCTGCCAGACTGAATGAAATGGTGTATTCCTGGGCACCGATGATGGAGAAGTACCGTGCAGGTGAAATCAGCAAGGAAGAATACGATAACTGGCGCTACAACTACCCACGGGATGACAAGTCTCAGATTTGGGCGCGGGTTCCCAATGCCAAACTGATGGAAGATATGACGTGATAGCATTCTGAATGACCTCCTTTGAGAACATATGAAAAGGGCCAACTGACTTCAGAAAATCAGTTAGCCCTTTTTCCGTTATTCTATGGAGTTCAATCAGTTTTATCAGATGTTGCCAAATCGTTGCCAAACGCCCTTTTTCAGTTTCAACTTTCCTTTGTTTTCAAGGGCTACAGCCGATTCGGCTCTTATTCCCACTCGATGCTGGCCGGGGGTTTGGTCGTCACGTCCAGGACCACGCGGCTGGCGTGGGGCACTTCGTTGACGATGCGGGCGGAGACCGTGGCGAGCAGGTCATAGGGGAGACGCGCCCAGTCGGCGGTCATGAAATCGTCGGTGGTGACGGCGCGGAGGGCGATAGTGTAATCGTAGGTGCGCTCGTCGCCCATGACGCCCACGCTGTGCACGCCGGTCAAAACGGTGAAGTATTGGTTTACCTGGCGGTCCAGGCCCGCCTTGGCGATTTCCTCCCGGAAAATGGCGTCGCTTTCACGCACGATGCTTACTTTTTCGGGCGAGACCTCGCCGATGACGCGGATGGACAGGCCGGGGCCGGGGAAAGGCTGCCGCCAGACGAGCTCTCGGGGCAGACCCAGGGCTTCGCCCAAGGCGCGCACCTCGTCCTTAAAGAGCATGCGCAGGGGTTCGATCAATTCCGTAAAGCCCAATTCCTTGGGCAGGCCGCCCACGTTGTGGTGGCTTTTAATGACGGCGGCGTTGGTGCCCTGGCCGCTTTCGATCACGTCCGGGTAGATGGTGCCTTGTGCGAAATAATCCAGTTTGCCCAGTTTGGCCGCTTCCTCCCGGAAGACTTCAATGAAGTCCCGTCCGATGATGTGGCGCTTTTCCTCCGGTTCGGTAACGCCCTTTAGGTCGGCAAAGAATTTAGCCGCCGCGTCGGCGCGGACGAAGCGCACCGGGAACAGGTGACTGAACACGTGGCACACCTGCTCGCTTTCGCCCTTGCGGAGCAAGCCGTGATCCACGAACACGCAGGTGAGGCGCTTGCCGATGGCGCGGTAGATCAGCGCCGCCGCCACGGAGGAATCCACGCCGCCGGACAGGGCCAGAAGGACCGTTCCGGTCTCTCCTGTCACTTCCCGAATCTGCTTGACAGCCGTTTCCGCGTAGGCGTCCATGGTCCAATCGCCCACACAGCCGCAGATATCATACAGGAAATTGCGGATCAGGCGCTTGCCCTCGTCGGTGTGGGTCACTTCGGGGTGGAACTGCACGCCGTAAATCCGTTTATCCTCGTTGATCATGGCAGCCACGGGGCAATTGTCCGTTTCCGCGACGGCATGGAAACCGGGCGGGCACTGCACCACCTGCCAGGTGTGGCTCATCCAGCAAGAGGAGGCGGCGCTCATACCGGCAAGCAGGCCCGCCTGCTCCTTCATGCGCACGGTGACGCGGCCATATTCCCGCTCCTGGGCCTTTTGTACTTTGCCGCCCAGCAGATGGGCGGTCAGCTGCATGCCGTAGCAAATGCCCAACACAGGCACGCCCAAATTATAAACCGCGGGGCTGATAAGGGGCGCGTCCGGGTCGCATACGCTGGACGGTCCGCCGGACAGGATGATTCCAACCGGCTTGCGCTGTTTGATTTCCTCCGCGGGAATGCTCCAGGGCACCACTTCCGAAAAGACGCGGTTTTCCCGCACCCGCCGGGCGATCAATTGGGTATACTGCCCGCCGAAATCCAGGATGACGATTTTCTGATGGCCGGACATGAGGCCGCCTCCTTTGCTGCGCGCTGACAAAATAACAATGATTATTTCGCCTTGAGAGCCAAAAAACCTTTAATGACCAATGCCGCGAAACAGATGAGGCCCGGGTAAGGCTGCCGGGTCAAAAGAAACACGGCGGAACATGCGATGGACAAAAGCATGCCCGCTGTGATTCCGTGTCGGCTCCAGACCGGTTTATCCAATCTGCTGATGACGATTGCGCAAATACCCTGTAAAACCGTCAGGCAGAGAACGATCAGGAAGACCGCCTTGATCCAGGGACTCACGCCGGTTAAACCAAACAGGGATACGGCGGAACCCGCCCCATTGCCGAAAACCGGGATGAACAGCAGGACCGCCATAAATACGTCCAGCGCGCCGCAGAGGAAGGAGAGATATTTGCCGATGAACTCCTTCTTTTCGTTTTCCGCCGCGGAAATGATTTCCTCCGAACAGATCAGCTCGTCGATTTTTACGGAAAAGAACCGGGACAGCTCTTTCAGCGAGTCAATGTTGGGGTAGCCCCTGCCGGATTCCCATTTTGAAACGGCGGTTCTGGAAACAAAAAGCGCCTCCGCCAGTTCTTCCTGGGTAAGCCCTCGGCTTTTCCGCAATTGCTGCAGCTTTTCATTGAATTCCATTTGTTTCCTCCTTGCGCCGCGCCGTTGCGATGCATACGGAAGCCCGATACAGGTTGAACAGCCCTCCGCTTAACAATACGGAACCGACGATATCCGTAGCCCAATGGACGCCCGCAATCAGTCTTCCCAGCACCATGAACGCCGAAAACAGAAGGCTAAAGGCGTTTGCGGCGCGCCGAAGCGTGGGGTTTTTACAACGCCGATTCATTTGCAGCGTCAGCGTCGGCATCACGCTCAGCACCAGCAGGGTGGTGGAGGAAGGATAGGAAGCCTCCAAAATCCCTTCGATCAGCACCGGCCGGAAATTGATCGGGACCATCTCGAAAAACAGATAGCCGAAGATGACCAGAAGATAATAGACGCCTAAGAGAAGAATGTCCCCATCGACCCGCAGGACGTGTTTCCGCTTGATCCACTGGGAAAGCCCGAGGCTTCCAAAGCACATGCAAATGAAAATGGGCACAAGCCCAAGCCAGTCCGTCACCGTGTAGAGCGTCATATGCACGCCCGTCATCCGGTGAAACCAACCGTTGAAGGCCGCAAAGCCCACCGCCGTGACCTTTGGCCCGATGGCCTGAACGTCCACGGTCTGGATCAGGATCGTCCATCCGATGAAGGCGGCCAGCAGTACCGTGCCGCTCAGCAGTCCTCTTTTTTCTTTTTCTTTCATTTTTCCTCTGTCCTTTCATTTTGTGCCCAAGGCCAAAATGAAAGTAACAGAGGTTCATGAAAACGTAAAGAAACGGGCTGTCACAACGGTGATACGATTCGTGTCATCCGGGAAAAATGTTGAATTATCCAGGGTTGCGTCCGCGCGTTTTATTTGACCATCGCCCGGCCGTTCACCGTTTCAAAGCCGAATTTGGCGTACAGGCCATGGGCGTCCCTGGTGAGCAGCAGGCCCCGAAGCCCAGCGTATTCGGGCCGGGATTCGATATGCGCGATCAGCGCCGTGCCCAACCCCCTGCCTCGATAATCCGCGTCGATGATCACATCGCACAGATAATAGGTGGTGGCGCAATCGGTGATGACTCGGGCAAAGCCTACGAGTTTTTGTTCATCTTCCAACCAGACGCCGTAGCAGGCTGAATGACGCAGGGACGCTTCGATCTTCTCCACCGGACGCTGACCGGCCCAATAGGTCGTTCTGAGCAACCGCACGACGTCAGTCAGGCGCATGCTTTCCGCGCCTTCGAGAATTTTGTAATGCATACACAGCTTTCCTTTATTCCCCGCTGGCTCCGTAGTTTGCCAGGACGCGCGCCGAGGGGTCGTCCACATCGCAGCCGGGCCAGGTCTTGTTGGGCATCCAGAAATCGGGGATCATGTGGGCCTGGCCGGGATAGAACTGCTCGAACAGCTCCCGGTACAAAAGGCTCTCTTTCGTGAAGGGCCTGCGGTAATCATATTTCGACGCTTTCTCCCCAAATTCCTTGTCGGTATAAGTCCTTTCCGCCAAAGCTTTCAAATCGTTGACCATGCTGTGGCCCACGGCGTCGGAGAAGGCCGCTTTCTGCCGCCAGAGGATGGCGTCGGGCAGGATGTGGTCGTCGGCAAAGGCTTTGCGGATCAGGTACTTGCCCATGTCGTGGGTGTTCATTTTCAGCTCCGGGTCGATGCTCATGGCGTAGCGCACGAATTTCAGGTCGCCGAAGGGCACGCGGGCTTCTAAGCTGTTGACGGAAATGCACCGGTCGGCGCGAAGAACGTCATAGACATGCAATTCGCGGATGCGCTTTTCCGCTTCCTCCTGGAAGGCGGCGGCATTGGGGGCAAAGTCCGTATACTTGTAGCCGAACAGCTCGTCGGAAATTTCGCCGGTGAGCAGCACGCGCACGTCCGTATGCTCGTGAATCCATTTGCATACCAAATACATGCCGATGGAGGCGCGGATGGTGGTGATGTCCCAGGTGCCCAGCAGCTCCACCACGGTGGGCAGGGCGTCCAGCACGTCCTTTTCGGAAATGATGACCTCCGTGTGGTCGCTGCCGATGTAATCCGCCACCATGCGGGCGTATTTCAGGTCGATGGCGTCGATGTCCATGCCGATGGCGAAGGTGCGGATGGGTTTTTTCAGCAGCTTCTGGGCGATGGCGCACACCAAGGAGGAATCCAGGCCGCCGGAGAGCAGGAAGCCCACGGGAGCGTCGGCGTCTAAGCGCTTTTCCACCCCGTCCATGAGCAGGCGGCGGAGCTTCGGGCACACTTCCTCTTCCGTTTTCATGGTGAAGTAGCCCACGTAGGCGGGATCGGCGTATGGAATGAATTGCCCGTCCATCCAGTAGTGGCCCGGCGGGAAGGGCAGGATGGTTTCGCACAGGCCCATCAGGTTTTTGGGTTCGCTGGCGAAGGCCCATTCCCCGTCTTGCAGCCTGCCGTAATACAGGGGCCGGATGCCGATGGGGTCCCGGGCGGCAATCAGCTTTCCCCGCGTTCCGTCGTAGAGCAGCAGAGCAAACTCGGCGTCCAGGGTCTTGAACATTTCTACGCCGTATTCGTGATAGAGGGGCAGCAGAATTTCGCAGTCGGACTGGCTGTGCAGCTCGTACTTGGCCAACAGCCGATCCCGCAGGGGGCGGAAGCCATACAGCTCGCCGTTGCACACCACGGCGTCCCCGTTCATGCGGAAGGGCTGCATGCCCCGGTCGTCCAGGCCCATGATGGCTAAGCGGTGGAAGCCCAAGTACCCGATGGGGATTTTCTCAAACCGGCTCATGTCCGGCCCCCGGGACACGGTGCGTTCAAAGCACTGTTTCAGGATATCCACGGGAATCTGCTTGCTGGTCACGCCGAAAATGGAACACATAAAAGGCACCTCCGTTCATTTGGTCGGCAATCGTTCTTATGTCGCTGCGCCAATGGGGTCGTGAAACTGGATTTGGGATGAGCAATCACTCCAGGCAAGGAATGAGGCCGCAGGCGTACTGGAGGTACGTCAAGGCCGAATGACGCAGGATGGAGGGATTGATCGCCCAAAGACGGTTCGTGATCTCGTTGGCGCAACGACCTTCAGGACGAAGGCCGCCGCTCCGTGGTGCCACCTGATTTGCTTCTTTGTCAGGCTCTTGGGATCGCCATTGGTCCCGCTAAGCCCTGGCGGCTGTAACGTGCCGCCCTGACGCCGCACCTACTTGCCTTCCGGCTTTCAGCTTGGACTTGGAAGGGTTCTTCGCCTGACCGCTCATACGGGATTCTCACCGGCTACCGCTCTCTTGGATGCCGCCGCATCAGGTTACTTTGCTTCCGCAACGCTTTGATGTGAAATTTGCGGGCATTGTAGCACAGGTTTTCCGCCCTGTCAAGAGGAAAAAATGGAAAAACATTCAGAAAACAGAGAAACAATTGCAGAACAATTTATTTTTCTGAAAGTTATTGACTTTGCTCTGAAAGGATGATATAGTTTCGGCGACAAGGCAAAGGGGTCATGTCGAAAGGCCCGATTTGCCTGTTTTTTATTTTTTGAAGGAGGCGTTTGTCATGAGCAAGTACACCAAGGAAGATATCATCCGCATGGTACGGGAAGACGACGTGGAATTCATCCGCATGCAGTTCACCGATATTTTTGGTCAGCTGAAAAATGTGGCCATCACCGCCAGCCAGATCGAAAAGGCGGTCAATAATGAGATCATGATCGACGGAAGCTCCATCGAGGGCTTTGTGCGCATCAACGAAAGCGACCAGTACCTGCGGCCCGACCTGGACACCTTCGCCATCCTGCCCTGGCGGCCCCAGCACGGCAAGGTAGCGCGTCTCATCTGCGACGTGTACAACCCGGACGGCAGCCCCTTCGCCGGAGACCCCCGCGGGGTACTCAAGAAGGTATTGAAGAAAGCCGCCGATATGGGTTATTCCTTCAACGTTGGCCCTGAAATGGAATTCTTCCTCTTCCAGACCGACGGCGAGGGCCGCCCCACCACCACCACCGGCGACGAAGCGGGCTACTTCGACCTTGGCCCCCTGGATCACGGCGAAAGCACCCGCCGGGAAATCTGCATGAGCCTGGAGCAGATGGGCTTTGAAATCGAGGCCAGCCATCACGAGGTGGCCGCCGGTCAGCATGAGATCGACTTTAAGTACGCCGATGCGCTCACCGCCGCCGACAACATCATGACCTTCAAGCTGGCCGTGAAAACCCTGGCCCAGAAGAACGGCCTGCACGCCACCTTCATGCCCAAGCCCGTGTTCGGCATCAACGGCAGCGGCATGCACACCAACATGAGCCTGTTCAAGGACGGCAAGAACGTGTTTGCCGATCCCAGTGACAAGAAGGGCTTGAGCAAAGAAGCCTACGCTTTCATCGCGGGCATTCTTTCCCACGTGCGCGGCATGGCGGCGGTGACCAATCCCCTGGTGAACAGCTACAAGCGCCTGGTGCCGGGCTATGAAGCGCCTTGCTACCTGGCCTGGAGCGCCAGCAACCGCAGCGCCCTCATCCGCATTCCCGCCGCCCGCGGCATGGGCACCCGCGTGGAACTGCGCTGCCCCGACCCCAGCTGCAACCCCTACCTGAACATGGCGGTTTGCTTAGCGGCGGGCCTGGATGGCATTGAAAAGGGCCTGACCCCGCCGGACGAGATCACCGAAAACATCTTCGCCATGGACGGACCCACCAGGGAAGCCAAGGGCATCAAGTCCCTGCCCGGCACCTTGAAGGAAGCCATCGAGTGCCTGAAGGCCGACCCTGTGATTTGCGCCGCCCTGGGCGAACACGTGCTTTCCCAGTATGTGGAGGGCAAGGAAAAGGAATGGGACGCCTACCGCACCCACGTGAGCAAGTGGGAAATTGACCGGTATATCGTGATGTACTGATGAGCCATCCCGGAAACGCCCTGACGCTTTCCGGAGCCGAAGGGTAGGAGGAAAGGAGGCACACCATGAAACGCATTGTGATCGCGGCCAGCGCGGAAACCAGCCGGGAACAACTGACCAAGATCCTGAACGGAGCGGGCTTCCAGGTCTTCCGTTCCTGCGCGTCCGGCGGCGAAGTGCGGCGGGCGGTGAACCAGGCGGGGGACTGCCTGGTGATCCTCTTCGGCGCGCTGCCGGACTGTCTGGTGGACGAGCTGGCCTGGGATATTCAGCAGGACGCGCAGATTTTGCTGCTGGCCCGGCCTGAACTGCTGGTTCGCTGCGAGCATCCCCGCCTGTTCAAGCTGGAAGCGCCCTGCCCCGGCAGCGCGCTGACGGCGGCGGTGGAGATGCTGTCCCAAATGCAGCGGATGCAGATGCCCCGGCGGGAGGGCCAAGACAAGGAAACGGTGGAAAAAGCCAAACGCCTGCTCATGGAGAAAAGGGGCCTGCCGGAACCGGAAGCCCATCGGGCCATCCAGCAATACGCCATGCGCCACGGCATAAAAATGGCCGATTATGCTAGGCAAATCATAGAAAGCACGGAGGAATGACCATGGTGGATCAGCAATATCCGCTTTATCAACCGGAAATGGAGCATGACTCCTGCGGCGTGGGCGCCATCGTGGATTTAAGCGGAAAAAGCACCCACCGCACCGTAGACCAGGCGCTTTCCATTGTGGAGCGCCTGGCCCACCGGGCGGGCAGTGACGCTTTGGGAACCACGGGCGACGGCGTGGGCATCATGACCCAGCTTCCCCACGCCCTGTTCGCCGCCTGGGCACAGGAGGAAGGCATTCCCCTGGGCAACCCCGGCGACTACGGCGTGGGCATGTTTTTTTTGCCGGAGGACGAGGTGGGCGTGCGCAACATCTGCCGCATTTTTGAGCAGTTGGCCGCTTCTGAATCCCTTCCCGTTTTGGGCTGGCGGGACGTGCCCTGCCACCCTGCCCAATTGGGGGCCGGGGCGCGGCGCACCATGCCCCGCATCCGCCAATGCTTTTTGAAGCGTCCCGCGTCTATCGCCGCCGGGCAGGATTTTGACCGGCGGCTCTATGTTTTGCGCCGAGTGTTTGAAAAGCAGGATACGGACACCTATATTTGTTCTCTCTCCTGCCGCACCATCGTCTATAAGGGCATGATGCTGGTCAGCCAGCTTCGCTCCTTCTATGACGATTTGCAGGACGTGCGCTACTGCTCCCAGATGGCCATGGTGCATTCCCGGTTTTCCACCAACACCTTCCCCTCCTGGAGCAAGGCCCATCCCCAAAGGATGCTGCTGCACAACGGGGAAATCAACACCATCCGGGGCAACCATGACCGCATGAAGGCCCGGGAAGAAACCATGCGCTCTGACCTCATGGGCGCGGAAATGGCCCGGGTGCTGCCCGTGGTCACCGAGGGCGGCAGCGACAGCCAAATGCTGGACAATACTCTGGAATTTCTTTCCATGAATGGCTTCCCCCTGCCCCTGGCGGGGATGGTTTTGCTGCCAGAACCCTGGCAGGGCCAGAAGCGGGAAACGCCCTGGCGGGATTTGTACCGCTATTACGCCGCCATGATGGAACCCTGGGACGGCCCGGCGGCCATTCTGTATTCCGACGGGGATACGGTGTGCGCCTCCCTGGACCGCAACGGCCTGCGCCCCTTGCGCTGTGCCCTGACGGATGACAAGCGGCTGATCCTGTCCTCCGAGGCGGGGGTTTTATTTGAGGAAAACGCCCATATCCTGCGGCGCTGGAAGCTGAAATCCGGCGACGTGCTGGAGGCCGATTTGCGCACCGGGGCGCTGACGGAGAGCGAGGCGCTCAAAAAGCGCTTTGCATCCATGCATCCCTACGGGGAATGGATGCGCAGTCTGATCCGCATGGAGGATTTACCCAAACAGGCGGAGCAAAATCAGCCTTTGGATGAAACAGAAAGAACGCGCCTCTGCAAAGCCTTCCATTATACATGGGAGGATGTGCGGGACGTGATTCTGCCCATGGCGAAGAACGGGGCGGAACCCATCGGCTCCATGGGCGCGGACGAACCCTTGGCGGCGCTGTCGAAGACCCATCCTGGGTTGTTCGATTATTTCCGGCAGCGCTTTGCCCAGGTGACCAACCCGCCCATTGACGCCCTGCGGGAGGAAATCAAAACCGATTGCTCCATTTACATCGGCGACGATGGGAACCTGCTGGGCGCGGGGCCGGACAACTGCACCGTGCTGGAGTTGAATACGCCGGTTTTGACGGAAGAGGAATTGGCCCGGGTTCGGGCCATTCGCCATCCGGCTTTTGCCGTGCGCACGGTTTCCCTTTTATATGAAAGAAATCAATCTCTGCGGCAGGCGCTGGCGACGTTCTTTTCCGCCTGCGATCAGGCGTGTAAGGACGGGATCAATATCCTAATCCTGTCCGACAGGGGCGTGGACGCAAACCTTTTGGCAATTCCCTCTTTGCTGGCGGTATCGGCCCTGGAGCAGCACTTGATCGGCATCAAAAAGCGCACGGCGGTTTCTGTGATCCTGGAAAGCGGAGAACCGCGCGACGCGCACCAACTGGCGCTGCTCATCGCCTACGGCGCCCGGGCCGTGAACCCCTATTTAGCCCACGACTGCGTGCGCGCGCTTTGCGAACAAGGGCAAATCGACAAAGATCCCGAAAGCGCCGTTGCGGATTACAACAAGGCGCTGACTGCCGGAGTGCTGAAAATCGCCTCCAAAATGGGCGTGTCCACCCTGCAGGCCTACCAGAGCGCCCAGCTTTTCGAGGCCGTGGGCCTGGATCGGCAATTCGTGGATCGGTACTTTACCAATACCCCCGCCGTTTTGGGCGGCACGGATTTGAGCAAGGTGGAGGCGGACAGCCGTTTCCATCACGCCGCCGCTTTCTGTGAAACCCAGCCCGCCGGCCTGCCCAGCGTGGGCGCGCATAAGCTCCGGGCGGGGGAAGGGGCGGAAGAACACCTGCATGCCCCGGAAACCATTCATCTGTTGCAGCAGGCCGTGTGGACGAACGACCGGGCGCTGTTCGACCGGTACGCCGCCCGGGTGGAAAACGAGGGTCCCCGCACCATCCGCTCCATGCTCACCTTCCGCTTTGAAGCCTGCCGGGAAATCCCCCTGGACGAAGTGGAAAGCGCGGACAGCATCGTGAAGCGCTTCCGTACCGGGGCCATGAGCTACGGCTCCATTTCCCAGGAGGCCCACGAGTGCATGGCCCAGGCCATGAATCACTTGGGCGGCTGCTCCAACAGCGGCGAGGGCGGCGAATTGCCCGCCCGCTACGGCACGGCGCTTAATTCCGCCATCAAGCAGGTGGCCTCCGGACGTTTCGGCGTGACGCGGGAGTATTTGCTTTCCGCCAAAGAAATCCAAATCAAAATGGCCCAGGGAGCCAAGCCCGGCGAGGGCGGCCATCTGCCGGGGGCCAAGGTGACGGACAGCGTGGCGAAAACCCGCTGTTCCACGCCGGGGATTTCCCTTATTTCCCCGCCGCCCCACCACGATATTTATTCCATCGAGGATTTGGCCGAGCTGATCTATGACCTGCAATGCGCGGCGGACCAGGCGAAAATCACGGTGAAGCTGGTGTCCTCCACAGGAGTTGGCACCATCGCCAGCGGCGTCGCCAAGGCCGGGGCGGGGGGCATCCTCATTTCCGGCGGCGAGGGCGGCACCGGGGCCGCGCCGTTAAGCTCTGTGCATCACGCGGGCCTGCCCTGGGAAATCGGGCTGGCCGAGGCCCATCAGGTGCTGTGCCGCAACCGCCTACGCCAGAAGGTGACCTTGGAAACGGACGGAAAGCTGATGACCGGCCATGACGTGGCGGTGGCCCTGCTGCTGGGCGCGGAGGAATTCGGCTTTGCCACCGCGCCGCTCATCACCATGGGCTGCCGCATGATGCGGGTGTGCCATTTGGGCACATGCCCCTTCGGCATCGCCACCCAGAACCCCGAGCTGCGCAGGCGGTTCGCGGGCAAGCCGGAATATGTTGAAAGATTCATGCTGTTCATCGCCGAGCAATTGCGGGAAATCATGGCGAAGTTAGGCGCGCGGACGGTGGACGAGCTGGTGGGCCGGGGCGACCTGCTGAAAATGAAGCCGGACGCCGCCGTGGACTTGACCGACCTCATCGGCTTTTCCCGGAACACCCATTTCCAGCCGGAAGCGAAGCACGATTTCCACTTGAACGAGCGCACCGACGCGCGGCTTTTCCAGCAGCACGTCACCCTCACCACCACCGACCGGGCCTTCGGCACCCTGCTGAAAGGCAGCCAGACCGTGCAGGCCCAGGGCTGCGGCGGCCAGTCCTTCGGGGCCTTCTTGCCCCAGGATAAGCACCTTACCCTGTACGGCGTGGCCAACGATTACGTGGGCAAGGGCCTATCCGGCGGCTCCATCGCCGTTTGTCCGCCGGTGGACAGCGTGTGGCTTGCGGAAGACACCCTCATCGGCAACGTGGCCCTTTACGGGGCGACCAGCGGCTTTGCGTTCATCGCGGGCATGGCGGGGGAACGCTTCGCCGTGCGCAATTCCGGGGCCTGGGCCGTGGTGGAAGGCGTAGGCGACCACGGCTGCGAGTACATGACCGGGGGACGGGTGGTCGTATTGGGGCCGGTGGGCGATAACTTTGCCGCCGGTATGAGCGGCGGCGTGGCCTGGGTGCTGGACGAAAACGATCAGTTAATAGACCGCCTGAACACCGGGCACGTGAAAATCTACCCCGTGTCCCCGGAACAGGCGGGGGAACTGCACAGGCTGCTGCAAATGCACGAAAAGGCCACCGGTTCCCGAAAGGTCAAAGAAATTCTGCGGGATTTCGACGCCTGGCTGCCCAAGTTCCGAGCGGTGATCTCCGATGAATACTTGGCCTATCTGAAAGGGGCGTGACGGTATGGGAAAAACCACAGGATTTTTGGAATACGCCCGGCAGGAAAACCCGTACCGGGACGAACAGGCGCGGGTTCGGGATTTTGACGATTTGCACACGGCCCAGTCCGTGGAGGCCCGGCGCTGTCAGGCGGCCCGCTGCATGAATTGCGGCGTGCCCTTCTGCCAAAGCGATTTCGGGTGCCCGCTGCATAACCTGATCCCGGAATGGAACGATTTGATCTATCAGGGCCAGGACAGGGAAGCGCTCATGCGCCTTTTGCGCACCGCGCCCTTCCCGGAATTTACGGGCCGGGTGTGCCCCGCCCTGTGCGAAAAAGCCTGCAATTTAGCCGACGACGGCGTGACCAACCGGGACAATGAGCTGTATTTGATCGAAACGGGCTTTGAAAAGGGCTGGGTTCAGCCCCGGATTCCCGCTGTCCGCACGGGAAAAACCGTGGCCGTCATCGGCAGCGGGCCTTCGGGCCTGGCCGCCGCCGACCTGCTCAATCAAATGGGCCACACCGTCACCGTGATCGAACGGGCGGACCGCCCCGGCGGGCTGCTCATGTACGGCATTCCCAACATGAAGCTGCCCAAAACCGTGGTGGAACGCCGCGTCCGGTTGATGGAGGCGGAGGGAATTTCTTTCTTATTGAATACAGAAGCCACGCCGGAACTCGTTGAAGCCTATGACGCGGCGGTGTTCTGCGGCGGGGCGCGTCAAGCCCGTTCCCTGAATGTGCCCGGCATGGAAGCCGAGGGCGTGTATTTTGCCGTGGATTACCTGACGGAAGCGACCAAAGGCGTACTGAGCGGCACAGCCCCGGCGATCACCGCGAAAGGTAAAAACGTGATCGTGGTCGGCGGGGGAGACACGGGCAACGACTGCGTGGGCACCGCCCTGAGGCAGGGCTGCGCCTCCATCCTGCAATTGGAAATGATGCCCTGCGCCCCGGAAAAGCGCGCCTCCGGCAACCCCTGGCCCCAGTGGCCCCGCACCCTGCGCACCGATTACGGGCAGTTAGAGGCCATTTCCGCGCAGGGGGGTGACCCGAGAATCTACGAAACCACGGTGAAAACCATTTTGAAGGACGAAAACGGCGTTCTTAAGGCCCTGGAAACTGTCAAGCTGCAAAAAAACGCGGAGGGCAAGCTGGCCCCTGTGCCCGGCACGGAACAAACCCTGCCCTGCGAGCTATTATTGATCGCGGCGGGCTTCGTTGGGTGCGACGCGCAGACGCTGAACGCCTTTTCCCTGAACGCCGACGCCCGTGGGCGGCTGCTGCCGGAGGATCAATCCCATTATTTGGGCGGCAAGCTGTTTTCCGCCGGGGACATGCGCACCGGCCAATCCCTGGTGGTGCGCGCTCTGGCCGACGGACGGGCGGCGGCCAAGGAAGTTCAGCAGTTTTTTGAAAAAAAGAACACTTTATAAGCAAGGAAGGAATTGACATCAGCCGGGAAGGAAAGCATAATATGCAAATGGATTTTCGCGGCGATTGCCGCTGACGGGAGGCAAGGGAGCCATGTGTGGAATCGTCGGTTATACGGGCCATGAGCAGGCCGCGCCCATCCTGCTGGACGGGCTGAAAAGACTGGAATACAGGGGATACGATTCGGCGGGGCTGGCCGTGCGCGACGGCGAAGCCCTGGCGGAAGTGGTCAAGGCCACGGGCAAGCTGCAGCATTTGGCGGATAAGACCGACCAGGGCCGCGCTCTGCCCGGTATGTGCGGCATCGGCCACACCCGCTGGGCCACCCACGGCGGCCCCAGCATGGTGAACGCCCATCCTCACGTCAGCGGCAACTGCTCCGGCTCCGGGTCCGGCGCGGTGGAATCGGATGTGGTGGGCGTACACAACGGCATCATTGAAAACTTTTCCGAATTGAAGGAAAAGCTGCTGCGCCACGGCTATGTTTTTTACAGCGACACCGACACCGAAGTGGTGGTGAAGCTGGTGGATTATTACTACAAGAAATACAAGATCGGCCCGGTGGACGCCATCACCCGAACCATGGTGCGCGTGCGGGGCAGCTATGCCTTGGCCCTCATGTTCAAGGATTATCCGGACGAAATTTTTGCCGCCCGGAAGGATTCGCCCCTCATCATCGGCACGGCGGAAAACGCCTCCTTCTTAGCCTCCGACGTGCCCGCCATCCTGAAATACACCCGCAGTGTATACTATATCGACAATTTGCAGGTGGCGCGGGTGGCCCCCGGCAGCGTGAAATTTTACGACCTGAACGGGGACGAAGTGACCCTTCCCCTGACGGAAATCACTTGGGACGCGGCGGCGGCGGAAAAGAGCGGCTACGAGCATTTCATGCTCAAGGAAATCCACGAGCAGCCCGCCGCCGTGCGGGACACCCTGAACAGCATCATCAAAAACGGCGATATCATCCTGACGGAAACGGGGCTGACGGACGAAGTGATCCGGTCCCTTTCCCAAATTGATATCGTGGCCTGCGGCTCCGCCTGGCACGTGGGCATGGCGGCCCAGTACGTGATCGAAGATTTGGCGAAGCTCCCCGTGCGGGTGGAGCTGGCCTCCGAATTCCGCTACCGCGGCGCCCCCATGCCGGAAAATACCCTGGTGATCGTCATTTCCCAGTCCGGCGAAACCGCCGACAGCTTAGCCGCTCTGCGGGTAGCCAAGGAACGGGGTGCGCTCACCTTAGCGGTGGTCAACGTCATCGGCTCCACCATCGCGCGGGAATCGGATCATGCCCTGTACACCCTGGCGGGGCCGGAAATCGCCGTGGCGACAACCAAGGCGTACAGCGCCCAGCTTGCCGCCATGGACGCCCTGGCGGTGCGCATGGCCCTGGCCCGGGGCCAGATTTCCCATGAGCAGTACGGCCATTTGATCGAGGAACTGAACGCCATCCCGGATAAGATCAAACGCATTTTGGAGGACAAGGAACGGCTGCAATGGTTTTCCTCCAAGATCGCCAACGCCCACGATATTTTCTTCATCGGCCGGGGGCTGGATTACGCTATTTCCCTGGAAGGCAGCCTGAAAATGAAGGAAATCAGCTACATCCATTCCGAAGCCTACGCGGCGGGGGAACTGAAGCACGGCACCATCAGCCTGATCGAGCGCGGCACCTTGGTGGTGGGCGTACTCACCCAAAGCGGGCTGTACGAGAAAACCGTTTCCAATATGTTAGAGTGCAAGTCCCGGGGCGCGTACCTGATGGGCGTGACCACCAACGGCAATTTCGACGTGGAGGATTCCGTGAACTTCGCCGTTTACGTTCCCCGGACCGACGAGCATTTTGTTTCCTCCCTGGCCGTGGTGCCCCTGCAATTGCTGGGCTATTACACCAGCGTCAGCCGGGGCCTGGACGTGGATAAACCCCGGAATCTGGCAAAGAGCGTAACCGTTGAGTAATATGTGGGGTACGAAGGTATGACGAAATACATTTTTGTGACCGGCGGCGTGGTTTCGGGCCTGGGCAAGGGCATCACGGCGGCGTCCTTAGGGCGGCTGCTGAAAGCCCGGGACCTCAAGGTGGCGGCCCAGAAGCTGGACCCCTACATCAACGTGGATCCCGGCACCATGAGTCCCTACCAGCACGGCGAAGTCTACGTCACCGAGGACGGGGCGGAAACCGACCTGGATTTAGGCCACTATGAGCGCTTCATCGACGAGGATCTGAACAAGTATTCCAACCTGACCACCGGCAAGGTGTACGCAAACGTCATCCACAAGGAGCGCCAGGGCGGGTATTTGGGCAGCACCGTGCAGACCATTCCCCACATTACCGACGAGATCAAGCGCTTTATTTATCGGGTGGGCGAAAAAACCGACGCCGACGTGGTCATCACCGAAATCGGGGGCACCATCGGCGATATCGAAAGCCAGCCCTTCATCGAGGCCATCCGTCAGGTGGGCCTGGAGGTGGGCCGGGAAAACGCCCTGTACGTTCACGTCACCCTGGTGCCCTACCTGAAAGCCAGCGGCGAACACAAATCCAAGCCCACCCAGCACAGCGTGAAGGAATTGCAGGGCATGGGCATCACCCCCAACATCATCGTGCTGCGGGTGGATGAGAAAATCACCGACGAAACGATCTTTTCCAAGATCGCCCATTTCTGCAACGTAAAATCGGACTGCGTGATCGAAAACCTGACCCTGCCCAACCTGTACGAAGCGCCCCTCATGCTGGAGGAAAGCGGCCTGTCCGGCATTGTGTGCCGGGAATTGGGCATTTCCGCCCCCGCGCCGGACCTGACCGAATGGCGGGAGCTGGCGGAGCGTATCCGGCACCAGAACAAGAAAGTAAAAATCGGCCTGGTGGGAAAATACGTCCAGCTCCACGACGCCTATTTATCCGTGGCCGAGGCCCTGCGCCACGCGGGCTACGCCCTGGACGCGAAAGTGGAAATCACCTGGATCGACTCGGAAACCCTGACGGAGGACAATATCGAAGCAATCCTGTCGCTCATGCAGGGCCTCATCGTGCCCGGCGGCTTCGGAGGCCGGGGCATCGAGGGCATGATCTTAACGGCGAAATACGCCCGGCAGCATCATATTCCCTATTTTGGCATTTGCTTAGGCATGCAAATCGCCGTGATCGAATACGCAAGGAACGCGGCGAACCTGAAAAACGCCAATTCAAGAGAATTTGACGAAAACGCGCCCCATAAGGTGATTGACTTCATGCCGGGCCAGAACGACGAAATCGACAAGGGCGGCACCCTGCGCTTAGGCAAATATCCCTGCGTGCTGCAAGAAAACACGGTAATCGCCCGCTGCTACGGCAAGACGGAGATCAGCGAGCGCCACCGCCACCGCTATGAATTTGCCAACGAATATCGGGACGCGCTGACGGGCGCGGGCCTGTGCCTCTCCGGCCTGTCCCCAGACGGCAGGCTGGTGGAAACCGTCGAAATCCCCGGCGAAGCCTTCTTTGTGGGCGTGCAGTTCCATCCCGAATTCAAAAGCCGCCCCAATAAACCCCATCCCCTGTTTCAGGGCTTCGTCCAGGCGGCGCTGGAAACGAAAGTGTAAAATATCAGGGGCCTCCGCGGCCCCTGAAACCCCGCGGCAGGGGATGATCCCCTGTACTCCACCCGGCGCTCGACAAACGAATAAAACAAACAGTATGCGCCTGCTTGGAAAAGATAAACAGCCAGCTCCTGGACAAAGAAAAACGAGGCATATGCCAGGGAAAAAGCGAGCTTTTTCCTGGTCATATCCTCGTTTTTCAGGTGCGCTTCGCGCACCGTGGGCGGCTCTGCCGCCCGCCCAGGAGCGATGATTTGCGACTTGAGTGTGGGTCCAGGGAGGTCGCCTCCCTGGTTCGGGGGTATGGGGGCTGAAGAAGCCACCATTCATTTGCTTACTGATTTGGCTATCGCGCAGTCCTGCGTGTCACATTCCCCCGAGGGTACGTTCCATTGGAGGATTTGGTCCAGCAGAAGGGGCCGGGCGTAATAGTATCCCTGGAAGCTCTTGACGCGGAAGCCCCGCAGGATATCCCGCATGCCCCTGGTTTCGATGCCCTCCACGCAGACCTTGGAGCCGAAAATGGTAGCCAGATCCGCCACGTTCCGGACCAGCTTCCGGTTTGTGTCGTTCTGTTCGATGTCCGTTATAAAGCTGCGGTCGATCTTGATGGTGTCGAAGGGCACCTCTTTCAGCAGTCCCACGGTGGAAAAACCGGTGCCGAAATCGTCCATGGCGATCAGGATGCCCCTGGATTTCAGGGCGGCGATCACATTTTTCAGCAGGGCCATATCCAGCAGCCTGCACCGTTCCGTTACCTCTAAGCACAAATGCTCCGGCGGGAAATCCAGCTCGTTCAGGATGCGCAGCACCCTGTCCGCGAAATCCGGCTTTTCCAGCTGGGTATAGGACAGGTTCACGTTGATGATGAAATGGGGATGCCGCGGCAAAATCTGCTTCGTAGCCAGAATCGCTTCCTGGATGATCCATTCGCCCAGGGTGGGGAACAGGGGGTCCGATTCCAGGACGGGAATGAACTGATCCGGCGGCACCATGCCGTACACGTCGTTTTTCCAGCGGATCAGGGCCTCCGCCCCGATCAGCCGTTCCGTCTTGGCGTCCACCACCGGCTGATACAGCAGGTAGAAGCCTTCAAAGCTGTGGGTGATGGAGGCGCGGATGGTATGCAGCATGCCAAGCCGCTGGTGGCTTTGCTCGTTCAGGTCGTCGCGGAACTCCACCAAATCGCCCTTTCGGTGCAGCTTGGATTCTTCATAGGCAAAGTTCAGGCAGGCGTAGACCGTTTGGGAATCCACGTCGAAATTATCCATCCGCAGCGCGCCGCAGTGCAGGTCCAGCAGCACGTTTTTGCCGTCCACCTGGAAGCTCTCGTGCAGGAACGCCCGGAAACGGCTGTAATAGCCTTTAAACTCGGCGATGGACAGGGTGTTGCTGATCACCGCGAACTTTGTGCCGTCGATCCTGTAAACATGGCCCGTGTTTCCCGCGGCTTCAAAAACGCTCCGGGCGTATTGCTGCAGCACCCGGTTCCCGAAATGGTACCCGTACATTACGTTGATTTCGGAAAACTTGCTGATGCCGAACAGCGAAATGCTGACCGCCGTGTTTCTTTTGATGCAGCCGTCCAGGTCTTCAAAGAAGCCGTACTGGTTCCTCAGCCCCGTCAGCGTGTCGATATGGCTCTGCAGGCCGTGATTGCGGATGGTGCCCACAAAGTAATTCGGTTCCCCCGCCTGATCCCGGATCACGGTGCCCCGGCAGGTGCACACGTCGTATTCTCCTGTCGTGCGCCTTGCCCGGTACTGCATGTCATGGCCGGCGGCGTTCCCGGAGAAAATCTCGTCGATGCCTTTGTGATAGGCCGCCCGATCGTCCGGATGGATTTGGTTTTCCCAGATATCGCCCGCCCCGTACATGTATTCGGAGGGCAGGCCGTAGGTGTCCACCGCGTTTTTGGACCAGCGGGAAAAGTCGTACTTCATATCGCACAGATACACGTACGTCCCTTCCGAAACCACATCGAAGGCCTTGTACAGGGAGTCCAGCATGATCCGCCGCTCTTCGGAGATGGTTCTGATTTCCGCTTTCTCTTTCAGGGAATGACTCTCCTGCAGCAGCTTCTGTTCCTTCAGGTGCGCCTTGTCGGCGTACATCAGGCTGTCGGCGCGGTTGAACACGTCCTCCACGGAATGATCTTCATACGGCAGGAATTCCGCCAGCCCGGAAGCCGCCACCGGCCCTTCGCCGAAGCGGATGTTTTCTTCCACCTGCTTTTTCAGGGCGCCGACCAGTTCCTCCCGGCACACGTAATCCTTTCCCGTGAGGATCACGGCAAATTCGTCTCCGCCGATGCGGAAAACGGGGCTGTGATGGAAAACGCGGCAGATCAGCTTGCAGGCGGCCTTGATATAATCGTCCCCCGCCTTATGCCCCTCCGTATCGTTGACGGTTTTTAAGCCGTTGATATCGCACACCACGATGCCGAAGGACTCGCGGCCCTCTTCCACCAGCTTTTGCAGCTCTTTTTCCGCTTCGTGGTAGGCCGTCTTGTTCTTGGTGCCCGTCAGCTCGTCCCGACGGGCGATCTCGTTGGCGGTGGAGAGCGCCGCCAAATGCTCCTGCTCCCGGCGCACGTCCTCCTCTCGGTTTTCCACGCAGATGATAAAATGGCCGTGATCGGAGGAATAGGTGACGGACATGCGGGTGTACTGCGTTTTTCCGCCGTCCACGAGCATGCGGTAATCCTCGGTGAGCTGCCGCCTGTTTTCAAGCTGGGAGATCAGGTTGTCCTTGTCCAGGAACAGCTTCAAGCGTTCCCTGTCCTCGGAATATACCAGCCGGTCCGCGTTTGTTCTGGAGGTGGCGAAGAAATCGTCGCCCTCGTCCTGCACCTTGAGTTCGCCGGACTTTCGTTTGGTGGAAAATTCCGCGTAATGGGAGGTTTCGCAGTCGATGTAATAGATCAGATCGTAATGGGCGGCCAGCCGCTCGGCAATCTGCGTATAAGTGATGTTTTTCTTCTGATCCGCTTTCAGTGCAAGCTCCGCCTGCACCTCCGCGTCGATATTCTTGGCGCAGACGATGAGGTGCTTTTTATCCCTGGCCATGATTCCCGTAAGCCGGATGTGCCTGACCCGGCCGTTCACCACCAGGCGGTAGGAAGTGGAAAAGGAACTCCGGTTTTTCAGCTTGTCCAGCATCACGTCCTTATAATGCAGGCTGAGGGCTTTCTCCTGGTCCTCGGGGTGTACATACTTGCGGATGCTTCTTCTGCTCTCGGCAAAAAAGTCGTTGCCGGTGGCGGGCACGTTGAGCTTCTTATAATCGTTGGTGGAGGAAACCTCCCTGTACGTGTTGGTGGCGATATCGATATAGTACAGCGTGTCAAACTGTTCGGCCAGGCTGGCGGTGATTTGGTCGTAGACTTCCTTTTGCCGTTCGATCTCCTTTTCCAGCTCTCTTTGCCGGTATTCCGCGTCGATGTTTTTCACGCCCAGCACGAAATAATCCTGCGTGCCGTCCAGACCGCGAATCAGCCGCAGAGAATGCCAGGTGGGCGTTCCGTTGATCATCAGGCGGTATTCAATGCTTTGCATCATGCCCTTCTGCATGGCGTTCAGCAGGTTTTCTTTCTGAATATCCTGAATGAAGATGTGCTGATCCTCTTTGTAAATCACCTTTTTGCAGTCCCGGACGATATTTTTGAAAAAATCGTCGCCCCCCTGCTCCAAATTGAGGGAATGAAACTCCGGGTTCACAGAATACCAGAAATATTCATTTGTCACCGCGTTCACATAGTAGATGCTGCTGTAATCCACCAGCAGCGCTTCCGCGATTTTCATGAAGATCTTTTCCTGTATCGTCATAAGCCACCTCGCGATATCTTTCAGGGAATCGGCTTTATCGGTCTTCTGCGTTCATCTTATCTTAGCACATTTTCTTCACAATTTCCACCCAAAATATACAAAAACAGACGTTTTTTATCGGATTTTTATCGTATGGTAACAAAAAAGACACAGTGAATCAGCTCCCTGTGTCCTTTTGCGGATGGCGTTTTTAACGAATGG
This sequence comes from uncultured Christensenellaceae bacterium, assembly GCA_905234985.1. Lineage (GTDB taxonomy): Bacteria > Bacillota > Clostridia > Christensenellales > Aristaeellaceae > RUG563. Next base: position 24,832 of record CAJOJQ010000004.1, read on the forward strand.
TGATCACCGTGCCGGTGCTTTCGGCGGAGACGTCCACCCACCGGCTGTCGGTGACGGCTGTGATCGTGGGCGCGACGGTGTATTTGCCCGCCTTGGCCGCTTTGAACGAAAGCCTGACCAGGTCGGCTTCGGCGTCGCCGGGCTGGCTGGCGGAGGGGCTGTATACGAACGTCACCGCATCCTTTTCCGCGTTCACGGAGGACACGGCCCCCTCAAGGGCCTCCGCGTTTTCAAGGGCGAGCAGCTTGCCGTCGAAGGCGACGCGCACCAGAACGAAGCCGGGACTGGCGTCCCACCAGCCAAGGCGCACCGTCACGTTCACCGTTTCTCCCTTGGCAAGGCTTTCCGCCTCCGGAACCGCCGCGATCCACACGCCCCCCGCCAGACAGGGAACGCACGCACACACGCATACGAGGAACAGCGCAAAAGCGATCAATCTTTTCATACGAACCTCCCGTTTCGGTCGAACTGTGTTTTTAAAAATGAACGCTGAACACCATGGGCATGGCGCTGAACAGCGGACTCATGCTCAAAAGCAGGCTCAATACCAGGTGTGCCGCCAGCAGCGCAAAGCTCATGACCGCCAGCACGCGGACGGGCCGCGCGTCCCAGCCCCATTTCATGGAAAGCGCCCCGGTGACCAGGCTCATGCTGACGGCCAGGCCCGACAGGTTGAAGGAGAGCAGGGAGGCCGCGCAGAGCGCCGCGCCCACGATCAGCTCATCCTTGGGCCACGGCTGCCGCACCCAGCGGTTGCCCGTGGGCTGCCACTGCACGCCTTTGCGCCGGAGGAAGCGGAAAACGCCCTTCCACGCGTTCAGCATCAGGGACATGTAGGCGGCGGTGCTGTATACCAGCAGCCGCAGCACCCGCCCCATGGGCAGGACGCGCGCCGCGCCTAAGGTCAGCGTGGCGAAAACGGGGGAGAGGGCGCAGAACACGCTGAAAGCCCGGAAGGCCAGCCCGCGCATGCTGGAAAACACGTCCTCCACCACGTACAGCGGGAAAAGCGTCACTTCCCGCCCGAACATCACGATGGTGGGCGCGTGCCAGCTGCCGAAGGAAAGGGGCAGCAGCAGCGACGTGACCAGCACATACACCAGGGCGATGGCGGGCACGTACAGCGGCAGGGACCACAGCAGCATATCGGCCTTTTCTACCAAGCCCGCTTTGGGGCTTTTAAGCAGACCGCCCATGCAGGCGTGAATGGCTTCCACCGATCCCGCCACGTACCGCTTCTGCTGCTGGCGGAAAATGCCGTACTGGGCGGGGAAATCTTCTGTACAGACCAGACTGCCGTTATACACGCCCCGCCAGCCGTGCTGCACCAGGCGCACGGAGAAAGCGAAATCCTCCGAGGTAAGGAGGGGGAACCCGCCCACGTCCTTCCACGCCTCCATGCGGATCACCGCGCCGTGGCCCATGTAAACCACCGCGCCGAAGCGGTTGCGGGGCAGGATGTGCAGCAGCCAGAAGGGACTGATGGTATCCGACATATCCCGCCCGAAGGGGGTCAAATCCTTCCGGTTGGGCCGGTGGGCGGCCTGCACGAAGGCGATTTTGTCATCCGTAAAGCAGGCCATGGCGCGGGAGAGAAAGTCCGGGGGCAGATGCTCGTCCGCGTCGGCTACGGCAAAGAAACCGTATTGATCGGAAATCATTTCCAGGGCGTGGTTCATGTTTCCCGCCTTGAAGCCATGGGTGCTGCCCCGGCGGATAACGGTGGAAACGCCTTTGTGCCCCTCCGCCCAGGCGTCCACCTTGGCGCGCTCCGCTTCGTCGGTGCTGTCATCCAGGATGTACAGGTGAAAATCCCCGTAATCCTGGGCCGCGCAGGAATCGGCGGCGGAGGGCTGAAAATCATTGCAGACGGTGTACAGGATGGCGGCCCGGTCGTGCCTTTCCGCCTCGGGGGGCTTTTTGCCCCGCACCACGAAGTAGCACGCCAGCACGCTGACGTAATACGCGGTCAGGAACCAGAAGAACGCCGTCATGGCCACATAGAGGCCGAAGGCGACGGCCTGGAACGCGTTGGATACGGCGGAGAAGGGGGCGATGAGCGCGCCGCCCCACAGAATCAGCATCGCCGTCCACAGCGCAAACGTCAGCAGCAGCATTCCCGGCGATTTTTTTCGAGCAGTAAAGTTCATGTTACGCAATTACTCAAACGTAATATCGGAAACGTACACGGTGCCGCTCATTTCTTCCCATTCAAACACGAGCTGCACGGAGGAAACGTGGCTCAAATCCACGCCCTTGCGGGCAAATTCGTGAAGCGGGATGCGGATCAGGGAACTTTCCGCCGTGATGGCCTCCATGTCCTTGCCCAGTACGCACTTGCGGGTGGTTCCGTCGTCCAAATACACGTTGGGCTGTTCGCCGCCCGCTTCGCCGCAAATGTTCAGCACCAGGTATTCATAGCCCCGCGCGTCGAGGGGGGACGTTTCCTGCGCCCAGCCGGCGTAGGAGAACACCCGTCCGCCGTAGCTCTTGCCGATGGAGCCGCCGTAGGAAACACGGCAGACGGTTTCGTCGCCGTCCCGGTCGCTCGGACCGAAGGAAACGGCCCCCGCGCCGTCGGAAAAGCTGCTCCAGCGGGCTTCGTCGAATACGCTCACCGGCCCTTGGGCTTTTTCGCTGTCAGCGCCGCCGGTAAACAGGGAAATCCGCTGGATCAGGGCTTCGCCCTGGCCCTCCGCGGAGAAGAATACCACGTCGGCGCTGTCGCGGTCGGTAGAACCCAGGGCTTCCAGGGGAATCGCCACGGAATACCCGCCGTCTTCGTTGGGCGCGGCGTAGGCGGAAGCGGCCACGGAGGCTTCCTTGCCGCCGCAGCGGACGCCGAAACGCAGGTTCTCCGGCACGGCGCTGGCAAAGTCGGCTTTCAGACAGGTCACACCCTCCAGGGGCAGGCCGCCCAAGTCGGACCAGTAGCCCGCGTAACCGCCGTTTTCGCCCGTGTCCCAGGTGAGAAGCAGCGCGCCGTCCCTGGCCGCCATGGCGCAGGAATCGTCCTCGCCATAGAATACGCCGGTGCCGCCGCCCAGCAGGTTCCGGTCTCCGCCCGCGAAGGCGTCGATCACGATCTCATTGGCTTCGCCCTCCGGCAGGGCGGTGATGGAGAAATTGTCGATCAGCAGCCGGGCGGCGGCGGGGTTGCTGCCGGTATCCAGCTTCATGTAGCCGGTAACATCCAGGTCGCGGAAGAAAATGCCGTCGATGACGGTTTCCCTGGTCGCCAGGGCCAGGGCCTTGTCCAGCCGAACGGAGGCGGTGTGCCATTCCCCGTCGGCAATCACGCCGCTGACGCTGCCCGCGGAGGCGATGTTCATGTCGGTGTTTTTGAAGCCTTGGGGATCATCCGTGAAATTGATGTTGTAATACCGGCCCTTGACCAGCAAGTACAGGTCCAGCTTGACGCCGGGCAGCACGCAGTAGTCGAAGGACAGCACGGGATACTGGGCCGCGTCCACCGGGCCTCTGACGCAGGAAGCGCCGAAGGAGCCGCCGAAGGTTCTGTTTTCCAGCACCAGATAGCCGTTTTCGCAGAAAACGTCCGCGCCGGAAGCGCCGTCCGCGCTTTCAAAGCTGCCGGTATCGCCGTCGAAGGTCAGGGCGCAGTACACGTTATCGCTCACGGGTTCCTGGGGCGCGGCGGGGGCGGGGGCTTCCTTCGCCGGGGTATCGGAGGATAGCAGGGCGAAGTATACGCCCTTGTCCGGCAAGCTGCCGACGTACGCGCAAACGCCTCCCTCGTCGGCGAAGGTATTCAGCGCGGCGATCTCGCCGCTGGCCGCGTCGTACAGCGCCACCGCGCGGTTCAGGTTGTCTGTGGCAAAGCGGACCTTTATGCTTTGCAGGAAGATTTCGTTAGAGGGGCTTACCTCGTACAGGGCGGACACGATTCGGTCAGAACCCGCCGCAATCTCCGCAGGCTTTGCGGAAAATACCCGGAAGGGGGCGGACAGGGAAAGGGGTTCGATCTGCATTTCAAACAGGCCGTCCGTGCTGTGAACGCTGCCACCCAAGCACTGGGCCGCCACGTCGCCCACCACCACGGATACGCTGTCCTGAACCGTGGTTCCGTCCGTACCGTAGGCGGTGAGGCGAAGGATATAGTCGCCTAACACGTCGATCTCTTCATCCTCGGGATGCCAGGGCAGATGCTCCCAGTTTTTCAGACCCGTGTTCCAGGTAGCCAGATTGCCCCGAATGTCGATATCGCCCTGCATGTTCCAGATATCCGCCGGGGCGACGTTTGTGGTATTCTGGGGCGTTTCGGAAGATTCGATCAGCACCCATTCGTCGGGCGAAGACGCGGAGGCGTACTCCACCGTGTAGTGGTCGAAGCCTTCGCCGCCCGCCACGCCGAAAATGGGAATATCCGAGCGCAGATACGCGCCGCTGACCGGCACGGTGATCTTGGCCGACAGGGGTTTACCGGAAACGTCTTCCGGAAGCTCCTGGCTTAACAGCGCGCCGCCGTTCACCTGAATGAAGGTGGGGCAGCATCCGCCGCCGCCTCCGCCGCCATAGCCGCCTCCACCGTAGCCGCCATAGCCGCCTCCGCCGCCGGTTCCGCCCGTGCCCCCCAAGGGGTAATCGACAGGAATGCCGGTATTGTCATCCCTGTTCAGCCCGGCGCCGGGCGTGCCGCCGGAGATGCTGACCGCTTTCCTGCCGTCAGGGTCCCAGTATTTCATGGGATTGCAGAGGGCGTAGGCGTAGCGGTTGAGCAGATTGCCGTTCCCGGCCAGATCGGCCAAATAAACCTCGGCGCGCTGAACAAAGTCACGGGGGTCAGAAGGCGTTCCCAGCATGCCGTCCCAGACGCTTTCCTTATCCTGGGAAATAAAGGCGCAAAGCTGCGGATCGTACCAGCGCTCGCCCACATACATGAGGCCCGTGGTTTCATCCTGGAGCATCCCGGCGTAGCCGTAATCGCACAGCCGCCCGCCGTACAGCAATTCGCCGTAGGCCGAATACAGCTGCCTGTCCGTATAATTGCCGTTCAAATCGGTGGCGCCCACGATGCTGTGGTTCTTATCCTGCCGGAAGTAAGCCCGGCCAGTGTCCCACAGCAAGGCCAGGGGTTCCTTGGCCTCCGGGCCGTACACGTATTTCAGCACGACGGTTCCGTTTTCGTTCCTGACCGCCGCCAGGTTGCCTGTCACATAGTCCCATTCGTAATAAACCGTGCCGTCCTTGTCGGCGCGGCTGCTCAGCCGCCCCAGCGGATCATAGGCATAGGAAACGCGCTCACCGTCCCGGGTGACGCCGGTGAGCCTGCCTTCCAGACTCCAGGTAAGCTCCGTGACGCTGCCGCCTTCCTTGATCCGGGTCAGATTGCCATTGGCGTCCCACGAGTATTCCCGGTTTCCGGCCTTGGATACGCGGTTCATGTTGGAGAATTTCGCCTCGGCCTTTTGTTCGCCCACGGTGTGGGACGCGACGTTGCCGGACTTATCATAGATGAAGGCTTCCGCCGTTCCGTCCCTGTATACCGCCCCCGTCAGCCGATCCGCCTTGTCGTAGGTATAGGCGCTTTCCCCGAAGGGGGTGATTTCGCTCACGCAGTTGCCGTTTGCGTCGTATGCGTACACCGTTTCATCACGCAGCACGCCTTCCGCGTCGTATTCCCGGATGGCGGTCACGTTGCCCTTGGCGTCCCGCTCGTACTGGGTGGAGACACCGTTGCCGTATCGCCGCGCCGATACCTGGCCGTTGGGGTCGTATTCGTATTCGGCGATGGTACCGCCGCCGTCGGAAACGCGGATCATCCGGCCGGAGGCGTCGTATTCGTAATTGACGCCGTAGCCGTCGCTGTAGCCGTAGCCGATCCGATCCCACGCATTGCCGTATACGGACACGTCGAAGGCGCTGACGCCGCCGATGCTGTGGGCTGTTGATACCACGTTGCCCAGGACGTCATAGGCGATGGTTTCGGCGGCGGTTTCCTGCCCGGCCGCGTCCGTCCGGGTAACGCTCGCCAGGCTGCCCCGGGCGTCATAAGCGTAATGGAGCGCCGTTCCGTCCGCAAAGGTGCAGGTTTCCAGCCTGCCGGTCAGGTCGTAGGCGTATTCGGTGCGTTTCCCGGCGGCGTCCGTTTTGGAGAGCAGCGCGCCGTCCGCTCGATAAGTGTAGGTTTCCTTCGTTCCGTCCTGATAGGTGACGGCGGTGATTCGGCCCATGATGTCGCGCTTGAACGACGTGGTCTTTTTGGCGGCGTCGCGGATGGCGCTGACACTGCCGTATTTGTCGTAGGAAAGGGTGATGACGATACCCTCCGCGTTGGTGACGCTCTCGAGCTGTCCCGCCTGGGTATACTTAAATGTGGTGCGGCTGCCGTTGGGGGCCGTATAGCTGGTCATCAGGCCCAGGGAATTGTATTCCGCCGCGGCGCTGCTCCCATCGGCGTAAGTCACGCGGATGGGGTTGCCCTTGGCGTCGTATTCCGTTTCCGCCTTGGGCCGGGCAATGGAATTCTCGCTGCCGCTGATCATGGGCACGCCGCCGACTTCCGCCGTCACCGCGCCGGTCGCGGGGTCGCGGCGGTAAAGAAGCTCCGCCCCCGCCGCGTCCGTCACGCGCACGTCGCCCATCGCGTCGTCATAATCATACCGGACCGGATTCGCGCCCCAGGTGCCGGTGGTCTGCGCCAGCCTGCCTTGGTCGTCATAAATAAAGTGAGTAAACACGCCTCCAGCAGTTTCGATGCTGGACAGTCGGTTGTCCGCGCGCTCGCCCGCGCCCGCCACATACGTGTAGCGGGTCGTCGCGCCGTCGGGAGCGGTCACGGTGGTCAGCAGCGTGCCCGTGGGGTCGTATTCGTACTTTGTGGTCCTGCCGTACTGATCCTTGATGGACTGGATGCGCCCGGCGTCCGTGTATTTGAACTGGACGGAGACGCCTTTGAAGGACGATTCCGCTTTGGTGATCTGCCCCTTGGCGTTCCTGTAGAAGTAAAGCAGCTCACGGCCCGCGTTCATGATGAATTGCAGGCTTCCGTCCTTGTAAAAGCCGTACATGGAACCGTCCTGCTCCTGCAGGCGGTATTTGCCGTCCCCGTCCCGGGTCAGGGCGCCCGTATCGCCATAGAGGGGGGTATAAAGCCCGGCGCTCATGGCTTTGAACCATCGGGCCGCGCCGGAGGGCATGTGGACGCCCGTCAGCCCGTCGGTGTATTCCAATACATAAATATCGAAAGAATGGGTCCAGCCGTAGCCCATGTCCCCCAAGTGGCTGGCCTGCACCGCGTCATAGTTATACAGGCGCGTAAAGGCCATGGACATGGTGGGCAGCACCAGCTGCATATCGGCGCTGGCGGTCAGGGTCATCTGCCGCAGGGCGGGGCTGGGGGCCACGGTCATGGGCTGGCCGGGCATGGCGGAGGGGATTTCGCCCCCGTTCCTGTCCAGCAGCGTAAACCGCACCAGATAGCCGTCCGAGGGCGTGAGGCCAGCCGTATCGAAATGGCAGTACAAGGCGCGGCCCGATACCTCAAAGGAAAGCGGCAGATCCCCCGAATCGTAGGAGAGGGCGGGGTTGGTCACCCGCGCGAAGCCGCCGCCCACCTGGAAGGGCATAAAATGCTCGGCCACCTCCAGCCTTGCGGCGATTCCGGTATACACAGGCCCGGTGAAGCCGTTTTCCGAAAGGATGCGGGCCGTGCGGGAAATGCCGCTTACGTGCTGCGACAGGGCCTGCAGGTCGTCCAGGCCCACAAGGCCGTCCTGCGTTACGTCCGCAACGGCTTTGGCGGGGGACTTCCCCTTGGCAAGCGCGTCCGCAAACGCCTGCACGTCCGCGGCGTCCACGACGCCGTTCCCGTCCATATCTCCCGCCGTTTGATTGCTTCCGGCCCCGAAAGCGGGCGCGGCGGTGAACAGAAGACAGATACTGAGCAGCAGACTGATCCAGCGCTTATTCATATTGAAAACCTCTCTGTTCAGCGTTATTTCATATAAATTATATTTCCTTGGAAGAAATTTGTCAACAAATTCCGTATCCACGGCGTGTGGTATTTATGGTCGAATTTGCTTAGGGCAGACTGTAAATTGCATAGAAACGACCGGAAAAACAGGTACAATATAAAACAGAAACGCAGGAACCCTGTCATTTTATGTGAGGGGAGAAAAAGCCATGGATGAATACCGCACAGGGGCATTTACCCTTCCCGGCGAGGCCGGATACGAGGAACTGACGCTGCAAATGGCGAAAAAATGGGGCGCGGACGTGATTCGGGACTCCGACGGCACCAAGCTGTCCCCGGAAATCGTGGAAGCAAGCTACAAAATCTATTCCACCATCTGCATCATCCGGGAGCATAACGCCTTCGCCTCGGCCCATCCCGACGCGCAGCAGCAAACCTTCCTTTCCTCCGACCCGTGCCTGGCCCTGGCCGATACCCTGCGGATCGCTCCGCTGGACGGGTATTTTGACGAGCAGTTCCAGCTGAACGACAGCCCGGACGCGCTGCCCTTCTGGCAGGTGTGGGACAGGACGGAAAACAAGCTGGTTCCCGCCGGGCAATGGACGTATGAAAAGGGCGCGGTATTTATTCGCGCTTGCGTTCCCTATCACCGCTATACCGTTTCCTTCCTGGTCTGGCGCGTGTGGGAAGAAATCAACATGTATAACCACACCACCAACCATTGGACAAGCGAGCATCTGCGTCAGCTGGACCCCCGCCATCCCCTGGCCTGGGAATACCTGAAAGGGTGGCTCAAAGACTGGTGCCGGAACAACCCGGACACCAACGTGGTGCGCCTCACCTCCCTGTTTTACAATTTCGTGTGGATTTTCGGCAGCGATTTGCGCCGCCGCACCCGGTTCGTGGACTGGGCCAGTTATGATTTCACCGTCAGCCCCGCCGCGCTTCGGGCCTTTGAAAAGGAATACGGCTACGCCCTCACCGCCGAGGATTTCATCAACCGGGGCAAACTGCAGGCCACCCACCGCCCGCCCACGGCCCCTAAGCGGGATTATATGGATTTTATTCAGCGCTTCGTGGCGGAAAAGGCCCGGGAACTGGTAAAAATCATCCACGACGCGGGCAAACAGGCCTATGTGTTCTACGACGACAGCTGGGTGGGCATGGAGCCTTACGGGAAATACTTTGCTTCCATCGGCTTTGACGGCCTGATCAAATGCGTGTTTTCCGGCTTTGAATGCCGCCTGTGCGCCGGGGCGCGGGTGCCGGTGCATGAGCTTCGGTTCCATCCCTATCTGTTCCCGGTGGGCTTAGGCGGCCTGCCCACCTTCGCGGAGGGCGGCCATCCCGAAAAGGACGCGGTCGCCTACTGGCTTCACGTGCGCCGCGCCCTGGCCCGGCAGCCCGTGGACAGGATCGGCTTGGGCGGCTATCTGCACCTGACCATCGGCCAGGATGCCTTCAACGACGCCATCGAGGAAATGGGTATTGCTTTCCGCCGGCTGAAAGCGCTGCATGCCTGCGGCGCTCCGGCGGAGCTGCCGGTGACCGTGGCTGTGCTGCACGCCTGGGGCGCGCTGCGCTCCTGGACCCTGTCTGGGCACTTCCATGAAACGGATGGCAACATTCTGATTCACATCAACGAGGCCCTGTCCGGCCTGCCGGTGAAAGTGAAATTTATCAGCTTCGAGGATGTGAAAAACGGCGCGCTTGTGGGCGTGGACGTACTCATCAACGCGGGCCGGGCGGGGGACGCCTGGAGCGGCGGCGGCGCGTGGCAGGATCCCGCTTTGGTTTCGGAAATCACCCGTTTCGTCTGCGAAGGCGGAAGCCTGATCGGCGCGGGGGAACCCTCCGCCGCGGAGGGCGGCGATACCCGCTTTGCCCTGGCCCATATCTTCGGCGTGGATCAGGACGACGGGGCTTACGCCTGCCACCAGCCCTGGCCCGTCGAGCGGTCGGAAGCGCCCTTCTTTGTGGCGGAGCAGGCCTTGGGAATTACCCCCGACGTCCGGCTCACCGGCCCGGATACCAAGGTTCTATGCGAAAAGAACGGCGTTCCCGTATTGACTTTGCACGCCTTCGGAAAAGGCAAGGCCGCTTATTTCGGCGGGTTCACGTACAGCCCGGAAGCGGCGCGGATGCTGCTGGAGCTGCTGCTTTATCTCACCAATACGGACGGCCGGGCCGCAGGCCTGACCGACACCCCGGCGGCGGAATGCGCCTGGTTCCCGGAATCCCATACCTTGGTTGTCATGAACGATCAGGATGCGCCGGGGGAGGTGGCCGTGGCCCTGCCCGAAAAAACGCTCCGGGTTTACTTGGGGGCAAACGAAATGGTTTTCCTGAACGATTGAACCGCGGCGGGAGTTTATGGTCGTTTTTGCACAGTTTTGAACCGGAAAGTAGCGGAAAATGACCGAAACTGCGTGTATAATATCTGTATCATAACTGTTCAGCCAATCAGAAAGAACAGTTTCAACAGAGTTGAGAGTTGAGAGTGGAGAGTTGAGATAGAGTATGTTTTTCGCTTTCGATCTTCAAATCCAGAGAACGGGACGCATAACCATCTATATCTCAACTCTCAACTCCCTACTCTCCACGCTCTCCGGTAACGCTTTATCCGGCCCGCCGGTCATTTAGAGGGGGTCAAGAAAAATGTCTGTTCAAACGGCTGTTCCCAGGAAACGGAAACGATCTTTCGGCGTGTATATGCGCCAGTACTGGCCCCTTTACTCCATGCTCATTTTGCCCACGGCCTTTTGCCTGCTGTTCAAATACTGGCCCATGACCGGGCTGGTGATGGCCTTCAAGAATTTCAAAATGATGCGCGGCATCTGGGGCAGCGCCTGGAACGGATTTGACAATTTCACGTACCTGTTCAGCCGCGCCGAATCCATCGGCGTGATCCTGCAAACCCTGAAGCTGAACCTGTTTGACCTGCTGTTCGGCTTTTCCATGCCCATCATCCTGTCGCTGCTGCTGAACGAGGTGCGCTCCAAAGCCTTTAAGCGCATTACGCAGACGGTCATTTACCTGCCCCACTTCCTGTCCTGGGTCATCATCGCCTCCCTGTTCATCATGCTGCTGCGCACCGAAACCGGCATGGTCAACATCATTTCCGCCAACATGGGCGGGCAGAAAATCCCCTATCTGGAGGATAATTTTCTGTGGCAGGTGGTGTACATCTTCATCGGCGTATGGCAGAGCATGGGCTGGGGCACCATCATTTACTTAGCCGCCATCACCGGCATTTCGGCGGAGCTTTATGAGGCCGCCACGGTGGACGGTGCGGGCCGCTTTGCCAAGATCTGGCACGTGACCCTGCCCGGCATCCGGGGCACCATCGTGACGCTGCTCATTATGAACTTGGGCCGCATCTTAGGCTCCTCCTTCGAGCGCGTCAATTCCCTGAGCAACCCCTACGTGGTGCTCAAAAGCGCCAACGTGATTTCCACCTACATCTACCGGGTGGGCCTGGCCAACGGAAAATACCATTACGCCACCGCCATGGGCCTGTTCCAGAACGTGATCGGCATTATTCTGATCCTGATTTCGGACCGCATCGCCAAATCCATGGGCGAAAGCGGCCTGATTTAAGGGGGGTGACGGTATGCAGATCAAAGCGAAACGCGCAAAGCGTGTCCGGCAGACCGTGGGCAGCCGCATTTTCGACGTGATCATTTATGTGATCCTGATTCTTGTGGGCTTGCTGTGCCTGCTGCCTTTCCTTCACGTGGCGGCCAAGAGCTTTTCCTCCAACGGCGCGGTCATCAGCCAGCGGGTCTTCTTTCTGCCGGTGGAACTGTCCTTCGACGGCTATCTGATGGTCGTTCAGGCTCCCTCCATGATGCGCTCCCTGTGGATCACCGTGCTGGTGACGGTGAGCTTTACGGCCCTGGGCATGATCCTGTCCATCTTGGCGGCCTATCCGCTGACCAAGAAAGGCCTCAAGGGCCGCACCTTCTTCGCTTTCCTGTACATGTTCACCATGTACTTCGGCGGCGGCCTGATTCCCGATTACCTGCTGATGAACGACCTGAAAATGCTCAACACCGTCTGGTCGCTGATCCTGCCGCTGTCCTTCAGCGCTTACAACATCATCATCCTGCGCTCCTTTATGCAGTCCTCCATTCCCGATTCCCTGGAGGAAGCGGCCTTCCTGGACGGGGCCAGCTACTGGGGCGTGCTGTTCAAGGTGGTGCTTCCCCTGTCCACGCCGGTGCTGGCCACCCTGTGCCTCTTCTTCGCCGTGGGCCGCTGGAACGCCTACGCCGACGCCCTCTACTACATTTCCACATCCAAGCTCTATCCGCTTCAATTGAAGCTCTACTACCTTATGGGCATGGCAAGCGACGCCGCCACCCTGGCCGAGGGCGGCAGCACCACCTATGTGACCGGCGAAGTCATCAAGGCCACCTGCGTCATGTTCGCCACCCTGCCCATCATCATCCTGTATCCCTTCCTGCAGCGCTATTTCGTCACCGGCATCATGATCGGCGCGGTGAAAGGATGAAAATCAGGTGGGAGGTAGGAAGTAGGAGGCAGGAGGTTTTATAGTGCCTGCGCTTTCTGCACGCAGGTCATGTTGCTTATCGTTCATTGTTCAGCCATATTTACCTCCTACCTCCTACTTCCTACTTCCTACCTCAATGATTTGAAGTGTTCTTTCACCCCTTGCCGACTGAACAGCTCCCCCCGGCCCCCAATCCGATTTCAAGCGGCGGACGCCGCTGAAAATATAAAAGGAGGTTTCCCCATGAAGAAATTGTTTGCCGCGTTGCTTACGCTCGTCATGCTGCTGTCCATGATGAGCATCCCCGCCCTGGCCGAGGACCAGGTGAGCTACACCGCCTCCGGCGCCAAGGTGATCACCTACGGCGAGCAGATCGAGCTGAAAGTGCCGATCTACCAGCGCAACGGCATTAAGGATCCCATCGAAGACAACTACTGGACCCACTGGGTACAGGCCAACTTCGGCGATAAGTACAACATCAAAGTGACCTACGTGCCCATCTCCCGCACGGACGAAGTGAACGACTTCACCCTGAAAATGGGCTCTGACGAGACCGCGCCCGACATGATCTTCCACTACGACAACCCGCAGCTGCTGGCCTACATCGACCAGGAGTTCGTGCAGGAAATCGACGAAGACATGGTGAAGGAATTCATGCCCGATTACCTGACCTATGTGGGCGAAGCCGCCTATGAAGCCGGCAAGTACAACGTGGACGGCAAGAAGGTGCAGATGTACTTCCCCGCTGCCCGCGACAGCGCCGACAACTGGGCCACCGTGATCCGCGCCGACTGGCTGGAAAAGGTGAACAAGGAAATGCCCAAGAGCGTGGAAGAATACCTGGACGTGCTCCGCGCCTTCCGTGACGCCAATTTGGGCGGCGATTACACCATCCCCGCCACCCAGGGCCTGCCCAGCACCACCGGCATGCGCGCCGATTCCTACCGCACCGGCCACACCGATCCCCGTGAAATCGCCATCTACAGCGACCTGCAGGTGGTCTCCCTGGATTGGGAACCCATCAAGAAGAACTACAAAGTGCTCAACACCATGTACAACGAAGGCCTGATCTCCAAGGAATTCGCCCTGGATACCGACGGCAGCCAGGCCAAGAGCGACTTCGTGAACGGCAAAGCCGGCGTGTACGGCTTCTATCTGGCCAAGAACAGCGACGTAATCTCCACCCTGATGGCGAACTGCCCCGATGCCAAGCTGGCTATCCTGGACGCTTACTCCGGCGTGCCCGCGGGTGAAACCCTGTACGACTACCAGGCCGACCCCATCGGCATCTCCACCGGTATCTCCGCCCGCTGCAAGCATCCCGAAGCCGTGATGATGTACATCAACTGGATGGCGCAGCCCGAAGTGCTGGAATACCTGGAATACGGCGAAGAAGGCAAGCATTATAACGTGGTCGACGGCCTGAAGGTGCTGAATTCCGAGTATGACGGCCCCGACCGCTTCGTGTCCACCAACGCCAACATCGACCTGTTCGTCATGGTTTCCCAGACCCGCCGCGACGCCACCTCCCCGGAGGCCATGGCTGCCACCTATTGCCCCAACGGCTATGAATACCTGATGGACCAGATCCTCGAGAACAACGCCAACAAGACCTATATCCGCAACTACCGCTTCACTACTCCCATCACCAGCCAGTCCGAGTACGGCGAAGAGCTGCGCGCCCGCTTCCAGGCGATTTCCGCCCAGGTGATCACCTGCCCCGAGGATCAGTTCGACGCTCTGTACGATGAACTGGTGAAGGAATACTGCGCCGCCGGTCTGGACGAGATTCACGCCGAAAAAGCCCGGGTGTACGACGCGGAAAACTGATCAACCCTGAATAACGCAATATGGCCGGGGCCTTCGGGTCCCGGTCTTTTTGCGTTCGGGAATGAAGCGAACGTTTGGAAAGCAAAGGAAACAACTATTCCGCGGGTGGCGGGCGGATATTTCCCGTACCCTCAATAGTCGCAACTCCCCTTCATGGGGAGATTGCTCCTTTTCGGGTGATCTCACCGCCGATTTCCGCCACTGGCGGAAATCGGCGGTTCGTCCGCCCCTACGGTCTTGTATTCAAACAATGTGGATAAATCATGCTTGAATGAACAGCTCAGGAATTTTTTTTATTTATCCCAGCAGACGATGATATTTTCGCACTGCTCGGTTTCCGTCAGCGTGCCGTCCCAGGCTTCACGCTCCCCATAAAATTCCGCCGCGCTGCTTTGCAGGGACAGGCCCTTCACCCACCGGGCGTACAGGGCGGGGATGCTGTGGGGGTAAACGTGCCGGGCGGAGGGCTGCTCGTCAAACAAGCCCCCCGGCTGGGCACCCTGGCGGATGAAGCGCAGGCGGATTTCATTCAGCCGCACGTCCGCGATGACGCTTTGTTCTTCTCCCCCTAAGAACAGGCTGCTTTCACAGTCCAAATCCATATGGGAAAAGGACAGCCGCCGGATTTTTCCGGGGGAGGAAAGGGCGCTGCCCTTGCGGAAGGTGGCGCTGACGAAGATCGGTTCGCCCTTGCCCCACCAGCCGGGCGCGCCGGGCAGATCGTAAGCGTCGGCATAGCGGCGCACGCTGCCGGTCAGGTGGTGGGCCTGAATGTTTTCTACCGTGCCGCCGTCCCGCACCCAAACGCCGATGGCGCGGGAGCAGTCCTTGATGATGCTGTCGGCAAACACCACCCGGCGGATGGTTCCGTGGGTCTCCGTGCCGATTTTCAGGGCGGAATCCCGGCTGTGCAGGATGCAGCCGGTAATGGTCACATTTTCGCAGGGGCCGTAGCGCTTCGCCATGGGCGCGGTGGATTTCAGCACCACGGCGTCGTCCCCCGTTTCCACTAAGCAATGGGAAATGATCACGTCTTGGCAGCAGTCCGGGTCGATGCCGTCATTGTTGGCCCCCCGGTCGTTGTTCAAAATCTGCATATCGTGAACGCGCACCCGCCTGCAGCCCGCCAAATGCAGCGTCCAGAAGGCGGCGTCCTTGAGCGTCACGCCGGTGATTTCCAGGCCCGTCACGTTTTCAAACAGCATGAGCCTTGGCCGGAAGGGGGCGCAGCGCAGGGGGCATTCATGGAAACCGGCGTCCACGTTCCCATCGGAAAATACCTTGTCGCCCTGGCCGTCGATGACGCCGCCGCCGGTGACGCGAATATCCTCCGCGTCCCGCGCGCCAAGGAAAAAACCGCCGTTCCAGCCGTCGATGGGCTGTTCCCCCGGCGCGGCGGGGAAGGACTGGATTTCGTTTTCATCCAGACTGGAAACCAGCACGGCCCCCGTTTCCAGGCGCAGCTCCACGTGGCTTTTCAGCAGCACGGAGCCGGAATAGTACCGCCCGGCGGGCAGCAGCACCGTGCCGCCCCCCGCGCCCGCCGCCTTATCCACGGCGGCCTGAATGGCCGGGGCGCAGTTCACGCGCCCGTCCGGCACCGCGCCGAAATCCAATACAGAATAGATCATTTTTTTCACTCCTTATGGTTCGCTCCTTCGTAACTATCCACCTATCAAAAATCCAACGGAAGCTGGAATGCGCGGAGGGGGATTGTCAAGGGGAACACCCCTTGACTGAAATCCGCACCGGCGGCGTGTACGCCGGGAGGACGAAAAATTTCTGCAAAGAGCGCAGACGACTGGAAGAAATTTTTCTACCTTGCGGTTTTTCCGCCCGGAAATCTCGAAGAGATTTTAGGAAAAACCGTGCGAGGGAACGCGGGGGTATGCAATACCCACCCGCGCGTTACCATGAACCCGCAGGGTGAATGGTAACATTCCTTTACGATTCTTTGTCGGCGGGCACGGCTTCCGCCGCCGTCCAGCCGGTGAAGGTGAGCAGAGAGGGCCGGGGACTGTCCACGGCGGTTTTCCGCCAGGCCGTCGGCGTGCAGCCCATGGCCTGGGCAAAGTGCCGGTTGTAGCTGCTCAGGGAATTGTAGCCCACCTTTCCGGCCACCTCCGTGACGGACAGGCCGGAGGAACGGAGCAGGGCGCAGCTTTTCAAAATCCGGGTCTGATGCAGGAAGGCCAGGGGAGAGGTGCCGATTTCCTCCTTGAACAGCCGCCGGAAGTGGGTGGCGCTCAGGTGGCAGGCCTGGGACAGGCGCTCCTGGGGAAAATCCTGCATATAGTTTTCGTGAACGTAATCCAGCGCCGGGGAAAGAAAGGACATATCGGGATCCCGCACGCTTTCCGTTTCCTCCTGGCTGTATACCCGCAGCATGCCGATGAGCAGGGCCACGCATAGGCCCTGCACCCGGGCCTGATACCCCGGCGGATGATCCACCATTTCCTTTACGATGTCCTCGGCGTATCGTTTGGCCCAGGAATCCCTGGTTCCGTGCAGCAGCAAATGGCAGTCCGATAAAAAGTAGCCCGCATCCTTCAGCCCGCTGATCTGCCGCAGGGCGGCGGGACCCAGCAGGGCGTCCGGGTCTAAAAACAGATAGCTCCAGCGGCTGGCCTCCTCCGGGTCGGACCAGGTGGTGTGGGGCACGTTGCGGGCGATGCAGGTCACGTCCCCGGCGGAAAAATGAATGTGCTGGTTGTTGAACACCATGGTGCCGCCGGAGGTGTGGCAAACGCCGATTTCCAAACAGTTGTGAATATGCAGGTGCTTGCCCGGAATGGGGCTGATGTGCCACTGATCCCCCGTCAGCACCAGGATGGGGAAATCGGCGGGCAGTTCGTAATTCCGGTATTCCAGCACCTTTCGTTTGGGACGGGCCATAAACAAACCTCCCCTAAGTTGTTCAGAAGCGCGGAAACGCTTTAAGTAAGGTTGGAAGTAGGAGGTAGGAAGTTTTATATAGTCCGCCAAATGACCGGCTCCAAGATTGGGCTTTGAGTATACACATAATAAACCTCCTACCTCCTACTTCCTACCTCCTACCTTCGATAAGCTGTCCTTTCGAGTGATGACGAAACCATTGCCTTTATTTGATGCTCGCACATGAACCGCGCTCGATCAGCTCCCATTCCACGGTTTCCTTTTTGTTTTCGCCGCTGACGAGCAGCTGCACGGCCTGGGCGCCGGTGCGCTGCTGGCGAGTGTTGATGCTGGTGAGCGGCGGGCACAGGTACGGCGCGCAGAACAGATCGTCGCAGCCCACGATGGAAAGCTGGCCCGGCATGTCCAAGCCCCGCTTCCGCGCCGCGGCCTGGCAGCCCATAGCCACCAAATCGTTCAGGGCGATGACGGCGGTGGGCCAGTATTCGGGCTTGAGGGAATCCAGCATATTGTTCAGGGCCGCTTCTCCCGCCTCCGCCGTGCCCTTGCCGTACACCCGGTAGGAGGCCGTATAGGGCAGGCGCGCGTCCCGAAGGCCCGCTTCGTAGCCCACGTCCCGGCGCAGGGGATCCTTATCCTCCTGCACGCCGCCGATGAAGGCGATTTTTTCATGGCCTAAGGAGACGAGATACGCCACGATCTGGCGCATCATGGCAGCGTCGTTATTCGACACCGCCGGGAAATCGTACCAGGGGGGCACGCAGCCGATCAGCACCACGGGCATGAAGCGTTTCAGCTCCCGCAGGGAGGCAAGCAGCTGTTCGTCGTGGTCGGGGGACAGGTACTCCACGCACACGATCACTCCGTCCAGCCGCCGTTCCACCAGCATGGTGGCGGGGTCGTAGGCCCGCGTGTCGATGCTGGACCAGGGGAACAGGCTCATGGAATAGCCCATTTTGCGGGCTTCCTCATGGGCGCCGGTAAAAATCATGGCGTAATGGGGATTCAGCAGCTTGGGCAGCACGATGCCTAAGGAATGGGTGGTTTTGCTAATCATGCCTCGGGCGATAGAGCTGGGGCGGTAATTATGCCGGGCGATGGCGGCCTGCACCTTTTCCCGCGTGGCGGCGGAAACGTTGGTTTCTCCCCGCAGCACGCGGGATACCGTGGCGATGGAAACCCCGGCGTCCGCCGCAATATCATAAATGGTAGCGCTATCACCGCGCATGGGAAACCTCCCCTCCGCCACCCGGCTGACCGGACTGGCGAGCGTCTGTTTTGCAAGCGTTACTATTATATAATGCATGGGGAAAAAGTGCAAGCGGAAGCCAAAAATTTCTTTTTTCCCGCTGGAATTTGGGAAATATGTATTGACACGGGGGAATGGGAAAGATATAATGTAAGCGCTAACATTCGGGGAATGAAAAGGCAATCTTGAAGACAGGCAGGTGATTTTCTTCATGGGTGAAACCTACCGGCAGACAGCGGACCGGGTGCTGGGCATGCTGAAGCGTGCGGACGGCAACGACCCTTCACGAGGCCATCTGACCATGAACAACTGGGAATGGCCCACCGGCGTGGCGCTGTACGGCATTTACAAGACCTATCAACAGAGCGGCGACAAGGCGATCCTGGACTACCTGACCGGCTGGTATGACGATATGCTCTCCCGGGAGCAGCAGCCCCACCGCAACGTGAACACCGTGGCCCCTGTGCTGACGCTGACCTGCCTGTACCAGGAAACGAAAAACGAAGCCTATCTGCCCGTCATCGAAAGTTGGATCGACTGGGTCATGAAGGAAATGCCCCGCACGGAGTACGGCGGCTTGCAGCACTGCACGGTGTGGAACAAGCACTATCAGCAGCTTTGGTGCGACACGCTGTTCATGGTGGGCCTGTTTTTGGCGAAAGCGGGGGTAGTCCTGAACCGCCCCGAGCTGATCGAGGAAGCGGAATTCCAGTTCCTCATCCACATCCGCTACCTGCAAAATAAGGTGAACGGCCTGTTCTATCACGGCTGGACCTTCGACCGCCGCCACAACTTCGCCGAAGCCTTCTGGGCGCGGGGCAACGCCTGGTTCACCGCCGCAGCCATCGAATTATTTGATATCACCAAGCGGGACAACGCCGCCATGCGCATGATCCGCGCCGCCTGGCTGGATCAGGTGCTGGCCCTGTGGAAATACCAGCGGGTGAACGGCCTGTATACCACCCTGCTGGACGTGGAGGATTCCTACTGCGAAACCAGCGCCACCGCCGCCATCACCTACGGCGTTTTCAAGGGCATCCGCCTGGGCTGGCTGCCCCAGGAACCCTACCAGCAGATGGCCATGCTGTCCGCAAACGCCGTGCTGGACCAAATCGACGAAACCGGCGCGGTGCAGGGCGTATCCGGCGGCACCGGCATGGGCCACAATTTGCAGCACTATAAGGATATCATCGTCACCCCCACTGCCTACGGCCAGGGACTTACCTTCCTGATGCTGACGGAGCTGATGATTCGGGAATAAGCTTTCAACAAATTCAATGCGGAGGAAATATGAACAAAGTATATTGCTGCTTTCCCGGCGGGAAGCATAAAGCGCTGACCATGAGCTATGACGACGGCCGCGTCCAGGACCGCCGCCTGATCGATATTTTCAACCGGTACGGCATCAAAGGCACCTTCCACCTGAACAGCGGCCTGTTTGACCGGAGCGACCGCGTCAAACCTGAAGAAATCCCCACTCTGTACCGGGGCCACGAGGTGGCGTGCCACACCGCCACCCATCCCACCATCGCCCGCTGCCCCCTGCCCGCAGTGGCCCAGGAGGTGCTGGAGGACAGAAAGACCCTGGAGAAATATACCGGCTATCCCGTCCGGGGCCTCAGCTATCCCAACGGCTCGGTGAGCCGGGACATTGAAAATCTGCTGCCCGCCCTGGGCATCCGCTATTCCCGGGTGGTGGGTTCCTCCGACAGCTTCGACCTGCCGGAAAACCCCTATCGCTGGCTGGCCACCTGCCACCACAGCCATCGGCTGCTGGAGCTGGGCGAACAGTTTTTGGGCCTGTTCAAAAAGCAATACCTGTACCTCATGTACGTGTGGGGCCACAGCTATGAATTTGACGATAAGGGCAACTGGGAGCTGATGGAGGACTTCTGCCGCATGATGGGCGGGAAGGACGATATCTGGTACTGCACCAACATCGAGCTGATGGACTGCATGGATGATTATGCCCGCCTGCAATTCGCGGCGGACAACAGCTTTGTGTACAATCCCAACGGGCGGGACTGCTGGATCTCGGTGAACGACGGCGCGCCCGTCTGCATCCCGGCGGGCCGGCAAGTGAACCTGTAACGGAGCCGGAACGGCTTGATTTTGGAAGGATGAGCGCTTTATGCCTGTTATTTGGATCATCGGCGATTCCACGGTGGAGGATAACCAGCCCCCCTTCCGGGGCTGGGGCTGGGCGCTGCCGCAATATGTAAAGCCCGGCGTCACGGTGCGCAACATCGCCTTGAGCGGTCGCAGCAGCCGCAGCTTCCGGGCGGAAGGGCTGTTCGCCCCGGCGGAGAAGGACATGGCGGCGGGGGATTTGCTGCTGATTCAATTCGGCCACAACGACGAAAAGGACGACGAACGGCACACCGACCCGGACACGACCTTTAAAGAGGAGCTTTGGAAGTATTGCCAATTCGCCCTGGATCGGGGGGCGCACCCCGTGCTGCTCACCCCCGTTTCCCGCCGCTTTTTTGTGGGCGGCGGCAGCTTGCTCTATACCCACGGGGAATATCCTCGGACGGTGCGGATGCTGGCGGCGGAAAAGAATATTCCCCTGTGTGATCTCAAAAAGGACAGCCGGGCGCTGTATCTTTCCTTGGGCGAAGAAAAAACGGCGGAGCTGTTCGTGCGCCTGGCCCCCGGGGAACACCCGGATTTTCCCGACGGCCACGACGACAAAACCCACTTCAATGCTTACGGTGCCAATGAAATCTGTAAGCTGGTGGTGGGGGAGCTGCGCCGTTTTCCTGTCTGCGCCGCGTATCTGAAGGACGAAAAAATCTGACCCGCTGCGTTGCGAAGGAGGTTTTTTTCCCATGCGTTTTTCCATTGATCTTACGTCTTACCGCCCGCGTCCCGTTTTTTCTTTAGGCGCGGATTTTCAAGGCCGTTTTTCCGGCGTTTCCGGCGCTCCCGGCGGGGACAGCCTTTCTTTCAATAACTATTACATGGAGAGGAACGGCGCGCCCTTCTTTCCCGTTTCCGGCGAATTTCATTACAGCCGCATGGACGAGCGCCGCTGGGAAGACGAGCTGATCAAAATGCGCATGGGCGGCGTCAATACGGTTTCCACCTATCTTTTCTGGAACCACATCGAGGAAGAAGAGAGCGTATTTGATTTCTCCGGCCGCCGGGATCTGCGCCGGTTTGTTGCGCTGTGCGCAAAGCACGGCCTGTATGTGATCCTGCGGGTGGGTCCCTTCGATCACGGCGAGGTGCGCAACGGCGGACTGCCGGACTGGCTGTACGGCAAGCCTTTTGAGGTGCGCACCACCCATCCGGATTTCCTTTCGTATGTGCGCCGCCTGTACGCCCGGATCGGGGAGCAGGTGAAGGGCCTGTTCTTTCAGGACGGCGGCCCCATTATCGGCGTGCAGCTGGATAACGAGTACATGCACTCCTCCGCCGCCTGGGAGATGACCACCGGCATTTCCGACGAGTGGGTGTTCCGGGGGGACGAGGGGGAAAAGTATATCCTGGCCCTGCGGGAAATTGCGCTGCAATGCGGCCTCACCCCCGCCTTTTTCACCGGCACGGCCTGGGGCGGCGCGGCCTATTCGGAAAGGGTGCTGCCCCTGTGGGGCGGCTACGCCTACCGGCCCTGGATCTTCTATTCCCATAAGGGCGAGCATCCCGCCACCGAGGAATATATTTACCAGGATTACCACCGGGACGGCGTCAAATGTACCGACGATTTTGAACCGGCCTACCGGCCTTCGGAGAGGCCCTACGCCTGCTGTGAAATGGGCGGAGGCATGATGTGCTGCTACTATTACCGATTCATTTATCCCTACAAGAGCGTGGACGCCCTGGCGAATATCAAGTTGGGTTCCGGCTGCAACTGGCTGGGGTATTACATGTTCCAGGGTGGCACCAATCCCATCGGCAAAAACGGGACGTACTTAAACGAGGCCCAGGTGCCCAAAATCAGCTACGATTATCAGGCGGCTTTGGGCGAATTCGGCCAGCTTCGGGAAAGCTACAGCCGCCTCAAGGCCATTCATTTTTTCACCCGCTTCTTTGGGGATCGGGTCGCGCCCATGGAAACGGCGCTGCCGGAGGGGGCTTCCCAAATCAGTCCAGAGGATTTGGAAACCCTGCGCTTTTCTGCGCGCACCGACGGGGAAGGGGGCTTCCTGTTCATCAACAATTTCCAGGATCACCGGGTCATGCCGGATAAAAAGGGAGACCGGGTGGAGATCCGAACGGCAAAAGAGACGTATGTCTTCGACGTTTCCATCGCCGGGGACGAAAACGCCATCCTGCCCTTCCATTTCGATATGGACGGCGTTCTGCTGAAGCAGGCGAACGCTCAGCCCATACTGAGAACGGAAATTAAGGGCCGGATCGTATATGTGTTTATGATTCCCGACGGTATGGACGGTGCGTTCCGCTTTGAGGAAGACGCGAAAGCGACCGGCGGCCAGTCTTTCTTTACCGTCCGAAAGGGCGAAAGGGAAGCAGACGTATTGCTGCTTACCCGGGCGGAAGCCAACAGGCTGTTCATTCTCCGGGACGGAAGCCTGATTTTGACCGACGCCGCCCTGCTGGAGGATGAAGAGGGCGCGCTTCGCCTGGAAATCTCCGAAGAAGAAAACACGGTGCTTACCTATCCCGCCGATCGGCTGACCGGCAGCGCCGCCCTCCGCCTTGCCGATCAGGGCGTGTTCGGCGCGTACCGGGCGGAGGCGGTCAAGCGGGAAATCCCCGTGGAGGTTCGGCCCGCCGCGCCCCAACGCTGGATGGTGAAGGCGCCGGAAAACGCTTTGGACGGCCTCAAGGACGTTCGGCTGCAAATCAAGTATCAGGGCGACATCGGCATGCTGTTTCTGAACGATGTGATGATCAGCGACAATTTCTGCAACGGCGATACCTGGGAAGTGGGCCTCATGGAGCATAAGGACAGGCTGTCCGGCGGCATGGTACTCAAAATCGCGCCTATCCGGGAGGGAGCCAACGTCAATGTGGAATCCGCCATGGCCGCGCGGAACGAGGAAGTGAAGACCCTGATCGCGGACTTATATGAAATCAAAGCGCAGCCCGTATACGAAATCAGCCTGTAAGGAGAGATCGCCTTGAACAAAACGCGGATTTACGAGCAGACGGTCACCATCCCCACTTATAAAGCAGGTACCCCGGAAAAAAGCCCGCTGTTCATCGAAAAGCGGGCTTATCAGGGTTCCACGGGCAAGGTGTACCCCGTGCCGGTAACGGAAAAAATCAGCGAAACCAAGGAGGACGTACAGTACAGGGCCGTCATTCTGGAAAACGATTATTTGTACGTCATGATCCTGCCCGAATTGGGCGGACGCATTCAGCGCGCCCTGGATAGAACCAACAACTACGATTTCGTGTACTACAACCGGGTCATTAAGCCCGCCCTGGTGGGGCTGGCGGGGCCGTGGATTTCCGGCGGCATTGAGTTCAACTGGCCCCAGCATCACCGGCCCTCCACCTTCATGCCGGTGGATTACACCCTTTCCGAAAACCCCGACGGCTCTGCCACTGTGATTTTAGGCGAAACCGACCGCATGAACGGCACCAAGGCCAACGCGGCCATCACGCTTTATCCTGACAAAGCCTATATTGAAATCAAGGGCAGGCTCTTTAATCCCACCGATTATCCCCAGACCTTCCTGTGGTGGGCCAATCCCGCCGTGCATGTGAACGATCATACCTTTTCCGTGTTTCCGCCGGATGTGAACGCCGTCATGGATCACGGCAAGCGGGCCGTTTCCACCTTCCCCATCGCCACCGGAGAATATTACAAGGCCGACTATTCCGCGGGCGTGGATATTTCCCGGTACAAAAACATTCGCGTGCCCACCAGCTACATGGCCGCTCATTCCGATTTTGATTTCGTGGGCAATTTCGACGAGGGGAAGGACGCGGGCCTGCTCCACGTGGCCGACCATCACGTCAGCCCCGGCAAAAAGCAATGGACCTGGGGCTGCGGGGATTTCGGGAAGATGTGGGATAAGAATCTCACCGACGAAGACGGCCCCTATATCGAGCTGATGACCGGCGTGTTCTGCGATAATCAGCCAGATTTCACCTGGTTAAAGCCCCAGGAGGAAAAGACTTTTACCCAGTATTTCATGCCCTATAAAACCGTGGGCCGGGTGAGCAACGCCACCAAGGACGTGATTTTGGGCATAGACTGGATGGATGATAAGGGGCGGATGATGATTCCCGATCCCTTCGCCTACGGCAGGGAAGCCAAGGTCGCCCTTCGGAAGAAAGCCGCCGCCGCCCGGATCAAGGTATACGCTACGGGTGTATACAAAAACGCGCAAATCGTCATTTGTTCCGGCGGGAAAGTGGTGTATCAGAAAACCGCCGATCTGTCTCCCCAAGCCGCCTTTGCGGACACTGTGAAGGGCCTGCGGGACTACGAACTGACGGTAACCGGCGAAAACGGCGAGCTGCTGTGCGCCTACAAGGAATACATCAAGGAAAACCGGCCCATTCCCGAACCAGCCGAGGCCCTGAAAAAGCCGGAAGAAATTCAATCCCTGGAAGAATTATTCTTGGCGGGGCAGCATTTGGAGCAATACCGCCACGCCACCTTCCTGCCGGACGATTATTATTTGGAGGGCCTGCGCCGGGACCCCACGGACATCCGGCTGAATAACGCCTACGGCCTGCTTTTGCTCCGAAACGCCCAAATCAAGGAAAGTATTCCTTACTTCAAAGCCGCTATTCAAAAGCAGACCTGGCGCAATCCCAATCCTTACGCCGGGGAAGCCTATTTCAATTTGGGCCTTGCCCTGGAATTGCTGGACAATCTGCCCGAAGCCTACGACGCCTTCTTCAAGGCCACCTGGAGCGCGGAAACGGCGGGTCAAGCGTATCACCATCTGGCCTGTATCTGCGTCAAGCAGGGCGACTTGCACAAGGCCCTGCAATTCGCCGATGAAAGCCTGCTGCGGGGCTGGCACAACATGAAAACCCGGTCGCTGAAAGCCTCCATCCTGGCCCATCTGGACAAGGAGAGTGCGGATTATTGGCGGTTCCTGGAAGACAGTTTGGCAATCGACCCCCTGTATCTGAGCCTGCTGTGCCGTCACGCAGACAAAGCGGCTTTCGACAAAGCCGCCGGGGGACGCATTGAAGAATACTTGAACGCAGCCTATGAATACATCGGCTTCGGGTTCTATGAGGACGCTATCGAAATTCTGAAAGCCTGTCCGGCGGAAAGCCCCATGAAGCATTACGCCCAGGCTTACGCGGAAAGTCTGCTGGATTTCCCCGCGCCCTTTGCCCCAAAAGATGCGGAAGCCGGCGAAAAGGCCCCTGCCGATTACTGCTTTCCCAACCGGGTACTGGAATATCTGATTTTACAAAATGCCGTTTCAGTACTGGAAAGCAGCGGACAGAAAGCGTCCATGGCCCATTATTACTTGGGCGAACTGCTGTATGATAAAAAGCAGTATGCGCAGGCCATTTTCCACTGGCAGGAGGCGGTCAAAGCCCATCCTGATTTGGCCCTGGCCCACCGTAATCTGTCTATCGCTTATTACAATCACGGGGAAAAGGCTTTGGCCCTGCCCGAAATCGCGGAAGCTGTGCGCCAGGAACCGGACAACAGCCGTTTCCTGCTGGAACAGGAGCAGCTTTTGAAGCGCCTGGAACGACCCGTCAAGGAACGGCTTGCCATTTTGGAAGCCCATCAAAATATCCTTCCTGACCGGTACGCCCTTATGCTGGCTTATATTTCTCTGCTCAATCAGGATGGGCAATATGAAAAGGCCCTGAACCTTATGACCCATTACACCTTCCACGTGTGGGAAGGCGGCGAGGGCAAGGTGGCGGACGAATACAAAACCGCCCTGTTCGCTTTAGCGGAAAAGGCCCTGGCGGATGGAAAACCGGAAGAAGCCCTGGCCTATGCCGAGCGCACCCTTTCCTATCCCGACAATTTGGGCGAAGGCAAGCTGGACAACGTGCCGGACAATCAGGCGTACTATCTCATGGGCCGGGCATACCGCGTCCTGGGGAATGAAACAAAAGCAAAGGATTGCTTTGAAAAAGCGACCCGCGGTTCCCAAACGCCGGAACCTGTGCGCTACTACAACGATCAGCCCTCGGATTATATTTATTATCAGGGCCTGGCCTTTGCGGCGCTGGGCAACAGGGAAATGGCCCAAAAGTCCTTCCACCAGCTCATTATTTTCGGCGAACGCCACATCTCTGACAAGGTGGGCTATGATTTCTTCGCCGTGTCCATGCCCGAGTTAGAGGTGTACCAGGACGATATTCAAAAGCGCAGCGACGATTACTGCCGCCGCCTCACGTCTCTGGGGCGGAAAGGCTTGGAATTTTTAGATCACGAAAAAAGCTGTTGACAAAAAATTGAATTGGATTTATAATGCAATTGAAAATTGTAACCGGTACCAATGGAGGGAATATCATGGCTGTAACGATTCGGGATGTGGCGCGCCACGCGGGCGTATCAGTGGCGACGGTGTCCCGTTATCTGAACAACAGCCCTCTGATTGCCCAGGATTCCCGGGAAAAGGTGCGCCGCAGCATTGAGGAACTGCGCTATGAACCGAATTTCCTGGCCCGGAATATGCTCACCAAGCAGTCCCAGTCCATCGCCTTTGTGATCGAGGAATCCAGCCCGGAAACCTACGGGAACGAGAACTATCTTCGCATCCAGTACGGCGTGGAGCAGGCCCTTGCCCAGCACGGCTATTATCTCATGATCATTTCGGTCAGGCGGAGCGACCATTTTCAGAGCCTGAAAAAGGTGATCCTGGAAAACCGGATCGACGGCGTGATCCTGCCCGTGCAGATGGCAAGCAAAAGCCTGGTGCGGTTTTTGCGGGAAAAGCAGACGCCTTTCGTGGTGATCGGTCGGACGGACCTAGGCAGTTGGGTGGATATCGACAACGTCAGCGGGGGACGGGCGGCGGCGGAAGCCCTGCTGCAAACCGGCGCGCGGGACGTGTGCTTCATTGGCAACGGCGAGGAAAAGGTTTTTGTCCGCGAGCGCGCCGAAGGGTTCCGCGCCGCGGCGGAAGCAAGCGGCGCGAAGATCGCCATGCGGCTGGATTGCCCGGCTTCCGCGGAGGCGGGCCGGGAGATCGGGCGCGGGGACGGGCTGAATGAAGGGTATGTGGTATCCGATAACGTGACGGCTTTCGGGCTGCTGCAGGGCTTGAGGGAGCGGGATATTTCCGTTCCCGGCCAGGTGCAGGTCATTTCTTTTGACGATGGAATCATTGCGCAGCTGTGCGCG
The DNA here is from genome assembly GCA_905234985.1 of uncultured Christensenellaceae bacterium. Taxonomy (GTDB): domain Bacteria; phylum Bacillota; class Clostridia; order Christensenellales; family Aristaeellaceae; genus RUG563. Next base: position 52,517 of record CAJOJQ010000004.1, read on the forward strand.
CCGAAGCTGACGGTGGTGGATATTGACGTTCATCAATTGGGCGTCTGGGCCGCGGAGCTGCTGTATCAGCAGCTTCAATCCGCCGCCGACGCGGACCAGCAACGGCTCTTGCCGGTTCGTTTAATTCGCCGCGCCAGCAGTCGCTGATTTATTTTTCTCCAATTTGTAACCGGTTACAATGAAAGGAGGGGCAGAAAAACCGGCCGTTTCAACCGTAAACCGAACGACGAAAACGAAGATCAAGGAGGCTTTTCCATGAAAAAACTGACGGCTGTGCTGCTCGCGCTTGCGATGATCCTGACTGTGGCCTGCTCCGCCCTGGCGGAAACGGAAATCACATTCTGGCACACGTACAGCGAAGGCGAAGAAAAAACGTTCCTCGAACAGGTATTGCCCGCTTTCGAGGCCGCTTACCCCGAAATCAAGGTGAACCCCATTCGGATGCCCTACGAAGGGCTGAATCAGCAGATCATTACCGCCGTGGCCGGTGAAACCGCGCCGGACCTGGTGCGGATGGACATTACCTGGGTGGCCCAGTTCGCAAAACTCGGCGCGCTGCTGCCCATCGACGAAATGGAAGGCTCCGCCGAGGTGCTTGCCGACGCGCTGCCCGGCCCCATGGCCACCACGGTGTACCAGGGAAAGCACTACGGCGTACCCATGAACACCAATACCACCACCGGCGTGTTCAATTTAGAACGGCTGAAGGAGCTGGGCTTTGACGCGCCGCCCGCCACCCTGGACGAGCTGCTGGCTGCCGCCGACAAGGCCGACCCCGCCAACGAAAAATGGCTGTTTGCCGTGCAGGGTTCCTTTAACTGGGCCATGCTGCCCTTTATCTGGACCCTGGGCGGCTCCATTACCGACGGCGATTTCACCACCGCCACCGGGTATCTCAACAGCGAAGCCACGGTGAATGCCCTGGAAACCATCAAAGCCTGGATGGATGAAAAGATCATCAGCACCTCCGTGCTGGGCGAGGAACCCGGCACCTGGGGCGGCATTGAAGCGGGCAATTACGCCATGGTGGTGGAAGGCCCCTGGTTCTACAGCGCGGGCGAAGCGAAGCCCAATTTCCCCTCCGCGCCCATTCCCGCCTATGAAGGCCGCAGCATTTCCATCGTGGGCGGCGAAGACCTGGTGATGCTGAAAGGCACCCGGCACCAGGAAGCGGCCTGGACGTTCATGAAGTTCATGCTCAGCGAAGAAGCCCAGATCCCCATGGTCAACGCCGGCATGATCCCCACCATGGCGAGCAACCTGGACAAGGTGGATACTTCCGCGTCTCCCTGGATGGACGCGTATCTGGAGCAGCTGAAAACCGCCGCGCCCCGCACGCCGTCCGCCGAGTGGCCCTCCATCGAAGAAGTGCTGAACACCGCCTTTGAAAGCGCCCTGCGCGGCGTGGTTTCCGCCCAGGAAGCTCTGGACGCCGCCGCCGCCGAAATCGACGCGCTGCTTGCAAAGTAAACCGTTATAAAGTAAACTTGGAGGAGAGGAAGAACCGGCTTCCTCTCCCTCCTATTCTTGCGGAAAGGGGAATGACCATGCGGAAGGGAATCCGTCAGTGGGAGCAGGCGCTGCCGTTCGTCGCGCCTGCGCTGATCCTGCTTTGCATGTTCGTGCTGTATCCGCTGGCACGGAACATTCAAATCAGCTTTTCCGATTACGATATACTGGCGAATCGGATCACGGCGTCTGTGGGCCTGGGCCATTATCAGGCGCTGTTCCAAAGCAAGCGGTATCTGCTCGCCCTGCGGAACACCTTGCTTTACGCCCTGGTAACGGTGCCCGGCCAAATGTTTTTGGGCCTGGTGCTGGCGTGCCTGATCAATAATATCCGGCGCGGGCAGACCGTATGCAAGGTCATTTCCTATCTGCCGGTATTGACCAGTTGGGTGATCGTATCCCTGATTTTCCGGTATCTATTCATGTCCGGCAAGGGCGGGCTGATCAATTACGCCCTGATGCAGGTCGGCCTGCTGTCGTCGCCCGTGTCCTGGCTGCAAAACGAGTGGACGGCGAATCTGGTTCTGTGGCTGTTCGGTATTTGGAAGGGCGTGGGCTGGGTGATGGTGATTGATCTGGCCTCGCTGCAGGGCGTGCCCCGGGATCTGTACGAGGCGGCGCAGATTGATTCCGCCAACGCGGTGCAGATTTTCTTCCGGATCACCATCCCCATGGTGCGCAACACCACGCTGTATCTGCTCACCGTGCTGACCATCGGCGCGTTCGGCGCGTACATCCACGTGATGATGATCACGGAGGGCGCGCCGCTGGGCACCACCAACGAGCTGATGAATTTCATGTACGACACGGCGTTTTCCAAGTATGAATTCGGTTCCGCCGCCGCGCAAAGCGTGCTGATGGGCCTGATGATCTTCCTGCTGACGCTGATTCAGCGGCGGGTCACAACCGAAATGGTCAATTGACGGGAGGCGCTGGAGGATGCTTCAAAAATGCGTAGGGGCGCTGAAAAAAGCGCCGTCCCGGCTGCTGCTGCTGGCCTTCATGGCTTCGGCGCTGATTCCCTTCTTCTACATGACCGCCACGGCCATGACGCCCCAGGCGTTCACACTGCCCTATCCGCCCATCCTGTTTCCCCAGCGGTTCTATCTGGATAATTTCGCGGAAGCCTGGGGTTCCAATCATTTTTCGGATTATTTTCTCAACAGCGTCCTGGTCAGCCTCATTTCCACCGTGCTGATCATCCTGGTTTCCTCCCTGGCGGGGTACGGCTTCGCGCGCATCGCGTTCCCGGGGAAAAACATCCTGTTCATGATCCTCATGTTCAGCATGATGGTGCCCACGCTGACCAATCTGCTGCCCCAGTTCCTTTTGATTAAAGGCCTGAAGCTGATGGATAAGTATACCGGCCTGATCCTGACCTATTTGGGCACCGGCATCGCCGCCAATACCTTCTTTCTGCGGAGCAGCTTTTTGTCCGTTCCCCACGCGCTGGAGGAATCGGTGGTGATCGACGGCGGGGGACACTGGACGATTTGGCTGCATATTGCGATGCCGCTTTCCGCGCCCGCCGTGGGCACGTTCACCATCATGGCGTTTTCCAACGTCTGGGACGAGTTTCTGTATGCCCTGACGATCATCAAAAGCCCCGCCAAGCGGACGCTGCCCATCGCCCTGCGCATGTTCCAGGGGCAGAACGTGAACAACTGGAGCCTGATTTTCGCGGCGTCCCTCATCGCGCTGCTGCCCATCCTGCTGGTGTATATCACCATGCAAAAACAACTCATTCGTGGCGGAATCACGGATGGCATGCTGAAGGAATGATCGTATGAAATGGATTCACAGTGTACAGGCCCCCTGGCTTCTGTCCGACCGGCCCGACGCGTTCACCCTCCGCTGCTGGGCGGAGCCGGGGGCGTTTGTTTCCATGCGCGCGTATTACAGCGATCCCTATGATTATTTGCCCGGGCCGGGAAAAAAGCTGAATTGGGCGGCGGCGGAGATGGCGCTGCTGGTCAGAACCGAGGACTATGAGGTGTGGACGGGGGAAGTGCCGGTGCCCACCCGCAAGCTGGCCTATCATTTCCGGGCGGAGGACGGCGCGGGGCGCGTCTTCTGGCTGGGCCGGAAAGGCATGGCCGACCGGCAGAGCGAAACGGACAATTTTCGCATCGGGTATCATTTTGGGGAAGACCGGCTTCCCGCGTGGAGCGGCAAATCCGTCTGGTATCAGATTTTTCCCGATCGCTTTTTCGGCGGCCCGGAAACGGGCGGTTTTGTGCCCACCACGAAAAACGTGTGGGGCGGCACCCTGGAGGGGATTCGGCAGAAAATCCCGTATCTTCGGGAACTGGGCGTCACGGGCGTTTATTTGAACCCCGTCTTTTCCAGCCCGTCCAATCACCGCTACGACACGCTGGATTACACAAGAGTGGACGCGCGGCTCGGCACAAACGAGGATTTGATTCGGCTGGCGGAGGAACTGCACTGCGGCGGCCTTCGGCTGATGCTGGACGGCGTTTTTAACCATGCCAGCGACCGGCATCCCTTCTTTCAGGACGTGAAGGCCCGGGGGGAGCGCTCGCCCTATCGGCGCTGGTTTTTGATTCATGATTTGCGGGCGCTGATGACGGAACCGACAGAAGCGCTGACGCCTGAACGGATGAAAAAAAATCCGCCCTACGAATGCTTCGCCTACGCCGCGTGCATGCCCAAGTGGAACACGGAGCTTCCGGCGGTGCAGGACTATCTGATCGGCGCGGCGGAGCAATGGACGCGGGCTTTGAACCTGGACGCGTGGCGGCTGGACGTTCCAGACGAAGTCAGCCCCGCCTTCCTGCGCGCTTTCCGAAGAAGGATTCGGGCGATTCAGCCGGAATGTCTGATCATCGGCGAAATCTGGACGGACCCCACCGGCTGGACGCAGACCGGGCTGTTTGACGGCACCATGGATTATCCGCTCTATGACGCGGTTTCCCGTTTCCTGCTCAAAGGGGATATGGACGCTTTCGCCTTCTGCGAAGCCATGAACCGGCGGGAAGGGCTGATGACCCGGAGCATGCAGCGGAACCAAATGCTGTTTATCGGCAATCACGACCTGCCCCGGTGCCTGACTCTGGCAGGGGGAGACGCTGAACGGATCCGGGCAGCCTGGGCCTTGCTTTGCCTCATGGACGGCGAACTGAACCTGTATTACGGGGATGAACGGGCCATGCAGGGCGGGGAAGACCCCGCCAACCGCGGCGTGATGCGGTGGGACGGGCGGGACGCGGCGCTGGAAATGCAACGGTTCACCCGGGAAACGCTGGCGCTGCGAAAGCGCTTGCTGTCCTCCGGCTTGACGGACGTACGCTTTGAAGCGCTGCGCCCGGATACGGCCCGCATCCGCTTGATTCGCGGGCATACGGAATACGCGCTCTTCCTGACGGGAGGACGGGAAACGCGCCGCCTGCCGGAACCGCCGGACGGGCGGTTGCTGCTGGGCGGAGAACGGTTTGCCTTATGGGAAAAATCGGTCTGAAATCAATCAGATCAACCGCCATTCTCCCGCTTCGCCTTCCGGGATCACCCATTCCCTGCCGTTCCCGCGCAGACGAACGGCTTTCTTTCCGCCGCGCCGGATGGTAAGATATGTCAAAAGGCCGTCGGAAAAATCAAAGCTCACCGTTACGCCGCCGGGCGCGCGAAAACCGCGAACGCTGCCCGTTTTCCAGGCGCGCGGCAGCGCGGGCAGCACTGTGATCCAGCCGTCCCTTTCCTGCAGGAGCATTTGGCCGATCGCCGCGCAGGCCCCGAAGTTCCCGTCGATCTGAAAAGGCGGATGAGCGTCCAGGAGGCTGATGTAGCTTCCGCCGTGGTTCAGGTTGCAGGCGGTTCCCGCTTCCACGGGCTGCAATTGGCGGCGCAGCAGGCGCAGCGCGTGTTCGCCGTCCCCAAGGCGCGCCCATGCCGCGGCTTTCCAGGCCAGGCTCCAGCCCGTCCCCTCGTCTCCGCGCAGAAGAAGGGATTGCCGGGCTGCTTCACACAGCTTTTCCTCCGTGCTTTCCCCCGGATACAGGGCGTACAGGTGCGAAATATGCCTGTGGTCCGGTTCGATCTCCGAATATTCTTTCTCCCACTCAAGAACCTGGCCCTGGCTGCCGGTTTGAAGGGGGGCCAGCCTGGCAAGGGCTGCCTCCGCTTCCCGGGCCATGGGTTCTTTTTGGTTAAGGCGGCGCAGGATCAGCAGGTAGTTGTTGAATACCTCCCCCATGATTTGGGTGGTCATGGCGGCGCGGGCGGAAACCCGGCATTTTTGGCCCTGATACCGGAAGCGGTTTTCCGGGGAAACCGCCGGGGCGATGGTCAAATACCCGTCCTGATCCACTGCCGCCGTATCCAGGAAAAACCGGACGGCCAGCCGATGCGGCTCCAGCGCCCAGCCCCGCAGAAAATCATCGTCCGGCTGATAGCGGTCATGCTCCATGAGATGGCGGAGCAGCCAGCCCAGCCCCAGGGGCCAGAACGCGCAGCCCGCAAAGCCGCTGTACTGTTCCCCTACGGGATTGGTCAGCCGCCACAGGTCGGTGTTGTGATGGGCCACGGCTCCTTTGGCTCCATAGTGCGTCCCGGCGGTGCGCCGGCCTGTTTTGCACAAATCGGCGATCAGCTGAAAAAGCGGCTGGCACAATTCCTGCAGGGCCGCCTGCTCCGCCGCCCAGTAATTCATCTGGGTATTGATGTTGATGGTGTAATTGCAGCTCCAGATGGCCCGGAGATCCTGGCTCCAGACGCCCTGCAGGTTTGCCGGTTCCCCGCCGGGCCGGGAGGAAGCGATGAGCAGATACCGCCCGAACTGGTACAGCAAAGCGAACAGCCCCATATCGTCCTCCCGGGGATTGCGCAGGCGCTCATCCGTGGGGATGCGGTCATAGGGGCCGTCCCCCAGGGTCAGACAGACCCTGCTGAACAGGGCCTGGTGATCCGCCGTGTGCCGGGACAGGGCCGATGACCAATCAAGTCCCGCCGTTTTCTCCGCGTCCTTTTGGCACAAATCCTTTTCATCCAGGCCGTCCGTAAAGGGCTGACGCTCAAAGCCGTTGAAGCTGGTGCGGGCGAACACGCGGATCTCCGCCGCGTTCGCCCCTTCCACCCGCAGGCCGCCGGGGCAGGGGAATACCCGGCCGCCCTCCGCGGCCACGGATACAAGCACCCTGGCGCGCATGCCCCGTTTTTCCGGCGCGACTTCATACTGAATGGGAGTATCGCAGGGGATGTAAGAGGGCGCCACGTTGGAAGGGGCTTCTAAATCCATCCAGAGCAGGTGATCCCGCGCTTCCGTCTTTCCCCGCAGCGGGGTTCTGAGCAGGACGTTTAGGCGCAAAGCGCCGGGCTGATCCGCCGTTACGCGCAGGAAAAGCGCCTGATCGGGATAGGAAAGAAAGGCGGAGCGGGTATAGCCCACGCCGTTCAGCACGTACGCCGTTTCATGCACCGCCTGATCCAGCCGCAGCCGCCGGGTCAGCTTTTGCGCTTCCCCGGAACCGTGATGGCAAAGCAGCAAATCCCCCAGGGGCAGATAGCTTTGGGTGAAGCTCCCCATCAATTTGTCCTCTGCCAATGCCTGCGCTCCGAGGAAATCTCCCTTCAAAGCCATATCCCGGGCCTTCGGATAATAAGCCGCCGCGCCGGGCCGGTCGGTTTCCCTGGGATAACCGGACCAGAACGTTTCCTCGTTCAGGGCGATCCGTTCCTCCCGGCCTCCGCCGAACAGCATGGCCCCCATCCGCCCGTTGCCGATGGGCAGCGCTTCCTCCCAGTGCTTCGCCGGTTCGCGCATCCAAATCTGCGTATCCATGGCTTTCTTCCTTTTTCGTGAAAGTCACGCCGCATATGAACAGCTTGCCCCTCCCGACCGGGAGGGGCAAAAGCGGCGTATAGAAGCTGTGATCATCCTTTTACCGCGCCCGCGGTCACGCCGTCCATCAGATACCGGTTGAAGAACAGGAACAGCAGAAAGACGGGAATCAGCGACAGGGTGGACATGGCGAACATGGGGCCGAAATTGGTGCCCTGAGCGTCCGCGAAGCCCTTGATCGCCAGGGACACGGTGTACAGCGCCGGTTTGCTCAAATAGAGCAGGGGACCCATGTAATCATCCCAGATCCAATAGAAGGAAATCACGATGGTGGTGATGATGGACGGGTAAAGCAGCGGCAGCACGATGCGGGTGAAGATGGAATACTTGTTGCACCCGTCGATCATGGCGGCTTCGTCCAGCTCCTTGGGCAGGCCCCGAATGAACTGCATCATCATGTAAATGAAGAAGGGCCAGCCCAGGAATTTGGGAAGGATCAGGGGAATGAAGGTGCCCACAAAGTTCAGCCGGTTCCAGATGATATACTGCGGGATCATCAGCACCTGGCCGGGCAGCAGCATGGTCATGATCATGGCGGTGAACCAGAATTTCCGGCCCTGAAATTTGATCCTTGCCAGCGCGTAGGACACCATGGCCGAAGAAATCACCGTGCCCAGGGTGCCCAGGCAGGATACGATGATGGAATTGCGGAAATAGGTGGCGAAGGTCAGGCTGCCGCTGCCCTGCCAGCCGTTTGGATAGTTTTCAAACACCCATTTGGAGGGCAGGAAAGGGGCGTTGTTGCCCAGGATTTCGCTTTTCATTTTGAAGGATGACAGGATCATCCACAGCACCGGGTAAACCATCAGCAGCCCGAAGGCGACCACGAAGAGATGGTAAATCGTATTGCGGACGGCGCGTTTCGTTTGCATTGCTTCGCCCTCCTCAATTCTCGTAGAACGTCCAATGGGACGAGGTTTTGAAAATAACGCCCGTGATCGCCGCCATGATGAGCAGCATCACCCAGCTTTCGGCGCAGGCGTAGCCCATGCGCTGATACGAAAAGCCTTCCTTGAAGATGTTCAGGGCGATGTAGTTGGTGGCGTAATTCGGCCCGCCGTCGGTGATGATTTGGGCCTGGGTGAAGGTCATAAAGCCGGAAATCAGCTGCATGATGAGGTTAAACAGAATGATGGGAGACAGAATGGGCAGGGTGATGGAAAAGAACCGCTGCACCCCGTTGGCCCCGTCGATTTCGGCGGCCTCGTAGTAATCCCGGGGAATTTGCTTTAAGCCCGAGGCGAAAATGAGCATGGAGGAGCCGAACTGCCAGGCGTTGCACAGCACCAGGGGCACGAAAGCCCACACGGTGGAGCCGAAGAAGCTGAAATTCTTCACCCCCATGGCCTTGATCAGCGTCACCACAGGCCCGCGGCTGCCGAACAGCTGCTTCCATACCAGCGCCACGGCCACCGAGCCGCCGATCAGAGAAGGAATGTAATATACCGCCCGGTAAAAGCCCTGCAGCCGGGTGGGCTTGGTGAGCAGCATGGCTACCAGCAAGGCGAAAACCAGCTTCAGCGGCACGCCGATGATCACGTATTGAATGGTGACCAGCAGGGAATTGCCGAAGGTGGCGTCTTTCATGAGGTCGGCAAAGTTCTTCAGCCCCACCCACACCGGCGCCGCGGCGATTTTATAATTGCAGAAGGAATAAAACAGGGACAGCGCCATGGGGATCATGGTCAGGCACAGGAAGCTGATCACGAAGGGAGCGGCGAAGAAATAGCCCACCACGCTTTCGTTTTGCAGGATGCTGCCCTTCCCTCTGGCGTTTCGCCCGGCTTTTGCGGCTTGCATTGCGCGACCTCCTTTGGAAAACACGATTTGAAGAGGGCACCCTGAAGGAAAGGATCAGGGTGCCCAAATACCGTTAGGGTTTATCGCCCTGACGCCGAATTACTGGTGCTTGGCCCAGATTTCCTGCGCTTCGGCCCAGAACAGGTCGGCAGCGGCCTGAGCGCTTTCAAACTTGCCCTCGGCCAGACCCTGGAAGTAGGTCTTCTTGAGCGTGTCGGAGATTTCTTCGTTGGCGGCAGGCTCGGCGGGGCTGGTGTTGGCGGCGTCCGCGAAGGAACCGATCAGGTCGATGATGGTGTACACCTTGCCGGTCACTTCGTTGGTCTTTTCCGTGTCAGCCTTCAGGGCGGCCAGCACGTCGCTGTTGATGGACACGCCGCGCTCGCAGTTGAGGATCATGTTGGCTTCCACACTGTTGATGAAGAAGTTGATGAAGTTGGCGGCCATTTCCTTCTTTTCGGAACCCTTCCAGATGCTCATCTGCTGGGAGGAGCGCACCACCATGCCGCTCTGGCCGTCATGGGACACGCGGGGAATGGTGCAAAGATCGAGGGTGATGCCGCTTTCGGCGGCCACGTTGCTCAGCGCCTGGAACTGGTTGGAGGACAGCATGATGATGGCGGAATCACCGTAGGCGATCCAGTCCGCTTCGATGTTGGAGCCGATTTCGTTCTGGATGCCGTAGTCGGCGATGGCGCCTTCCTGCTGCAGGGTGGTCAGCAGATCGAACAGGTAGGCCAGGGGCGCGGTGTCGCCGTCAAAAGCGAAGCCGGTGCCGTCCATGGTGTAGAAGTTGTAGCCTTCCTTCCACTGGGTGAACACGGAGTAGGCCAGGGAGTTGTATTCCAGGGTGGTGACGGCGGGATTGCCGGTGGCCGCGTAGATCTTGCGGCAGGCGTCCGCGAACTCTTCCCAGGTCCAGGTGTCGGTGGGATAGGGCACGCCGGCCTCGTCGAAGAGGGCGGGATTGTAGGCAAAGCAGCGGGCGTTGGTGCCGTTGGAAATACCGGTCACATCGCCGTTGGCCTGGTTGACGGTGGTGGCGATCATGGCGGGGCCGATGGCGGTGGTGTCGATGATGCCCGCGTCAATGTAGGCGTTCAGGGGTTCGATGGTGTCGTAGTAGGTGAGCCAGTTATTGCCCATCTGGAACACGTCGGTCAGGCTGTTCGCGGCCATCTTGGCCTGGAACTGGGTCCAGTAGGTACCGCCGTCATAGTACTCGAATTCGACCTTCGCGCCGGTCTTTGCTTCCCACAGGTGAATGACTTCTTCGGTCCTCTTGGCGCGGGTATCGGAACCCCACCACATGATGCTCAGGGTCTGGCCCGAATAGTCGGGGAACACGTAGCCTTCGGCGTTTACGTTGTTCCAGCCTTCGGCCTTTTCTTCGGCGACGGCAGGAACGAACAGGGTACACAGCATGGCAGCGACCAACAGAATCACGACGGTTTTCCTCATTGAGGGACGCCTCCTTTTTGTTTTTTGCTCATTTATGAAGTTACATGAGCTTTTCTGAACTGAATTGTAGCAGTATTTCACCGCTTTGTCAATGCGGGAGTTTGACAGTCCGAGAGCAGAAAAACAGCTTGAAAGCCTTATAGGGCTTATATTTTTTTGTCAATTCCCGAATTTAATTATTGAGTAATAGGCGTATTTATGGTATAATATAGGTAATTTCTACTTGGCAGGAGGAAGTCATCATGCGGCTGCGAATCCAACGGACACAAAACGACGCACACTATTATGCGATAGAGTCCACATATTCGGAGGGGAAGCACTCATCAAAGGTAGTAATGAAACTTGGGCTTGAGTCGGAAATTCGGAAGGAACATCCAGAACCAGAGAAGTGGGCGCGGGAATATCTGGCAGAATTAACGAAGAAAGAAAAAGAAGAAGGAGGGGCCGTGCGGGTAGATTTCCATCCGCAGGAACAAATGAAGCTGGGAGAACAGAGCACATGGAATGGCGGATACCTGTTTCTACAGCAGATTTACAGCAATCTTGGATTGGACAAAATATGTGCGCAAATTGCCCGGCGTCATTCTTTTGATTATGATTTGAACAGCATTCTGAGCCGATTGCTGTACGGACGGATTCTACAGCCGGGTTCCAAGCTTAGCACATGTGAGTTTTCCGGGACGTTGCTGGAGAAACCGAACTTTCAGCAGCACCAGGTATACCGGGCATTAAGCGTATTAGCGGAAGAAAGCGATTTCATTCAGGCGGAACTTTATAGGCGCAGCAAAAAGCTCGGTGAACGGAATGATAAAAGACTCTATTATGACTGTACCAACTACTATTTTGAGATCGAGATGGAGGCGGACGATAAACAGTATGGACATTCCAAGGAAAATCGTCCGAACCCGATCATCCAGATGGGACTGATGATGGATGGAGATGGGATTCCGCTGGCCTACTGTATTCATCCTGGCAATACAAACGAACAGACAACCTTGCGTCCATTAGAACAGCAAATCATCCGTGACTTTGATCACAGGGAATTCGTGGTCTGCACAGACGCCGGACTGTCTTCCTCTGCCAACAGACTATTCAATTCCCTCAGCGGACGCCGCTTCATCACAGCCCAGTCGCTGAAACAGCTTCCCCAGACTCTCCAGGAATGGGCGCTTTCACCAAAGGGGTGGCATTTGCCGGATGATCGTAAAGAATATGATCTGAATACGGTTCTCAGCGATGAAAAACAGTATACCGCTTTCCACGACGCCGTTTTTGTCAAGGAGCAGTCCTACACGTTGAAAGACGTTCCGCAGCGCTTCATCGTCACTTTTTCCATAAAGTATATGGAATATCTCCGCACAGTCCGCAGCCGTCAGGTGAAACGGGCACAAAAAATTATCGATGTGCCCTCCGATATGCAGAAGAACCGCCCAACTGACTGTAAACGTTTTATCCAGCAGACCTTCCTGACCGAAGACGGAGAAATCGCCAATGCACACCAGGTTACATTGGACGTGGAGAAAATCGCGGATGAAGAACGTTTCGATGGGTTCTATGCTGTGGCTACAAACCTGGAAGACAGTGTACAAAAAGTCATCCGGATCAATCGCCGTCGCTGGGAAATCGAAGAATGCTTCCGAATTATGAAGCACGAGTTCAAAGCACGTCCCATTTATCTCCAGCGAAAGGAGCGTATCCGCGCCCACTTCTTGACCTGCTTCCTCGCACTAACCCTTTACCGTTATCTCGAAAAGCAGTTGAAATGCCGCTTTACCGTGGAACAGATCGTCTCAACACTGGCTGATATGACTTTCCTTGAAATCCCTGGCTCTGGTTACGTCCCCTGTTATACACGAACCGACATTACCGATGCACTTCATCACGCTTTTGGTTTCCGTACAGACTCCCAGCTAATCCCCATCTCCGCTATGAAAAAAATTTTTACATGTACCAAAAAGGCAAATCAATTACTCAAATAATCTTACCCCCAAAAACGCCGGAAAGCCACGTCTCGCTTGCTTTTCGGCGTTTTTGGGTGTCAAAGATGGGATTGTAGCAGTATTTCACCGCTTTGTCAATGCGTTTGCGCGTCGATATCCACGCGGCTGATCCGGTGACGCGCCTCCTTTCCCCGCAGATTGACAGCGACGCTCTTTCAGCCACCGTATTTCAGGAGCAGCACCCAATCGTTCTGCCCGCCGCGGCGGTTCGGCGGGGTGAAACGGGCGCATTCCGCGGGGGCAATTTTCCCGGCATAGCTTTTTCCGCCGGATACGGGATCGAACCACCAGGCCTCCGTTTCGCCCAAAGCGCGGGTATCCGCCGTAAACGGCTTGCCGGAATAGCTGTATACGCAGAAGGCCCGATCCGTTTTCAGGGCCAGATTGTAATCGTATTTTCCCCCGGTATTGTCCGGCAGGTATTCCTGGGCGGGTTTCCCGGTCTGCCAGTTGATTTCCTCCATCAGGCGGCGAACGTGGGTCATCTGCATGCTGCCCGGATTGTGCAGCGCCTCCCGCCAGGTTTCCATTACGCCGAAGGAACCCGCCTCCGTGCCGCGCCAGAACTGCATGATGGCGTTGCTGCCGTAGGTGAAGCCCGCCGCCCCCGCCAGCAGGGACCAATAGGCGTAGCGCCGCACGTCGTGGGTCTGCCAATAGGGCTGGGTGGGATCGTGCAGCCCCTGGAGAATGAACTCATAGCTGGGTTCTCCGTCCAGCACGGGCCGAACGGGCGTCAGCGCCCGGTCGTGCCGCACGTATTTGTAATTGTCCTCTCCCACGTAGGTTTCCGCGTCCACCTTGTCGTCCCACTGGTTCAGCTTCATCTGGTCATACCGCCGGTGGCCGGACTGGAACAGGTGGAAGTCCAGCCAGGGCGCGTCCTGGAACCATTGGGAGGAGGAGCAGCGGCCGAAGGGATGAAAGCCGATCAGCTGGTTGGGGCATTTTTCCCGGAGCCTGCTTCCGATGCGGTGAAAATCCTCCGGCGCGTCGCTGCCCCGCACGTCGCCGCCCGCCAGCCAGATCACGTTTTCGCAGTCCCCGAAACGCCGAGCCAGAAAATCAATGTACACGTCGACGGTGCTGCCCGCCAGATACCCGGCGGAAACAAAGCGCCCCCAGGACGGAAGCAGCGCCATCACCAGACCCATTTCCGCCGCCGCGTCCACGATTCTCCGCACCGTGGGCCAGTAAGCGTCTTCCGCTAAATCGGGATTGGGCCGGGCGAAATCGTCCGCAAGCAATGCGGGCGAACCGGCCCGGTTCCTGTAATCGTCGGTGTGTACAAGGGTGGCCTGAATCACATTGAAGCCCTTTTCCGCCCGGTTTTTCAGGTAGACCATGGCTTCCTCAAAGGTGAGCTTCTGGAAGAGCAGCCAGGCCGTATCGCCCAACCAGAAAAAGGGCTTCCCGTCCCGCAGGAAGTGCCGCCTGTCTTCGGATAAGGTGAGCATGCTTTTTCCTCCTTCAATCATCCCAGGGCATATTCCGGGCCACAGTGATGCAGCGGTGTTCCGGCGAACGGGGGGAAGGCGGCGTCGCCCTCCGCTCCGGGCGGCAGGCGCAGGCCGTGATTTGTTCACAGGTTTCGTTCATCTCCCTTAATTCAACGAAAAAGGGGAAATTCCTGCTGGATAAGTGGCTTTTTAAAAAATTTTTACTAAATAATTTATTAACAAAAAGCTAATCACGAGTTTCTATTGAAAATATCGGCACATTGATGTAAAAATATATTCCATATTATCCATTTATATGGGGAACGACACGATTTATAATATGAACGTGGCTGAAACTTGTTTAGTAATTATTTATCGCACAGTTACCTGCCGCGCAGACGGAAAGGAGCATGCCCATGCGTATTCCGAAGGAATTTAAAAGCGCCGTCGCGGATCAGCGTACTTGCTTGCCCATCATCTCTTTTGACCGCGTGGAGGCAGTCTTATGAACTGGAGCATGGATTGGACGCCCCTGATGCACGGCGCGCCGCAATGGATGCGGGACGGGAAGTTCGGCCTGTTTTTCCATTGGGGCGTATACAGCGTGCCCGCCTGCGAAAACGAATGGTATTCCCGCAATATGTATTTGAAGGGCTGCAAGCAGAATGTAGAACACGAAAAAAGGTTCGGGAAGCTGAGCGAATTCGGCTATAAGGACTTTATTCCCCAGTTCAGGGCGGAACGCTTCGATCCCGACGCCTGGGCTGCCCTGGTGAAAGCCAGCGGGGCGAAGTACGCCGGGCCTGTTTCCGAACACGCGGACAATTATTCCCTGTGGAACAGCGCGGTCAACCCCGTCAATTCCGTCAAAACCGGCCCCCATCGGGATGTTGCGGGGGAATGCGCCGCCGCTTTCCGCCGCCAGGGCGTCAAGTATCTGGCTGCCTTCCATCATCAATGGCTGTGGGGCTGGTTCATGTCCACCGACAACGAGGCGGACGTGTACGACCCGAAAAACGAAATCTATTATGGACCCGCCCTGCCCCTGGAAACCAACCGCTATCAGCCCTACCGCCTGCCCGACAAAAAATTCTGCGACGTATGGCTGGAAAAGATCAGGGAGGTTTCGGAGCAATACCGCCCCGACGCGCTGTATTTTGACGGGCGCTGCATGATCCTGCCGGAGGAATACCGCTACCGGGCCGCCGAATGCTATTATGGCGCGGTGCCCCAGGGGGTGATCACCTACAAGCAGGAGGATTATCCCAAGGGGCTGGGCGTGTTCGACGTGGAATGCGGCCGGTTCGCGGAAAAGCAGGATTTCTTCTGGCAGACCGACGACCGGCTGGAGGACGGCATTACCTGGTGCATCGTGCAGAACCCCAAGTATAAATCCGCCGGGAAAATAATTCAGCAGCTTGCCGACGTGACCGCCAAAAACGGCTGCCTGGTGCTGAACGTGGGGCCGCGGGCGGACGGAACCTTCCATCCCGACGCCGTCAGGGAGCTGACCCGCATCGGCGCGTGGCTGAAAGTCAACGGCGAGGCGATTTACGGAACCCGGCCCTTCGCCGTGGCGGGGGAGGGCGTCACGGCGGGCGTCAACGAGGATTACAACGTGGAGCGGGTGAAGCAGCAGATGAAGGACGGCCTGGCCATCGAAAGCGGCCAGTGCCGCCTGACGGGGGACGACGTGCGCTTTACCCAGACGGATGAGGCGATGTATGTGATCGGCTTTGGCATTCCGAAGGACAACACCCTGCGGCTGCACAGTCTGCGGGAAGGCGGCGAGCTGGGGCCGGTGCGGTCTGCCCGGATGCTGGGCACGGACGCGAAGGTGACGTTTGTCCGGGACGGTGAAGCCATGACGATCCGCCTGCCGGAGAAACGTCCCTTTGAGGAAGGGTTTGCGATTCGACTGGGGAAGGCGTGAGGCTTCCCTTTCTCTTTCCTGAGCGGAGACGGATTATTTATATAAATTTAGTTCAATTATTGACGAATGTTTACTTTAGGAGTATAATTTTCATGAAGAATCCAGGCCTTCAAATCATCAGGAAGGGATGAAAACCATGAAATACACGATGCGGGATATTGCGGTAAAAGCCCGGGTCTCTCCTGCCACGGTCAGCAACGCGCTGAACGGGCGTCCGGGCGTCAGCGACGAAGTGAAGGAGCATATTCTTTCCATCGCGCAGGATATGGGTTATCAGACCGCGCGGGAATCCGGCAAAGCCAGCCGGTATGTGCGCCTGATCGTTTATCGCTCCCATGGCGTCGTGGTGGCGGATACGCCTTTTTTCGCGGAGCTGATCGAAAGCATCCAGTCGGAATGCCATCGGGAGGGCCTGGAGCTGATGATCAGCCATCTTCACGCGCGGCAGGACAGCGATTTTGCCGCCCAGATCCGGGCGTTCTGCAATGAAAAGTGCGCGGGGATCATTTTGCTGGGCACGGAAATGTCCTCGGAGGAGCTGGCGCTGTTTACCGATCTTCATTCCCCCGTGGTGGTGCTGGACAATTCCTTCCCTTCGGAAAACGTGCATTCGGTGGTCATGAACAATTGGGACGCGGGATACAAGGCCGCGCGGGCCTTGATTGCCGCGGGGCACAAAAGCATCGGCCATATCACCAGCAGCATTGATTTTCGGAACAACCTGGAACGCAGAGAAGGCTTCCGCATGGGCCTGACGGAAGCGGGCATGACGCTGCCGCAGGACAGGCTCTGGCCCGTCACCCCCACCATGAACGGCGCGTATGAGGATATGAAGCGCCTGATCCAGGAGCGCAAAACCCTGCCGGAAGCGTTTTTCGCCGCCAACGACCTGATGGCCATCGGCAGCATGCGCGCCATCACGGAGGCGGGCTACCGGGTGCCGGACGACGTATCCATCATCGGCATGGACGATACCGCCATCTGCGAGGCGTGTACCCCCCAGCTGACCACCGTTCACGTGTACCGGCGGGAGTTGGGGATCACGGTGACGCGCACGCTGCTGTCCCTTGTGGAATCGTCCACGCCCTGCGCCATCAAAACCACAGTGGGCGTGAAGATCGTTGAAAGAAGCTCGGTGAAACGCAAGTAAACGAAGCATCGCGCCCTTTGCGAGGAGGATCGGCCATGAGGCTGGCGGACAGGATTTATTTCGGCGGAGACTACAATCCCGACCAGTGGGATGAAAAGACGATCCGGGAAGACATGCGCCTGTTTAAGCAGGCGGGCGTCAATCTGCTGACGCTGCCCGTTTTCTCCTGGGCCAAGCTGGAGCCGGACGAGGGCGTGTACGACTTTTCCTGGCTGGACAGAATCATCGACGTCATCTGGGGAAACGGGATTTATCTCTGTTTGGCTACGCCTACCACCGCGCAGCCCGCTTGGCTTTCCACCCGTTATCCCGAGGTGCTGCCGGTCGATATTCAGGGCAGGAAACGCACCCATGGGATGCGGGTGTTTTTCTGCGTCAACAGCCTGAAATATCGAGAACGGGCCGCCGCCATCGCCCATGAGTTCGGAAAGCGCTACGCCCGTCATCCGGCGCTGAAAATGTGGCATGTGTCCAACGAATACGGCACCTCCTGCTACTGTCCCGCCTGCCAGGCCAAATTCCGGCTGTGGCTGAAAAAGCGCTACGGCGATGTTGCGGAGCTGAACGAACGCTGGCACACGGCCTTCTGGGGCCGCACGGTGTATTCCTTTGAGGAAGTGACCCTGCCCACGGAGCTGAACGACGATTACCGCTTTAACCCCGCCGTTCAGCTGGATTATATGCGGTTCCTCACCGATTCCACGGCAGAATGCTTTCGGAACGAATACGACGTGCTGAAAAGCTATAACCCGGAAATCCCCGTGCTGACCAACATGAGCGGCTTTATCAAAAAGCTGGATCAGTTTGCGTTTACTAGGGAAATGGACGCGGTGGGCTGGGATAATTACCCCTGGCCCGGCGATCCGCCCTATTTCGTGGCGATGAAGCATGATATCATGCGGGGCCTCAAGGGCGGGCAGTCCTTCGTACTGACGGAGCAGTCCCCCAACCAGCAGAACTGGCAGCCCTATAATAAACTGAAGCGCCCCGGCGAAGTGCGGCTGCTGTCCTATCAGGCCATGGCCCACGGGGCGGATACCTGCCTGTTTTTCCAGATGCGCCAGTCTGTAGCCGGGCAGGAAAAATTTCACGGGGCCATCATCAGCCACGCGGGCCACGAAAACACTCGGGTTTTCCGGGAAGCGGAAACCCTGGGCCGCGAGCTGAACCGGTTAGGCGGCGTGTTCCTGCGGGGGCGCACGCCGGCAAAGACCGCCATCCTGATGGACTGGAACAACTGGTGGGCCTTGGAGCTTGCCAGCGGCCCTAACAAGGACATGGATTACCTGAAAACCCTGTCCCTGTACTACAAGCCCTTCCATGACCGGAATATTCCGGTGGATATCGTCAATCCCGCCGCCGATACGGACTATTCCGGCTATGCACTGGTAGTCGCGCCCATGCTGTACATGACCAAGCCCGGCGTGGCGGAACGCCTGACGGAATACGTGAAAAACGGCGGCACGCTGATTGCCACCGTCATGAGCGGCCTGGCGGATGAAAACGACCGGTGTGTGTTCGGGGAATACCCGGGAAAGCTCAAGGAGGTATTGGGCGTTTGGGTGGAGGAAACGGACGCGCTGCGCCCGGAGGAAAGCAACCGGATGCTGATGAACGGGGAAATCACGCTGCCCAAACAGGAATATACCTGCTCTTTTCTGTGCGATTTGATCCATCTCCGGACGGCGAAGGCGCTGGCGGTCTATGGGGACGATTTCTACGCGGGGATGCCCTGCGTGACCCAAAACCGCTTTGGGCAGGGGACCGCCTATTATATCGGCACCCAACCGGAGAACGCTTTTTTGACCGATCTGCTGGGGCTGATTTTTTCGGAAACGGGCCTGCGCGGCGCGTTTCCCGCCGAACCGGGCGTGGAAATCACCCGGCGAGTGAATGACCAGGGGGAAACGGTCTTCGTGCTGAACCATGAGCAAGCGCCCCGGGAGGTCGATTTCGGCGAAACGGCGCTGACGAACCTGCTGACGGGGGAAAGCGTGACCGGGAAGAAAACCGTGGCCGCCCGGGACGTGATGATCCTGCAAGCGAATAGGCGGGGAGAAAAGCCATGATCGAAATTCAAAAGCTGCTGCCGGATGGTTTGGAGCGCCCGCAAGGCGTGGAAAGCATGCCGAAGCTCACCTGGATCCTGGCAAGCGATGGCCGAAACGTGTACCAAAGCGCGTACCGGGTTCAGTTATCCGTAAGCGCGGATTTTGCCGCTCCCTTGTATGACAGCGGTCGGGTGGCAAGCGGGGAATCGGCCCACGTAACGCTTCCCTTTGAAGGGCTGCTGCCTTGCAGGGAATATTTCGTCCGGGCGCGGGTGTGGACGGATACGGAGGAAAGCCCCTGGAGCGCGCCCACCTCTTTTTTGACCGGCATGATCGGCGGGGGCTGGCGGGCCAGGTTCGTTTCCGCCGAAACGGAAAACGACTGGGTGAATTCCAAGGGCACGTATCTGCGCAAAAGCTGGCGGGTGGAAAAGCCCGTCCGGGAGGCGTTTATATGCGCCACGGCGCTGGGGCTGTATCACCTGTACCTCAACGGCCAGATTGTGAACGAAGAAAAAATGCTGCCCGGCTGGACCAGCTATCACAAGCATCTTTGCTACCAGACCTGGAAAGTGACCGATCTCATTCGCCCCGGCGAAAACGTGCTGGGCGCTCACGTGGGCGCGGGCTGGTACAAGGGCATGATGGGCTTTATCCATCAGCGCTGCAACTGGGGAAAGAGCACGGCGCTGCTGGCCCAATTGATCATCCGGTACGAGGACGGCACGGAGGAAACGATCGTGACCGACGAAAGCTGGCTGGGCTGTGCGTCCCCCGTTACATTTTCGGAAATCTATGACGGCGAGCGGTACGACGCGCGACTTTCGCAGCCTGGCTGGAACGCTCCGGGCTTCGCGCCGGAAATGGGGGCGGAAAGAAAGGAAGCCCCCGTTCCACCCCTCAGGGATCGGCTGACCAACGATTATTCCGACAGTGAAAAAGCCGCCCAGCGGCGATTTGCCCAGGAGTATTATCCCCAAGATATCCTCTGGCAGCCTGTGGAACGGGTGGATTATCCTTTGAATATCCTCTCTCCGCAGCCGGGCAGCCGCCCCGTGATCGAAACGACCCTGCCCGTTCAAGCAATCCTCACCACCCCCAAAGGCGAAACGGTGCTGGACTTCGGGCAGAACCTGACCGGTTACGTGCGCTTTACCGTGCGGGGAAAGGCGGGCGCGCTCTGTCTTCTTCGCTGCTTTGAAACCCTGGACGCTTCGGGCAATGCCTATTTTGATAATCTTCGCGGCGCGCTGGCGGAGATCCGGTATATTTGCAAGGATGAAAACCCCGTTACTTACGACGAACTATTTTCCTTCCAGGGCTTCCGATACGCGCTCATCGAAGCCTGGCCAGAGGAAATCAAAAAAGAAAGCTTCACCGCCTGCGCGGTGCACTCCGACATGCGGCAAACCGGGCGCTTTTCCTGCTCCAACTCCTTGCTCAATCAATTGCAGCACAACATTGAATGGAGCCTCCGGGGCAATTTTCTGGACATTCCCACGGACTGCCCCCAACGGGACGAGCGCATGGGCTGGACGGGAGACGCACAGATTTTCTGCCGCACGGCGGCGTATCTCCGCTTCTGCGCTCCCTTCTTCCGCAAATGGCTCCGGGACGTGGCCCTAGATCAGACGGAAGAGGGCGGCGTGCCCCACGTGGTGCCCGATCAATTGCAGTATTACCGGAACAACGATTGGCTTTTGAGCCAGGGCGCCCATTCCGCCGCCGCATGGGCGGACGTAGCGGTGATCCTGCCCTGGACGCTGTATCTGACCTACGGCGATAAAACCGTGCTTTCTGACCAGTTTGACAGCATGAAGGCCTGGATCGACTTTATGCGTTCCCACGCCAAAGATTATATTTGGAATTACAAGCTGCAATTCGGCGACTGGGTGGCCCTGGACGCGGAGGAGGGCAGCTATTGGGGGGCCACGCCCAACGACCTGACCTGCACCGCGTATTTCGCGTATTCCACGGGCCTGTTCGTCAAAGCCTGCCGGGCCTTGGGCAAGGACGCGCTGACGCAGGAATACGCGGCCTTATATCACAGAATCGTCGAAAAGTTCCAGCGTACCTTCTGCGACGAGGGCGGCGTCATGACCGTGCAGACCCAGACCGCCCACGTGATCGCCCTGTATTTCCATCTGATCCCTGAAAAGGGCGTCCCCGGCACGGTGGCGGGCTTAAAACGGCTGCTGGACAAGGAAAACGGCCATCTGGTCACCGGGTTCGTGGGCACGCCCTATATCTGCCACGCCTTGAGCCAGAACGGCTGCAAAAAGGAAGCCTACGACCTGCTTTTGAAAGAGGATTTTCCCTCCTGGCTGTACCAGGTGAAATCCGGGGCTACCACCATTTGGGAGCATTGGGACGGCTTGAAGCCCGACGGCGCCATGTGGAGTCCGGACATGAATTCCTTCAACCATTACGCCTACGGGGCCATCGGCGAATGGCTGTACCGGGTGATCGCCGGGCTGGAAATCGACGAAAACGCGCCGGGGTACAAACGCGCCGTCATTGCGCCCCAAACGGGCGGTGGCCTGACCTTCGCGGAAGGCAGCTTTGACAGCCTGTACGGCACGGTGGCTTCCCGCTGGGAGCGGCAGGGAAACGCCGTCACGCTTTCCGTCACGGCGCCGGTAAACGCCGCCGCCGCCATCATTTTGGAGCGGGGGGCCGTAAGCCCCCAAAGCGAGCTTTCTTTTGCCCGGAACGAACAAGGTCAATGGCAGGCGGAAGCCGGTTCCGGTTCCTGGACGGTTTCTTATGTACTGAATGAATAACGCATGAGCATAAGGAGGGTTTTCTCATGAGCGCACAGATCAAGCTGGGTTTCGCCCCCACCCGCAGGGCCATCTTCTCCGCCCCCGCCGCCGTGGAATACCGGAAGCTGACCGCCAACCGGCTTCGGGAAATGGGCGTGGACTTCGTGGACATCGACGATATCAATGACGAGGGCCTGCTCTACGACGACGCGGGGATGGAGAAAATCGCCGAAAAATTCAAGCGGGAAAAGGTGGACGGCCTGTTCATCCCCCACGCCAATTTCGGCACGGAATACGAGTGCGCGCGGCTTGCCAAGGAATTGAACGTGCCGGTGCTGCTCTGGGGCCCTCGGGACGAGCGGCCCGACGCAAACGGTATGCGCCTTCGGGATTCCCAGTGCGGCCTGTTCGCCACCGGCAAGGTGATGCGCCGTTTCAAGGCGCCCTTCACCTATATGAATAACTGCAACCTGGAAGATCCGGCATTTGAACGGGGCGTGAAGGACTTCCTGGCCGTGTGCAACGTGGTTCGTGTCTTCCGCCACACCCGCGTTTTGCAGATCGGCCCCCGGCCCTTCGATTTCTGGTCCACCATGTGCAACGAAGGGGAATTGCTGGAAAAATTCAATATTCAGCTGGCCCCCATCCCTTTGCCGGAGCTTTACGCCGAAATGAAGAAGTGGCGGGAAGAAAAAAACGAAGTGGATAAGGTGGTTTCCTACTGCAAGGAAAACATGGTTTGCAAAATCGCGGACAATTACCTGCGCAGCGTGGCGGAATTAAAAGTCGCCATGAAAGCCCTGGCGGAAAAATACGGCTGCAACGCCATCGCCATCCAGTGCTGGAACGCCCTCCAGGATGAAATTCACATCATGCCCTGCGCCGCCAACAGCCTGCTCAACGAGGAAGGCATTCCCGTGGTCTGCGAAACGGACATTCACGGGGCCATTTCCCAATTGATGGCCGAGGCCGCCAGCATGAACCAGCGCCGGGTCATGTTCTCCGACTGGACGGTGCGCCACCCGGACAACGACAACGGCGAGCTTTTGCAGCACTGCGGCCCCTGGCCCATTTCGGTCGCCAAGGAAAAGCCCACCATCTGCGTGCCCGTGGCCTTCCCGGAAAACGGGGCTGTATCCGCCGAAGCCAAGGGCGGCCTCATGAGCCTGCTTCGCTTTGACGGAGACGAAGGGGAATATTCCATCCTGCTGGGCCACGCCCGGGGCATTGAAGGCCCCTGGACCCGGGGCACCTATGTGTGGGTGGAGGTCAACAATTTGAAGCGCCTGGAAGCCAAGGTGGTGGAAGGGCCTTACATCCATCACGTGGCCGCCATCCACGGGGATGTCGTGCCCATCGTGTACGAGGCGTGCAAGTACATCGGCGTGAAGCCCGACCTGTACGATCCCATCGAGGAAAAAGTCAAGGCGTACCTGCATGGAGAAGATGTGGCGTTTGACG
The DNA here is from genome assembly GCA_905234985.1 of uncultured Christensenellaceae bacterium. Classification (GTDB taxonomy): domain Bacteria; phylum Bacillota; class Clostridia; order Christensenellales; family Aristaeellaceae; genus RUG563. The sequence continues at coordinate 75,940 of CAJOJQ010000004.1, forward strand.
AGGTATGAAAAAATGAATCCTCTTTCTGTAAAAGCCTATGACCTGCGGCAGGATGTATTGGATATCATCGTATCCGGCGGCGGGGGGCACATCGGCGGGGACATGAGCAGCATGGAAATCGTGCTGACGCTGTACAGCCGTATGAACGTATCGCCGGAAAGGGCGGATGATCCCGACCGGGACCGGTTCGTGCTTTCCAAGGGCCATTGTGTGGAAACGCTGTACGCGGTGCTGGCCTGGAAGGGCTTCCTGAACATTGAGGAAGTGAAAGCCAGGTTCTCCAGGTTCGGCAGCGAATACATCGGCCATCCCCACAACACCCTGCCGGGCATTGAAATGAATTCCGGCTCCCTGGGCCACGGGCTTTCCGTGTGCGTGGGCATGGCCCTGGCGGGGAAAATGGACGGGAAGGCTTATCGGGTCTATACCCTCATGGGCGACGGCGAATTGGCGGAGGGTTCCGTGTGGGAAGGGGCCATGGCGGCGAACCATTATCATTTGGATAACCTGTGCGCCGTGGTGGACAGGAATCATTTGCAAATTTCCGGCTTAACCGAGCAGGTGATGACCCCCGGCGACCTTTCCGCCCGCTTCGCCGCCTTCGGCTGGCATGTGATCGAAGTGAAAGACGGCAACGACGTGGATCAATTAAGCGCCGCGTTTGACGAAGCGGAAAACACCAAGGGACAGCCCACGGTGATCATCGCCGATACCGTGAAGGGCAAGGGTTCCGCCCTCATGGAAAACAAAGCCTCCTGGCACCATCATCTGCCCAACGCCGAAGAATATGAGATCATCAGCCGGGAACTCCGGGAGAGGAAGGAGGCGCTGCTGCGTGAATAAAATCCCCAACCGGGCGGTCATGTGCGAAGTGTTAAAAGAAGCCGCCGCACAGGACAGAAACGTGGTGGTGCTGTGCAGCGACAGCCGGGGCAGCGGCAGCATGACCTCCTTTGCCGAAGGCTATCCCAAGCAGTTCGTGGAAGTGGGCATCGCGGAGCAGAACCTGGTTTCCATCGCGGCGGGGCTGGCCTCCTGCGGCAAGAAGCCTTTCACCGTCTCGCCCGCCTCCTTCATCTCCACCCGCGGCTATGAGCAGTGCAAGGTGGACTGCGCCTATTCCAACATGAATGTAAAGCTGGTGGGCATTTCCGGCGGCGTGAGCTATGGGACCCTGGGCATGACCCATCATTCCGCCCAGGACATCGCCGCCATGAGCGCCATCCCCGGCATGCGGGTGTATCTGCCCAGCGATCGCCACCAGACTCGGAAGCTGTTTGAAGCCCTTTTGCGGGACAGGCAAACCGCCTATATCCGCCTGGGCCGCAATCCCGTTGAAGATGTGTATGAAGAAAACAATGTGCCCTTTGAAATGAACAAATCCACCGTTTTGTCCGAAGGCACGGACGTGCTGCTGGTAGCCTGCGGGGAAATGGTAAAACCCATCCAGGACGCGGCGAAGCTGCTGAACGAAGCGGGCATTTCCACCGGGGCCTTGGACATGTACTGCGTTAAGCCCCTGGACAAAGAAGGCCTGCTGAATGCGGCGGCGGGGAAAAAGCTCGTCGTCACAGCGGAGGAACACGCGCCTTTCGGGGGTCTTGGCAGCATGGCGGCCCAGGTGATTTCCGCAAACGACCCGAAACGGGTCATCAATCTGGCGCTGCCCGACAGCCCCGTCATCACCGGCACCTCCAAAGAAGTATTCGCTTATTACGGCCTGACGGGAGCGGGCATTGCGGACACGGTGAAAAAAGCGCTGGGGAAGTGAGGGAAAACCATGGCGGATTACATCGTTGCCATCGACCAAAGCACCCAAAGCACCAAGGCCCTGCTGTTTGACGGGAAAGGGCGCATATGCCTCCGGGTGGACAGGCCCCACCGGCAGCTCATAGACGAAAAAGGCTGGGTGGAGCATGATCCGGAAGAAATCTGGCAAAACGTGCTGGCCCTGATCCCGGAGCTTTTGCAAAAAAGCGGCGTTTCGCCCAAAGACATCCGGGCGGTGGGCGTCAGCAACCAGCGGGAAACGGCGGTGATGTGGGAAAGGGCCACCGGAAGACCCGTATACAACGCCGTAGTGTGGCAGTGCGCCCGGGGCGCGGCCATATGCGAAGCGCTGGAAGAACAGGCCGAAACCATCCGGCAAAAAACGGGGCTTCAATTGTCCCCCTATTTTTCCGCCGCCAAGCTCGCCTGGATCCTGCAAAACGTGCCTGGCGTGAAAGAACAGACGGATAAGGGCGAAATCTGCTGCGGCACCGTGGACAGCTATCTTTTGTACCGGCTGACCGGGGGAAAAGCGTTCAAAACCGATTTTTCCAACGCCTCCCGCACCCAGCTTTTCAACCTCCATACGCTCGCCTGGGACGAAGATATTCTCTCCCTTTTCGACATTCCCGCCTGCTGCATGGCGGAAGTGACGGATTCCGACGCGGTGTTCGGCGAAACCGATTTTGAAGGGGTGCTCCCCCGTCCCGTGCCCATCCACTGTATGTTAGGCGATTCCCACGCCGCGCTGTTCGCCCAGGGGTGTTTGGAGCGGGGCATGATCAAGGTGGGCTACGGCACCGGTTCCTCCATCATGATGAACATCGGGGAAAATCCCCTGCTGTCCGATAAAGGTGTGGTCACATCCCTGGCCTGGAAGCTGAAAGGGAAAGTCAGCTATATCTTAGAAGGCAACGTGAATTATTCAGGGGCCATCGTCACCTGGCTCAAGGATCAGGCGGGGCTGCTGAAAACCAGCGCGGAATCGGAGGAACTGGCGAAGCGGGCCAATCCAAACGACAAAACCTATCTGGTGCCCGCTTTTTCGGGCCTGGGCGCGCCCTACTGGCGCAGCGACGTTTCCGCCGCCTTCATCGGCATGAGCCGCGCCACCTGCAAAGCCGAACTGGTGAAAGCGGGGCTGGAAGCCATCGCCTACCAGATCACGGATATCGTGGACATCATGCGGGACGAGGCGCAAATCCCTGATATCGAGCTGCGGGTGGACGGCGGGCCGTCCCGGAACAAATGGCTCATGCAGTTCCAGAGCGATATGCTGCGCTGCCCGGTGCTGGCGCCGGAAGCGGAAGAACTGTCCTGCGTGGGCGTGGCCTACGCCGCCGGCATGGCGATGGGCCTGTATGACGAAAGCATTTTTGAAAACAATCGCTATACCCGGTATGAACCGCGCATGGACGAAGCCGTGCGAAAAACCAAGCACGCGGGCTGGAAAGCCGCCGTTCAGCGGATTTTGTAATGCTGTCAGTGGGTCCGAATAAGGCGCTGCAGGCGAAAGGACTGATTGCATGATCACCGATACGTCCCGATCCCCCTATGCCAAGGCCGCCGCCATTCCCTATGAAAACGTGGAATGGACGGGAGGCTTGTATCGGGAGCGGTTTGATACCGTGGCCGCCGTGACCGTGACCCATCTCCAGCGCATGTTTGAAGAAAAGGACGTAAGCCACGTGGTGGAGAATTTTCGCATCGCCGCGGGGGAGGCGGAAGGGGATTTCGGCGGCACGGTGTTCGGGGACGGGGATTTTTACAAGTGGTTCGAGGCCGCGGTTTATACGGCGGTGAAAACGGGCAACGAAAAGCTCCTTGCCCGGCTGGAAGACTATATCGCCCTGTTTTCCCGCGCCCAGCAGCCGGACGGCTACCTGTCCACCAAGCAGATCATCGGGGAAAAGCAGGGCAAGGGGCCGATGCGGCAGGGGGATATCAACGATTTTGAAGTGTACAACATGGGCCATATGTTCACCTCCGCCTGCCTGTATTTCCGCCTGACGGGGAAGAACAGCTTTTTGAACGCGGCGGAAAAAGCCGCGCAATATCTCAAAGCGCTGTATGAGGAAGCGGCCCGCACGGGGGAAGTGAAAACCGCCGTGTGCCCCTCCCACTATATGGGCCTGATCGAGCTGTTCCGCACCACGGGCAAGAAGGAATACCTGGATTTGGCCCGGCTTTCCGTACAACTGCGGGATTCGGTGAAAAACGGCCTGGACGACAACCAGGATCGGCTGCCTCTCAAGCGGCACCGGAAAATCATCGGCCACGCGGTGCGGGCCAATTACCTGTACGCGGGCCTGGCCGATCTGTACCTGGAGGAAGGGGATCCGGATTACCGCACGGTGCTTGAATCGGTGTGGAATCACCTGGTCACCCGGAAGCTGTATATCACCGGCGGCTGCGGGGCGCTGTACAACGGCGCGTCCCCCTACGGAGATTTCTTTCACCATCAATTGGTGCATCAGGCGTACGGCTATGAGTACCAATTGCCCAACGTGACGGCCTATAACGAAACCTGCGCTTCCTTAGGCGGGGTGTTCTGGGCCTGGCGTATGTTCCTGATGGACCCCAAGGCGGAATATATGGACGTCCTGGAGCGCATGATCCTGAACGTGAACATGGCGGGAATCAGCCTGGACGGGAAAAAATTCTTTTATGTAAATATGCTCCTCCGGGCCAAAAAGCTGGATTACGAGCTGCTTTGGGGCCAGGAGCGGACGGAGTATATCACCAGCTACTGCTGCCCGCCCAACCTGGCCCGCACCCTGGCCCAGACGGCGGAATACGCCTATGCGGCGGACGCCGACGGCGTATGGACGGGGCTGTATGGCGCCAGCAGCGCCCGGTTCAGCCTGAAAAACGGCGCGGCCTTCACCTTGACCCAGGAAACGGATTACCCCTTTGACGGAAGGCTGGCCTTCACCGTTTCCGAAAGCAACGGCCTGCCTTTCGCCCTGCGCCTGCGCGTGCCCGCCTGGGCCGAAAACGGGTCGGTGACCGTAAACGGGGAAAGGAGGCCGCTGAACGCCGGGACCTATATCAGCCTGGAAGCCGGGCCGGATTTCTCCTGTGTTCTCAACCTGCCCATGTCTCCCCGTCTGACCGTGGGGCACAGCATGATCGAAGAGGACAGAAACCAGGCCGCCGTGGAGGCCGGGCCGCTGGTATACTGCATCGAGAGTGCCGACGCGCCCCCCGACGCGGAGCTGAGCGATCTGCTGCTGCCCGCAAACGCGGCCTTCCGACCGGAAAAACTGACGGTGGCGGGGCGGACGGTAAACGCTTATGAAACCACGCTGCTGTGCCGGAACAGAGAGCCAAACGCCCTGTATTATCCCCTGCGCGGCGAAGCGCTCCGGCCCGTTCGCGCCCGGCTGATTCCCTACTATGCCTGGGATAACCGGGGCATGGGCGAAATGATGATCTGGCTGCCCCTGGCCTGGCGGGAGATGTAAATATGCCCATGGAACCGGGAAGAAAAGCGCCTCGCTGAACGGCTGGCGCGGCTTAGATCGCGTCCAAGGGCAGGAATACCGGGTGTTCCTTGAGATGGTCGTTGGGCTGGTGCAGCGCGAGCATGAGCTGCTGTTCCTTCGTTCTAAACAGCATGCCGTGGCCGCCGTTTTTCATGAACAGCGGCTTCAGCTGGGAAAAATGGCTGTCGATGGTCCCACTGTCAGATACTGCCAACGCTTGGGTGTAGCCCTCCGTTGAGAAAGAAGACCACAGGCAAAGCAGCTTTCCTTCTTCCGTCCGCCAAAGAAAGGGGCCGTCCGTCACATAGCCCGTTTGGCCGGAGGAATGATGCATTTCGACGGCCCAGTCCGCCTCCGAAGCGCGGAACAGAAGCCGCGGTTCGCCTTCCGCCCTGCGCAGGTCCCGGCTCAGCCGCACGGCCCAGACTTCTCCGTCGCCCGCCTGCACCCATTCGTGGCAGAACACCATCCAGGGCGTTTCGTCCCGATCCGCGTAAAAGGTGCCGTCTAAGCATTCCCATGCGCTTGGCGTGACCGGGCCATCCGACCAGGGAATGAAGGGGCCGAGGGGAGAATCGGCTCGCAGGATGGCGGTGCCGCGGCGGCGGGATGCGCTTTTGAAGCTGGCGAACATATAGAAGCCGCCCTGCCAGCGATGTACCTCCGGCGCCCAATAATTGCGGTCCGCCCAGAAGGAGCCGTCGTTTTCAAAGCAGGGGAAAGGCCCTTCCCAATCCGTCAGCTCATGGCTGGTATACACGTCAAAGCCGCTGGCAGGCCCCCAGCAGGTCGCGCCTCTGGTGCCGTACAGATAGTAGACGCCCTTTTCCAGCAGAACAAAAGGATCCCGTATGTTGATTTCCCGGGTGGTCGGCATGGTGCTCTCCTCCTCTTTCGCGATGGGCGCGCAGAACGGCCCTCCGCCACGATTATACAGAATAAACCCGCGTTTGCCAAGCCGCAAACGACTGCGGGAAGCAGATTCCCACATTGAATGAGGTGACTCGGATGAAGCGGAAATTGCCAGAAACAGGCGTGTCCTTCCAATGCGAAAACGAAAGGCTGCAGCGGCTGTACGACGCGGCGGAAAAGAAATGCCGCGAAAATCTGAAGCCGTTCGGAAGCCGCCCCGTGCTGGTGGAAGGCGGCGGATATGAAAAGATCTGGCTGGAAACCCAGCCCATGGGCGGCGAAATGTACGCGCTGCGGCATTTGGAAGCGGGGCTGAACAACTGCCTTTTGTTCATGGAGCATCAGCGCCCGGACGGCCGCCTGCCCGGTTCCATACAGTGCGCGGAGGGAAAAATCGAACCGCAGTTCAATAAATACCAGGGCTTCTGCTTTCCCTTCCCGGCCCTGAACCTGTATTACCTGACGGGGGAGGACGCGGAATATCTTGACCTGCTGAAAAACACGCTCATCCGCTTCGACGATTGCCTGTGGCGCACCAGGAGCCTCCATGAAGACGGGCTGCTGCGCTCCTTCTGCGTGTATGATACGGGAGAGGATTTGGCGCTGCGCTACGGCGACGCGCCGTGCTGGTGGACGGAGGACGCGCCGCCGGAGGGGTATCAGGTGGTGCCCATGGCCTCCATGGATGTGACCAGCTGGAGCTACGCCTGCCGGGATACGCTGGCGGCGATTTGCCGCATTCAGCATAAAACCGGCGAGGCGGAAACGTGGGAAAAGCGGGCCGACGCGGTGGCGGCGTCCCTGAAAAAGGGCTTGTGGGACGAAAAGCGGGGAGCGCTGTACGACCGGGACAAAAACGGCAAAACCGTGGATATCCTGTGCCACAACACCCTGCGCTGCATGTATTGGGGTTCCATATCCCGGCAAATGGCCGACAGATTTGTGAAAGAACACTTGCTGAACCCGGCGGAATTCTGGACGCCCTGCCCGCTGCCCAGCGTGGCGGCCAACGATCCCGCGTTCCGCAACGCGCCGGAAAACAACTGGAGCGGCCAGCCGGAGGGGCTGACCTATCAGCGGGCGATCCTGGCCCTGGAAAGGTACGGGTACCACAAGCTTGTGACGGTGCTGGGGGATAAGCTGTTTTCCTGCGTTGTGGAAAACGGGTACCGCTTTATCCAGCAGTTCGATCCCTTCACCGGCGCGCCGTCCCTGGTTCACGCCGTGACGCATCAGCCCCTGACGCCGGGGGAAACCGGACCGATCCAGGACGCGTATGGCCCCACCCTGCTGTCCGTGCTGGAGTATATGGCCCATCGGTTCGGTATTCATCCGCATTTGGGAAACGTGTGGTTCAGCCTGGGAACGGGCGAGCGTTATGAATACGGCGCGCGCTTCTTCGGCCACCGGTACGGGATTTGCAGCGACGGAAAACAGGCCGAGATCCGCGTGGATGGGCAGCCCGTTCTCACCCATCCCTGCGGCTGGCGCGTGATCACGGACCGCTTGGGGAACGTTTTGGACAAATATACGATTGAATAAAAGGAGCTATGAGCATGGAAGCGCTACAATCAACGCCCTTATGGTGCAAAGAACTCCAGGATTCTCTTTCCGCTATGGCTGAAGCGCTGCTGAAGGACGCCGCGCCCTGGCATGGGCCGGAGCAGGTTTTTTATCCTGAAAGCTACGGGTTCGTTCCGGGCCTTCCGGCAACGGCCTCCGTTCAGGCCGCCATCGACGCGGCTTCCAGGGACGGGGGAACGGTTCGCCTGGAGCAGGGAGACTATGTCAGCGGCACGCTGATCCTGCGCTCCGGCGTCCGGCTGGAGGTTTGCGCCGGGGCGCGGCTGCTTGCCAGCACGGAGCTGGCCGATTATCCGGAAATGCGCGCCAAAAGGCTGACCGTGCAGGACACGAGCATGGGGATGCACCAATCCCTGCTGTTTGCGGAGGGCTGCGAAAACATTTGCATCTGCGGCGAGGGAATCATCGACGGCCAGGGTAATCAGCGGAATTTTCCCGGCGCTGAAACGGCCCAGGGTACGCCGGGACGTCCGTTCCTGATTCGCGCGATTGATTGCAGAAACGTTCATATCACCGGAATCACCCTGAAAAACGCCGCCTGCTGGATGCAGAACTATCTGAACTGCGACCGCCTGCTGATCGAGGGGATCACCGTGCGGAACCACGCGAATTACAACAACGACGGCTTGGATATCGACGGATGCCGGGACGTGGTGGTTCGCCATTGCAGGATCAGCAGCGGCGACGACGGCTTATGCTTCAAGGGCGCTTCCCAAAGGAACACCGAAAGGGTGCTGGTGGAGGACTGCGATTTTTATTCCGCCTGCAACGCCGTTAAAATCGGAACGGACACCCAGGGCGACTTCCGGAATATCCTGATCTGCAACTGCCGCATCGGCGGCCTGGCCGAAGACCCGTCCGGGCTGAAACACGCCTGCGCCGACAGCGGGATTTCCCTTGAAACGGTGGACGGCGGAACGGTGGAAAATATCTGGCTCCATCAAATCCACATCGTTCGGGCCTGGAGTCCCTTTTTCCTTCGGCTGGCGAACCGCGGGCGCGTCAAACCGGGCGATCCCGCGCCCGGCCCCGGGAAGCTCCGCCGGGTGCTGTTCTCCCGGATCACGGGCACGGGCAACGGCCCCAGAGGCTCCTACATGTTGGGGATTCGGGAACAGCCCATCGAGGATATCGCGTTCTCCCATGTCAGGCTGGAGCAGTACGCCTGGAAAAAGGACCTGCCCGCCCTGCCGGAATACCCCGAATTGCTGGAGGAATACCCGGACGCGCATATGATCGACGGCGTCGGCCCGGCCCGCGCCTACGGCCTGTGGACAAGGGACGCGAAAAAAATTACCCTTGACCGCTACGATATCGTTTGCGGCGGGCAGGAGCGCCGTCCCATGTTTCTTTCCGAACGGGCCGAATGAACTTCGTTTCGATCCGCTGAACCACAATGGACGCAGGAGAAAAGAAAAATGAAACAGAGAGCGATGGATGTCAAACTGGTCGTCAGGCCCATTATGGGATGGCTCACCCATTCCCACTTCTGGGAAGGCCCCTGCCGCGCGGGGCGGGCGGAGGATATGACCCCCGAGGCGGAAAGCCGCGCCGCGGACAGCGCCTTTGCCGCCGCGAAAAAGCTGCTGGAAGACGCGACGGACGAGATCGAATTCCTGGAACCCATTGACGCGCGCTATGACGAAAAGTTCGTGGTGGGCGAGGATGTGTTCGCTCAAATCGAGCGGGACATGGACAGGGTGGACTTCTTTCTGTGCATGAACTGGCGCGTGCCCAAGTTAGAGCGCTATCGGAAGCCCGTCGTCATCCTTCAAAACGGCAACGAAGGCATCGACTTCGCGGCCTATTGCCGTTCCATCGGCGTGGAGGCCCATGTGTGCATGGACGTGCGGGATTTCAATGAGCTGGCCCATGCCCTCTGGGTGCGCAAGGCGGTGGCGAACACCCGCGCGCTGGTGCTGACCGCGGGCGGACAGCCCACCTTCGGCATTCAAAGCCTGATCCGCGACCCGGAAATTTTGCGGCAGAAGTACGGCTTTGAGGTGGTCAAGTTGCCGTTCACCGCCATCTTTCCTTACATGGACGCCGTGACCGACGAGGAAGCGCGGCCCATTGCCGATCGGCTTGTGAGCGGCGCCAAGGACGTGAAGGTGAACACCGAATGGTTCATCAACGATATCAAGTATTATCTGGCCGCGAAGAAAATGATGGACGTGTACCAGTGCAACGCTTTCTCCACGGCCTGCCACGAATTATGCACGTCTGAAATTCCCCAGAACCGCAAGTTTACGCCCTGCGTGTGCCATTCCCTGCTCAAGGGCGAGGGCATTCCCAGCGCCTGCGAGGAAGACCTGAACGTGCTGATGGCCATGCTGATCATGCAGTATGCCGCCAATCGCCCGGCTTTCATGGGCAATCCAAGTTTTGAAGCGGAAGAACTGCTGTGCCTCCATCACGCGGTTCCCGCCCTGTGCATGAACGGCTTCGGCACCCAGCCGCTGGATTACAGCCTGTGGGCGTTCACGGGCCAGGGCTTCGGCGGCAAGCTGCAAATCGACTTTGCCCAGAACCGGAGCGACTGCGTCACCCTGGGCCGCTTCAATCCGGCGGGAGACGCCATGTGCGTCAAGGTGGGCAAGGTACTGCGTTCCGAATTTATGGAAACATATTGCAGCCCCTATTACTACATTCAGTTGGACGACGCCAAGGAATTCATGCACAATCTGGCGGGCTTCGGCCATCATCAGGTGCTGATTTTCGGCGACTACATGAAGCAGATCAAGCGGATCGCCAGGCTGATGGGCTTTCAGGTGCTGGAGGGCTGAGCATGGTCTACCTGAATCAGGCGGCGACCACCTGGCCCAAACCGCCCTGCGTGCTGGAAGCTCACGCATCGGCCCTTGCCGCCGTCCCCGCCGGACAGTTTCGCGGCGGCGCGCCGGAGGAGGGGCGGGACGTGATGGACGGCTGCCGGAACCTCCTGGGCCGGATCCTGGGCATTTCGGATACGGGAAATGTCTTTTTTTCCTCCGGCGCCACGGATTCCGCCAACGCGGTGATTTACGGGCTGCCATTGAAGGGCGGGCGCGTACTCGCCACGCAAACGGAACACAACAGCGTCCTTCGCCCCCTGATGAACCTCAAGGACCGGGTGGGCCGGGTGGATATCGTTCCCTGCGGCGCGACGGGCCGTGTGGACGCGGAAACGGTGGAGGCCATGCTGGACGCGGATACCGCCGCCGTGTTCCTGAATCATTGCTCCAACGTAACCGGCGTGATCCAGGACGTGCGGGCCATCGCCCAGGCCGCTCATCGGCACGGCGCGCTGCTGGTGCTGGACGCGGCGCAGAGCGCGGGCTGCATTCCGATAGAGGCGGAGGCCTGGGGCGTGGACGCGCTGATTTTCACCGGACACAAGGGTCTGTTCGGCGTTCAGGGAACGGGCGGGTATTACGTGCGAAAGGGCGTCCCCTTTTCGCCGTACCGATATGGCGGCACAGGCCGCGACAGCCGTCGGCTGACCTATGAGGCGGGGGACTACGAATACGAACCGGGCACCCAAAACCTGCCCGGCATCGCGGCGCTGGCCGCGGGCGCGGCCTATGTGCTGCGGGAAGGCGTGGAGCAAATCGCGCGCAAAGAACAGGCGCTGCTGGAAAGACTGCGGCGCGGCCTGGAAGCCCTGGAGCGAGTCAGGCTGTACGGGGACAGCGGCTCCGGCGGCCCCGTATTGAGTTTTACCATCGACGGCCTGAAGCCCGCCGACGCGGCCTATATGCTGGAGGGCGCGTTCGGCATCCGGGTGCGGGCCGGGCTGCACTGCGCGCCGCTGATTCACCGGGCCATCGGCACGGAAGCGTGGGGCACGGTGCGCGTAAGCGTTTCCAATATGAATACCGAAGCGGAGATGGACTGCCTGATCGAGGCTGTGCGGCAAATCTGCTCCGGCATGGAGGCTGTGCATGCGGATCGTGGATAAGGTTCCTTCCCGGGAACGCTGCGCCGAAGCGGGCTGGTACGCCTGGGATTTTGTGCTGGATCAGCCCATGGACGACGATTTTATCCTGTCTCTGCGTCCCCTGGGCAGCTTCCTGTATCTGCAATCGCTGTCCAAGCCGTTTTTTAGAATCGAATCCCAGTACCTTTTTATCAAGGGCCTTCGGGGAGATTCCTTCTTCCGCGTGGCGGTACACGGCGCGTACCCGGAAAAGGCGGCGGAGGTGGAGGCGCTGGTAGCCCGGACAAAACCGTGAAATCATCCATTCGTTATCCTTTTCAATCATTTTGACGGGAGGTTCAAGCTATGCTGATAGCGCTTCACAGACCCGAACGAAAAATCCTGGAAACCCGGTTATCAGATTGCGGCGCGGTGCTTCGCAGCGAATACGGCTGCCTGCGGCTTCAGGCATACGAGCGGGGCATTCTGCGCGTCACCTTCACGCGGGGCGAATCGTTCCCCGAAGCCAGCCCGTTTCTCTTGGGCCGCGCCCCGGCGCCGCTGGCCGGCGCGGGGGAGGACGAAGCGTTCGTTTCCGTATCCACCGGCGCGCTGCGCGCCCGCGTATCCAAAGCCACCGGCGTTCTTGAAACCTTTGACAGCCGCGGGGAGCCGGTGTTTGCCGAAGGGGGGCTTCGTACCCTGGAGGCTTTTGACGCCCGCGTCATCGACCGAAGCCGTCCCGCCGCCGCCGAGCGGGTGGAAACCGCCGACGGCGTGAAGCTGCGGGTGCGGGAAGCGGATAAGATCGAATATAAACGGCTCTTCCGGGCGCGCCTGCCGCTGGCTTTCCGGGACGGCGAGGCGCTGTACGGCCTGGGACAGCCGGAGAGCGGGCCTGCCAATCTGCGCGGAAGAACGCTGTATCAGTGCCAGACCAACAAATCCATCGCCCTGCCTTTTCTGGTGTCTACGGGGGGTTACGGGCTGCTGATCGACTGCGGATGTCCGTTCATCTTCAGCGACGGCGGCGCTCCGGAAGGGGCGTACCTGTACTTCTCCGCCGTGGAGGCGCTGGATTACTATATCATCCCCGGCTCCTGCGAGGACGCGGTGCGGGGCTATCACTATCTGTCGGGGAATCCTTCGCTGCCCCCCGCCTGGCTCTTCGGCTACATCCAGTCCCAGGAACGCTATGAAACCGCGGAGGAACTGCTTTCCGTTGCCCGGCAATACCGGGAACGGGGCATCGGGCTGGACTGCGTGGTGCTGGACTGGTGTTCCTGGAAGGACGGCCACTGGGGCCAGAAATCCTTTGATGAAGAGCGCTTCCCCGATCCGCTTGCCATGACGGAAGCGCTGCACGCCATGGACGCTCGCCTGATGGTTTCCGTTTGGCCCAACATGAATCCCTGCACGGAAAATTACGTGGAATTTAAAAAGAAGGGCCTGCTGCTGCCGGGCGGCGAGCTGTACGACCCCTTGAATCCCGACGCCCGCGCCCTTTATTGGGAACAGGCCCGACGCGGACTGTTTGACATGGGCGTGGACGCCTGGTGGTGCGATTCCTCCGAACCGTGGTCCAGCGAATGGGAACGGGAGGAAGCGCCCGTGATGAGCGAAGTTTACCAGGAAACCGCCCGCACAGCGGCGGAAGCCATCGGCGCGGACAAGGGCAACGCCTATGCCTTTTATCACGCCATGACCATGTGGGAGGGCCAAAAACGGACGGGCAGCGAAAAGCGCGTCGTGAACCTGACCCGCAGTGCCTGGCTCGGCCAGCAGCGCTTCGGCACGGTGATGTGGTCCGGCGATATTTCGGCGAAGTGGGAAACGCTGAAAAAGCAGATCGCCATCGGCCTGGATTTCAGCGCTTCGGGGATGCCCTACTGGACGCAGGATATCGGCGGTTTCTTTGTCAAGCGCGGCAAGCCGTGGTATTGGGACGGCGATTTTGACGCGGGCTGGGACGACCCCGAATATCGGGAGCTGTTCGTACGCTGGTATGAATACGCGGCGTTCCTGCCGGTATTCCGGGGGCACGGCACGGATATCCGAAGGGAGTTGACCTGCTTAAGCGGCGCGGAATACGAAGCCGTCCTTCGTTCCAACCGGGCGCGGTACCGCCTGTTGCCTTATCTGTACTCCATGGCGGGCCGCATCGCCATGGAGGGCGGCGTTATGATGAAGCCGCTGGGCTTTTACGCGCCGGATGACGCCCGCGCCAAAGAGATCGACGATGAATTCCTGCTGGGGGATGATTTGCTCGTTTGCCCGGTGACGGACTATCTGGCCCGCGCCCGAACGGTATACCTGCCCCGGGGCGAATGGTGTGAGCTGCACACGGGACGGCGGCTGGCGGGCGGCGCGGATTACGCGGTGGACGCGCCGCTGGACGCGCTGCCGGTGTTTGTGAAAGCCGGTGCGGTGCTGCCTGTGGCGGATAAAAGCACCTGCGCCCGGGAAGCGCTGGAGAAAGCGCCGGCGCTGTGGGTATTCCCCGGCGCAGACGGGAAACTGACGCTCTACAGCGACGCGGGCGACGGCAGCGGCTGGGAAAAGGGCGAATATTCCCTGAAAACCTATCTGTGGAACGACGCGGCGCGCCGCCTGACAGACGAGGACGGAAGAGCGGTTCCCTTTTCTGTTATTGATTCAGAAAATCCTTCCGCATGGGGGTGAAGATATCCAGCAGCACGCCCTTTTCCAGGCAGACTGTGCCGTGGGGGAGATTGGAGGGCACCACGATGGAATCGCCGGGGGCTAATTCCACGGCTTTGCCCTCCACCGAGTAGCTGAATTTGCCGGACAGCACATAGCTGCATTGGGTGTGGGGATGGGTGTGGACAGCGCCGACGGCGCCAGTTTCAAAGGAAACTTCCACCGCCATGAGGTTTTCGTCGTAGGACAGGACGCGCCGGGTGACGCCGCCGCCTAAATCAATCAGCTTTTGGTCATCGTGAAGAGCAACTTTTCCTTTCATGCCTGCATTTCCTCCTTTTTCAGCGGGACGCCCACTGTGATGATTTCAAAGGGCGAAACATAGATGCTGCTGAACGATTCCTCGTCCGCATCCTCCAGCATATTCATAAGGTATACGTCTTCCGGGAAGCGCACCAGCCTGCGGCTTCCGTCCTGTTCGGACAGGCGCAGCACGATATATTTTTCGTTTTCTGATACCTTCATGCTTTGCAGCCACAGGCCGCTTTCGCAAAGGGCCTTGCGCCACGCTTCGGGTATGTTCGGCGCGGCCTTGGTGAGCGGCACGTTATAGGCGAAGGCTAATTTGTTGATCCCCGCCTGTACCGCGTCGCCCTCGTGGGGCACGATCAGGTATTTGATGAAATGCTTTCCCATATCGCTGGTGATGTCGGGCCGGATGGTGGAGCGCAGCAGGCTCAGGCTCACTTCGCCGTCCTCGATGCCCACGCCGTACTTGCCGCTGTTGACGATAGCCACCCCCGCGCCGGTTTCGGAAAGATCGAACCACTTGTGATGACAGACCTCGAAGCGGGCCTGCTCCCAGGTGGTGTTTTTGGTTAGCGACCGCTTGACGAACCCCGCACTGGTATCGCAGACCAGCTCCCGGGTCAGGATGTTGGGGCCGAAATTCACCTTCATCAGCCGGTGTTTTTCCTGCCAGTCCACGATGTGTTCCACCTCGATGGCCCGGCTGTCCCGGAACAGGCGGATCACCATGCGCCAGGCGCTCTTTTCCGTGGCGAAATCCACGGTGAACTCGGCGGATACGCCGTCCAGGTAGGTCAGGCGCGCTTTTTCCGTCACCGGGAGGTCGATTTCAACGTCCTTGTAATTGGGCAGGATGTCCCAGGCGTCGTACATGCCGGGGTTGTCGGCCCACAGGTGCAGCTTGTTAAAGCCCCGATCATCCCGCACCCATTGACGGCTGCCATCTTTCTCCCACCAGGAGGCGATGCTGCCGTCTTTTTTCAGGCACAGGCGGTACAGGGGCGTATCAATGAGCAGATCGCCCTCATCACGAACACGGGAAACGGTGAGCCAGTTTTCTTTGCCTGTCAGCGGCTTCACCGTTCCGACGGTCAGCCCGGGCAGATGGGGCCGCGCCCAGAAGCCCTTCACGCCCTCCCGAAGGATGGGGCCGTTTTCGTCGGGGATAAAGGTAAGCGCCTCCCGATCAAAGGGCAGGGAATTGAAGTATTGATTGGCCGTGTGTTTTGCCAAAATCGCGTCCAGCTTTTGGTCGATCTCCGCGTAATCCGCCATGGCGTCCTCGTACACGGGATGGATGTGGGAACCGGGCAGGATATCGTGGAACTGGTTCAGCAGCAGCTTTTTCCAGCATTCCCGAAGCGTTTCGGCGGGATAGTCCGCGCCGTTCCAGGCGGCGATAGCGCAGAGCATTTCCGCTTCCCGGAGCTTGAATTCCAGGGTCCGGTTCATCTTTTTCAGATTGGATTTGGTGGTGAAGGTACCCCGGTGCATTTCCAGGTATAATTCCCCGTCCCAGACGGCCAGTTTTTTGTTGTCCTTCAAATTCTTATGCAGGAAATCCGCCCCACCGGTCAGCTCGATTTTGGGCATCACCGATACTTTGGGGAACCGCCGCGCCATTTCCAGCATTTCTTCCGTCACGCCGCTGCCCCCGTCGCCGTAGCCGTACATGGACAGGGTCTGGCCTCCCACCTCCTTATCCTGGTAGGCTTCCCAGTTTTCCTGGATCTGGCTGGGCATGTTCCAGGTGATGAAGTGGGTGGGGGGCACGCAGGCGTAAACGGCGCTCCCGTCGATACCCTTCCAGATGAAATTGTTGTGGGGGAAGCGGTTGGTATCGTTCCAGGTTGACATTTTGTTGGAAACGAAGTAATCCACTTTGGATTTTTTCAGGATCTGCGGCATGATCCAGGAATTGCCGAACACATCCGGCAGCCAGGCGTTATCCACGGTTTCGCCGAACTTTTCCCGGAAATAGTGCTGGCCGTACAGGAATTGGCGGATGAGGCTTTCGGCGGCGGGCACGTTGCAGTCCGGCTCCACATACATGGCCCCCACCGGCTCGAACTGGCCGGAAGCGATTTTTTCTTTCAGCTCCGCGAAAATGTCGGGATAATATTTTTCCAGGGTTTCGTAGGTGTACGCCTGGGTGTGGGTATAGCGGAACTCGGGATACTTGTCCATCAGGCGAAGCTGAATCAAAATGGTGCGGGCGTTTTTCTGTACCGCGTGGATGCGCCGCCAGTAATAGGCGATATCCAAATGGGAATGGCCCACCAGCGCCACGTCGCCGCTGCCCTTGAAATCGGTGTTGGCGTAAATCACCTTTTCGATGTACGCCGCCGCTTCGTCCACGCCCGCCCAGGTGTCAAAATCCACCTTGTCCAGGGCGCGGCTCAGCTCCGCGAACAGGAATTTGCGATAATCTTCATTGAAATATTCGCTGTGAGCGATATCCATGAGCAGGATATAATCATAAATCAGGGACTGCACGTTTTCCCGGATGGTACACAGATACGCCCCTTCAAATATCTGGCGGCAGCCCCGTTTGCCCAAGGCGGCGGGGTTGCGCTCGTCGTCCGGCTTGGAGCGGTTGTAGGCCTCGATTTCAATGGTCAAATCGTCCTTGTCAATATAAGGATTCAGCAGAATCCTTTCCCGGTTGGGATCGACGCCGCCCACGTATTTTCCGTTGATTTTCACGATCATTTCCGCGGCGGTTTTCAGGGAAAAATACACGTCCCGGCCCTTAAATTCCGGCGGGATGACGGCATGCCCCTTGATGAACGCGGTGCCGTCGGGAGTGAAATACATATCGCCGTTTTTCAGGGGCCTTTCCTCACCGTCCAAATACACGTATTCGTTTTCGCTGACCTGGCGGGCGTCCCGGATCGTCAGGTCCGTGATTTCGGCCTTATGCTCATAGACGCCCCGCTGGAGCCAATTGAAGCGCAGGTCCGTCCATTCCTCGGGCCGCATGGAGCGGCGCACCACTTTTACATGTGCCATCTGCTTTCCCTCCCGTCAATCCTGGTCCCAGAAAAAGGGCTTTTTGCGCACGGGAATCACAGTGACCGTCTGCCCTTTATCTTCTTTGATTTTTTGTTCGATCCAGGCCGTGCAGCGATTCAGGATCATGCATTTGGAACATTCCCCCCGGAAAACGAGGGTGAGCCTGTCCCCCTCCAGGGAGTGAAATTCCACCCAGCCGCCGTCGCCCTGGATGCGGGGGGCCAAAACGGTTTCGATATATTTCTTCACGAAAGGCCACGCTCCTTATCCGTATGAAAATCCTCGCGTTTTCATTATAAACGAAAACGAGCGGGCTTGGCAAGTCTTTCCTGAACGCGCGGGTCTGCCCGAAAATCAGGGAAACAGGCAATCGTTCCGGTTTTTCGGCGGTTTTTTGTGAAAAGAATGGATTGATTCTAATTTGTTATAAATGATTCCATATAACTATCAATATTATATAGATTTTATATTGAATTTTTGTGCAATTTGGATATATAATGAACCATAAAGACATCGGAACACTTCGGCAGAATCATCCTTCCGATGGAAAAAAAGGAGGAATACGACATGAAAAGAACGCTTTCCCTTGCGCTTGCATGCATGATGGCACTGGTGCTGGTACTCTCGGCGGCCCCCGCGCTTGCTGAAAAGACAATCGTCAAATACTGGAGCAACGACCGCCACGACGAAGTGTACATGACCGCCATGATCGAAAAATTCAATGCCGAGCATGACGACATCGAAATCAAAATGACCATCATGACCGACGATTTCGAGAATTCCATCCTGCTGGCCTATCAGGGCGGCACCGCTCCTGATCTGGTGGGTCAGAGCATCGATGTGAAGAACTTCGCTGACATCGGCGCCATCGTGAACCTGCGTCCCTACATCGAAAAGGACGAGGAATATCAGAAGGTCAACGAGCCTTTCTCCCACATGTTTGAAGGCAAGAACGCTATCGGCGATGAAATCTACTGGGTAGCTTCCGGTATTCGTTCCGGCGTGCGCATCGAATACAACAAGGCTCTGCTGGAAGCCTCCGGCTTTGAAGGCATCCCCGCCACCCTGCCTGAATACATTGAAATGGCCAAGAAGATCACCGAAGACGGCGCAAAGAACGATCCTGTGACCTACGGCATCGGCTTCACCTCTTCTTCTCCCTTTGAACGTCAGCTGGAAATGATGGCTCAGGTCTCCGGCGTGTACTATTATGACTATGCCAACGGCAAGTTTGACTTCACTGGCTACAAACCCTTCCTGGAAGCGGGCCGTGAGCTGGTGGCTGTGGCTTATCCCGATCAGCAGGGCGTAGACAACATGCGCGCTCAGTTTGCCGCCGGCGCTTTCGCGCTGTGGGGCAACGCTTCTCAGGAAGTCAACGTGTTCACCAACCAGTTCCCCATTGAAGGCTTTGAATGGGGCGTAGCTCCCGTTCCCTCCCTGGATGGCCAAATCAAAGGTGCGTTGGAAACCAATCCCAACAAGGGCTACATCATGATGAGCTCCTCCAAGAACAAGGATGCTGCTTGGGAAGTGATCAAGTATTTCCAGAGCGAAGAATTCCTGGTTGGTTATATGGAGGGCGGCAATGATCTGCCTATCACTTCCTATATCAATGAACGCATTGACCACAGCAAGATGGGCCGCTTGGGAGACTTCTCTTTGCTGGAATATGAATCTGTGTATCCGCAAGTTCCCTCCATCAACCTGACCGGTGACAACTACCGCACCGTACTGTGGAACGCCATCATGGGCTATGTGGATATCGATGCCGCCATCGAAGACCTGAATACCCGCTACAACCAGTGCTACGACGACGATATTATGTACGGCTCCGTGCAGCGTTTGGTCATCAGGGATTACAATCCTCTCCAGCCCTCTGCCGGTACCGCCGAATATCTGGACAAGTAATTGATTCAGCGCCGCAAAGGCGCATCAACCAATGCGGAAAGGCCGTCCGCAGCGGACGCGCGAGCATCCCTGCGGATGGCCTTTTCAATGGTTTTGAACACGAAAAGGGGGTTTCGCCTGTGAGCGAACAACACCTGCAGCTGCGGCACACGGATATGCCGCCAAGGCCCGTCAATAAAAAGATGCGGCTCAAGGAAAGCGGCGGATTGGCCGCCGGCCTTATGCTGGCCCCGTCGCTGATCTTTCTGTGCATCTGCTCCATTTATCCCTTCATCTGGATTTTCCGCTATATCGGGTATAATTATAATGGCTTTACCGCCCGCTATGTGGGTACGGCCAATTTTACCCGCATGTTCAACGATGCCACCTTCTGGGGCAGCGTGCTGACCACCTTTGAATACGCCTTCTGGAAGCTGATCATCATTATCCCGCTGGCGCTGATCATGGCTGTACTGCTGAACCAGAAGCTTCGCGGCTCCAGCTTCTTCCGCGGCGCGTTCTTCATGCCCACGGTCATCGCCACCTCCATTTCCGGTATGATCTTCACCTTCATTTTCGCCACCCAGAACGGCATTCTGAACAATATCATGCAGACCGTGGGCCTCATGGGCACGCCCATCAACTGGCTGATGGATCAGGGCTTCGCCATGGAGGCCGTCATGATCCTGTCGGTGTGGGCGGGCTTTGGCAACTACATGCTGTACTTCGTCACCGGCATGACCTCCATTTCCGAGGACGTGTACGAATCCAGCCGCATCGACGGAGCCAACGCCGTGCAGACCTTCTTCAAGATCACCCTGCCCATGCTGTCCCCCGTGCTGAAGGTGGTGCTGATGCTGGCCATCACCGGCGCGTTCAAGGATTACGAGGCTATCATGGTACTCACCAACGGCGGTCCCGGCTCCCGCACCAACGTCATGTTCCTGTACATCTTCAAGCTCATTTTCGGCACCGCCGACAACGCCCGCATGCAGATCGGCTACGGTGCGCTGCTGAGCCTGATGGCGGCCGTGATCGTGGGCGCTGTGACCATCATCTACAATCTGGTCGCCAAGCGGCTGGACGACGTGGTGTAAAGGAGGGAAAGCGATATGGCAAAAAACAGAGCGCAGATCGTTTACTCTCCCCAGCAAAAGGCCATCCGCGGCCTTCTGTGGCTGCTGCTGGTCTTTATGACTGTGGTGGTCATTTTCCCGGTGGCCTACGTCATTTTGGGTTCCTTCAAGGAGAATCAGGAATTGCTGCTGGGCGGCTCCAACGTGTTCCCCCAGAAATGGATCATCCAGAACTACATCGACGCCTGGGAGCAGGCGAACTTCGCCGTTTACACCAAGAACAGCCTGATCCTGTCCATCGGCGTGATGGTGCTGTCCCTGATTATTTCCACCATGGCGGGCTATGTGTTCTCCCGCAAAACCTTCTGGGGCAAGGAAATCATCTATGGCGTCTTCACCGCCTTCATGTTCATCAACGTGGGTTCCGTTTCCCTGCGCCCCTTGTATGAACTGGCCGTGGGCGTCAACATCCACACCAGCCTCTGGCCCGTGGTGCTGTTCTCCGCCGGCGGCGGTCAGGCCACCTACATCTTCCTCTGCCGGGGCTATGTGAACTCTGTGCCCCGGGAACTGGACGAAGCCGCCCGCATCGACGGCTGCACCTTCTTCCAGACCTACTATAAGATCATCCTGCCCATGCTGAAGCCCGTGCTGGCCACCATCGCCATCCTGTCCTTCCGCCAGGGCTGGAACGAGTACATCATGCCCCGCGTGTTCACCATGACCAACGACAGCCTGCGCCCCCTGACCGTGGGCGTGAACATGCTGAAAAACGCGGGCGACGGCGCGGCGGCCTGGAACATCATGTTCGCGGGCGCGACCATCGCCATCATCCCCATCCTGGTCGTGTTCATCTGCTTCAGCCGCTACTTCATGGGAGGCCTGACGGCAGGCGCGGTCAAGGGATAAAATCGCATCGCCAAAGGCGATGCGCCATCGAAAGTCCGCTAAAGCAGTCTTTCGATGGGTACATCAATTTGCTGTAAAATGGCATTTCCGCCCTAAAAGGGCGGAAACGCTCATTTTACGGTCGCAAATTGATAGCGGAAGCGGTCAAGGGCCGCTCCTCGGCGACGTACACGCCGCCGCCTGCGGATTACAATCGAAGGGCCTGCGGGCCCTTCGATGCATCCCGGGGTTTTCGTTCGTCTGATCCTGCGGCGCAAATCCGCAAGCTGTGTCTGTATCAGCGCAAAAGGAGAAGAACATGCGGGGAGCAGAAAAGATTTCTTATCCCGATTTAGGCCATATTTATCCCGGCGATTATCTGGAAAGCATTCCGTATGCTGATTATATCCATAAAGATCAGCCCCTGCCGGAGGGCAAGCGGGTGTTCGATATCCGGGATTTCGGTGCGGTGCCGGACGACAAGCTGAATACTGAACCCATTCGCTTAGCCTGCGAAGCCTGCCGGGACGCGGGGAGCGGCGTGGTGCTGGTGGCGGGCGGCGCGTACAAAACGGGCACGGTGCGGCTGTACAGCCATACCACCCTGTTTATCGCCCCGGACGGGGAACTGAGGGCTTCCCGAAACGGGGAGGATATGATCGCCCGCATGCCGGGCACCCAGGACTTCGGCGCGGAATCCAGCGGCGGAGCGTTCATTCTGGCGGTGGACGCGCAAAACGTATGTATCACCGGCGGCGGCGTGATCCACGGCAATGGAGAATGGTTTGTACACGAACCGCGGAAAATACCCGCGCTTACCCCCTTTCCCACCACCATGCTGCCCACCCGCGCCCAGGCCAAGACCAGCGAAATCAACACCGTACCCGGCTCCGTTCGCACCTGCTATCGGGAGCGCATTCGCTACGCAGAGGACAAGTACGGGGAAGGCAAGCCCGTGCTGCGCCGCCCCAGCGCCATGGTGTGGCTGCTGCGGTGCCAGGACGTGCGGGTGGAAAACGTCATCCTGCGGGATTCCATGTGCTGGACCCTGCACCCCGAAGCCTGCGACGGGGTGACGGTGAAAAACGTGGTCATCGACGATAACCGCCACGTGGCCAATACGGACGGGGTGGATATTTCCGGCTGCAGCCGGGTCACGGTGGAGCATTGCTTCATTTCCTGCGCCGACGACGGGGTGTGCGTGAAAAACCCGGTGTATACGAACCGGGTTTCGGAAGAAATCACGGTCAAAAACTGCACGGTCTGCACCGTGATGAACGGCTTCAAGATCGGCACCGGCACCCGGCACGATATCCGCCATGTGACCGTGGAAGCCTGCGATTTCATCATGCCGGACATATATCCCGGCTCCGTGTCCGGCGTTTCCATCGAAAGCTGCGACGGTTCCCGGGTGGAGGATGTGACCGTGCGGAGTATCCGCATGAAAAACGTCCTCTGTCCCCTATACATTCTTTTGAACCGCCGCAATCAGGCGAAGGAACCCTACAGCGAGGATCCGGAGGCCCTGTACTGGGGCGGCCATATCGCGGGGGTGAAGATTTCCGGCATTTCCGCCGCAAACGCAGAATTGCCCGCCATCCTGACCGGCTACGCGGATACAACGAAGGGCGGCAGGCCCGTGCGCCGGGCCATTGAGGATATTCAAATCAGCGATTATACTGTTACCTATCGGGACAACGAAGAAATCCTGCAAATCCCCGCGGCATTTGAAGAATTCCTCACCGATTACCCGGAAAGCAACGCCCACGGGGACGTGGACGCCTGCGGCCTTTGGGTGCGCCACGCCGACCGGGTGAAGCTGGAAAACATTCAGGTAACGCCCCGCACCATGAATACCCGGGACACGATCAAATTATACGATGTGAACGATTAAGAGGTAGAAAAATGGCAGCCTGGCATTTGGACAGAGAGGGCTTTATTACCCACTACATGGTTTCCGGGCCCCGCGTTACCCCCTTTACCTGCGCGGAACGGGACGCCAATCAACTGCGTTTTGAAGCGTATCTGCGCTCCATCGTGGCGGAGCATCCGGTTTTGACTGGAACAGAGGCCGTTTCCGCGTCGGAAAACAGCCGTTTGGGCCTGCCCTGGCATTTCCAGGGGGGCCGGGACGGGGCCTTCATCAATCTTTCCGATTTTTATGCCGATATGCGCCGGGTGGCCTTTGACGCCGCCACGGCGTTGACCGTTCCCCGCGCAAGGACGGCTCGCGCCGTGCTGTGGTCCTACGCGGCGGTGGACGTGTATTGCAATGGCGTTCGGGTGGGCGGCCTCAAACAGCCGGTGTACAAGCCCATCGGCCGGGCGGAAATCCCCCTGCCTCTGCGGCCCGGCAAGAATATGATTTATTTGGTCTGTGAAGCCTTGGGCGTGCGGGACACCCGCAGCGTGGTTGGCATACAGATTTTAGAAGACCGGGAAGAAATTCAAGTATCCTTGCCCGATGAAGCATTAGCGGAAGCCGCCGCCCCCGCCCTGGATTTCTTAGAATCGGCGGAGCTAAAGGCCCACGCCCTGCGCTTTTCCCGTCCCGCCCCAGCGGGAACCTGCTGGGCCTGGGATGGGTACGATCCGGACTACGCCCACGCCCACCTGCCGAAAACGTGGCATGACGTTTCGGGCGAAAGCCAAATCGACCTAACGGACGGGGAAGCGTATTTGACGCTGCGCCTTTCTTTCGGGAAACAAAAGCACATGCTCCAGCGGCATTTTGAGCGCACGGAGCAAATACGCCCCGCCTATATCCGCCCCGTTCCTTCCTACGAAGAAAACCTCGCCCTCATCTACCGCCGCATCGCGGACGTGGAAAGCCTGAGCCGGGGGGAGGAATTCGGCTTTCCCATCGCCAATATGCTGGCCCGGAAGTATGTAGGCGACACGTCCAAGGACGACGGTCGTTTGATGCGGGAAACCCTCGATCTCATTGAAAAGCGGGTGGACTGCGCGGACTTCCTGGTGTGCGGCCTGATCAGGTACCTGAAAAACTATCCGGTTTCGGAGGAAACGGCCACGCGCGCCCGGGAGGTGCTGACCCATTTCCGCTATTGGATGGATCAGGACGGCTTCGACGGCATGTGCTTCTGGAGCGAGAATCATTGCCTCATGTTCTACGCCAGCGCCATGCAGGCGGGGGAGATGTACCCCGACGATGATTTCCCCCTGGCAAAAATGAGCGGAAGGGAGCTGCACGCCTGGGGCCGAGGCAAGGTGCTGGACTGGCTGGAGGATATCGAAACATACGGCTTTGAAGAATTTTTGAGTACGGTGTACATGTGCGTCACCTTCGCGGCCCTCATCAACGTGGTGGATTTCGCGGAGGAGGCCATTTCTGTCCGGGCCGCGCGCATTACGGACAAGCTGCTTTCCATGCTGGCCACCCACACATTCAAGGGCGGCGTCATCGCCCCCCAGGGCCGGGTGTACCGGGGCGTGCTTTATCCCTTCCAGGCGGGGGCCATGGCGCTGATGAACTTGGCCGATCCTGGGCAGCCTTACGATTATGGGGAGGGCTGGCTGGGCTTTTACGCCACCAGCCGCTACCGTTTCCCCGCGGACTTGAAGGAAAAAATGGCAAAACCCGCCTCCTTGTCCTATACCACGGGCAACGCAAGGATCATCCTGGAAAAGCATAAGGATTGGTGCCTGACCAGCGTGCAAAGCCCCCGGGAATCCTTTACGCGCTGGCAAAATACCGCGAAAATGCCCGGCGCCGACCCCTCCTTCCATGCCTTTGTGAAATCCTATAACGAATGCTTTCACGGCACCACCTGCTTTCAGCCCGGCGTGTACGGCTATCAGCAGCACCTTTGGTACGCCGCCCTGGACGGGGAAGCCGCGGTGTTTATCAACCATCCCGGTTCCACGTCGGAGGGCGGCGATATGCGGCCCGGCTGCTGGCACGGCAACGGCGTGTTTCCGGCACTGAAGCAGCAGGGCGCCATGCTGGGCCTGATCTATTGCATTCCCGAAACGCATCCCCTGCATTACATTCATCTGTATTGTCCCGAATGCCGTTTTGACGAAGTGCGGCGGGAAGGGGGCTGGCTGCTGCTCAGAAAGGGAAAAGGCTTCATCGGTCTGTGGAGCAGCGTGCCCATGGAACCCTGGAACGGGGAAAACTTTGGCTGCGAACAGCGCATGTGGGGCAGTGAAATTGCCTGCCTGTGCGTTTGCGCGGGGGAAGAAACGGAGAATATGGACGCTTTCAGCCAACACACCGCCGCGCTAAAGCCCATCTACTGCCCGGAGAGCAAAACGCTGACCGCAAAAGCGTTTTCTCTCACCTGGCAAAAGGGCGAGGACGATACCCAAGCGCTGTGAAACAGGCATGGGCAGTAATGAAGGATTAAAGATTGGAGAAAGCAAATGAATACGACGCAGCTTGAATGCTTTGTACGGGTGGCGGAAACCCTGAGTTACCAGCAGGCGGCGGATGATCTGCATATCTCCCAGCCCGCGGTCAGCAAGCAGATCATGGCATTGGAAAATGAACTGGACGCCGCACTTTTCATCCGCACCACCCGGACCGTGGCGCTGACGCCCATTGGGGAAAAATTTTTGGCGGACGCGAAGCGGCTTTTGCAAATCACCTATCATGCCCGCCAGCTTTCCGCCTCTGCCAGAGGCAAGGAAGAGCAGGTGCTTCGCATCGGTTACACGGACGGCAGCGAGCTGTTCTTTATGACGCCCGCTTTTCAGAAGCTCAAAGAAAAATATCCGGACTTTGTGCCGCTGCTGGCCTGCAATAAGTGGGACGTCAATACCCTGGCCGTGGAGCACGGTCAGTTGGATACCTGCTTTTCGTTCAGGAAAAGCAATCGCAACAGCCATCTGGTTTTTCAGCAGTTGAGCGGTGGTCGATTCGTCTGCCTGATGCCTCCCGGACATCCGCTGGCGGAGAGCGGCTTTATCCGCACGGAAGATATCAGGAATGAACAGTTGATCTGGATCGTGCCGATGCCGCTTCGGAATACCTTCTACAACAACAAAGACTTACAATCTTTTATTGATTCCAGTGAAAAGAAGCCCATTCTGTGCGAAACGATCGCGGAAGCGTTTTTGCTGGTCAATGCCGGCTTCGGCTGCTGCGCCGTGCCGGAGTATCTCGCTTTTCCGCCTCCCGGCCTGCGCTTTGTGCCCTGCGATTTCCATACGGACCTGGTGCATGGCGTATATTATCACGATGAAAACAAATCCGCGCTTCTGAAGGCTTTTTTAGAGGAGATTCATACGAACAGACAGGCGGACTGACCTTATACATCGTTTTCGTCTTTTTTTCAACATGTAGTTTCAAAACTCAAGTGATAAGGGTATCATTGATAAAAACAAGAAATCCGAACCCTCCGCCAACCGGCTGAAAGTTCGGATTTCTCATGTTTGGTGGAGCATAGGAGACTCAAAGCGAACCAGGGATGTCCCAGGACGTCCCATTCTGTACCATCTGGTCACATTATGTTGCCACATCACACAGGTTTATCCCATCACGTCCCACACAATACCACACGGTTAATGGTACGAATAATGGTACTTGAGCAGGGGAGGAAGGTCAGACCCCCGCTCATAATTATCAATTGTATATACGATACATGCCGTTTTCCTCCTTATTGTCAGTCGTGATTTTTGATGTGCTGGGGAATGCTGATGGAGAAGCCGGAAGGCGAAACCATCATGGTATGTTTTTCATCGTGATCCCTCTTTTCTGTTGTTGATTGATGACTCAATCCCTCATCCGCATCAGCTTGGCTAGCGTGGATTCTCCAAAAGAATATTGGCTCATGTACTCCCCGTGGAAGGACTGCTTTCCCTTCGGGCTGCCCGACAAATAATGAAAAGAATCGCAGTCCAGCAGGGAAGGATTGACTCCCAGCATTCCCCGGCTTCGCACAAGCGCCTCGCCGAAGCCGCAATCGGTCAGCGTGGTTTGTAGATCGGCAATCAGCATGCGGAGATGGCTCGCGTGGGCAGTATCTCCCGGCGCTTCCGGCCAGAAAAAGCTGATCAGTTGGCCCATGCTGCACAGCGCGCCGTTTCGGTCGATCAGGTAGGCAAAGAGTTCTTTTGTTTTTCTGCGCTGGAAAACGACGGGCTTGTCGCCGCACCAGACTTCAAACTGTCCAAAGCACTGCGCTTTGAGCTGTTTGGGAAACGCTCTGGCTGATGTGGAAACGGGATAGCGCAGGTGCCGCAGCGCTTCGTCAAGCTGTTCTTCCGAGATGGGCTTGAGCAGAAAGCCGCTGGCGTACAGCTCCAAAGCCGAGAGGGCATATTCCGCGTGGCCAGTGATAAAGACGATGTTGGTCTGGGGCCGGAAAGTGTTCAGCCACTGGGCGACCTCCAAGCCATTCAGGCCCGGCATTTCCACATCCAAAAAGATCACGTCTGGCGGAAATCGCGCCACCAGATCCAGCGCCTCGTCCCCGGAAGCGGCGATCCGATGGGTTCCGTTGGGATCCAGCTGAAGTAGCCCGTCCCGCACGGATTGAAGGACATTTGGGTTATCGTCAACCGTCAGCGTATTCTTGTTCATCGGCATTGGATTAGCAGAAGAAAATTTTGATTATCGTTCTGACACCCAATTATTCTGCGGAAAGATAGCCGAACTCAACATCGAAATAACTGATTTAAGTACATTGAGTGGGAGAAAGTCCACTAAGCCAACGATGGTCTTATTCTTAACAAAGGAAGCGCCCCTTGATTTTGCAAATGCTGGTTTTATCCGGCTTTTTTCCATACAAAAAACCACCGGCAGCGCCGATGGCTGATTGCGGGAGGGAAAAAATTCTCCCTCCACTATTCATTGGCTTGAGAATGGCCGTTTTTTTCCTGGATACAAAAATTTTTTTGAAATAATTTTATGGCCGCTCCGGTTTGGCCCGTTCCGCGCCGTCGGGCAACGGATTGATAAACGCTTCATATTGCTCTGCGATCCTGTCGATGCGTTTCTTCACAGCGCTGGGGGTCTCATAATCTACAATGTCTGCGATTTCCTGCATCGTTTTTCCCTTCATCCGCAAATCCAGGATCGTTTTGTCCTTCTGGGATAGCGTCGCCTCAAATTGCTCCACCAATTGCTCGGACAGCACCTTTTTGTCAAAGGCCATCTGCGCATCGGGCGCGTCGATTTCATCCTCGATCAGTTTTTCCACGGAAGCGTGTTGATAATACCGGCTGTGATTCCACTTCCGCAAAAATTCTCCCCGCTTGAGGTTGTGCCCGGTGTAATCCTCCGGTTGCCGACGATTCCATACTTCGTCAATGATGGGCTGAAATTTCTGCTCTTGTACGATCTTGTCCGTCAGGTTGAAAACCAGATTGGAAAACTGCCGCCAATTCATCCAGGGCAAGTCCTTATTCTTAAACGTGGTGAAAAGCTGCTGGAAGCTCCATTCCATTTTCGTTTCATAGCTCATGCGAAAATAGCGGATGATGTCATAGCTCATCCGCCAGAGAGGGAAATCGCCGGAATAGTTTTGCCAGTTGCCCGGTATGTCCTTGTAGCCGCCCTTGCTATTTGGCACTTTCAGCGCTTGCCAGATAGCCCAGGCATAGCAATCCCAAACCAACTCCAGGAAAGCATCGTCCTTGATGAGCTTCATATGCTTCTCGCTTTCCATCAGCTTCACAATGTTCCTGGGCAATTCCAGATATACGGGCCGCTTCTCCACCAGTTCCCGGGGCAGAGCGTAGAACATGGTCATCCAGGATAAATTGCTGTCCTGCGGGATGCGGATGATCTCGCCGGGCAGAACCACAATGAAATCTGATTTCAGGTCGTATACGCTGCCGCTGTGATCATGCTCCACCACATCGGGGTAGCCATCATCTGCATCCTCATCGGCACTTATCTCTGTATCCTCCCCGTGATATTCATATGCGTCATCTTCCGCTTTCCGCATCCGGCTGTATTCTTCGTCATCCATATCTCCGCTGTTCTTATATTTATTTGAGGACATATTTCGATTCTCCGTATCTTATTCTTCACAGGAAACAAAATAAAGGTTATTAGTCCATTATATTTCTGCCGGTTCCATAAGAGCTGCTATCAAGTCATTTGACAGTTGCATGGCATAAAGCGTTGAACAGACAGCAGACATGCTTTTCCCGGAAACAAGAAGTTGGTATATTTTGTCCTTTAGTTCATATTGAATATGCGCATGATTCAATATTTTTTCTTGCCATGCCAAAACATGATTGCATGGAAATGAGATTTTTCCGTCAAAAAGAATCTCGACAGAAAGCTTCTGAGAAACAGATAAAAGCTGAATATCCCAAGCATATTCTGAATCAAGATACTGTTTTTGTGATGAGACCATTCTGCCATTGATTTTGACAACAGGGGTCACACTGTTATCAAAGCCAACAAAGCGGAAATGATAGCTTCGATTCGCGGGCAGATATGCTGCGTCTGTTTGCCCTGGCTGGAGAGTTAAAGCGCAAGCATGACCTTGATTCCATTTGAATCGAATTTGGGTGATACAGTAATCCCCTTCCTGATAAGAAAAGCTTTCTCCATCGTCCTCGTATAAATCGAACTGCCCATCTGCGCCGGCAAAAACCCGTATTTCCAAAGCCTCAGGGTTTTGAACGCCATTCTGAACGGCCTGGCCATCCGCCAGAACAACAATAGCGCCGGCTTTTGCAAGCACTGGAATCCTGTCCAACGGACGGAACATCCGGATCATCCTGTCTCCCTGATATCGGTGTCCGGAAAAGAAATCAAAATATGTGCCTTCAGGCAGCCAGCCGGTCACACAGCCCAATTCCAATTTATCGATTTGCGGAGAAGTAATGGGCATAACCATCAATTCACTGCCGAACAGATACTGATTGGGCACCTGATAGGCTTCCTCCTGTTGGGGATATGCATAATACATGGGTTGAATCAGCATTTCTCCCTGGGTATGGCAACGCCAGTTCGTGGTGTAGAGATAGGGGATCAGGCGATGGCGCATGCGAAGCATGTCGATCATGATCCGTTCACATTCCGCAGTATAGCGCCAAGGCTCCTTACTGTTAAAGCGATTGGAAGTGCTGTGCATCCGCAGGATCGGCGAAAAAACGCCGTACTGCAGCCAACGCACCTGCAATTGAGGATCTCTTTCCCCATGGGTGTGTCCGCCAATATCGTGACTCCACCAGCCATAACCAATATTGGAAGCTGTACTTGTGAAGTAGGGCTGGAATGCCAGAGACGCCCAACTGATAACGCTGTCTCCGGAGAAACCAATCGGATATCGATGGCTGCCCGGGCCGCAATAGCGTGAAAGAATGAAAGACCGCTTCCCTTTTTTCATGCTGTGAAGCGTATGAAAATGATTCAATACCCACAGGGGATCAACGCCGGGAACGGCGCTTTTCGTTCCTTGCTGCCAATCGACCCACCAAAAATCGACACCTTGCTGCTCTAAAGGTGTAAGCACCTCCTGAAAATAAGTATTCATAAATGGCTGATCCGTGGGATCAAAAGGAATGCGCTGATGGTGCTCCGCGTCCTTCCCAAGTGCCTGGGCAGCGGCAGAATAACTTTCCTCATGCGCCTGGATGCCTTCCGCCGGATGCAGATTCAAGGTTACTTTCAGATTTCGGTCATGCAATTCGGCCAAAAAAGTCTGAGGATCGTGGATTAGGGAACGATTCCAGGTGTAGCCCGTCCACCCCTTTCCTTCTGTCCCGCCATCCGTGATATGCCAATTCATATCCAGAACAGCCACCGATAGCGGGATTCCCTTCTCCCGGAAGGTATCCATCAAGGCCAAATACGCTTGGTCTGTGTATGCGTAAAACCGGCTCCACCAGTTGCCCAATGCGTAGCGGGGAAGCAGCGGTGTCGCACCGCATAAATGGAAATAATCTCTCAGCGCCTGTCGATAGTCTGTTCCGTAACAAAAGAGATAGAAATCCTGAACATGATCTCTTCGCGCTTCATACCAGCCGTTTTCCGTCAGAACAGGAGAATGGCTGTCATCCAGCACACTGTATCCGCACACACGGGATATAATACCGGGGCACAGCGGCGTTTCTCCATCCACCTCGTCTAACGTACGGGCTGTTCCGCCCAGGTTTTCGATGATCGGATCGCCAAAATGCCACGTTGTAAAGATTCCTTGACAGACTGCTCGGTTTTCTGCCCACAAACCTGAGGAGGAGAAAGGCTGCTCATCATAAAACAAATTGATGCACGATGTCCTAATTTCAATGCCTTTTTCCGTTTTCCAATACTGATACTGAACCGGCGCAAAAAGACGGTCCTGCGCCATTTGCGTCGGACGATCCTCAAAAAGCCCTTCCGGATCATATTCCATTCGGATGAGCTGCGGGGTCAAAATCGTGATGCGGTAATGCTCACCGACAACACAGGTAGATTGATAGGATTCGATCATTCATGTGTCTCCTGATTGATTTCGATCACTTGCGGTTGTCCATCCATACAGATCAGGCCAGATTCCACATAGACATCGCTGCCATTGAGCAAATTCCGATAAATTCCGTCGGGAAGATTCGTCCGAACAATACCAGATCTTCCTTTTGTGCTGAAAAGACCGAGAAGACGCTGGTTTCCATCCGTATATTCAGCAACAATGATGCCGTTTCCCCCGTCTTGGACGGTATAGCTTCCCTCTTTCATCAGCGGATGGCGCTTCAACAGAGCAAGTTGTGTGAAATATGCTGAAATATCCCGTCCTGTCTGCCATTGAAGCTCATCTTTATCAAACAGGCTGGGGCGATGGATATTTTCCGTTTCCTGTCCATTATACAGGAGCACCATCCCTTTTTGAAAATACAGAAAAGCTGTCCAGTTATACCGGGAACGTTCATCCGGAATCAAGAACCGTGCCCGAGGCCGATCATGATTTTCCAGAAATCTCAGCTTCACATAGTTTTCCGGATAGATATATTCCTGTTGATTGATTTTTTCCAAATATTCAGCCAAAGAAATCTCATCCGTTAAATATCTGATCCAATCGTGGTAAATATCATATTCGTAACTGATATCAAAGGCCTGAAAAATTTCAGAATCGGAAAGGCTGGTCATCCTGCGTGACCGATTATCAAAGGTAAATATCGGCTCCACCGATTCGCTAAGCCAAATGCAATCGGCTCGCACTTCCTTGACTGCTTCCCGTGCCGCCATCCAGAAGTCCAGCGGAATCAGCGGCGCAACGTCGCAGCGAAATCCATCTACGATTTCTACCCACATTTTCAGCGTTTCGATCTGATAATCCCATAAATCCCGATGGGAATAATCCAGGTCGATAATGTCTGACCAATCGCCGATTTTGTTTCCGAAAGCCCCGTCCGCCTTATGATAAAACCACTCCGGATGCTCCACGGAAAGGACAGAATCAGGAGCGGTGTGGTTATAAACCACGTCGATGATGCATTTCATGCCAAGCGCGTGGATATGATCCACCAGGCTGATGAAATCCTCCCGAGTGCCGTATTCCGGATTTACCGCCCGATAGTCCTTTATGGCGTAGGGGCTGCCCAGGCTTCCCTTCCGCTTTTTTTCACCGATGGGATGAATGGGCATCAGCCAAATGATGTCCACGCCCAGGGCCTGGATGCGCGGCAGATCCTCCTGGACTTTTTTGAAGGTGCCTTCTTTACTGTATTGGCGGACATAGACCGAATACATAACTTGATTGCGTAACGTTTTTTGCGTATCCCTTGCCATTCGTCAAACCTCCCTGGTCAGCCCTTTACGGCTGATGACGCGATTCCCTGAATAAACTGTTTCTGGAAGATCAGATAACAGATCACTACTGGTATTATAGCAATACTTGTCGCCGCAAACAAGCCCGCGTAGTCTGTGGAATACCGACCGCTGAACATATTTAACGCAATACTCAATAATTGTTTGCTCTCCGAACGGATCATGAGATAAGGCCAAAGATAATCTTCCCATGCCCATAAAAATTGGAATATTGCCATGCTCGCAACTGTGTTTCGTAGCATAGGTATGACGATTCTATGGAAAATGTAGAACTCATTTGCTCCGTCAATACGAGCAGCTTCCAGGATTTCATCCGGCACAGCGGTGCAGCTTTGCCGCATCAAAAAGATTCCAAAGGCAGTAAACAAGCTGGGAATAATCAAGGCTTGGAATTGATTCAGCCATCCCAGGTATTGCATCATGCTATATCGCGGGATGATGGTTACTACGCCGGGAACCATCATGGTGGCGATCACCATTCCAAATACCATCTGCCTCCCGCGGAATTCATACTTGCAAAGCACGAAGCCAGCAATCGCGCTTGTGTATATCGTGATGACGGAAAGAACGAAAGCATAGCTTAAGCTGTTGAGAAAGTAACGCAAAAATGCCATTTTGCTCAAGGCGTTTTCATAGTTTTCCCAAGTTGGGTTCTGTGGCAGAAAATGTTGAGACAGCGCGCTGATTTCAGCGTTGGTTTTGAAAGA
Source organism: uncultured Christensenellaceae bacterium (assembly GCA_905234985.1). Lineage (GTDB taxonomy): Bacteria > Bacillota > Clostridia > Christensenellales > Aristaeellaceae > RUG563. The sequence continues at coordinate 109,872 of CAJOJQ010000004.1, forward strand.
GGAAGCAAGCATCCACAGGAAGGGAAGAATGGTGATGATACTGAAAGCAAGAAGCAAAAACGTAAGAACAAGGGACTTTATTCTCATTGTTTTCATATGCATTCCCCCCTTTACTGACCATTTTCCCCGGCAGCCTTAAAGGAAACTGCCGTAAGAATTGCGATGATCAAAAACAGAATAAAAGACATTGCGGATGCATACCCAAAGTTGTACTTGGAAAATGCCTGGTCAAATATCAAATAAGACGCAAGATATGTTTTCGTCCCTGGCCCGCCCTGTGTCAGAACCATGACCGGAATATACGTTTGAAAATAGGAAATGAACGAAGTGATCACAATGAAAATCACCGTGGGTTTCAACAAAGGCAAAGTAATTCTAAAGAAACGCTGACGCGCATTGGCGCCGTCTATTTCCGCCGCTTCAAAGCAATCCATGGGCAGAGAGTACATGCCGCCCAGGAAGATTACGACAGCATAGCCAAAGTCTTTCCATATGGTCAGCAGCAAGATCGCTATCATGGCATATCGGCCGTCAAACAGCCAGTTGATTTTGGATCCCAGCAATTGATTCAATAATCCAAATTGAGGATCATACATGTTTTTCCAAACAAAAGCAACAGCCACCATCGGCGTAATGGTGGGCATGTAGTATAGCATGCGAAAAAAAGACCTGGCTTTCACAAGCTTGGAAAACAATGCGGAAGCAAGCAGCAAGCCAATGATCACCCTTGCCGCAACCGCGACGATAGAAAAAACACCGGTATTCTTCATGGAAAACCAGAATAAGCTGTTATTCAATACTGTCTGCCAATTTTTTAACCCAATTGGTTTAAACTGCCCTTTTAACGGATTCCAAAGATGGAAGCTTCCATAAAAAGCAGCAAAAATAGGAATATAAAAAAACACCAAAAAGAATAGAATCAAAGACGCAACAACTGTATTTCGCAGTACGATTTCACTTTTGCTGCGAAGAGAGTTTGCGCTTTTTATTCGTTTTTGCATATTCATCTTCCTTCCGTCAATCCGGCGGAGAGAAGACTCTCCGCCGGATACGGGTGAACATTATTTTGCTTCAGATGCATACGTATACTGAGGTTCTACAGAAACAAATTCGCTGCCTTCCAGCTCCATGTTGCAGGTTTCTTCTGCATTCTTCAGGGCAGTTTCGATATCTGCGCCATTGTAGAAGATATCTTCCAGGGCTATTTTCATGTTGTTTTCCACAGCGCTGGGCATGGGGCCGGGCCAGATATAGCGGTCAATGTGGTTCGCCAGAACCGCAATGCTGGAAACACCCAGAATATCCGCATCTTCCGCCAGGGATTTCTTGGCCGGGAACACGGAGTTGGCAAGAACAAATTGCTTCTGCAGCGCATCCTTCGCCAGGAAGAAGCGAATAATGTCCTGCGCTACGGCCTGCTGGTCTGCCGGAGCATTCTTGTTGACGCCAAAGGTGGATTCACCGTTGTAGCGATGATAGGCGTAAGGCACTTCTTCCGTGGGCGTCGGGATTTCAAAGCTGCCGAATTCGGTTTCGGGCCACAGCGACTGGAACAGGCCATGCATGAATCCCCAGCCCAAGTACATAGCGATCATGCCTTGTCCGAAATTGTCGCCGGAATTATTGCCAAAGTTGTAATCGCCGCTGCCATCCACCTCATAGATATCCTTCATGCGCTGAATGACAGCCTTGATGGCATCATTGTTGAAGGAAACCTTATTGTCGGCGGTAAACAGGTTCTGGCCATACTGATACTGCATGCCCAACACATCGCCCTGAGCACCGCCATTGAAGCTAAAACCAGCCTGTACCAGATTGCCATTTTCATCCCGGATGGTCAGCTTTTTGGCTACTTCACGGAATTCATCCCATGTCTTGGGTATGTCCGCTTCCGTCAGCCCGGCAGCCGCCCACATAGCTTTGTTATAGTACATGGTAGCTGTCATCATGCCATAGTCAGTGTAATACACCTTCCCATCAATGATATGGGCAGATACGCCGACGAAATCAGCTTCCAGATCCTCAACGGGGATATCATAGGGAGCCAAGTAACCAATGACGTTTTCGTGATAGCTGTTGTGGACGTTGAAGATCGCAGGACCGTCCTTACCCTGAAGCGCAAGGGGGAGTTTGGTCCAGTAATCATCCCAGGGATTTTCAACCAACGTGATTTTTACATTGGGATGAATTGCAGTATATTCATCCACAACTGCCTGGAACAGCTTGTCCGAGCCGGTCCAGTACCAGAACTCAACGGCAATGTCTTCCCCATTGTTGATGGGTTTTGACGTGTCGTACTGGATGGTGCTGCCGATGATGGTCGATTCTTCTGCAAATGCGCCGCATGCGCTCAGCAGCAAGGCAAGTGCAAGAACCAGGGAAAGAGCACGGCGGGTGAGGTGTTTCATGGTCACACATCCTTTCTTGTTGATTTGCGATAGTATAGCGCTAAACCAATTCAATTATACTTGCGTTTGTCAAATTGTCAATAGTAAATTCCCGTTTTTTATAAAAAATTTTGATTTTCAAGAATAATTTGCTCTTTTTCTCTTGTGTCGGTTCCGATTTCATGTTATCATTGGTTTAATAAACCAGTTTGTCAAGGAGGAACGACATGGTAACGCTCAAGGACATTGCAGAGGAAGCACACGTCAGCTTGATGACAGTTTCCAATGTAGTAAATGGAAAACACAATAAAGTATCAAAAGAAAAATTGAAGGAGATCCAGGATCTCCTTCAAAAGCGGAATTATGTTCAAAATGCCTCCGCCCGCAGCTTGGCAAAAGCAAATTCCAATATAGTTGCAATCATTCTTCGCAGTATCGGACAAGAGAACTCTTTGAGTTCTCCGCACAACGCCCATTTAGTTGGTTCTATTGTGCGTTATATTCAGGAATTGGGTTATTACGCTATGATCAATCTGGTTGAAGATTGTACAAGCATTGCAAAAAGCATCCGGAGCTGGAATGTGCAGGCCGCCATTTTCCTGGGCATGTTTGACGATGAAATTGAGCAGATTTATGCGCTCAGCAATATCCCCATGGTTTTTATCGACAGTTATTCTGCGATCCGGCAATTATCCAACGTGGGCATTGATGATTATAAAGGCGGACAATTGGCCGCCGAATATTTGATCAAAAACGGGCACAAGCATGTGGCATTCGTCAGCCCGCCCAACTATGATAACGGCGTAGTTCAGCATCGCTTAAAGGGATTTAAGGATGTTTTAGCACAGCACGGCCTTTCCTTGAACTCAGAGCATTGTTTTTCTGTGATTTCCGATGCTGATCCAGAACAAATTAACCAAGCTGTTGATCAATTAATGCTGATCAAGAATGAGATTACTGCCGTGTTTGTTACCAGCGACGGTTTGGCTGCCTCATTGATCAGCGGATTACATCGATACGGGCTTCGGATTCCGGCGGATCTTTCCGTAATCGGCTTTGATAATATGACCATCAGCAAACAAATCTATCCACCTTTAACGACGATTGCACAGGATTTGGAACTAAAAGCACGTTTGGCGGTTGAAATCCTGAATGGCCGATTAAATAACTTAAATTCATCAGCAGAATCCCGTATTTTGGATGTTTGTTTAATCGAAAGAGAGTCGGTGATCAACATCTCTGATCAGTAAAAGATGATAACATATAGCATACCGGGAATCGTTTGGCATGCCCCATGTTGATAGGTATTACATTGTACCAACCTGAAATCCAAGGTAGTTTTGTTTCGCATTTTAATAGATTTCTTGATTTTGCGAAATAATATGATATAATGAGAATCGAGGTGATGAAGTATGCGTTTGATCCAGCGGGATTTTTACTTGGACAAGCTGAAAGAAGTCATGGGGACGCCTGATATCAAGGTCATCACAGGGGTGCGCCGCAGCGGAAAATCCAAGCTGCTGGAATCGTTCATGGCGTATGTTATGTCGGCTGATGAGAACGCGAATGTGATTCACGTAAATTTCAATCTGGAAATCTATGAGAATCTCATGGAGCATCACGCGCTGAATCAGTACATTGAGAATGCCTATGTGGATGGCAAGAACAATTATGTGTTTATTGATGAGGTGCAGATGTGTGACGGCTTTGAGAAAGCCATCAACAGTCTCCACGCCTCCGAGAAATATGACATTTATATCACGGGTTCCAACGCTTTCCTACTGAGCAGCGATTTGGCAACGCTGTTCACAGGCCGCACCTTTGAAATCGAGGTCTATCCCTTCTCCTTCGCGGAGTTTATGCAGTATTTTGAACTGAATGATCCATATGCCGCTTTCACTCGCTATATCCAGGAAGGCGGCATGTCTGGCTCTTATCTGTATAAGACACCGGAGACCAAATACAGCTATATTTCCGATGTGTTCAACACGCTGATCGTCCGGGATATTCAGCGGAAGTATAAAATCAGGAATATGCCCCTCATGGAACGCCTCTGCGATTTCCTGATCGACAATATCTCCAACCTAACCTCTACCCGCAGCGTGGCCGCCAACTTTATTAAAGAGCAAGTGGTAACCAATGACCGCACCATCAGCGCCTACATCAAATATCTGTGCAATGCGTTCGCTTTCTATAAGGTGCGCCGCTATGACATTCAGGGCAAGCGGTATCTGGCGTCCAATGATAAGTATTATCTGAGCGACCATTCCTTCAAGTATGCGAAGCTGGGCACCAAGAATGCTGACTATGGCCGGATGATCGAGAACATCGTTGCCATTGAATTGCTGCGCCGAGGATATGAATTGTATGCCGGGGTGCTTTATAAAAAAGAAATCGACTTTGTTGCTATTAAACGCAATGAGAAGATGTATATCCAGGTAGCCAATAGTGTGGACGATCCTGACACCTTCCAGCGGGAGATTGACCCATTGATGAAAATTAAGGACAATTATCCCAAAATGATCCTTGCTCGTACCCATCAGGAAGCCTATCAGCATGAGGGAATACAGATCGTGGATGTGGCAGATTGGCTGTTACAATAAAATCGTTGGAGGAGAACATGAAAGCCGTTATTTATGCCCGCTATTCTTCCGACAATCAACGGGAAGAAAGCATCGAAGGACAGGTTCGGGAGTGCCTGGAATACGCGAAACGGAATGACATTACCGTTCTGTGCAACTACATTGACCGGGCCATGTCCGCCCGCACGGCTGACCGGTCGGAGTTCCAGCGGATGATCCGGGACAGTGAAAAGCATTTGTTTGATGTTGTGCTGGTCTGGAAGTTGGATCGTTTCTCACGGGATCGGTATGACAGCGCCTATTACAAGCATATCCTGAAAAAGAATGGCGTGAAGGTGCTGTCGGCGAAAGAGAATATCTCCGATGGGCCGGAAGGCATCATCCTGGAATCCATGCTGGAGGGGTATGCAGAATACTATTCCGCCGAGCTATCGCAGAAAATTCACCGCGGACAGAAAGAAAATGCCCTAAAATGCCGGAATAATGGCGGCAATACCCCTTTGGGATATATGGTTGGTCCTGAAGGCGTTTTGGTTCTCGATCCCATGACCGCCCCCTTGGTAACGGAGATTTTTACCCGATACGATGAGGGCGAAACGATTTCAGAGATTACAAATTCGCTCAAAGAACGGGGCCTGAAAACCAAAAAGGGATGGTATCCCTTTTTGTAAACACTTTTCTTGTCCGTGCTCTCCGAACCATCCCGCACGATACCCAGCGCTTCAAATTTGTACCCTTCCGGCTTTACCAC